>NZ_JBVJHK010000001.1:0-792721 GCF_055586845.1 Micromonospora sp. NPDC049139 | reverse complement strand
TCGCTGGGCCTGTTCCAGCAGCGCCCGTCGAGCGGTTGGGGCACGGTCGAGCAGATCACCGACCCGGAGTACTCGACCACGGCGTTCCTGAAGGGTCTGAAGCAGGTCGACGGGTGGCAGGACATGCCGCTGACCGAGGCCGCGCAGACGGTGCAGGTGTCGGCGTACCCGGACCACTACGCCCAGTGGGAGCAGCAGGCCGCCGACCTGGTCGCCAAGCACTGGAACAGCTGACGACAGTTGCATGATGCCGCTGACCGGTACCCCGATCGGGGGTGCCGGCCAGCGGCGTTTCGGCATCTCTGCCGCCAGCGGGGCGGTGATCGGGTGGGGCCGGACGCGGACTCCCTCGTCGGCCCCGGCAGGTGACGGGCAAGGCGTCGCGGCAGGACATCGTCGCGTCGAGGCCGGGGAGTGGCCGTCCGGAGCCGGCACGGTGCCCGGCGTACAGTCGGGCTGGTGGAGCGTACCGAGAGAATGCCCGCGCAGACCCGCCCGCCCGGCGTGGCCACGGCCGATCCCGGCAGCGTCCTGCTGCCGGGCCACGACGTGCCGCTGGGCCGCTACACGACGGTGCGGCGGCTGCTGCCGCAGCGCCAGCGGCGGATGGTCGGGGCCTGGTGCTTCGTGGACCACTTCGGCCCGGACGACGTGGCCGAGCGGCCCGGCATGGAGGTGCCTCCGCACCCACACACCGGCCTCCAGACGGTGACGTGGCTGCTGGACGGGGAGATCCTGCACCGGGACAGCCTCGGCAACGTGCAGCCGATCCGCCCCGGCCAGCTCAACGTGATGACCTCCGGGCACGGCATCGCGCACTCCGAACGGTCGCCTGATCGGCATCCGCCGCTGATGCACGGCGTGCAGCTCTGGGTGGCGCTGCCGGACCCGGCCCGCGCCGGCGCGGCCGATTTCGCCCACCACGCCGACCTGCCCCGCTGGCGCGACGGCGAGCTGGACGTCACGCTGCTGGTCGGCGAGCTGGAGGGCGAGCGGTCGCCGGCCGTGACGCACACCCCGCTGCTCGGCGCGCAGCTCGAGGTGCGCGGGGCCGCGCCGGCCACGCTGCCGCTGCGCCGCGACTTCGAGTACGCGCTGCTGGCCATGTCCGGCGCCGCCGAGGTCGACGGTGTGTCGCTCGCCCCCGGAGCGCTGCTCTACCTCGGCACCGGCCGGGACGGGCTCACCCTGACCGGCGAGGTGGGCAGCCGCCTCCTGCTGCTCGGCGGGGCACCCTTCGAGGAGCCGCTGGTGATGTGGTGGAACTTCGTCGGCCGCTCGCACGAGGAGGTCGCCGCCGCCCGGGAGGACTGGATGGCCGGGCGGCGCTTCGGCGTCGTCGCCGACGACCCGGCTCCGCCGTTGCCCGCCCCGGCACTGCCCACCACCCGGCTCAAGGCGCGCGACCGCAGTGGCGGCGTCCTCGGCTGACTCGGGCAGGCGTGGCCGGGCCCGACATGGGTAGTCGCCGGCATGCCGACCATCTCCCGCATTGAGGACAAGAAGCGACTGGTGCGCCGGCTCGCCGGCAGCGGGCGGGGCTTCGCGGAGCAGTACGGCTTCCGGGTCACGAACAACCCGTCGAGCCTGTTCCAGGTGCTCTGCCTCGCCGTGCTGTTGGCCCGGCGCGGCGACTTCCGGCGCGCCCTGGACACCGCGCACGCGCTGCCCGAGGCGGGCTGGGACAGCGCCGCCCGGCTGGCCCGCTCGCTGCATGCCGACCGGGTGCGCGTGCTGCGCGACAGCGGCCAGCGCGGCGACGTCGACGCGCTCGCCGACACCCTGGGCGACCTGGCCCGGGCCGTCGTCGAGCGCTACCGGGGCGACCTGCGCCGGCTGCGCGCGGTGGCGCACCACGACCCGGCCCGGGAGCGCGAGCTGCTCACCGAGCTGCCTGGCGTGGACGCCGCCGTGGCCGACCTGTTCCTGCGCGAGGCGCAGGCGCTGTGGCGGGAGGTGGCGCCGGTGGCCGACCGCAGGGCGCTGGTCGCGGCGCGCCGGCTGGGGCTGGGACGCTCGGCCGACGACCTCGCCGGGTTGGCCGGCAGCGGCGAGTCCGAGCGGCTCGCCTGGCTGGTCGGGGCGCTGGCCCGGGTCGACCTGGAGCAGCGGTACGCGGAGCTGACCCCCTGACGCGCGGGGTGCGGTGGCCCACAGTTCGCCGGTATTCCTCCAAACGGGGGATGGCGCATCGTATGATGATCTCGGCAGTGATGCCCGCCCGGTTCGGGCGTACATCAATCGCCTGGTGGTCGCGGCCCGGTTCGGGCCTCGTCGACCGTCGGTCAGGTTCTGCGTGGCGCCCCGGTCGCGGTTCGCGGCGGGGGCGCCCGCCTGTCCGGCCGCTACCCGCTCACCTGGCCAGGCCGGCCAGCAGGTTCACCGTCACCGCGATGACGAACGCCCCGAACAGGTACGACAGCATCGAGTGCCGCAGCACCGTCCGGCGCATCTCGTTGCTGGTGAGCGCGGTGTCGGAGACCTGGAAGGTCGCCCCCACGGTGAACGCCAGGTAGGCGAAGTCGGAGTAGCGCGGCGGCTCCGGCTGGTTGAAGTCCACCCCGCCGTCCGGCCCGGTGTAGTAGATCCGCGCGTACCGGGCGGCGAACACGGTGTGCACCACCAGCCAGGACAGCAGCACGCTGAGCACGCTCAGCCCGCTGTAGACGTTCCAGAGGGTCGTCGTGGGCCCCTGGTGGGCGCGGGTCACCACGACGCCGACCGCCAGCAGGCTGGTCAGGCAGGCGACGAGCAGCAGGGAGTCGCGGGCCGCCCGGTTCGGGTCCTCGTACACCGCCAGCCGGGCCGTCCGGTCCGCGTCCATCGGCCACACCTTGTGCCAGACCAGCAGCAGCCAGCTCAGCGCGGCGGCGTCCCAGCCGACCAGGGGGGCGAGCTCCAGCGAGGCCGTCAGCGCGGTGAGGCCGCCGGCCAGCAGCCCGACCACGCCCATCACGGTGAGCTGGAGGGCGGCCGGGGTGTGCCCGTACGGCCGCGCACCGTCATCCGTCATCGGTCCCGCCCTGCGCAGGCACCGCCGCCGGTCAGCCGAGGCGCGGGCAAGGCTCAGATGCCGCGCAGGTGCTGCGAGACGCGCTGGTGCCGCTCCCGGGCCTGCGCCGCCCGCTGGGACGGGCCGACCTCGGGCGCGGCGTCGATGTGTGCGGAGCGGGCCACCTCGTTGCCGTTGGCGTAGTCGACCGGTGGCAGGGCCCGCAGGGCCCGCAACACGTCCGGCGGGGCGCCCTCGCGTTCGGCCTCGCGTACCACGTCGTCCTTCCCGGCCGGGTAGTCCAGGCTCGACAGGTACTGCAGCACGTCGGCGTAACTCGCCATGGTGTCGGCTCCTCCGGGCATCGATCCGGTCACGACCGGCGGCGGTTACCCGCCCGGCGGCCCGTCACGCGCCGTCCGGCGGGGAAATCCGCCGCCGTTTTGTGGACGGGGCACCGGGTACGCGCAGCCGACGCAGGCGCGGAAGGAGCCACGGATGAACTACGACACCTTCGTCGACCAGGTCGCCCGGCGCACCCACATGTCCTCCGAGCAGGCGGTGGCGCTGACCCGGGCGACGCTGGAGACCCTCGCCGAGCGGCTGACCGGCGGGGAGGTGCTGGACCTGGCGGCGCAGCTGCCCAAGCCGTTGCAGGTGGTGATGAAGCCGAGGCCGCGCACGGAGTCGGCGGACCGGTTCGGTGCGGCCGAGTTCGTCGCGCGGATCGCGGTGCGGGCCGGGATCGACGAGTCGGCGGCCAGGGACGCCGCCCGCGCGGTCTTCATCACGCTCCGCGAGGCGATCACCGGCGGCGAGTTCGACGACGTGGCCACCCAGCTGCCGCGCGACTACCGGATGCTGGTGGAACCCGCGATGGCTCCCGGCGCCACCCTGCGCCGCTCCTGACCGGGCCGGCCGACCTGCCCGCCGACCGTCCGTCCCGCGACCCGGCACGGCGGTCGGACGTCGGGGTGCGACCCATCCCCGACCGACCCGGCGCGACCGGCGGCGGTCAGGCGACCGCGCCGGCGGCGCGCAGGGCGGCGACGCTGCCCGGGTCGAAGCCCGCTTCGGCCAGCAGCTCGTCGGTGTGCTCGCCGGGCTGCGGCGGCGGGCGGCGCAGCGCCGTCGGCGTGCCGGAGAAGCGGGGCGCCGGGGCCGGCTGGGTGATCCCGCCCTGCTCCACGAAGGTGCGCCGGGAGGCCAGGTGCGGGTGCTCGGGCGCCTCCCGCCAGTCCAGCACCGGTGCCACGCAGGCGTCCGACTGGCCCAGCAGCGCCGTCCACTCGTCCCGGGACCGGGTGCGGAACAGACGCGCCCACGCCCGGCGCAGCGCCGGCCAGTTCGCCGGGTCGGTGCGGTCCAGCGCCTCGTCCGGGTGCAGCGGGAACCCGCTGCGCCGGACCAGCTCGTCGTAGAACTGCGGCTCCAGCGCGCCGACGGCCAGATAGCGGCCGTCGGCGCACTCGTACGTGTCGTAGAACGGGGCGCCGCCGTCGAGCAGGTTCACCCCACGCGGGTCCTGCCACATGCCCAGCCGGCGCAGCGCGTGGATCTGGGTGCTGAGCACCGCCACGCCGTCCACGATGGCCGCGTCGACCACCTGGCCGCGCGCGCCGCCGCGCACCGCGTACAGGGCCGAGACCAGGCCCAGGGCGAGCATCATCCCGCCGCCGCCGAAGTCGCCGAGCAGGTTCATCGGCGGCACCGGGCGCTCCCCGGGCCGCCCGATCCCGTGCAGCGCCCCGGTCAGCGCCACGTAGCCGATGTCGTGCCCGGCGTACGGGGCGGCCGGGCCGTCCTGCCCCCAGCCGGTCATCCGCCCGTAGACCAGTCGCGGGTTCACCGCCAGGCAGTCCGCCGGGCCGACACCGAGCCGCTCGGTCACCCCCGGCCGGAAGCCCTCGATCAGCGCGTCGGCGCCGCCGGCCAGGGCCAGCACCACCTCCCGGCCGCCGGGGGACTTCAGGTCCACCCCGATCGAGCGGCGCCCCCGGTTGAGCAGGTCCGGGTGCGGGCTGCCGAACGCGCCCGGGTCCACGTCGGTGGCCCGGTCCACCCGGACCACGTCCGCGCCCAGATCGGCCAGCATCATCGCGGCGAACGGGCCGGGCCCGATGCCGGCCAGCTCGATCACCCGTACGCCGGCCAGCGGGCCGGCCGGCACGTCCTCGGTCATCGGCAAACGATAGGCGCTGCGCGTTTGCGCCGGAAGGGGTCGGGAACCCGCCGGGCGAGAGGCGGGAGGTGGCGTGGTCGACGACCGGATCAGGGTGGCCATGCTGCACGGTCCCGGCCGGCCCGACGCCGACGGCGTCAGCGACTACGTGGCACACCTGGTCGAGGCGCTGGACGACGTGGGCGTCGAGGTGACCCCGGTGCCGGTGCGTCCCGACGGGGACGGGGGCCGTTGGCGGGCCGCCACCGTCCGGGCCGCGCGCCGGGTCCGCGAGCTGGCCCCCGACGTGGTGCACGTGCAGTTCGCGCCGTCGGCCTACCGGTTCTCCGGTCAGCCCGGCCTGCTGCCGTGGCGGCTGCCCCGGCGGGTGCCGCTGGTCACCACCCTGCACGAGTACGGGTGGTGGGCCTGCCCCGGCTGGCTGCCGGGCCGGCTCTGGTCGGTGGCGGAGCGGGCCCGCTGCTGGGACCGGGAGTCGGGCCGGCTGGTGCCGGCCAGCGCGGCGGTCATCGTCACGAACCCCGGCCACGGGGACGTGGTCCGCGCGCGCACCGGTCGCGCCCCGACGCACATCCCGATCGCCCCGAACGTCGCCGACCACGTCGGCGCGGCCACCGCCGGGCGGTGCCTGCGGGCCGAGCTGGGTCTGCCCGAGGGCGCCCCGCTGCTGGCCTTCTTCGGCTTCGTGCACCCCGTGAAGGGGCTGCGGCACCTGGTCGAGGCGCTGCCCGACCTGCGGCGCGACCACCCCGAACTGCGGCTGCTGGTGGTCGGCGGGTTCACCTCGCAGGCGTTGCCGGAGCAGGAGGCGCGGGCGTTCCGCGCCGAGCTGACCGGGCTGGCCCGCCGGTGCGGGGTGGCCGAGGCGGTGACGTTCACCGGGCACCTGCCCGCCGAGCGGGTCTCCGCCGCGCTGCACGCCGCCGACGTGGCGGTGCTGCCGTTCACCGCCGGGGTGAGCACGAAGAGCGGCGCCCTGCTCGCCGCGCTGGCGCACGGCGTGCCGACGGCGGTGACGGTGCCCGACTCCGCCGACGACGAGCTGCGCCGGGGCGGGGCGGTGGCGGTGATCGGGCGGCGCCGGGACAGCGCCGCGATCGCGCGCACCGTGGGCAGGCTGCTGGCCGATCCGGTGTTGCGCCGCCGGCTCGCCGAGCGGGGGCGGGCCTTCGCCGCCGCGTACTCCTGGCCGAGGGTCGCCGCCGCGCACCGCGACCTCTACGCGCGGACGCTGGGGCGGGCCGGTGCCTGAGGCGTACGCGGACATCCTGGTGGTGGACCTGCTCGGCGGGATCGGCGACCTGCTGATGCTGCTGCCGGCGGTGCACGGCCTGGCCCGCCGCAACCCGGGCGCGCGGCTGCGGGTGCTCACCCACGACCCGGGGGCGGAGCTGGTGCGCGGCGACCCGGCGGTCACCGAGGTGCGCACCCCCCGCCACGGCCGGCCGGGCGCGGAACGGGAGGCGGTGGTCGAGGCGCTCGCGGCGGCGCGGCCGGACCTGGCGGTCAGCACCACCCGCTACGACGGCATCGCGGAGCTGCTGGAGGCCGGCACCGCGCGGGCGGTGACGAACCTGTGGCGTGGCCCGCCACCGCACCAGCCGGTGGGCGCGCGCTACCTGGAGATCCTGCACGCCGAGGGGCTGCTGGACGCCGCCGACCGGTCCGCCCGCCCGCGGGTGCACGTCGACGACGACGCGCGTCGCGCCGGGGAGCGGGCGGTGGCCCGGTTGGTGGGGGAGCCGCTCGCGCCGCCCGTGGTGCTGGTGACCGACGTCGGGATGGCGGTGAAGCGGTGGCCCGGGCGGCACTGGCGGGCCCTGGCCGGGAAGCTGGCCCGGCGCGGTCACCCGGTGCTCACGGTCGGCCCCGTCGACCCCGACGCGCCGCTCGGGGTGCCGTTGCCCCGGTCCGACCTGCCCACCCTCGCCGGCCAGTTCGCCGCGGTGGGCCGGCGCGGTGGGGTGGTGGCCGGGCCCGACACCGGGCCGGTGCGGCTTGCCGCCGCCGCCGGCGCCACGACGGTCGCGTTGTTCGGCCCCACCGACGCCCGGCGGTACGGGATGGGCGGCACGGATCTCCAGGGGTTGCCGCGGTGCCCGCACCGGCGCCCCACCGCCATCACGGAGCAGCCGTGCTGGTGGGAGGCGCGTTGCCCGCTCGACTCGGTGGGCCCGGCGTGCATGGCCGACCTCGACGTGGACGCCGTGCTCGCCGCCGTTGCCGCCCGCTGACCGGCGGGTGATCCCGTGTGCCCCGTTTGCCGCGCCCGCCGAGCCTGCCATAACCTTGTCGCCACGAGGGGAGTACTTCCCACGAACCATCCCGGTCAGTACGGCGTGCCCGGAGCGCGCCTCGGGTGGTTGCCCACAGAACGGTGGGTGAAGGAGACCTCGAACATGACACGGTGTTCGAGGAGGCTCCATGTCCGATTTGTCGTACCTTGCCGTTGCCGAGATCCACTCGATCGGCACCCCCACGCTGTGGGGCGTCACCATCGCCGCCGTGCTCGCCCTGCTGGCGCTGGACTTCCTGGTCACCCGCCGGCCGCACGAGGTGTCGATCCGGGAGGCGCTGGGCTGGTCGGCGTTCTACATCGCCCTGCCGCTCGCCTTCGGCGCGTGGGTCTGGTCCCGCTACGGCTCCGAGCAGGGCGTGGAGTACCTCACCGGTTACCTGGTGGAGAAGTCGCTCTCGGTCGACAACCTGTTCGTCTTCATGCTGCTGCTGGCCGCGTTCGCGGTGCCGGCGGTGCTCGCCCAGCGGGTACTGCTCTACGGCATCGTCGGGGCGCTGGTGCTGCGCGCGGTCTTCATCGCCCTCGGCGCGGCAGCCCTGCAGACCCTGGACTTCGCCTTCCTGCTCTTCGCGGTCATCCTGATCGTCACCGCCGTGAAGCTGCTGCGTGACGCCCTCTCCGGGCACGAGCAGGAAGTCGACATCAACAAGATGCGCTCGGTGCAGCTGCTGCGCAGGTTCATGCCGGTCACCGAGGAGTACCACGGCACGAAGATGACCGTGCGCCTCGCCGGACGGCGGACGCTCACCCCGTTCGCCCTCGTGGTGGTCGCCCTGCTCGTCACCGACGTGGTCTTCGCCGTCGACTCGGTGCCCGCCGTCTACGGCATCACCGAGGACCCGTACCTGGTCTTCGCCACCAACGCGTTCGCCCTGCTGGGGCTGCGCGCGCTCTACTTCGTGCTGCACGCCGCGCTCAGCCGGCTGGTCCACCTCAGCTACGGTCTGGCGATCATCCTGGCGTTCATCGGCGTCAAGCTGGGCCTGCACTGGGCGCACGGCATCTGGGCGGGCGTGCCGGAGATCCCCACCCTCGCCTCGCTGGGCGTCATCATCGGCGTCCTGGTGGTCGTCACGCTCACCAGCCTCCGGGCCACCCGCGGCACCGCGCCGGGCAGGAAGGAAGTGGTGGTCGAGCGGCGCTGAGCGTCACCCGCCGCGGTGCCGTTCCGGCCGACCGCGCCTGCCCGACCCACCCCGGGTGGTACGACTGACGGGTGGGAATCGTGTCACCGGGCTTCCAGGGCCGGCCCCGCTCCGCGGAGCCGGCCCTGCCGCCGGGGCAGTACCTGACGGAGGACTTCCCGGTCCTCTCCGCCGGCCCGACGCCCAAGGTGCCGCTGGAGACCTGGGAGTTCCTCATCTCCACCGAGTCCGGCGCGGAGTTCCGCTGGACCTGGGACGAGCTGATGGCGCTGCCCCAGGAGACCCCGACGGTGGACATCCACTGCGTCACCCGCTGGTCGAAGCGCGACACCGACTGGCAGGGCGTCTCCCTGGACACGCTGCTGGAGGGCATCGACACCGGCGCGCACTACGCGCAGGCCCACTCGTACGGCGGCTACACCACGAACCTGCCGCTGGCCGACCTGCGCGGCGGGCGGGCCTGGGTGGCGCACTCGTACGACGGCGGCCCCCTGCCGGCCGAGCACGGCGGCCCGGCCCGGCTGCTCGTGCCGCACCTGTACTTCTGGAAGTCCGCCAAGTGGGTGCGCGGCATCCGGCTCACCACGGAGGACCAGCCCGGATTCTGGGAGACCGCCGGCTACCACGACTACGGTGACCCGTGGCGTGAGCAGCGGTACCAGGGCGATTGACCGCCCCACTGCGGTGGCGGGTGGCCCGGCTCGCCGAGCGCCGGTTGGAGACGCCGACCGCGCACACGCTGGTGCTGGAGGTGCCCGGCTGGCCGGGGCACCTGCCCGGGCAGCACGTCGACGTGCGGCTGACCGCCCCCGACGGGTACCAGGCGGCGCGGTCGTACTCGCTGGCCGGACCGGCCGACGGGGACCGGATCGCCCTGACCGTGCAGCGAATGCCCGACGGCGAGGTGTCGCCGTACCTCGTCGACGTGTACGCCCAGGGCGACCCGGTGGAGGTGCGCGGCCCGGTCGGCGGCTGGTTCGTCTGGCGGCCGGAGGAGGCCGCGCCGGTGCTGCTGGTGGCCGGCGGCTCGGGCGTGGTGCCGCTGATGGCGATGGTGCGGGCGCGCCGCGCCGCCGACAGTCGCGCGCCGTTCCGGCTGCTCTACTCGGTGCGCACCCCCGCCGACGTGTTCTACGCCGACGAGCTGCGCGCCCGCGTCCGCGACGACCGGGGCCTGGACGTGACGTACGTGTACACCCGCCAGGCGCCGGAGGGCTGGCGGGGGGAGCCGCACCGGATCGGCCTGGCCGACGTCAGCAGCCACGGCTGGCCGCCCGAGCTGGAGCCGCTCTGCTACGTCTGCGGCCCGACCGGCTTCGTGGAGACCGTGGCGGACCTGCTCGTCGGGCTCGGCCACGAGAGCCGGCGGGTGAAGACCGAGCGGTTCGGCCCGACCGGCTGAGCGTCGAGGAGGAGTGTCCGATGACCGAGCTGTCGTACCTGGACGGCAACATGCTCGACGGCCCGCTGCGGGAGCTGTTCGCCGTCGACCTGAGCGCCGCCAGCGGGCGGTGCGCGCACTGCGGCACGCTCGGCCCGCTGGCCGGCCTGCGCGTCTACTCGCACGCGCCCGGGCTGGTGGCCCGCTGCCCGAACTGCGCCGAGGTGATGTTGCGGCTGGTCCGCTCGCCCGACCGGGCCTGGCTGGATCTGCGCGGGGCCACCTTCCTCCAGGTGCCGATGCCGCTGGACCAGCCGCACCCGGGCCCGCTGTGACGGCGGGCCGCCCGGACGGGGGCGCGGCCGGCTCGGCAGCCGGGACGGGCGGAGGTGGGGCGGTGGACGAGGACCTGCGGGCGCGGTCGGCGCAGGAGGTGTTCGAGGACCACCTGCGGCTGGCCGCCGAGCACCGGTTCGCGGAGGACCTGGCGCGCAACGTGTCGCCGTCCTGTGTGGTGCTGGAGCGCCGGGGCGTGTTCCGGGGGCACGCCGGGGTCCGGGAGTTGGCGCGCTGGCTGGAGGAGGAGCTGCCCGGCGGCGGGTACGCGTACACGAACAAGCTGGTCGAGGGCCGGATGGCGTTCCTGGAGTGGACGGCGGACGCCGAGGGCGTGCGGGTCCGCGACGGGGCGGACTCGTTCCTGATCGAGCAGGGCTGGATCGTCGCCCAGACCATCCACTACACCGTCGAGCGCACCGGCGGCGGGTGACGGCTCGCGGCGTGATAGGTCACAATCCGCTGGACATCGTCGGCGGGGGCGGCGACAGTTTTCCGCCGTGAGATACCTGCGTACCGCCGGGCCGGTCGGCATCCGCCGGCCCCGGCCCGCCGACGAGGCCGAGTTCGTCGCGGCGGCCCGGCGCAGCCGGGACCTGCACCACCCCTGGCTCTCCGCCCCCGACGACCCGACGAGGTACGCCGCGTACCTGGCCAAGATCCGGCGGCGGGACCACGCCGGCTACCTGATCTGCGACCGGGCCTCCGGCGCCATCGCCGGGTACGTGAACATCAGCGGGATCCTCATGGGCGCGCTGCGGGGCGGGTACCTGGGCTACGCCGCCTTCCTGCCGTACAGCGGCACCGGGCACGCCTCGGCACGCCTCGGCCTGGTGGTCGCGCACGCCTTCGACACGCTCGGCCTGCACCGGCTGGAGGCGAACATCCAGCCGGGCAACGAGCCGTCCCGCCGGGTGGCCCGCCGGCTCGGCTTCCGGCTGGAGGGCTACTCACCCGAGTACCTGTTCATCGACGGGGCGTGGCGCGACCACGAGCGGTGGGCGATCACCGCCCCGGCCCCGGCCGGGCCGTAGGCGGTCAGCGCCCCGGCCGGCGCGCCTCGGGGCGCTGACCGCCGAGGCGCTCGATCCGCCCCTGCTTGTGCTCGACGCGCCGCCGCTGCCGGGGCGTGAGGTGCTTCCGGCCGCTCTGCCGCAGGTAGATCGGCTGCCGCTGGTCGTTGGACATCGGCATGCTCATGGCGCAGTCCTCCCGTCGCCGTGGTGACCACCACCGTGCATCCGGGCCGGGTGAGACGAACCCACCCGGGCCGGGTGATCCGACGTACGCGTGCGGGTGCTGCTACGACGCGCTCGGCTACCACTGCGGTCTGGCCGCACGAGGACGCACGCCCGGCTGACGGCCCGCTCCGGCACGTTTGTCTGGCCCTCGGGTGGGAACGGGGCCGAAATGACGAAACCTCGTGTGGTGATCGTGGGGGCCGGGTTCGCCGGATACCACGCGGCGAAGACGTTGAGCCGGTTGGCCAGGGACCGGGCCGAGATCGTGCTGCTGAACTCCACCGACTACTTCCTCTACCTCCCGCTGCTGCCCGAGGTGGCCGCCGGCGTGGTGGGGCCGACCCGGATCTCCGTGCCGCTGACCGGGACCCTCGACGGGGTGCGGGTGGTCATCGGCGAGGCCGACCACGTCGACCTGCAGAACCGCTGGGTCGGCTTCACCCAGCCGGAGGGGGACCGCAACCGGCTCGCGTACGACCGGCTGGTCCTCGCCGTCGGCAGCGTCAACAAGCTGTTGCCGATCCCCGGCGTCACCGAGTACGCGCACGGCTTCCGTGGCCTGCCCGAGGCGCTCTTTTTGCACGACCACGTGGTCCGGCAGATCGAGCTGGCCGAGCAGGCCGAGGACCCCGCCGAGCAGCAGGCCCGCGCCACCTTCGTGGTCGTCGGCGCCGGCTACACCGGCACGGAGGTGGCCGCGCACGGCCAGCTCTTCACCGACGAGCTGGTCTCCCAGCGCCCCCGACTCAAGATCCGCCCGAGGTGGATGCTGCTGGACGTCGCGCCCCGGGTCCTGCCGGAGCTGGACAAGCGGATGTCCGACACCGCCGACCGGGTGCTGCGCCGGCGCGGCGTCGACGTGCGGATGGGCACGTCCGTGGCCGAGGCCACCGCCGACGGGGTGAAGCTCACCGACGGCGAGTACGTCCCCACCTGCACCCTCGTCTGGTGCGTCGGCGTGCGCCCCGACCCGTTCGTCGCCGAGCTGGGGCTGCGCACCGAGAAGGGCCGCCTGGTCGTCGACGAGTACCTCAACGTCCCCGGCTTCCCCGAGGTGTACGCCTGCGGCGACGCCGCCGCGGTGCCGGACCCGACCCGGCCCGGGCAGATCTGCGCGATGACCGCGCAGCACGCCCAGCGGCAGGGCAAGCTGGCCGCGCACAACATCGCCGCCTCCTACGGGCAGGGGCGGCGCAAGCCGTACAAGCACTACGACCTGGGCTGGGTCGTCGACCTGGGCGGCAAGGACGCGGCGGCTAACCCGTTGAAGGTGTCGCTGTCGGGGCTGCCCGCCAAGGTGGTCACCCGGGGCTACCACCTGCTGGCGATGCCGGGCAACCGGGCCCGGGTGGGCGCCGACTGGATGCTGGACGCGGCGCTGCCCCGCCCGGCGGTGCAGCTCGGCCTGGTTCCGGCCAACGCGGTGCCCCTGGAGAGCTCCTCGCCCGAGGTGGCCGTCCGGGCCCGCTGACCAGCGCCGCACCTCGCCGGATCCGCCGTTGCCCGGGTCCGCCGGGTGACTCGACCGCGTCCCGGGCACGGGGCGGGTAAGCCCGTGGCCGTTGCGGTGCAGCCTGCGCGCCCTCGGCGGTCAGGCCGGGCCGGGTGGTGGTGCGTCGGTGGCGGCCAGGGCGGCGTCGGTGGCGGGCCGGGCGCCGGCGACGAACGCGTCCAGGGCCGCCGCGTGCAGCACCCCGCCGGGCACCGGATCGCGCGCCGCGCGGGCCGCCAGCCGGGCCACCGGCAGCCGTCCGGCGCGCGGCGCGGCGACGAGGACGAGGTTGCCGTACCGCCGGCCGCGCAGCATCCGCCGGTCGGCGACGAGGCAGACGTCGGCGAAGACGGCCCGCAGGGTGGCCGCCTGCACCCGGGTGAAGACCAGCGGCGGCAGGTCCGTCACGTTGACCAGGTAGAGACCGTCCGGGCGCAGGGCCCGGGCCACCCCGGCGGCGAACTCGACGGTCGTCACGTGGCCGGGCATCCGGGCGGCCCGGTAGATGTCGGCGAGCACCAGGTCGTACCCGCCGCGCGGGGCGTCGGTCAGCGCGTCCCGGGCGTCGGCCACCCGCACCCGGACGTCGTCGGGCAGGGCCGGCAGCTCGCGCGCCACCAGGTCGACCACGGCCGCGTCCCGCTCGACGACCAGTTGCGCCGAGCCGGGCCGGGTGGCGGCCAGATAGCGGGGCAGGGTCAGCGCGCCGCCGCCGAGGTGCAGCGCGTCCAGCGGCCGGCCGGGTGGCGCTGCCAGGTCCGCGACGGCGGCCATTCGCCGTACGTACTCGAAGTGGAGGTGGCGGGGGTCGGCGACGTCCACGTAGGACTGTTCCACGCCCGCGGCGAGCAGTGTGCGCCCGGTCGGTCTGGCCGGGTCCACGACCAGCTCCGGCCGGTGCGCGTCGACGTCCATGCCGGCACGCTAGCCGAGCCTCGGGGGCGGGCCGGCGGGGCGGTCGCCCGCCGGCCCGCGGCGGGTCAGCCGGTGGCCATCCCGGCGCCCGCCTCCTCGATCGCGTCGTCCACGGCGTGGGCGAGGTCCACGTCCGTCGCGGTCACCACGGTCACCGCGCCGGCCCGCCGGGACCGTACGGTCACCACGGCGGTGGTCGCGTCGGGGCGGCCGATCCGCGGTCCGCGCCCGGTCTCCTGCCGCAGTTGGTCGATCAGGTCCAGCACCCGGTCGAGGTTGTCGGCCGGAAGCTGGATCGTGCGCGACAGCGCGTTGCCGTCGCCGGACCAGTACGGCAGCCCGGCGAGCGCCTCCCGCAGGTCCGCGTCGCTCAGCGGGGGCGTGGCGGTGGTCGCGCCGACCACCCCGCCGCCGACCGGCGGCGGCGGTTGCAGCAGCTCGCGCAGTCCGTCGGGCACGTGCAGCGATTCGACCAGGTCGCCGTCGTGGTCGGCGAGCGCCGCCACGGTCGCCTCGGCCTGGTAGCGGGCCTGCTCCGGGGTGCGCCCACTGATCCGGCCCACCTCGGCCAGGAAGCCGGGCAGGTCCTGGCGCCGCCTGATGCCGTCCACGGGTACCACGTCGTGCAACTTCGTCGGCACCGCCGCGAGCAGCCGCCGGCGTTCCGCCTCGTCCAGGGCCCAGGCCAGCACCAGCACCGTCGACTCGACCCCCACCTTGGCGGTCCGGAAGTCGGCCCCGGTGCGGCGGACGACGTCGTCGACCAGCGCGCGGTACCCCATCGGGGTCACGCCTGGCGCGGCGAGGCCCGGATCCGGGGTGGGCCGGGGCGACTCGGGGACGCCGGCCGGCGGCGGCGCCGGCCCGCCGCGGGTGGTGTCGGGCTTGTGCCGCCTGCCGGCCGGCGGCGGCCCGGCGCGCTTGCCCCGGTCCAGGTGGGTGAGCTGCTTGGAGGCGCTCAGGCTGGCCCCCGTCTCGCTGGCCTGCATGCCGCGCTCGCGGGCCTGGCGGGCCAGCGTGCGGCGGCGCTGGTTGTCGCCCTCCATCTGCTTGCGCATGGTGACACCTCGCTTCCGCTGGTGTGCCTCGCTTCCGCCGGTCGCCTTCCCGTCGCCGCCGCCACCGAAACGGACGTCGGCGGCCGGGCCGGTGACCCCCGGGCAGCGGCGGGAGCTTCATCCGGCGGGGGTGAGGGGCGATCACCCGGCGGGGCCCGACGATCGCAGCGGACCGGAGCACTTCCGATCGGACGCGGAAGGACAGGTCGTGATGAAGAGGATCGTCGAGATCGTCCCCGCCCGACCCGGCTGGTACGCCCGCTGGCGTCTCTCGCCCGAGGACACCCGCTGCTACCCCGTGAGCCTGTGGGCGCTGCTGGAGGAGGCCGACGGCTCGGGCCGTGAGGTCGTCGGAGTGGACTGCATCGGGCAGTGGCCCGGAGCGGACGACAACGAGGCGGGTGGGGAGTTCGTCCGCTATCTCTTCCAGACTCCCGATTCCGGACCGCCAGAGGACGCCGAGCCGCCAGGGGCCCGGCAGCGGCGGTCGGCCGGCCCCCGCCTCCAGCCGGTCACCGCGCCCTGAGCCTTACTCCGGCCCCCCGACCCCTGGTCCCAGGGTCGGGGGGCCAGCCCCGCGCCGTGCGGACAACCGACGCCGGACGCGACGTGAAGGACCCCTGCACCCGGTGAGGGGGTCGGCCGCGCCCGGGGCGACCTCAGCCCGCCTGGCGGATGTCGCCGTCGGCGGGGCGGTCCATGGCCAGCAGCTCGGCCAGCCCGGTGCGGTCCAGCAGCTGCTGGCCCGGGGCCGGGCGGGTCGGCGTCAGACCGGGCCGGCGGGACTGTCGGCGGCGCCGGGGTGCGCGGCCAGGTGGTCGCCGAGCGGTCGGGCGAGCAGGCCCATGACGCCGGTCATGTCGAGGATCGACTCCAGGAAGCGGGGCACCCCGCGCAACTGGAGGGCGGTGCCGCCCTGCTGCCCCTCCCGCCAGGCGTGCACGATCACCCCGAGGCCGGTGCTGTCGATGAAGAGCAGGTCGCCGAAGTCCAGCACGACCGCGGGCGGGGCGTCCGCGAGCACCCGGTCGATCTCGGCCCGCAGGGGCGCGGCGGTCGTGTAGGCGAGGTCCCCGCCGACCCGGATGAGCGGCGCCCCCGGATCCGACCGGTCGACGGTCATGCTCAACGGGGCCGCCGCCGGTTGCCTCCCATGGGACAGCACGATCACGCCTTTCCGCAGGCTGCCGGTCCGGCAGGGTCGAGGGGATCGTAACAATCCCCGCCCGCTCCCGCCGGGCACGCAACTGCTGCCGGGGCAAACGGGCGTGGAGTGGCGGTGCGGGCACACCGGCGTAGGGTGGGCGGGAAAGACGTGACCACGAGCGCCGCGTCCGGCGCGGCACGGATGTCTGGTCGAGCAGGCGGTGTCGGCCGGCTGGCTGCCCGGCCTGACCGCCGCCGAGGCCTGCGCCCGGGTGGTGCCGCTGCCCGACGAGCAGTTCGGCACCGAGCGGCTGGTCCACGCGCTCACCGGCTGCCACCGGATGCCCGCGCCCGCGCTGGCGGAGCGCGTCGAGCAGGTGACCTGCGACTGGCTGGCCCACGGCGACCACGACGACATCGCGGTGCTCGCGCTGCGCGCGGCGGGCCCGGGCGAGCGTACGCCCCGGCACCTGCACGCGGTGCCCGTCCCGACCGGCAGCGCCGACGCCGGGGAGACCCGACCGTGACCACCCTGACCGCCCGGGCCAACCCGGCGGGCGCCTGGCCCGGATACCTGCACTGCATCGAGGAGGCGGACGAGTACGCCGCGATCGAGGTGGCCACCGGGCTGCTCGAGGCCGAGGTTCCGGCCGAGCGCGTCCTGCTCGACCTGGTCGCCCCGGCGCAGGCCGAGGTGGGGGAGCGGTGGGCGCGCAACGAGTGGAGCGTCGCCCAGGAGCACGCCGCGACGCACATCAGCGAGCGGGTGGTGGCGGCGGTCGCCGGGTACGCCAACCCGCGCCCGACCCGGGGCCGGATCGTGGTGGCGTGCATGGACGGCGAGTGGCACGCCCTGCCGCCCCGGCTGGTCGCGGAGGTGCTGCGGCTGCGGGGCTGGCACGTCACCTTCCTCGGCGCGAGCGTTCCCGCCGCGCACCTGGTGTCGTACCTGCACCGGCACGACGCGGACGCGGTCGCGCTGGCCTGCGCGCTGCCGATGCGACTGCCGCACGCGCACCGCATGATCGAGGCGTGCCGCCGCTCGGACGTGCCGGTGGTGGTCGGGGGTCGCGGCTTCGGCGCGGATGGGCGCTGGGCCCGCCGGCTCGGCGTGGCCTGGGCGCCCGACGCCCCGGCCGCCGCCGACCTGGTCGCCGACGAGCGGGCCCTGCGTCGCACCCCGCCCGCGGAGCTGTCCCGCCTGGCCGACGACGAGTACGCCAGCCTGGTGCGGCGGCGCGGCGAACTGATCGACGGGGCGCTGGCCGACCTGCGGGAACGTGCCCCGGCCACGCGCGACTACACGCCCGCGCAGGTGGACTCGACGGTCAGCGACCTCGAGTACATAGTGGACTTCCTGGCCGCCGCGCTCTACGTCGACGACGGCTCGCTGTTCACCGAGTTCGTCGACTGGCTGGTGGACATCCTCACCAGTCGCGGCGTGCCGGCCCCCGCGCTGGGGTCGGCTCTGGAACACTACGGGCGGGTCCTGCACAACTTCCCTCGCGCCGCGCGGTTCCTCGAGGCGGCCCGCTCGGCCGTGGCCACGCGGGGCGGCGCAGGGTCGCGCTGAGCGCGCTGCGGCCCCGGCCGACCCCCCTGCTTATACTTGCTGCACTGCAAGCATCCGGCTGCGGTGGAGCGAGGGGGACCACGGTGACGTTCACGGTCACGTACGCCGATCGCCAGGGCGGCGGGGCCTGCCTGCGCCTGGCCGGCGAACTCGACCTGAGCACCGCACCCGAGCTGAACGCCGCGATCGACCGGCTGGTCGACGGCGGTGAGCGGCAGCTGCTGGTCGACCTGACCGAGCTGGTCTTCTGCGACTCGACCGGGATCGCCGCCTTCGTCCGGGGCGACAACCGCGTCGCCGCTGACGGCGGCTGGCTGCGGGTGACCGGCGCCAGCGGCCGGGTTGACCGGGTGCTCCAGGTGACCGGGCTGGCCGACGTGCTGAGATATGAACCCGACACGGCCGACCCGGCCGCGCAGACCGCCGGTTGATGGGCTACATTTCCCCGCCAGCATCGAGGACCGCACGGTCTTCCGTACCACTGACACGAAGCAGGTAACGATGCGCGCAGACAGGCCGGGTCCCGTTCGCATCCTGGTGGTGGACGACGACCCGGGCGACGTGCTGATGATCGAGGAGGCCCTCGCGGACTCCGACGTCGACAAGGTCATCGACGTCGTCGGCGACGGCCAGGAGGCGATGGAGTTCCTGCGTCAGGAGGGGCGGCACACCGAGGCCCGGCGCCCCGACGTCATCCTGCTCGACCTGAACATGCCGCGGATGGACGGGCGGCAGGTGCTCGGCGCGGTCAAGGGCGACGAGGACCTGCGTACGATCCCGATCGTGGTGCTGACCACCTCCAACGCCGACACGGACATCGTGGGCAGCTACACGCTCCAGGCCAACGCCTACGTGACCAAGCCGATCGACCTGGACGACTTCAACGACGTGGTGCGCCGCATCGACGAGTTCTTCGGCCGGGTGGTCGTGCTGCCGAAGCGCACCTGACGCCGTACCGCCCGCCCGGGGGTGCCCGCCGCATTGTCCACGCCGGGCCGCCCGTCGACACCCCGCGAGGCGCTCGACCCGCGTCGGCGCTCGCATGCTGAACATTTTTCCGGAACCCCCTCGGGGGTCGCCGCCAGCGCCGAGGATCCAGGTGGGAAAGAAATACCAGCTGCCTGGGGGGCGACAGTATGAGGTTCTCCGTCGTTGAGACCGGTTACGACCAGCGGCAGGTCGATTCCTGCCTCGACCAGCTCGGCATCCGGTTGACCCGGCTCGCGGCCCGGGCCGAGGGTGCCGCCGGGGCCGGTCGGGAGTGGGACGAGATCCGTGACGAGGCGTCGGCGCTGTGCGGCCTGCTCCAGCGGCTGGACCTCGGGGACCGGGGGGTGGGCCGGTTCGGGGTCGGGGGCGCCGAGCGGGAGGCGGCCGACATCCTGGCCCAGGCGCGCTTCGAGCTCGACGCGGCCCGCGAGGAGGCCCGGCAGGTCCGCGAGCGGGTCTACGCCGAGGCGGTGCAGGCCCGCCGGGACTTCGAGGCGGCGCTGTACGCCCGGCGGCGGCGCGAGGCCCGGGCGGACCAGATCCTCGGCGGGCTCGCGGGCGAGCCGGTGCCGGCCGACACCCCGACCGCCGCGGCCGGGCTGGCCGGCGGCGGCGTGCCGGCGACGCGGATCGCCGCGCGTGGTGGCGCCGACGCGTCCAGCGAGCCGCCGGGCGGTCGCGCCGGGATCCGCTGACCCCGCGCGCCGCGTCAGGTTAGCGCGGCGACGATCGTCGTGGCCCGCTCCTCGTGCTGGGCGTACGCGTCGGGGAAGGCCGACACCTGCACGGCCTGGGCCGCGCCGGCCACGCTCATCTCCTGCCAGCCCGGGATCTCGCGCAGCGCCTCGTAGAACGCCCGGGCGGCGTACGCGGGGCGCATCAGCTCCCGCACCGTGCCCCAGCCGCTGCTCGGGCGCTGCTGGAACAGGCCGACCGAGTCGTGGTCTGAGCCGCTGCCCTGGTGCGGGTACTGCCGGGACTCCGGGAGCACGTCGCTGGCCAGGTTGTAGAGGTTGCTCTCCTGCATGGCGGTGGCCACGGCGACCACCAGGGCCCGCCGGGGCATCTTCAGGTCCTCGCCCACGTCAACGATGATCTTGGCGTTGTCCATCTGCGCCTGGGTGAGCCCGGCGACGGGACGGGGGCGGGCCGGCTTGGCCGGTTTGGCCGGGGCCTTGCGGGTGGCCGAGGGGGTCGGCTTGGGCGTCGGGCTGGCGCTGACCACGGGGGCGGGGGAGGCGGCCCGGTCCAGGGCGCGGGAGGCGCGCTCGTCGGTGGCGGCCCGCTCGGCCACCGCCTCGGCCACGGGCTCCGGAGGGGTGTCGGTGTCGCCGCGGGTGCCGGCGAACGCGGCGGCGCCGAGGCAGCAGGTCACGCCGGTGGCGAGGGCCACCCGGACGGGGGTCGAGGCGAGCAGGGCTCGGCCGCCGCGGCGCTGCCGTTCCGGGGCGCGATGACGGCCGATCGTCCGTTCGGTTGAGGCGGGATCGGCCGCAGCGGTGGCCGGTCGATCCTGGGTCAGCTTCTGGTCGAGGGGGTCGTCGGGACTCACCCGCCGAGGCTAGAAAGACGAGCGCGAGTTGCCATCGGCCTGGTTGGTGGCATGCGCCACAATTTGCGGCAATCCGCTTTCCCATTACGCCCGCCCAGTCATCAAGCGCGTCTTACTCGCCTGTCGGTTCTTTCGCTTATGCCCGATAAAGGCGCAGGAAAGGGGCGAATAGTCGATCTTGGGGCATGGGTTGCGGCGTCGGCTCGCCCTCCGCAGAAGGACCGATGCGGCGGTCACCCGTTCGGCCCCCCGTCGGTCGACTGCGAGGGCGACCCGTACGTCGGCCGGGACGGGCCAGAGCCGGCCTCGGTCGCCGTGCGCCCGGCGCGTGCCGCCGGGGCCCATGACGCGCCGGTGGCCTCGCGGTCTGGTTCGCCCGGTGACGGTGAGGTCAGTGCCGGCCGTTCTCCGCGGGCGTGACGGTGAGCCGGTGCCGGCTGGCGTCGCCGCTGGAGAACGGCCACAGCCGATCGGCGTGCTCGACGAGCTCGGCCAGTTGCTGGCGGGTGAGCCCGGCCGACGAGATGGACGCGTGCACGTCGGCCCGATACCGGCCGTCGTCGTCGCGCCCGAGCTTCGCCTCCGCCCGCACCTGCACGGTGTGCGCCTCGTCGGTGATCTCACCGGCTGCCTCCACCGCCGCGTGGTGCAGGCAGGACGCGAAGGCGGCGGCGAGCAACTGCTCCGGAGTCAGGCCCGAGCAGTGCGGCGCCAGCGGGGACGCGAGGGCCGTGGAGAGCCCCCCGTCGTCGGTGCGTACGTGGCCGCCCTCGGCGGTCGCGGTGGCCGTCTCGTTCAGCCAGGAGCTCGATTCCGGCATCGCGTTCCTCCCGTTTCACTCACCCGCCCGGCTACCCGGCCCCCGAGCCGTGAAACCGCAGGTGGTGGCCGGGACTGCGGGCGTGACGGCGCCGGCGGACGGCGCGGCCCGGTGCGGAGGTGGCCGCCCCGGACGGCTCGGCCGGCGTGGCAGGCGGCCGTGCCCGGGCGGCTCAGCCGGCGCGGGTGGACCGGTCGGGGACGACCGCCGCCTCGGTCACCTCGGCCGCCGCCCGTTCCGTCCACGGGGACACCTGGCCGCCGCGCTGGCGGGGCGCCATCGGCTGCCGCATCGGCACGTACACCCGGGCGTCCACCGCCTCGGCCAGCAGCAGCGCGGCCACCAGGCTGGTCGGCCGGTCGGCCGGGTCGTCGGCCAGGCAGCGTGCGCACAGGTCGGCCACCTCCGGGGGCAGCCCGTCGATCTCGGGCAGCGGCTGTGGGGGTTGCCGCCGCCGCACGCCGAACAGCTGCGTCGTCGTGCCCGCCTGGTACGGCAGCCGCCCGGTGAGGCAGTAGTAGAGCAGCACGCCGAGGGCGTACATGTCGGCGGCCGGGGTGGCGGGTGCCCGCTCCAACTGCTCGGGCGCGAGGTACGCCGGCGTGCCCACCACGATCCCCTCCGGCGACCGGTCCGGGGTGCCCGAGGGGGTGGCGATGCCGAAGTCGAGCACCTTGACGCCGGACGGGGCCAGGATGACGTTGGCCGGCTTGACGTCGCGGTGCACGATGCCGTGCGCGTGGGCCGCGGCCAGGGCGGCGCTGACCTCGGCGCAGACCCGGACGGCTATGCGCCAGTCCAGCGGCCCGGCCCGCAGGTGCGCCGCGAGCGTCTCGCCCTCGGCCAGCTCCATGACGATGTAGGGCACCTGGCCGCCGGGCAGCGTCGCGCAGGTGCCGAAGTCGTGCACGCTGGCCACGTTCGGGTGCACCAGTCGGGCCGCGGAGCGCGCCTCGGCGCGGATCCGCTCCACCGAGGTGTCCGGTTCCTCCTGCCCGGGGGACATCACCTTCACCGCCACCGGCCGGTCGAGCACGGCGTCGTGGGCCCGCCAGACCTCAGACATGCCGCCGATGCCGATGCGCTGTTCGAGCCGGTACCGCCCGCCCAGCGTCCTCATCGACCGCTCCTCGTCTGCCGCCACCGCCCGTCCCCGGGCGTCCGCCGTGTCGCCTTCGCTGCCGTTACCCGGCCTCCGATCAGGGCAAACCGCGGTCGTTCCGTCCGCGCTGCGGTAGCTTGCGAGCCGGGGCCGCTGTCGGCCCGGACCGGGAGGTGCGCGGATGGGCGAGGTGACCGTACGCTTCGTCGGCGGGCCGGCCCACGACCTGGTCCGGGTGCTTCCCGCCGGGCCCGACGGGTCTCCGCCGGCGCGCTGGGTCCTGCGCCATCCCGACGGGGCGGGGGCGGCCGGCGGCGGGCCGGACCACCTCTACGAGCGCGAGCACGCCGCCGGCGGCACGTGGACGATGCGCTTCGTGCACACCTATCCCGTGGGCATGACGGAATGACCCGTCCCACCAGCGCGGCGGCTGACCGGCGGTAACCGCCGCCCACAGCGGGCAGTTCCGGCCGGACGCGGTGGTGCTCGACGTGATGCTGCCGGACCTGGACGGTTTCCAGGTGCTGCGCCGGCTGCGCGAGCATGCCCCGACGGTGCCGGTGCTGTTCCTGACCGCCCGGGACGCGGTGGAGGAGCGGATCGCCGGCCTGACCGTCGGCGGTGACGACTACGTGACCAAGCCGTTCAGCCTGGAGGAGGTGATCGCCCGGCTGCGGGCGCTGCTGCGCCGGTCGGGCTTCGCCGTCGCCGCCCGCGCGGACGCGGTGCTCACGGTCGGCGACCTCAGCCTGGACGAGGACAGCCACGAGGTGCGCCGTGACGGCGAGTCGATCACGCTCACCGCCACCGAGTTCGAACTGCTGCGCTACCTCATGCGCAACCCGCGCCGGGTGCTGAGCAAGGCGCAGATCCTCGACCGGGTCTGGAACTACGACTTCGGCGGCCAGGCCAACGTGGTCGAGCTCTACATCTCGTACCTGCGGAAGAAGATCGACGCCGGCCGGGAGCCGATGATCCACACGCTGCGCGGCGCGGGTTATGTCCTCCGCCCGGCGGACTGAGCGGCCCGCTGCCCGGCTCCGGGGCCGGCTGGCCGGCCTGTCGCTGCGCACCCGGCTGGTGGTCATCCTGGTCGCCCTGCTGGCCCTGGTCAGCGTCGCCATCGGTGGGATCACCACGGTCGCGCTGCGGCAGTTCCTGATCGACCGGGTGGACGAGCAGTTGGCGCCGATGCGCGGCGGTCCCGGTCGTGGCACGCCGTCCCCGTTCGAGCCGCCCGGCGCGGACGTCCGGCCCGACGTGCGGATCCCGCGCGGCTTCCCGCCCGGCACCGTCACCGCCGAGGTGGTCGACGGCCGGGTCACCCGGGCGTGGACGCTGTCGGACCGGCAGGACCGGGCCGTCGGCGTCGACGAGGTGGCGGGCCTCGCCGACCTGCCCACGGACGGCCGGCCCCGCACCCGCGACCTGGGGGAGCGCGGTGACTACCGGGTGGTGGCGCGCCAGTTCCCGGACGGCACGGTGCGCGTGCTCGGGCTGCCCCTGTCGGGCGTGTCGGAGACCGTCTGGTGGCTGGTCGCCGCGCAGGCCGGCGTGGCCGCCGTCGGGCTGCTGCTCGCCGGTGGCGCCGGCGCCCTGATCGTGCGGGCCACCCTGCGCCCGCTGCGCCGGGTGGCCGCCACCGCCGGCCGGGTCAGCGAGCTGCCCCTGGACCGGGGCGAGGTGGCGCTCTCGGTGCGCGTCCCGGCCGCCGACACCGACCCGCGTACGGAGGTCGGCCAGGTGGGCGCGGCGCTGAACCGGATGCTCGGGCACGTCGCCGCCGCCCTCGCCGCTCGCCAGGCCAGCGAGACCCGGGTACGCCAGTTCGTCGCCGACGCCAGCCACGAGCTGCGCACCCCGCTGGCCGCCATCCGCGGGTACGCCGAACTCGCCCGGCGTGGCCGGGAGGGCGTGCCGCCCGACGTGGCCCACGCGCTGCGCCGGGTCGAGTCGGAGAGCGCCCGGATGACCAGCCTCGTCGACGACCTGCTGCTGCTGGCCCGGCTGGATTCGGGCCGTCCGCTCGCGGTCGGGCCGGTGGACCTCCCGGCGCTGGTGGTGGACGCGGTCAGCGACGCCCGCGTCGCCGGACCGGAGCACCGCTGGCAGCTCGACCTGCCCGACGCCCTCATCCGGGTCGCCGGCGACCCGGCCCGGCTGCACCAGGTGCTGGCGAACCTGCTGGCCAACGCCCGGGTGCACACCCCGCCCGGGACCACCGTCACCACCACCCTGCGGGTGGCCGGGGACGCCGCCGTGCTCAGCGTCGCCGACGACGGTCCCGGCGTGCCGGCGGAGCTGCGCGGCGAGGTGTTCGAACGCTTCTCGCGGGGCGACAGCTCCCGTTCCCGGGCGCACGGCAGCACCGGCCTGGGACTGGCCATCGTGGCCGCCGTGGTGGAGGCCCACCACGGTGGACAGTCGGCCGGGCCGGACGGTGTTCACCGTCCGGCTGCCGCACGCCGGGACCGGGACGTAGCGCCGGTCCCCGGTCAGTCGGACAGCAGCTCGGCGAGGGCCGCCGCGATCCGCTCCGCGTGCCGCCCGTCGGGGTCCTCGTCGGCGTTGAAGTCCGCGACGCTCATCCCGATCAGCCGACCCGAGCGCACCAGCGGCCGGACCAGCGCCGCGAGGTCGGCCCAGTCCAGGCCGCCCGGCTCGGGGTAGCTGACCGCCGGCAGCACGACCGGGTCGAGCACGTCGAGGTCGAGGTGCAGCCAGGCCGGCGTGATGCCGGTGGCCAGGTCCCGGCCCACGGCCGCCGCGTCGGGCCCGCGCAGCCGGTCGGCCGGCACCAGGTGCACGGCGCGGTCGACCCGGAAGGCTTCCATGCCCTCCGCCACGTCCGGGTCCGGCGGGCGGTGGCCGAGCACGTGCACCTGGTCGGGGTCGACCAGCGGCCCCTCCCGGTCGAGGACGCCGGCCGGGCCGTGGTCGGTGACGATCGACAGCTCCATGTCCGCCGCCTCACCGGTGGGCGAGGTACGCCCGTCCTCGAAGTCGAGGTGGGCGTCGAGGAACCACAGGTCGAAGCCGGCCGGCAGCCCCTGTAGCGTGCCCGGCAGGATCGCGCAGTCGCCCCCGAGCACGAGAGGGCTGTGCCCGGCGTCGAGCAGCTCCGTCACCTGGGCGGCGATCGCCCGGGTGGCCCGCCGCAGGTGTTCGACGCCGATCACGCCGGTCTCCGGGTCCCGGGCGGGATCGGTCACCAGGGTGTCGACCGCACCGGCGTCCGCCGCGCCCAGTCGGCCCAGCAGCCCCGCCGACCGCAGCGCCGCGGGCGCCCGCCGCTCGCCCCGGCCGCGGCCGGAGGAGTCGAGCGGAGCGTCCAGCACCGACCATCGCACAATCGAAGGCTAGTCCGGTCGTGGCAGGCTGGGCGCCATGTACCGGGAACGTCCCGCCGGGTTTGCCGGCGCGGTGCTCTGGACCAGCACGACGAGGGTGGATGCCGCGCCGACCCGGGTGCTCCCCGACGGCTGCGTCGACCTGATCTGGACGAGCCGTGGTGGCCTGCTGGTGGCCGGGCCGGACCGCACCGCGCACCTGAGCGGCGGCGGGCCGGCGCAGCGCTGGGTGGGGCTGCGGCTGCCGCCCGGCGTCGGCCCGGCGGTGCTCGGCGTGCCCGCCGTCGAGCTGCGCGACCGACGGGTCCCCCTGGCCGACCTGTGGGGCGACCGCGACGTCGACCGGCTGGCCGAGCGGGCCGGGGCCGCCCCGGCCGCCGTGCTGACGGAGACCGCCGCGGCGCGGCTGCGGGCGGTCGGGGGCCCGGACCCGCTCGGCGTCCGGGTCGCCGCCGCGCTGGCCGCCGGCACGACCGTGGCGGCGGCCGCCGCCGAGGTCGGCCTCGACCCGCGCGCCCTGCATCGCCGCAGCCGGCACCTGTTCGGGTACGGCCCGAAGACCCTGGCCCGGATCCTGCGGATGGGGCGCGCCCTGGCGCTGGCCCGCGCCGGCACCCCGCTGGCCGAGGTGGCGGCCCGCTGTGGGTACGCCGACCAGGCCCACCTCACCCGCGACGTGCGGGACCTGGCCGGGGTGCCGCCGACCGTCCTGCTGTCGCGCTGAGCGAACCCGGTCCAGCCCTGCGGTCCGGGCCTGCTCGGGCGGGCCGGTCCGGTCTGCGCGGGCGGACCGCGCTCACCCCTGGGTGAGCGGGGCGAACAGGTCCACGCGGTTGCCGTCCGGGTCGAGCACCACCGCGTACCGCTGGCCCCAGTAGGCGTCCCACGGGGGCAGGTGGCCCGGGTGGCCCTCGGCCACCAGTTCGGCGTAGAGCCGGTCCACCTCGGCCGGGTCGGCGCACCGGAACGCGAGCCCGGCACCGCCGCCGCCCCCGGGCTTCCAGTGCGGGTCGAACGAGCGGACGGTGTCGGCGGTGTCCCAGGCCAGCCGGAGGCCCCCCGGCAGGGTGACCTCCACGTGCGGCTCGGTGTCGGCCTCGGCCGGGATGTCGAGGCCGAGCCGGCGGTAGAAGGCGAGCGAGCGTGGCAGGTCGCTGGCGACCATGCCGATGAGGTCCAGTGTCGGTGCCATGGCTGCCACGATAGGGGCCGCCCAGGGCGGGCGTCTTGAACGAAACGGACGCCGGGTGGAGTGCCCGGTGTGGCCTTCACGGCGGGGACGATCAGCGTACGGTGTGGGACAAGTCCGGCTTTCCGGCCATATCCCTCATAGGGTGCGACCGGGCGCGCCGGCGGTCGAGACGGCGAGGGAAGGAGCGGTCGGTGGAACACCTGGCCTACCTGGACGCGGGGTCCGGCAGCCTGATCGTGCAGGCGGTAGTCGGCGGGGTGGCCGGCGCCGCGGTGGCGGCCAAGCTCTACTGGCGGCGGCTGGTCGACCGCTTCCGCCGCCAGCCCACCGACCACCGCTGACCCGGCGATGGTGACCCCCCACACCGGCGTGCGCGCCGACCCCGGGTCGTTCCGCGACCCGGCCAACAGGGTCTTCCACCTCGGCGACGACGTGCTGCGCGGGCTGGACGAGCGGGCCGCCCGGGAGTGGCGCGCACTGGCCGCCGCCGAATTCTTCCCGCCGCTGCTCGCCGCCGGCAAGGTCTGCGGCACCGAGCCGGTCGAGCCGGCGCGGGTGCCCACGGCCGCCCGGTGGGCGGCCGTGCTCCGCCACGAGCGCATCCCGTTCGTCTCGCACCCGTACGAGTGGTCCTTCGCCATGCTGCGGGACGCGGCGCTGCTGCACCTGGAGATCCTGCGGGCGGCGCTGCCGGCCGGGTTCACCACCAAGGACGGCTCGGCGTACAACCTCCAGTGGCGGGGGGCGGAGCCGGTCTTCATCGACGTCGGCTCGTTCACCCCGGCGCGCGACGGCGAGCCCTGGGCCGGCTACCGGCAGTTCTGCCAGACCCTGCTCTACCCGCTCCTGCTCGGCGCCCACCTCGGGCTGGACTTCCAGCCGTGGCTGCGCGCCCGGGTCGACGGGATCGAGCCCGACCAGATGCGCCGACTGTTCGGCGGGGCGCGCCGGCTACTGCCCGGCGTGCCCACCCACGTGCACCTGCACGACGCGATGCAGCGCCGCAACGCCCGGGCCAGCACCGCCGACGTCCGGTCGCAGCTACGGGCGGCCGGCTACTCCCGCGAGTTGGCGCTGGCCACCGTACGCGGGATCGAGAAGCTCGTCCGCCGGCTGGAGCACCGCCCGGCCGCCAGCCACTGGGTCGACTACCAGCGCACCTGCGCGTACACCGCCGACGACCGGGCCGCGAAGGAACGCTTCGTCGCCGAGGCGCTGGCCGACCCGCCGCGTCCCCGCCTGGCGCTCGACCTCGGCGCCAACGACGGCCGGTACGCCCGGCTCGCCGCCCGGCAGGCCGACTACGTCGTCGCGGTGGAGCAGGACCCGGCCGTCGTGGACGGGCTCTACCGGGCGCTGCGCGCCGAGGGCGAACGGCGGATCCTGCCGCTGGTGATGGACCTCGCCGACCCGTCCCCCGGCGGCGGCTGGCGGGGCGTCGAGCGGGCCTCGTTCGCGGACCGCGCCCGGGCGGACGTGGTGCTCGCCCTGGCCGTGGTGCACCACCTGGCGATCGGGCGCAACGTGCCGCTGACCGAGGTGCTGGACTGGCTCGTCGGCCTCGCCGCCCCCGGTGGCCGGATAGTGGTGGAGTTCGTCCACCCCGAGGACCCGATGGCCCGCCGGCTGCTGGCCAACAAGCCCGAGGGACTCTTTCCGAGCTACCGGCGCGCCGAGTTCGAACGGCTGCTGGGAGCCCGGTGCCGGATCGCGCGCCGCCTCGACCTGCCCTCAGGCACCCGGACCCTCTACGCGGCGGTCTCGGGTGGCTGAGCCGGCAGGCGGCCCACCGCCCGACCCGGCGGCCCACACGGCACCGGCGGCCCCGACCGCCCGGGCCGACGACACCGCCCCGGCGGGCCACGTCGCCCCGGCCGACCCGCCGCCGGTGTCCGAGCGGGCCGGCCGGTCGTCGGGCCGGCGGGCGGAACTCGGCCGGCTGGCGGAGGTCGCCGCCCTCGTCGGCCTCGTGGTGACTCAGCCGCTGCTGGACGTCCTCGGCCGCAGCCCGGACTTCTTCCTGTTCCACCGGGCGGACCGGCGCGAGATCCTGCTGCTGGTCGCGCTGGTCGTGCTGGTGCCCACGGCGGCCGTGGCGCTGCTCGGCGCGCTGTCCCGGCTGGCCGGGCGGGCCGCCCGCTCGGTGACGCACACCCTGCTGGTCGGGCTCCTGCTCGCCGCCCTGGCCGTGCAGGTGGGCCGGCACGGTACGCCGCTGCGGGGCGTACCGCTGCTGCTGGTGGCGGCGGTGGCCGGCGCCGCCGGGGCGGTCGCGCACCGGCGGTGGCGCGCGCCCGGGCGGGTGCTGCGGCTGGCCGCCGCCGGCCCGCTGCTCTTCGTGGGGTTGTTCCTGTTCGCCTCGCCCACCTCCACGGTGGTGTTGCCCGGCGGCGAGGGCGGCGCGGCCGGGACGGCCGGGCCCGGCAACCACCCGCCGGTCGTGGTGCTGGTCCTCGACGAGCTGCCGCTGGTCTCCCTGCTCGGACCGGACGGGCGGGTCGACGCCACCCGGTATCCGCACTTCGCCGAGTTGGCCGCCGGCTCCACCTGGTACCGCAACGCCACCGGCGTCGCCGGCTGGACGCCGTACGCGCTGCCGGCGATGCTCACCGGCCGGTACCCGCAGCGCGCGGCGGCGCCGCACTACTCGCAGTACCCGGACAACCTCTTCACCGCCTTCGGCGGCCTGTACGACATCCGCGCGGAGGAGAGCATCACCCGGCTCTGCCCGCCCAGCCGGTGCGAGTCGCCGGTCACCCCGGAGCAGGGGATGGGCGTGCTCGTCCGGGAGACCGGCGGACTGCTGCGCCGCCTCGCCGGCCCCGTGGACAGCCGGGTCGACCCGGAGGACTCCTACCGGGAGCGCACCCGAGCCGAGGCGGGCATCGACGACGCCGAGCCGGTGCCGGCGGACCCGAAGTTCCGCTGGGACAGCCTGAACGCCAACCAGCCGGCCCGGTTCACCAGTTTCCTGGCCGGACTGCGGCCGGCGTCCCGGCCGACGCTGCACTTCCTGCACCTGCTGATGCCGCACCCCCCGTGGACGTACCTGCCGTCCGGAACGCGCTACGACGCCCCGGAGGACCTGCCGAACGACGGCGACGGCTGGGTGGAGCTGGCCCACCGGCGCCACCTCGCGCAGCTCGGCTACACCGACCGGCTGATCGGGGAGACCCTGCGCACCCTGCGGGCGCGCGGCCTCTACGACGAGGCCCTGCTGGTGGTCACCGCCGACCACGGGGTCAGCTTCACCAAGGGCGCCCAGGGGCGCGGGATGGACGCCCTCCGGGCCGCCCCGGACGAGGTTGCCTGGGTGCCGATGTTCGTCAAGACCCCGGGGCAGCGCGCCGGGCGGGTCGACGACCGGAACTGGCAGCACGTCGACCTGCTGCCCACGATCGCCGACGAGGCCGCCATCCGGCTGCCGTGGCGGGTCGACGGCCGGTCCGCCCGCGAGGCCCCGCGCGCCGAGACGGGCAAGGTCTTCTACGACCGCCCCGGGGAACCGACGCCCATCCCCGGCGGCGTGCCGGCCCCGCCCGCGCCGCCCGCGCCCCACCCGCTCGTGGGCACCGCCGTCGGCGACCGTCCGAACGGCGGCACCGCCCGCGTCGCCGACCTGTCCGCGTTCCGGGCCGTCGACCCGGACACCGGGCGGCTGCCGGCGGCGGTCTGGGGCGACGTGCCGGACGAGGTGCCCGACGGCACCCTGCTGGCGGTCGCCGTCAACGGCCGGGTCGGCGCCGTCGTCCCGGTGGTCCCCCGGGACGCCGGTGGCCGCCGCTTCGCCGCCCTGGTCGCCGACGACCGGCTCTTCCACGCCGGGGCGAACCGGCTGGACGTCTACCGCGTCGCCGCCGACGGGACGCTGCACCGCCTCGACCTGTCCTGAGCCGCCGCGGCCCGCCCGCGACGGGCGCCCTGCCCTCCGCGACGCGCGCCCTCCCGCCTGCGCCGGGCGGCCGGCCCATCGGTAGCGTTCCCATGCTCACGCGGCACCGGCGGCCCCGACGTGCCCGAAATGGATGGGGTTTCCCGGCCCGCTGGTCGGGAATCGGGTGACGCAGACCTCACCGCCGAACCACGGCGGGCGGTATCCCCGCGACCGCGATTACGGTAAAAGCGAAGGCAATTCAACGCAGATCTGCCGGCGAAGCGAGGAACCACATGACGGAAGTCAAGCTCGATCACCCCGGTGGGCAGCTTTCGATGCCGGTGCAATCCGCGGTCGAGGGCCCCGCCGGCATCGGGGTGGGCAAGCTGCTCAAGGAAACCGGGATGACGACGTACGACCCCGGTTTCGTCAACACCGCGGCCTGCTCGTCCGCGATCACCTACATCGACGGCGACGCGGGGATCCTGCGTTACCGCGGGTACCCGATCGAGCAGCTCGCGGAGAAGTCCTCGTTCCTGGAGGTCTCCTACCTGCTGATCTACGGTGAGCTGCCGAGCCAGCAGCAGCTGACCGAGTTCTCCGAGCGGATCCGGCGGCACTCCCTGCTGCACGAGGAGATGCGCCGCTTCTTCGACGGCTTCCCGCGCGACGCGCACCCGATGGCGGTGCTCTCCTCGGCCGTGAGCGCCATCTCGACCTTCTACCAGGACAGCCTGGACCCGTTCGACGCCTCGCACGTCGAGATGTCCACGGTCCGGCTGATGGCGAAGGTCCCCACCATCGCCTCGTACGCCTACAAGAAGTCGATCGGCCAGCCGCTGCTGTACCCGGACAACTCGCTGGGCTACGTGGAGAACTTCCTGCGGATGACCTTCGGCGTGCCGGCGGAGCCGTACGAGGTCGACCCGGTGGTGGCCAAGGTGCTGGACATGCTGTTCATCCTGCACGCCGACCACGAGCAGAACTGCTCCACCTCGACCGTGCGGCTGGTCGGCTCCAGCAACGCCAACCTCTTCGCCTCGGTCTCGGCGGGCGTGAACGCGCTCTTCGGCCCGCTGCACGGCGGCGCCAACCAGGCCGTGCTGGAGATGCTGGAGAAGATCCAGGCCGACGGCGGCGACGTCGCGTCCTTCGTCCGCAAGGTGAAGGACAAGCAGGACGGCGTGAAGCTGATGGGCTTCGGCCACCGGGTCTACAAGAACTACGACCCGCGCGCGGCGATCGTGAAGAACGCGGCCCAGGACGTGCTCGGCCGGATGGCCAAGCCGGACCCGCTGCTGGACATCGCGATGCAGCTCGAGGAGATCGCGCTGGCCGACGACTTCTTCGTATCCCGCAAGCTCTACCCGAACGTGGACTTCTACACCGGCCTGATCTACAAGGCCATGGGCTTCCCGACCAAGATGTTCACGGTGCTCTTCGCGCTGGGCCGGCTTCCCGGCTGGATCGCCCAGTGGCGCGAGATGATCAACGACCCGGAGACCAAGATCGGCCGCCCGCGGCAGATCTACACCGGCTCCCCGGAGCGGGCGTACGCCCCGTTCTCGGAGCGCTGACCTCCGCCGTACCACGCCGAAGGCCGCCGACCCGCACCGGGTCGGCGGCCTTCGCCGTCTCCACGCCCATCGGGCCCCGCCGCGTCGCCCGCCGGTTAGGAAGGGCCCCTTCCTCTACCGAAAGCGTTAGGAAGGTGCCCTTCCTTACTTCTCAGCGCAGGCCGGCGGCGGCCAGCAGGTTGCCCTCCGCGATGGCCGGCAGGGCGCGGCCCCGGGCCATCCGCTCGGCGGCCCGCGCGGCGGTGAATGCCGGCGCCGTGGCGATCGCCGCGGCGTAGGCAGCGGCCGTGCGGTGCGCGATCGCCGTCCAGCCGTACCGCTCGTGGACCATGGCGTGGGCGCGGCGGGCCAGCTCGCGGGCCCGCTCCCGGTCCGACAGCAGGGCGTGCACGGCGTCGGTCAGCCCGTCCGGATCGTGTGGCCGGAAGGTCATCCCGGTGACGCCCGGCTCGACGATCTCGGCCAGCCCGCCGGTCGCGGCGACCGCCAGGGGCGCGCCGGCGGCGGCGCCCTCCAGGGCCACCATGCCGAACGGCTCGTAGATGCTCGGCACCGCGAAGCAGTCCGACGCGGCCATCACCGCGGGCAGGTCGGTGCCGCCGAGGAAGCCCGGGAGGCTGACCGTGCCGGCCAGGCCGAGACGGTGCACCTCCGCCTCCAGCTCGCCGCGGTACGGGCCGTCGCCGACGATGACCGCGCGCAGCCCGGGGTGCCGCTCGCGCAGCCGGGGGAGCCCGGCGATCAGGTGCTGCACGCCCTTCTCGTAGACCAGCCGGCCGGCGAAGGTGACCAGTGGGCCGTCCCCGGCGAACCGGGCGCGGGCCTGCGCCACCGCGGCCGCCGGCGCCCGCCAGCGGTGCGGCTCCACGCCGTTGGGCACCACGTCGACCCGGCCGGCCGGCACGCCGAACAGCCCGGTCACCTCGTCGCGCATGTAGCCGGAGCAGACGATCACCCGTCCGGACTCGCCGGCCAACCAGTGCTCGACGCCGTGGATGGTGCGGTTCATCTCCTCCGGCAGCCAGCCCTGGTGCCGGCCGGCCTCGGTGGCGTGGATGGTGCTGACCAGCGGGATGTCCAGGTGCTCGCGCAGGGTCATCGCGGTGTGCGCGACGAGCCAGTCGTGGGCGTGGATGACGTCGTACGTGCCGGCCTCGGTGGCGCGCAGGGCGGCCCGGGTGAGGGTGTGGTTGAACGCCATGGTCCAGGCGAGCAGGGAGGAGGTGGCCAGCGGGAAGGTGACCGGATCCTCGGCGGCGCGCACGATGCGGACGCCGTCGGCGTACTCCTCCAGGGGCGCGCCGTCGGCGTGCCGGGTGACGACGGTGACCTCGTGCCCGGCGGCGGCCAGGGCCACCGACAGGGCGTGCACGTGCCGGCCGAGCCCGCCCACGAGCACGGGCGGGTACTCCCAGGAGAGCATCAGGATGCGGCGGGTCTGCGGGGGCGTGCCCGGCCCGGCGTGCGCCGGGACCTGGGGCCGGGAGGTGAGGGTGGGCCGGTGGACCCGACCCGGGGAGGTGGTGGGCTGCTCGCCGACCCGCAGGGTCGTCACATCAATCTCCGTCCATGCATGAAGGTGCGCGCCGGCAGCGGTGGCGGCGAGACAGTGGTGGGGGTGGCCGAGGGGCCGAGGGAAGACGCGCGGGCGCGTCCCGTGAACAAGCAAAGGGCATCGCGGTCGATCCCGCATCTCGAAAAGGGACAAGGTGACGGAAGACACCCGCAGCTCCAACCCGAATCGGTCGGGTGGATTCCGGGCAGCCACCGAAGGGTGGACCGCAACCGCCGAACGGTGGACGGGGCGCCGAGCCCGTGCGGCGAGCCCCGACGCGGGCGCCACCGACGACACCGGCCGCCGACCACGGGTGCGGGGTCGGCGGCCGGTGTCGTGGGCCGGTTGGGGAGCCGTCGGGCCGCTCAGTGGTAGTCGTCCTCCTCGCGGGCGGTGTCCGGCAGGCTTCCGAGCACCTTGTTGATCACGTGGATCCGGGCGCCGGCGGCCCGGTAGTCCGCGCAGACCGTCTCGGCCCGGTCGGCCAGCCGGGCCCCCGGCTCGGCCGCGGTGACGGCGAGGGTGCTGCCCGCGAGGGTGGTGACGGAGCCGGCGGCCACCAGTTCGGCGGCCGAGCGCGCCCCGCCGACCAGGTGCTCCTTCAGCAGCCCCCGCAGCGTGTCGGTGTCCTTGAGCAGCAGGTGGTCCAGGTTGGCGGTGGAGAACTTGGCCCGGAAGGCGTCGTCGGTCGGGGCGAGGATGGTCAGCCCACCGGCGGCCGACAACTCCTCGGCCATCCCGGTGGCCCGGACCGCCGCCTCGAACGTGGTGAGCACGGGAATCCAGGTGAGGGCCTGGTCGGGCGACTGGCCCACCAGCGAGCCCGGGCTACCCGGCTCGGCCCCCGAGGGCAGCACGTCGCACAGCGGTCCGGTGACCGCGACCGGTGTGGCGTCGCCGGTGCGGTCCGTCGCGGCGGGCGTCTCCTCCTGCGAGCTGGTGCACCCGGTCACCGCGACCAGGAGGGCCAGCGCAGCCCCGGCCACCGCCCGCCGGCGGCGGGCGACCCGGGACCGGTTTCCGGAGCACGGCCCCGGGGTGAGGGTGTCGGGCACGGTCTTCTCCACTTCGGAACGGGTGCGGGTGGTGCCGGCAGGTCGGCGGGCGGCCGACCTGCCGGCACCGCGTTCGGGCGGAACTCAGCAGGTCACAGACGCGCGCACTGGCCGAAGTTCGGACCCCGTACGGAGTTGGTGACCTCCATGTTCGTCGGCTCGGGGGAGTTGCCGGCGCAGGCCAGCGGACCGTTGACGGTGTTGCCGGCCACCAGCGGCGCCACGCCCTTGCTGTCGGTCACGCTGACCGGCCCGGTCACCTCGTTGCCGACCAGGACGACCGGGCCGCTGGTGCCGGTGGCGCGCACCGGACCCTCGACCGTGCTGTCGGTCATGACGACCCCGGCGGCGCCGGTGGCGTTCACCGGACCGTCGATCGAGCTGCCGTTGACGATCAGCGTGGCGCCGGGCCGCACCTGGATCGAACCCCGGACGGTGGCCCCGTCCAGGCAGGCGACGCCGGAGACGACCAGCGTGCCGTCGTGGGTGCCGGTCAGGGTGGGCGCGATCCGCTCGCCGGCGACCAGGCCCTCGACGGCCTGCTCGTCGAGCAGCAGCGGGATCAGGCCCCGCTGCGGCTGGGACAGCGGCACCAGGTAGCCGTCGGCGACCTTGATCACCTTCCAGCCGTGGGCGGCGATGCGCTGGGCCGCCGTGGTGCGCTTGCCGGCCGGGCCGTCGGTACGCTCACCGTGGTACTGCTCCTCGGTCAGCTTGTACGCGCACGGCGGCTGGTCGAGGATCCGCTCCGGGGTGGGGGCGTCCACGGGCGGCGGGGCCTCACCCGGGTGCGGGGCGGGGTAGGCCTCGATCGCCCGGGAGCCCCGGAACACGATCCGTCCCTCGTTGGCGGACTGGAACGTGATCGCCTCGGCGCGGGCCTTGGTGATGTCCTTGACGTTGGCGCCGTGGTACTTGAAGAACTCGTTGAACGTCCACAGCGCGGAGTACGTCTTGCGTCGGCGGTTGTTCGCGGTGTTGCTCTCGTCGGGCCGCGTCGGGCCACCGGAGCTGCGCAGCTCCAGCAGGGAGTTGACGACGTTCTTCAGGCCGAGGGTGTTACGCAGGATGGTCTCTTCGCTCAGGCCCACCGTGGCGTTGGAGGTGCAGCCGTACGGGCACGCCCACCAGCCGTCCTGGGCGCCCTGGGCGTACATGTGGCCTTCGATCATCTCCTGCGACTCGTCGAAGATTCCCTGCGCCACGTTCTGGTGCCGGGGCGGCAGCATCGGCAGGTCACCGGCGTTGGTGTTGCCGTACTCGTGGCCGTCGTAGCCGGCGACCGGCCGGTAGTCGCGGACCATCTCGGCGAGGGAGTGGGTCTCCGGCTGGCGGATCAGCGAGTGGTCCCGGTTCAGGTCCTGACCGGTGGAGTTGCCCCGGGTGTTGGCGGCCCGCCCGTCGCCGTTGAGCGTCGGCACGATCAGCATGGTGGTCTTCGACAGCAGGTCGAGGGTCTTGCTGTCCTTGGTGAAGGCCAACTGCCGGGCCATGATCAGGCAGGCCTCGCGGTCGCCCGGCTCGTTGCCGTGCACGTTGCAGTTGACCATCAGGGGGTTGGTCGCGGCCACGGCCTCCGGGGTCGCCGGCGGCTTGGGGTAGCCGATGACCAGCATGTTGATCGGCCGGTCCTGGACGGTGCGGCCGATCTCCACCACGCGAACGCGGTCGCTGGCCGCGTCGATGGCGGCGGTGTACGCGTACTCGTTGACGTCGCTGGTGTACTGGGCGCCCAGCGTGTCCTCCCACTGGGTGCGGAGGTTCTCACCCGGGGCGGCCGGGTCGCCCCAGTGGGCCCTGGTGGTGCCGCTGACCGGCGTCGAGTAGGGCTGGGCCTCGGTGCCGAACCGGGCCCGGACCCGCCACTGGAAGCCGTTGCCCGGTACGAAGCCGGCGTCGGCGAAGGTCGGCGCGGTGTTGTTGACCTGGCGGTTCGGGCGCCAGACGCCGACGATGACGGGCGTGCCGTCCCCGGTCAGCGGGGTCCGCTCGATCTGGTAGTCGGTGGCCCCTTCTACCCGGGTCCACGCCAGCGTGGCGTACCCGTCGCCCTGCACGACCGTGAGGCCCTGCACCTGGTTCGGCTCCGCCTGCTGAAGGGCCGCGCTCGGCTGCCCGTGCGCCTGCCCGGGCACCGCCGTCGCCACGAGGGTGGCGGCGAGCAGGGCGGAGAACACACCGGCCGTTGTCCGTCTGTATCTCAAAAGGGATCTCCAAACAGGAGGGATGGCTGGGGTGCGCCCAGCACACCCGCACTCGGCCCACCGTTGGCCCGCCCCCTGCGTTTCTTGAGGATCATCTGAGGTTTCCGACCTGTTCACCGCCGTCGGCGGGCGGTCGCGGACACCCGGGTCGCTCACCGGCCGTCGTCATCCCGCGCGCAGCCGGTAGCCGACGCCCCGGACCGTCTCGACCAGGCCGGCGTCGTCGAGCTTGCCCCGCAGGGCCGCGACGTGCACGTCGAGGTTGTGCCGGGTCCCCCAGGTGGTCTGCCAGACGTCCAACTGCAACCGGTCCCGGGGCACCACCGCGCCGGCCTGCCGGGCCAGCGCCACCAGCAGGTCGAACTCCTTGCGGGCCAGGCTGACCTCCCGGTCGCCCACCCAGACCCGCCGGGCGTTGACGTCGATGCGCAGCGTGCCGACCCGCAACTGGCTCGTGGTCCGGGCGCTGCGGACGGTACGCCGCATCACCGCCTCGATGCGGGCCTGCAACTCCACCATCGAGAACGGCTTGACGACGTAGTCGTCGGCGCCGGCCCGCAGGCCGGCCACCAGGTCGTACTCCTCGGCACGGGCGCTGACCGCGATGATGGCGACGTCCTCGTCGGCCTGACGAAGCCGCCGGCACACCTCCAGGCCGTCCCGGTCGGGCAGGTTGAGGTCCAGCAGGACCAGGTCGACCGGGTCAGCCCGGATCGCTTCGGCGGCCGTCAGCGCCGGCACCACCTCGTATCCCCGGCGGCGCAGGGCCTTGGTGAGGGCAGACGCCACGCGTAGGTCGTCTTCCACCAGGAGAATCCGCACGTACATCCCCCTCGGACCTCGTCCCAGCCGGGTCCTGCGAGTCTGTCCGATGATCAACACCCTGACCAGTGCGGATGCAAGATCGTAACCGCGGCGCTCGGTCCGTGCGGTGGGGTGCGCCGGCGGGTATCGGTCGGGTGGATTCCGGTCATCCGCCGATCGGGTGGATTGGCGGCCGAACCCGCGGGGCAATACCGGCACGCGTGTCGCCCGGCCCCCGCCGTGTGGTGCGCTCATGGTGCGGTGCGCGCTCATGATCTTGGGCCGAAGGAGCGACATGCAGGTCTGGCCGGGTGAGCGGTATCCCCTGGGGGCCGCCTACGACGGGATGGGCACCAACTTCGCGATCTTCTCCGAGGTGGCCGAGCGGGTCGAGCTGTGCCTGTTCGACGAGGGGGAGACCGGGGCGGAACGGCGCGTCGAGCTGCGCGAGGTCGACGCCTACGTCTGGCACGCGTACATCCCGGGCGTCGAGCCGGGGCAGCGGTACGGCTACCGCGTGCACGGGCCGTACGACCCCGCGAACGGGCTGCGCTGCAACCCGCACAAGCTGCTGCTCGACCCGTACGCCAAGGCGGTCGACGGCGACGTGCGGTGGGACCCGGCGGTCTACGACTACGAGCACGGCGACCCGGAGCGGATGAACACCACCGATTCGGCGCCGTTCGTGCCGAGGTCGGTGGTGGTGAACCCGTACTTCGACTGGGGCAACGACAGGCCGCCGCGCACCCCGTACCACCACTCGGTGATCTACGAGGCGCACGTGCGCGGCCTGACCATGCGCCACCCCGACATCCCCGAGGAGCTGCGCGGCACGTACGCCGGCCTGGCCTCCCCGCCGATGATCGAGCACCTGACGACGCTCGGGGTGACCGCCGTCGAGCTGATGCCCGTGCACCAGTTCGTGCACGACCACCGCCTCGCGGACCTGGGGCTGCGCAACTACTGGGGCTACAACACCATCGGCTTCTTCGCCCCGCACCACGGCTACTCCGCGTGGGGTCGCCTGGGCCAGCAGGTGCAGGAGTTCCGGGGCATGGTCAAGGCGCTGCACGCCGCCGGGATCGAGGTCATCCTCGACGTGGTCTACAACCACACCGCCGAGGGCAACCACCTCGGCCCGACGCTGAGCTTCAAGGGCGTCGACAACCCCAGCTACTACCGGCTGAGCGAGGAGGATCGACGCCGCTACGTCGACTACACCGGCACCGGGAACAGCCTCAACGTGCGCAGCCCGCACTCGCTCCAGCTGATCATGGATTCGCTGCGCTACTGGGTGACCGAGATGCACGTCGACGGCTTCCGCTTCGACCTCGCGGCGACCCTGGCCCGCGAGTTCTACGAGGTCGACCGCCTCTCCACCTTCTTCGAGGTGGTGCAGCAGGACCCGGTGGTCAGCCAGGTCAAGCTCATCGCCGAGCCGTGGGACGTCGGCCCCGGCGGCTACCAGGTGGGCAACTTCCCGCCGGTGTGGACCGAGTGGAACGGCAAGTACCGCGACACCGTGCGCGACTTCTGGCGCGGCGAGCCGGCCACCCTGGCCGAGTTCGCGTCCCGCATCTCCGGCTCCGCCGACCTCTACCAGGACGACGGGCGTCGACCGTTCCACAGCATCAACTTCGTCACCTGCCACGACGGGTTCACCCTCACCGACCTGGTCTCGTACGACGACAAGCACAACGAGGCCAACGGGGAGGAGAACCGGGACGGCGAGAGCCACAACCGGTCGTGGAACTGCGGGGTCGAGGGGGACACCGACGACCCGGCGGTGCTGGCCCTGCGGGCACGGCAGCGGCGCAACTTCCTGGCCACCCTGGTGCTCTCCCAGGGCGTGCCGATGATCGGCCACGGCGACGAGCTGGGCCGCACCCAGCGCGGCAACAACAACGCGTACTGCCAGGACAGCGAGCTGGCGTGGGTCGACTGGGAGCACGCCGACGCCGACCTGCTGGAGTTCACCCGCAAGCTGGTCGCCTTCCGCCGTCGCCACCAGGTGTTCCGCCGCCGCCGCTTCTTCACCGGCCTGCCGGTGCGTTCCCGGCTGGTCGACGAGCCCCTGCCCGACCTGGCCTGGTACACCCCCGACGGGCGGGAGATGACCGGCGAGGACTGGGGCAACGACTTCGGCCGCTCCGTCGCGCTCTTCGTCAACGGCGAGGGCATCCGCGAGCGCGGCCAGTACGGCCAGCGCCACGTGGACAGCTCCTTCCTGCTCTGCTTCAACGCCCACGACGCGCCGCTGGACTTCACCGTGCCCGGGCCCGAGTTCGGCCGACGCTGGGAGCTGGTGATCAGCACGGTCGAACCGGAACCGGAGAAGACCACCGTGGTCGAGGCGGGCGGCATCTTGGGCGTGCCGGACCGCTGCGTGGTGGTGCTGGAGAGGACGGCCTGACATGTCGACCACCCCTCGACCGGTCGCGTCCCGGGTCGGCGCCACCTACCGGGTGCAGGTCCGCCCCGGCTTCGACCTGGACGCCACCGCCGGCCTCGCCGACTACCTGGCCGACCTGGGCGTCACCCACCTCTACAGCGCGCCCCTGCTGACCGCCACCCCGGGCTCCGCGCACGGCTACGACGTGGTCGACCACCGGGCGGTCAACCCGGAGCTGGGCGGCGAGGCGGGCCGGCGGCGGCTGCTGCGCGCCCTGCGGGCGGCCGGCCTCGGCCTGGTCGTGGACATCGTGCCCAACCACGCCGGGGTGGCCGTGCCCGCCGCCAACCCCGCCTGGTGGGACGTGCTGCGCCGGGGCCGCGAGTCGGCGTACGCCGGCTGGTTCGACATCGACTGGGACGCCGGCCGGCTGCTGCTGCCGGTGCTGGCCGACGCCCCGGACGCCCTCGACGACCTCAAGCTCGCCGACGGGGAGCTGCGCTACCACGAGCACCGCTTCCCGGTCGTCGAGGGCACCGGCGACGGCAGCGTCCGCGAGGTGCACGACCGGCAGCACTACGAGCTGGTCTCCTGGCGGCGCGGCGACGCCGAGCTGACGTACCGCCGGTTCTTCGCCGTCTCCGACCTCGCCGGGCTGCGGGTGGAGGACCCGGCGGTCTTCGCCGCCACCCACGAGCTGGTCCTGCGCTGGGTGTCGGCCGGGGAGGTCGACGGCATCCGCGTCGACCACCCGGACGGGCTGCGCGACCCGGCCGGCTACCTGGCCCGGTTGCGCGCCGCCGCCCCCGCGGCCTGGCTGGTGGTGGAGAAGATCCTGGAGTACGGCGAGGAGCTGCCATCCTGGCCGGTGGACGGCACCACCGGCTACGACGCCCTCGCCGCCGTCTGCGGGCTCTTCGTCGATCCCGACGCGGAGGCCGACTTCACCGCGCTGGACACCCGGTTGACCGGCCGGCGCACCTCCTGGGAGGACCTCACCCACGACACGAAGCTCGCCGCCGCCACCCGGCTGCTGTCGGCCGAGCTGACCCGGCTGGCCGCGCTCGCCCCCGACGTCGACCGCGAGGCGGCCCGCGCGGCGCTGGCCGAGCTGGCTGCCGCGTTCCCCGTCTACCGGGGCTATCCGCCCGAGGGCGCCCGGCACCTGGCCGCTGCCCGCGCCGAGGCCGGCCGCCGCCGCCCCGACCTGGCCGGCGCGCTCGACGCGGTCACCCGCCGACTGCGCGATCCGGACGACGAGTTGGCGAGGCGCTTCCCGCAGTTCACCGGCGCGGTGATGGCCAAGGGGGTGGAGGACACCGCCTTCTACCGCTGGAGCCGCTTCGTCGCGCGCAACGAGGTCGGCGGCAGCCCCGCCCACTTCGGCACGCCGCCGGCGGAGTTCCACCGCTTCGCCGCCGCCCGGCAGGTGCGCTGGCCGGCGAGCATGACCACCCTCTCCACCCACGACACCAAGCGCTCCGAGGATGTCCGTGCCCGGCTCGCGGTGCTCAGCGAACTGCCGGGGCGCTGGGCCGACCTGGTCGCGCGGTGGACGGCCCGCGCGCCGCTGCCCGACCCGGCCTTCGCGCACCTGCTCTGGCAGACCGCCGTCGGCGCCTGGCCGATCGGGCGGGAGCGGCTGCACGCGTACGCCGAGAAGGCCGCCCGGGAGGCGTCGGTGTCGACGAGCTGGGCCGACCCCGACCCCGTCTTCGAGCGGGCCATGCACGCCGTGGTCGACACGATGTACGACGACCCGGAGCTGCACGCCGAGCTGACCGCGTTCGCCGCCGAGATCACCCCGGCCGGCTGGTCCAACTCCCTCGGGCAGAAGCTGGTGCAGCTCGCCATGCCCGGGGTGCCGGACACCTACCAGGGCACCGAGCTGTGGGACAACTCCCTGGTCGACCCCGACAACCGCCGCCCGGTCGACTTCGCCGTACGCCGGCAACTGCTCGCCGACCTCGACGGCGGCCCGCTTCCGCCGGTCGACGCCGGCGGGGCGGCGAAGCTGCTGGTGGTGTCGCGGACCCTGCGGCTGCGCTGCGACCGCCCGGAGCTGTTCACCGGCTATCGGCCGGTGCCGGCGCACGGGCGCGCCGGGCGGCACGCGGTGGCCTTCGACCGGGGCGGCGCGGTCGCGGTCGCCACCCGGCTGCCGCTCGGACTGGCCCGCGCCGGCGGCTGGGACGACACGGTCCTGTCACTTCCCGTTCACGAGCTGACCGACCTGTTCACCGGCCGGGTCTACAGTGGCGGGGAGACCCGTCTGGCCGACCTGCTGGCCACCTATCCCGTCGCGCTGCTGGCTCCCACCCCCGAGTCCGTGGAGGCTGCGTCATGACCGAATTCGCGGTGTGGGCGCCGCAGGCCGCCCGGGTCCGGCTGCGCCTGCCGGGCGTCGCCGACCACGAGATGCGTTCCGGTCCCGGCGGCTGGTGGCGGGTCGAGGTGCCCGCCACCGGCCCCGGCACCGACTACGCCTTCCTCCTCGACGACGACGAGCGGGCGCTGCCCGACCCCCGGTCGGCCTGGCAGCCGGCGGGGGTGCACGGGCCGAGCCGGCTCTACGACCACGCGGCGTTCGAGTGGACCGACCGCGCCTGGACCGGCCGGCAACTGCCCGGCAGCGTCCTCTACGAGCTGCACGTCGGCACCTTCACCCCGGAGGGCACCTTCGACGCCGCCATCGGCCGCCTCGACCACCTGGTCGACCTCGGCGTCGACATGATCGAGCTGCTCCCGGTCAACGCCTTCAACGGCGAGCACAACTGGGGCTACGACGGCGTCTGCTGGTATGCCCCGCACCAGCCGTACGGCGGCCCGGACGGCCTGAAACGGCTGGTCGACGCCGCCCACGGCAAGGGTCTGGGGGTGATCCTCGACGTCGTCTACAACCATTTCGGGCCCTCCGGGGCCTACGCGCCGATGTTCGCGCCGTACCTCACCGAGCAGAGCAACACCTGGGGCCGCACGGTCAACCTCGACGGCCCACACTCCGACGGCGTCCGCCGCTACATCGTCGACAGCGTGCTGATGTGGCTGCGTGACTACCACGTCGACGGGCTGCGGCTCGACGCCGTGCACGCCATGCCCGACAGCCGCGCCACCCACCTGCTGGAGCAGGTGGCCGTGGAGGTGGAGTCGCTGGCCACCCACCTCGGCCGGCCGCTGTCGCTGATCGCCGAGTCCGACCTCAACGACCCACGGCTCATCACCCCACGGGAGGCCGGCGGCTACGGCCTGCACGCCCAGTGGAACGACGACGCCCACCACGCCCTGCACACCCTGCTCACGGGCGAGCGGCAGGGCTACTACGGCGACTTCGGCTCCCTGGAATGCCTCACCGACGTGCTGACCGGCGGCTTCTTCCACGCCGGCACCTGGTCCAGCTTCCGCAACCGGCACCACGGGCGGCCGGTGGACCGGCAGCGCACCCCGGGGCACCGGTTCGTGGCGTACCTGCAGAACCACGACCAGATCGGCAACCGGGCCACCGGCGACCGGATCTCCGCCACGCTCTCCCCGGGGCTGCTGCGGGTGGGCGCGACGCTGCTGTTCACCGCGCCCTTCACGCCGATGCTGTTCATGGGGGAGGAGTGGGCGGCCAGCACCCCGTGGCAGTTCTTCACCAGCCACCCCGAGCCCGAGCTGGCGACCGCCGTGGCCACCGGCCGTAAGCGGGAGTTCGCCGCGCACGGCTGGCCGGAGGGGGACGTGCCGGACCCGCAGGACCCGCATACGTTCGTCCGCTCCCGGCTCGACTGGGCCGAGCTGGACAAGCCCGAACACCGCGAGATGTACGACTTCCACCGGCGGCTCATCGCACTGCGCAAGAGCCGCCCCGACCTGTCCGACCCGCGGCTGAACCGGGTGGAGGCGCGCCACGGCGACCACTTCCTGGTGATGCGCCGGGGGGAGACGCTGGTGGTGGCGAACCTGGCCGCGAAGCCGCAGCGGATCACGCTGCCGGGGGTGGCGCGGCGGGTGCTGCTGGCCACGGGGGAGGGGGTCACGGTGATGCGGGACCGGATCGAACTGCCGGCCGAGACGGCGGCGGTCGTGGCGCTCTGAGGATCGCGCGACCTCGGAGACGTCACGCGGATGCGCCGCCCCGAAAGCCGGCCACGCTCTGGCGTCGAACCAGCAACGGTTGCTCGGCTTGCGCCAGGTGGTGGTCAGGACCAGACCAGCGGTGGGCAGGCGTACGCCGCCGGTTTCGAGGACCTACTCCGGCCGATGCGCCTGCTGCGAACGGTGGCGGCCCGACTGCCGCCCGCTGGTCGCTCCGATGAAGTCGGGCCGCGCTAGACAGGGAATCCGGCCTGAGACGCTCGTGCCGAGCGCAGCAGGCTAGCGAGGAGGATGGTGGTGCAGGCATCGGCTGAGTTCGACGCCCTGTAACAGACCAGCACTCGTGTCGACCAGCCGAAAGTCGATTCCTGCGGTGGTCCGGTTCCGGTCGGTGGTGCTGCGGCCGGGCGATTCACCATCGGTACCTCTCCTCGCGGGTAGGAGTACGGTCGATGACTGCAGGGCTGCTGACTGTAGTGATCGCCAACCTGAGGGTGTAGGAGTGCGACAGTGCCCCCACGTGCAAGGACGATCGTCGACCCACGGTTCGCCGCTGAGTTGCGACGACTTCGTGAGGCGCGCGGCATGTCGCTGCGGCAGCTCGCCGCCACCGTCAACTACGGCAAGAGCCTCGTCCACCAGTTGGAGATCGGGCAGACCAAGCCCACCGTGGACGTGGCGCTCCGGCTCGATGACGCGCTCGCGGCGCAGGGCGCGCTGGCGGGGCTGGTCGTCGATGCCCCCGATGGCGGTGAACGCCTTGCGTACGTGACGGCGCATCCCCGGCGGGTCGATGCTGCCGCTGCGCAAGCGCTCGCCGGCCTGCTCGCTGGTTACCGCCGGCTGGAGGACGCCATCGGATCCGGGCCGATCATGGCACCGGTCCGTGCCCACCTCGACACCGTTACCTGCCTGCTGCGGGACGCCCCGTACGACGTGCGGCCCGGAGTCGTGGACGTGGCCGCGCAGTGGGCACAGTTCGCGGGCTGGCTGAGCATCGCGCGGGGCGAGGACCGTGCGGCCACGGTGTGGCAGGCGAGGGCTCTGCACTGGGCGACCGAGGCCGGCAACAAGGATCTCGTCGCCACCGTGCTGTCCTTCCAGGGCCATCAGGCGGAAGTGCGGCGTGATCTGCGCGCGATGATCGGGCTTTCCCGGGCTGCGCGCCGAGACGAGACCGTGAACGCGGCATTGCGAGCCTACTGCGCAGGGCAGGAGGCCAGAGGTCTTGCCATGGCCGGAGCGGATGCTGCCGATGTGCTCGCCTGCCTGTCCGAGGCGTCGGACGTGTCGGCCCAGGCAGCGGAGGAACCGTTGTCCCCATGGGGCTACTGGTACACGCCGTCGTTCTTTGCCGTCCAGCAGGGCATCGTGTGGCGGTATCTCGGCGCGACCGACAGCCGCGCCAACGACCGGGCACTGGAGTTGCTGACGGTCGGTGTCGAGGGGGTGAACGAGGAGGCGGGCGGCGCCGATTGGCACGGCCGCGACCTGGTGCATCTGGCCATGGCGCAGGCGCAGGCCGGAGACACGACGGCTTCTCGTGAAACTTTGGCGACGGCCGACAGCATCGCGGTTGCCACCGCCTCACGACAACTCACCCGTGAAGTGACGGAGACGGCCCACCGACTCGGCCTGTCCGCGATGCCGTAGCGGACGCGTTCTGACTGCTCAGCCACCCACCGCCGCCCGCACGATGATCGTGGGTGATGGCGACAGGACGGTGTTCCCGATCCACCGCCGCGCCCTCGGTCGACGGAGGTGCGGATGCAGGGCCAAGGCGACGAGCCAGCGATGAGCCGGGGCGAGCAGGTCGAGGCGGCCGAGCGGGAGGCTGCCAAGAAGCGGCTGCTCGCGCAGGCCGAGGCGGAGCGCGTACCGGTGGAGGAGACCACCCGGGCGGTCCCGGACCGGCGGTGGCGGCGTGACCAGCGGTGACGAGCCGATCGGTCGTCGGGTGGCGCGCTGGCGGGTGCGGCGGCGGATGACCCAGCAGATGCTCGCGGACCGGCTCGGCAGGTCCAAGAGCTGGATGGACAAGGTCGAGCGGGGCGTCCGCGCGTTGGACCGGTACCCGGTCATCCAGGAGATCGCCGAGGTGCTGCGGGTCGATCCGCTGGTGCTGCTCGGCGAGGATCGCACGCCGCCGTCGGCGGGCGCCGGCCCGCCGGACGGGGTGGACGGGATACGGGCCGCTCTCGCCCGCTACGACCGCGAGCCCGGCCGCCCGGTGCGGGCAACGGAGATCGAGCGGCATGTGGCGCACGCCTGGCTGACCTACCAGCACGCGCACTACCCCCAGGTGGTGCGGTTGCTGCCGGGGCTGCTCGACGCTGCCCAGGGGGTGCGTGCGGACGCGCCGGGGCTGCTGGTGCAGGCGTATCGGATCACCTCGTCGGTGCTGGTGAAGCTCGGCGAGGCCGACCTGGGTTGGCTGGTCGCCGACCGGGCGGTGGCCGTGGCGGGCGGTGACCCGGTGCTCGCGGGGGTGGCGGCGGTATCGGTCGGGCAGGCATTGCGCTCCCTGGGTCGGGACCGGTTGGCGCTGGCCGCGACGGTCGCCGCCGCGCGCCGCGTCACACCCGGATCGGAGACGGTCCACGGGGCCCTGCTGATCCAGGCCGCTCTGGCTGCCGCCGGATGCGGTGACACCCGCCGGGTCGGGGAGTTGACCGCTCGGGCCGCCGACATCGCCGCCCGGGTCGGGGCCGGCGACGACCCGTACCGGACCAGCTTCGGGCCGGTCGCGGTCGAGTTGGCCCGGGTGGTCGCGGCGGTCGAGTCGGGGGACGCCGGGGAGGCGGTGCACCGGCACGAGCAGGCGATCCGGCGGGAGGGATGGCGGTGGCTGCCGGCCGAGTACCGGGCCGCGTACCTGGTGGACGTTGCGCGGGCGTACCTCCAGATCGGCGACCTGCGCGGGGCCGGACGGGTGCTGGTCGAGGCGGACGGCGTCGCGCCGGCCGAGGTCCGGTGCCGGCCGCTGGCGCGTACGGTGATCGCCGAACTTGCCCGGGGTCACCCGGCGCCGGCCGGCGTGGCGCGCCTGGCGGCGCTGGTCGGCCTGACCCGCTGACCCCACCGGCCGGCACGTTGTGCGGCCGTCGCGGCTCGCGGACGGGTGCTATTGGTTGCCGGAATCGCAGGTCCCACTATTCCATAGATAACGGCGCGCCCCCTCAAGCGGAGAGCGCGGATTCGCGGCGCTGGGATTTGCGCGGGCAATACCGAGGTTTCTGTTCAAGCTGGAGGCGGTTTGTCTGCCGCAGTCGTGTTGTTGACGTTATCGGTCGGTCGAGAAAAGGGCCGAGGGCGTGGGCACCTCCATCTTGTCGAGTCAGTGTCAATTACCTGCCATTCCATTATCTTGTGATCAATGCAAATCACTCGATACGTTTCCCTGGCCCGAATGGAGCACCCAGGACAAGGGGGAACTCTTGAAAACAACCCTACGCTGGTCCGCAGCGGCCAGCCTGGCGCTCGCGCTGGTCGTGACCGCCCCGGCGGCCGCCGAGGCGAAGCCGACCACAGTCGAGAGGAACGGCAACACCACCACCACCGCCCGCACCAGCGACGGTCGTGCGATCACCAACGCGGCGATCGCCAAGGAGGTCGCCGCCTTCTGGACGCCGGAGCGGATGGCGAGCGCCGTCGACCTGGACATCGCGAAGCGCCCAGGCGCCAGCGAGTCGACCAACCGGGCGCCGAAGCCCGACGGACCGGCGGGCACGGTCGCGCCCCTGGCGCCGAGCGTCGCCAGCGGCGACGACGTCAGCATCCAGCTCAACGAATCAGCGGTCGTCGGCAAGGTCTACTTCACCATGCCCGGCGGCGGTACCGCCTCCTGCTCGGCGAGCGCCGTCGCCAGCGGCAAGCGCCGGCTGGTCATGACCGCCGGTCACTGCGTGCACCAGGGCAGCGGCGGGCAGTGGTACAGCAACTGGCAGTTCGTGCCGCGGTACCGCGACGGAGTGCGGCCGTTCGGGACGTTCGTGGCCTACCAGCTCACGGCCCGCACCGCGTGGATCAACAACAGCAGCTACGACGAGGACATGGGCATCGCCATCATGCACAACGGCGGTAACTGGGGCCTGAAGGTCGTCGACACGGTCGGTGGCCACGGTCTGCGCTGGAACTGGGGCTACAACATCTCCCTGATGACCGCCCTCGGCTACCCGTCGAACCTCGGCGGCGGGGAGAGCCAGTACTACTGCCAGAGTGGCACGTGGTACGCCGGCGGCCAGCAGATCCGGATGTGGTGCAACATGACCTACGGCTCCAGCGGCGGCCCTTGGCTTCAGGAATACAACGACCAGAACGGCCTCGGATACGTCAACAGCGTCGTGAGTCACGGCGACAATCCGGGCAACGGACAATTCGACGGCCCGTACTTCGACAATGACATCAAGAGCCTCTACGACTTCGCGGAAGGTCTCTCCCCGGCGTAAAGACACCTGACAGCAGAGCCCCGGCCCGTGGCCGGGGCTCTGCGCGTGTGCTCCGTTCCCGTAGCCGGCGTCGGGGCGCCGCCCTCGGTGGGCATGCGGCGAAGGTGCTGACACTTGCACCGGTCCGAAACGGAGATCAAGATCTGCGGCATGGAGTTCTTCTGCTACCACCGCGACCGGCGTGATTCCCTCGCACTGCGCACCGAGTTGCTGGAGGAGCACTGGTCCTACATGGACCGGTACGCGGCGGAGATGGTCGCCCGAGGCCCGACCTTCGCCCCCGACGGGGAAACGCCGACCGGCAGCGTGCACATCGTCGACCTGCCCGATGCCGCCGCCGCCCGGGCATTCGCCTTCGACGAGCCCAACCACCAGGCCGGTGCGTACCGGGACGTGCTGCTGCGCCGCTGGCACAACACGCTGGGGCGCACCATGTGGGACTTTCCCGGTGGCCGGACCGGTGGCAACCGGTACCTGGTGCTCGGCCTCGGCGCGGGGCAGGCCGCCGACCGGGACGTGCCGCCCGACCGGGACGACCTGATCGCGTACGGGCCGCTGCTGTCCGACGACGGCGCCACCTGGCTGGGCACGGCGGTGCTGATCAGGGCGACGGACCCGGACGAGGCGCGCGCCGTGCTGACCCCGGACCGGTATGCCGAGATCGAGGTGCACGACTGGAGGTTTGGCGGCCGTCCGTCATGATCCACGAGCGGCGGGTACTTGCCACCTGGCACTGCTCGGGCGAGCGGACGAGCTGAGGTTCCGACAGCCATGCGGTTCGAGCTCGACCGGAGCGCGCCGGTGACAGCGTCGCGCCGGCCGAGATTCGATGCCGGCCGAGGTTCGATGCTGGCGGGCGGGGCATCCGGCCAGGACCCTCCCGGGCGTCGCGGCGACATGCACGGCGGCTTCGAAGCCGACCACGGCGACTTGTCGCCATCCCCGGCTATCCTGCGCCCGCGCCCCGGGACGGTCCCGGCGGCGGGTACCGGGTGGCGGGAAAAAGCCACCCCGCTGGGAGGCTCGCGTGGCAACCGAGGAGGCCGGTGTCGAGGCGTGCCGGGTCGCCGCACGGCAGGTGGCGGAGGGGCCGGGCGCGGCGCGCGAGGAAGCCCTGCAGCGGCTGGCCGACCTCGGCGCGACCGACCCGACGCTGCGCCAGGACGTGGCTGACGCGGTCTGCGCCTGGCTGCGGACGCCCGGCGCCGCCGACGGCGGGGACGGCCACGCGCGGCGGGCGGCGCTGCGGGTGCTGTCCGGGCTGTTGCGCCCGGCCGGGGCGGGCGAGGCGACGCCGCCGGGGCTCGCCGTGGACCTGTCCGGGGCGTCCCTGGTGGACGCGGACCTCGGCGGTTGCGAGCTGGCCGGGGCCCGGTTCGCCGACACGCGGTTCCTCGGCACGACCTCGTTCGCCGGCGCCCGGTTCACCGGCGACGCGGACTTCACCCGCGCGCTCTTCCACGGCGAGGCCCGGTTCGACGGGGCGGTGTTCGCCGCCGACGCGGCGTTCGGGCGTGCCCGGTTCCGGGGACGGGCCGGCTTCGACCGGGTGGAGTTCGCCGGCATGGCGTGGTTCGGGCGGGGCGAGGACGAGCTGTGGGAGGACGATCCGGCCTGGGACGCGATCGAGGACGTCCGGCCCGCGCCGTGGGACGAGCCGAACGAGGACGACCCGGGCTGGCCCGTCGCGGTGCTTATGGGGGACTACCAGAGCTGGGAGGAAGGCGGGGACGGGGCACGCTTCGCCGGGACCGCGTCGTTCCGGCAGGCCGGCTTCGCCGGCCCGGCCTGGTTCTGCAAGGCCCGGTTCGGTGGGGAGGCGACGTTCCGGGACGCCCGGTTCGGCGCGGCGGTGCGACTCGACCAGCCCACGGTGGACCTCAGCGGCGCACAGTGGGCCGGCGCGGCCGGTGAGCCGGTGAGCTGGCCCCTCGGCTGGACGTCCCGGCCGGGGCCGGACGGCACGGGCGTGCTCGTGCCGGACGAATCCGTGTCGCCGTACGCGCGGCAGCTCGGCGACGGCGACCCCGCCGTCCGCCACGCCGGGCTGCGCGCCCTCGGCGAGCTGGGCGACGCGCGACCGGAGCTGCGCCAGCGGGTGGTCGACGCCGTCTGCGGATACCTGCGCGCGCCGTTGCCGTTCGACGTGCGCGGCGACCTGGGCCCCGCCGAGGCCGGGGAGTCGGCGCTGCGACGCGACGCGCAGCGGCTGCTCGCCGAGCGGCTGCGCCCGGTGTCCGCCACCCCCGACGGGCCGAGGCACTGGCCGGGCATGAACCTGTCGCTGTGCGGCGCGACGCTGCTCGACCTCGACCTGCACGGCTGCCACGCGGGGTACGCGGACTTCACGGCCGCCCAGTTCCACGGCGCCACCCGGTTCGACGACAGTACGTTCGACGGTGCCGCCTTCCGGCTGGGTGGGTCCGAGGGGCGTGCGTCGTTCCACGGCGAGGCCACGTTCGCCGGGGCGCGGCTGGACCGGTGGCGCGGGGTCCGGGAGGTGCTCGACGGCGTCGTGTTCCATGCCGGCGTCGTCGTCGACCCTGCCGAGGATCGGGCACCGGCGGGACAGAGCTGAGCGGGCGCGGCCGGGATCGATCTGTGCCGGCGGCCCGGGACCGGGGCGGCGCCGCCCCGGTCCCGAGCCCGGGTCGGTCAGGACCAGGGAGCCGTCGGATACCAGGGGATGATCTCGCGGCGGGCGAGGATCCGCACGTCCCAGTAGAGGAACGTGAAGGCGCCGGCCACGATGAACGCGACCGCGGTCAGGGTCGCCAGTCGGGTCGGCCGGGCGCTGAACCACCGTTGCAGGCGGGAACCGGCGAGCCAGGCCAGCAGCAGGAACAGCACCGCCATGATGACGATGTTGCCGATCGACTGGAGGGTGAACGCCGCGGCCCCGTAGAGCGGGTTGCCGCTCTCGGCGGCGTCGCGGAACATCTGCCGGAACAGCGCGAACGGCCGGCCGATGAGGAAGCCGGCGATCAGCGCCCCCATGAAGACCATCGGCACGTTGGGATGCCGCTGGGCGATCCGGGCGAACGGATCCGGCACCACGCCGAGCGCGGCCAGGCCGAGGTAGATCATGATGAGCCCGATCAGGCCGAAGACCACCATCGACTGGATGCTCCGCGGCGACAGGCTGCCGGGGCTGTTGCTGGCGGTGGAGAACTGCGGCATCGACGTTCCGACGAAGCCCACGATCGCGCCGTACGTGGCCGACACCGCGATCATGCCGACCGACATCCAGCCCAGTGGCTTCAGCGGCTGCACGAACCTGCTGAGCCTGCTGCCGGTGGTGCCGGTCAGCGGGGCGAGGGCGCCGAACGCGGCGATGTTGCAGGCGGTGAACGTGCCGGCGATCCCGGAGACGAAGGCGAACAGCACGCCGGCCGCGACGCCCTGGATGGGGGTCTCCTTGGCGTCGTGGCCGAGCAGGGTGTTGGCGACGTTGTCGCCGATGGTCCGGTCGACGAACTCCGCCGACCAGATCACGGTCAGCAGGAAGCCGCCGAGGACGCTGAGCAGGATGATCAGCCCGCGCCGCCGGGGGAAGTGCCCGGTGACGAACGCGGACGTGCCGGTCTGCGCGGTGTCGGGTCGGATCCGGACGGGTACGTCGGGTTGCTGGGGGGACCGCTGGGTCTGCGTCACGTGCGCTCCTCAGGGTGGGGGGTGGAACCCGGGCGCGACCGCCGATGTTGGCGACGCCGCCCGCGACCGGCGTACGGGAGCCACCGGTCGGCCTGGACGCACCCGCCCGACCCCCTCCTACCAGCAACGAATCGTGCGGGATCGATGTCCGCGTCTCATCATGGGGCGCTTCCGGTCCCGGGGGTTCTTCCGCCCTGCGCAATTGCGCTGGGTGATCGACCTGGGCCCCAGAGTGCCCGCGCCGATCCCGCCGGTCGCCCGGCCCGCCCTGGTCAGGGCAGCGGCCACTCGTGGACCGGCCGGTTGCTGTGCATCAGCGTCACGTAGTGCCGCACCACCTCGCGCAGCGCCTCCGGCCGGTCGAGGTGGTCGGTGGACTCCAGCCGGTGCAGGGTCTCCACCTGCCAGCTCGCGCCGTTGCGCCCCGTCAGGCAGCGCTGCTCGATGATGCCGAGCAGCCGGTCGCGCTCGCCCGGGTCCAGGCCCCACCGGTCCAGCCCGTGGTGGGCCAGCGGCAGCAGTCGCCGCAGCACCAGCTCGGTGACGGGGAGGTAGCCCAGGCCGGGCCAGAAGACCTGGGCGTCGATGCCGTGACGGGCGCAGCTGGTGAAGTTCTCCTCGGCGGCGCTGAAGGACATCTGCGACCACAGCGGCCGGTCGGCCTCGGCGAGCGCCCGGACCAGGCCGAAGTAGAAGGCGCCGTTGGCGATGGTGTCGAGGACGGTCGGCCCGGCCGGCAGCACCCGGTTCTCCACCCGCAGGTGCGGGCGACCCTTGAGCACGTCGTAGACGGGCCGGTTCCACCGGTAGACGGTGCCGTTGTGCAGGCGCAGCTCGGCGAGCTTGGGCACGCCGCCGGCGGCGAGGGCCTCGGCCGGGTCCTCCGGGTCGCAGACCGGCAGCAGCGCCGGGAAGTAGCGGACGTTCTCCTCGAACAGGTCGAACACGGTGGTGATCCAGCGTTCCCCGAACCAGACCCGGGGGCGTACGCCCTGCGCCTTGATCTCCTCGGCGCGGGTGTCCGTGGCCTGCTGGAACAGCGGGATGCGGGTCTCCCGCCACAGCTCGCGGCCGAAGAACAGCGGCGCGTTGGCGCCGAGCGCCACCTGGATGCCGGCGATCGCCTGGGCGGCGTTCCAGTAGTCGGCGAACTGGGCGGGGCTGACCTGCAGGTGGAACTGGGTGCTGGTGCAGGCGGCCTCCGGGGTGATCGTGTCGGCGGTGACGGCGAGCCGCTCCACTCCGTTGATCGCGATCCGTAGGTCCTCGCCCCGGGCCGCGAAGATCTGCTCGTTGAGCAGCTCGTAGCGGGGGTTGGCCGACAGTGCCGCCGCGGTCAGGTGCTCCGGGCGCAGCGTCGGCAGGATACCGATCATGACCATGTGGGCGCCGATCGCGCGGGCCTTCTGCTCGGCGGCGTTCAGGCTGGCCCGCACGTGCTCCTCGAACTCGGCGGTGCCGGTGCCGGTCAGCCGGCGGGGTGCCACGTTGATCTCCACGTTGAACTGGCCCAGCTCGGTCTGGAAGCTCGGGTCGGCGACGGCGGCCAGCACGTCGGCGTTGCGCATGGCGGGCATCGAGTCCCCGTCGACCAGGTTGAGTTCGATCTCCAACCCGGTCATCGGCCGGTCGACGTCGAACCGCGACTCGCGCAGCATCTCGGCGAACACGTCGAGGCAACGGCGCACCTTCTCCCGGTAGCGGGCCCGATCCTCGCGACTGAAGGTCCGCACGCCGACTTCCTCGCCCATGGTCACCACCCTGTCACCGCTGGTCCCCTAAACCTCGCACGCCGCGTCGGGGCCGGGGAAGACCTGAGACCTCTTCTCTACCCAGAGGGGCTCCCGGTGATCCCCGTCGCCCGTGCCCCGGTCGCGCCCGGGCGCGACCGGGGCCACCGATAGCATGGCCGGCGGCGAGAGGTGGAGATGCTGATGCGCGAGAAGGTGACCCGGTTGTTCGTGGTGGCGGCGATCGCCGAGGCGATCTCCTGGGCCGCCCTGCTGGCCGGCATGGCGGTGAAGTACGGCCCGCCCGCCAACGAGCTGGGCGTGCAGGTCTTCGGGCCGATCCACGGCGGCCTGTTCATCGCGTACGGCGTGCTGGTGCTCGCGGTGGCCCGCCTGCGCCGGTGGAGTCTGCTGGCCACCGGGGTGGCCCTGGCCTGTGCCGTGCCGCCCTTCGCCACGCTCGCCTTCGAGCGTTGGGCGCGGCGGCGCGGCATGCTCGACGCCGCCCGCGAGCCCGCCCGCGAGGCCGCCCCGGTCGGCTGACCCGCCCGAGCGGGCGGCTACCCGGCGAGGAAGGCGGACAGTTCGGCGGCGAGCTGTTCCGGCGCCTCCTCGGCCATGTGGTGGCCCGACTCGACCGGTGCGGCCCGCACGTCGTCGGCCCACTCCCGCCAGATCGCGGCGGGGTCGCCGTAGAGGTCCACCATGTCGTCCCGGGTGGACCACAGGAAGAGCACCGGGCCGCTGATCCGCCGGCCGGCGGCCCGGTCGGCGTCGTCGGCCGCCCGGTCCGGGCCGAGGCCCGCCCGGTAGTCCTCGCACATGGCGTGCACGGTCGCCGGGTCGTGGATGGCCCGGCGGTAGTCGGCGTACGCCTCCTCGCCCATCTCGGCGGGGGAGCCGCCGTACCAGGCGTCCGGGTCGGCGTTGATCACCTGCTCGGCCGGCTTGTCGAGCTGGCCGAGGAAGAACCAGTGCCACCATCGGGCGGCGAACCGGGCGTCGGCGCGGGCCAGGGCCTCCCCGATCGGCACCCCGTCGAGCACCCCGAGGCGGCTGACCCGGTCGGGGTGGTCCAGCGCGGTGCGCATCGCCACGTAGCAGCCCCGGTCGTGCCCCACCACGGCCGCGCGGTCGTGGCCGAGGGCGTCGAGCAGCGCCACGACGTCGCCCGCCATCGCCCGCTTCGAGTACGGCGCGTGGTCGGGGGTGCTCGGCGGCGTCGACGAGCCGCCGTAGCCGCGCAGGTCCGGGCAGATGACCGTGTGCCGCTCGGCGAGCAGCGGCGCCACCCGGTGCCAGGTGGCGTGGGTGCGGGGATGGCCGTGCAGCAGCACCACCGGCGACCCGGACCCGCCGTGGCGTACGCGCAGGCGTACCGGCCCGAGGTCGATCTCGTCGAGCGTGAATCCGGCGAACATGGCGCCTGCGGTGCCCGGGCGCGCGGGGCGCGAAACGTCAGATCGGCGCCGGCGCGCGAGCCAGGCCGGCGCCGGGGGGCGAGACGTCGGGTCGGCGCCGGGCGCGTGACTCAGGTGAGCGCGGCCCAGGCCAGCAGGGCGGCGACCAGCAGCCCGCCCAGTGCCGCCTGGAGCAGCAGCGGCGGCCCGAGGTGCGACCACAGCGTGGCGGTGCGCGGGGTGAGCAGCTGCCCGGTCGTCAGGTTGACGATCCGCTCGATCTTCGGCGGCAGGTCGGGGTCGCCCTGCCGGCGTAGCGTGAGCTGCACGTGGTCGGCGGGGTGCAGGGCGCTCTGCGGCAGGTGCCCGTGCAGCTCGACCTCGCAGAGCTGCCCGGCGGAGTCGCGCAGCCGCACCGGGGTGACCAGGTATTCCGGGCCCTTCTTCAGGTCCTTGAACCGCCGGCGGGCCGCGCCGGAGCCGGCGGAGAACAGGGACCGGACCACCGCCGCCAGCAGCCCGGCCACCCCGGCCGCCGCGAGCACCGCGACCAGCACCGGCTGGCCGATCCGCACCTCGCGCGGGTAGCCGTCGAGCAGGCGGACGACCCGGCCGGTGACGATCCGGCCGGTGGGGTGGACGATCCGCCGGATATGGAGGTCGCTGTCCATGGTCACCACCCAGAGTCCGGTTGCGTTCACCGATGGTATCGGCCATCCGGCCTGAACGACGTGAATGAATCCTGGTCACGCGCTCACGGCGGCCAGGTGACAACCGGACCGGCGCGGGTAAGCGGGGGGCCGAGCTGGAAAGGGGTCGAGCATGCAGCTGTCCTTCCTGCGCCCGCTCTACGACCGGCCGGGGCCGTGGGTCTCGGTGTACCTGGACGCCTCCGCCAACACCCATGACGCCCACCCGGCGCTCGATCTGCGGTGGCGGGGCCTGCGCAACCAACTCCAGGAACAGCGCGCCGACGTGGACACGATCGACGCGGTCGAACGGGTCGTCCGCGGGCACGACCCGATGCCGGGGGACTACGGCCTGGCGATCTTCGGCACCCGGGGCCGGGTGGTGCTGTCGGAGTACCTCTCCGCCCCGCCGCTGCGGGACCTCGCCGCTTTCACCCCCCTGCCGCACGTGATGCCGCTGCTGGCGCAGCGCGGCGAGCAGGTGGCGTGGGTGCGGGTGCTGGCCGACCGGACCGGGGCCGACGCCATGGCGATCAGCGCCGGCGGCGTGCCGCGCCGCGCCCACGTGACCGGCCGGGAGGACTTCCAGTTGCGCCGGGTGAAGCCCGGCGGCTGGTCCCAGTCGCGGTACCAGCGCGCCGCCATGGAGGCCTGGCACCACAACGCCGGCGACGTCACCGCGGCGACGGTGGAGCTGGCCGAGAAGGTCGGCGCGGACGTGGTGGTGGTCGCCGGCGACGTGCGGGCCACCGGCGTGATCGCCGCCCAGATGCCGCAACGCTGGCAGGACGTCGTGGTCCGCACCGACGCCGGCTCCCGGGCCGGCGGCGCCGACCAGACGCTCCTGGACGACCTCACCGTGCAGACCATCGCCGAGGTGGCCGACCAGCGGATCACCGCCGCGCTGGACCGGTTCGGCATGCAGGAGGACGTCGGCGCCGGGCTGGAAGCGGTGGTCTCCGCGCTGCAACGCAACCAGGTCGACACCATGCTCATCGTTGACGACCCGTCGGCGACCGGGGAGTTGTGGATCGGGCCCGACCCGACGGCGATCGCCACCGACCCGCGGCAGCTCGCCGACATGTCGGTGCGCGACCCGGAGAAGGTCCGTGCCGACGCCGCGCTCGTGCGCGCCCTGGTCGGCACCGAGGCCGAGCTGACCGTGCTCGGCCCCGACGAGGCGCCGGAGCTGGCCGACGGCGTCGGGGCGGTGCTGCGGTACGTCGACGCCGCCACACCGGGGCGTGGCAGTGCCTGAGCGGACGGTGGCCGACCTGGTGGTCGAGCGGCTCCGTGCCTGGCGGGTGCCGCGGGTCTTCGGCTATCCCGGGGAGGCCATCGCCCCCGTGGTCGAGGCGCTCGACGCCTCGGGCGGGGACCCGGCGTTCGTCCCCGCCCGGCACGAGGAGACCGCCTCCTACATGGCCACCGGGCACGCCAAGTTCACCGGCGGGATCGGGGTTTGCCTGGCCACCCAGGGGCCGAGCGCCGTTCAGCTGCTCAACGGGCTCTACGACGCCAAGCTGGACAGCAAGCCGGTGGTGGCCATCGTCGGCGAGGACGTCTCCGGCCCGCTCGGCGGCGCCCACCAGGAGATCGGGTTGAGCCGGCTGTTCGGCGACGTGTGCAACCAGTTCGTCCGGTACGGCCGCACCCCCGCCGGGGTGCCGGCCCTGCTCGACCAGGCGTTCCGCACCGCCGCGGCCACCCGCAGCCCGGTCTGCGTGGTGCTGCCGCGCCAGTTGCAGGAGACCGCCGTGCCCGACCTGCAACCCCAGGCGGCAGGCGTGTTCGCGGCGATGCCCGGGGAACCACTGGCCCGGGTGCTGCCGCACGACGTCGACCTGGAGGCGGCCGCCCAACTGCTCGCCAACGGCAAGCGCACCGCCATCCTGGTCGGGCAGGGTGCCCGGGGCGCGGCGGAGGACATCGTCGCCCTCGCCGACCGGCTCGGCGCCGGGGTGGCGGCCTCGCTGCTCGGCAAGCCGGTGCTCGACGAGCGGCTGTCCTTCCACGCGGGCGTGCTCGGCGAGGTCGGCACCCCGGCCGCCGCCGAGCTGATGGGCGGCTGCGACACCCTGCTGCTGGTCGGCACGAACGACCCGTGGACTGACTACTTCCCGATGCCGGGGCAGGCCCGCACCGTGCAGATCGACATCGACGGGCGCCGGATCGGCACCCGCTACCCGGTGGACGTGCCGCTGGTGGGGGACGCCGCGGAGACGCTGCGGGCGCTGCTGGCCAGGGTGCCGGAGCGGCCCAACGCCCGCTGGCGGGAGACCGTGGAGGGCTCGGTCGACCGCTGGCGGGCCGAGCGCGCCGACCGGGCCGCCGCCCCCGCCGAGCCGGTGAACCCGCAGCTCGTGGTGCAGGAACTCGCCAGCCGGTTGCCCCGGCGCGGGGCGGTCGCGGTGGACGTCGGCTCGGTCATCTACTGGTACGCCCGGCACCTGGAACTGCCCCCCGGGGTGAACGCCCAGCTCTGCGGCACCCTCGGCTCGATGGGCTGCGCCCTGCCGTACGCGGTGGCGGCCAAGCTCGCCGCTCCGGACGAGCCGGTGATCGCCCTGCTCGGCGACGGCGCCATGCAGCTCAACGGGCTGGCGGAGCTGATCACCGTGGCGCACCACTGGCGGGAGTGGCGCGATCCCCGGCTGGTCGTGCTGGTGCTCAACAACCGGGACCAGTCCGGCATGGGCGGCGGCCGCCCGCCGTCCACCGACCCGACGCGCCGCCGCCCCGACGTCCCGTACGCCGGCTGGGCCCGCCTGCTCGGGCTGCACGGGGTGCGGGTCGACCGGCCGGAGCTGGTGGGGGCGGCCTGGGACGAGGCGCTCGCCGCCGACCGCCCGTGCGTGGTGGAGGCGGTGGTCGACCCGGCGGTACGTTTGGCGCCCCCCGAGCCCGCGTTCGCGGACCTGCGCGGCGTCTTCGCCGATGGCGACGCCGCCCGGCGGGTCCGCGACCGGATGCTGACCACCGGGGTGGCCGTGGAGGCCGAAGACCTCGTTTAGCCGCCCGGCGGGCGGGCACTGAGGACCGGCAGTCAGACGCGGGAGGTCGCCTTGTCCGAGCCCACCGATCGCCGGTACGGGCCCGCGCGTCTGCCGGAGCCCCGCGGACCGGTCTCGGCGGCGGTGCTGGACGCGCTGCGGCAGGAGCCGCACGACCTGCCGGCCGGGCTCGGTGCTCGGCTCGACCCGGTCGACCCGCTCACCGACGAGGACCTCCAGCTCACCCTCTTCTGCTGCTACGAGCTGCACTACCGGGGCTGGCGGGGCGTCGACGACGACTGGGAGTGGCAGCCGTCCCTGCTCGCACTGCGCGCGTACGCCGAACGGGTCTTCGAGGCGGCGGTGCGGGCGCTCGTGGGGCCGCTGCCGGCGGTGCTGCCCGGCGGCGTGCCGGCGGCCCTCGCCGACATGGTCGCCGCGGACGCCGGGCCGTCGCTCGCCGGGCACCTCCAGCGCCGGGCGTCGCTGGCGCAGTTCCGGGAGTTCGTCACCCACCGCTCGATCTACCACCTGCGGGAGGCGGACCCGCACAGCTGGGCCCTGCCGCGCCTCGGCGGACCGGCGAAGGCCGCCCTGGTGGAGATCCAGACGGACGAGTACGGCAACGGGCGGCTGGACCGGATGCACGCCGAGCTGTTCCGGGTGACCCTGGACCGCCTGGGGCTGGACACCGGATACGCCGCCCACCTGGACGCGGTGCCGGCGGTCACCCTGGCCACCAACAACCTGATGTCGCTGTTCGGGTTGCACCGACGGCTGCGCGGGGCGCTGCTGGGGCACCTCGCCGCGTACGAGATGACCTCGTCGCTGCCGAACCGCCGGTACGGCAACGGGCTGCGCCGGCTCGGCCTGGACGAGGCGGCCACCCGCTTCTACGACGAGCACGTGGAAGCCGACGCGGTGCACGAGCAGATCGCCGCGCACGACCTGTGCGGCGGCCTGGTCCGGGTGGAGCCGGGCCTCGCCCCCGACGTGCTCCTCGGCGCCGCCGCCGCGCTGGCGGTGGACCGACTCTTCGCCGCGCACCTGCTCGACGCCTGGGCCGCCGGCCGCACCTCGCTGCGCCCGACCCCCGGCCCGCCCCGGGTCACGCTTCGGGAGTCCCCGCGGGCCGGCGGGATGGCCGCGCCGGTCACCGCCGTGGCCTGACCCGCGCGGCCCGCCCTCCGCGTCTCCCCGATCCACCGCTCGTCGATCTTGCACTTCGGCCCCCGTCACGGGTTGTTCATCCCCGATTCGTCGGGGCACCAAATGCAAGATCGCGGGGTGGGGGCGGGGTCAGGTTTGGCGGTCGGTGCCGGCGCGGAAGCCGATCGCCTTGTGCGTGCCGTCGCAGAAGGGCTTGAGCGCGGACTTGCCGCACCGGCACAGCGCCACCGTGCCCCGCCGCGCGTCGATGGTCTCGCCGTCCGGGGTGAGCAGGACGAAGTCGCCCCGGACCAGCAGCGGGCCGTCCTGGTACGGGGTGATGGTGGCCGCCGCGGCGGGCGTGTCGTCGTCTGCGCGCATGGGCGCTCATGTGCCCGCCGTCCCGGCGCCGAAACCCCTGGTCACGGCTCGGGTGCTGGGCTCGGCGGCAACCGCCCGGATCTTCTGATTACTCCCGCCCGGTGGGGGATGCCCCGTTTGAACCCCATCGGGACGGGAAGCCGGGCCGCGTGGTGAGCGAACGAGGCAAGGTGGGGCCGGTGCACAAGGTGCGCAAGGGGCTCACGGCCGACGGTGCCGGACTGGCGGGCGACCGGGTGGTGGCCGCCGGCAGCGCGGCCCGGGTCCTGGTGGCCGCCACCGCGCGGGCGCTGCGCGGCACCGACTGCGCCGACCTGGGACACCCCGGACACCCCGGCCCGCTGTCGCGGTTCACCGGCGCGCCCGAGCCGGTCCGGCGGGCGGCGGTGGTCCGGGCCGCCGGCCGGGTGGCGCTCACCCCCGGCCAGACGGCCGAGGTCGACGCCGAGCGGATCGCCCGCTGGTTCGCCGACCAGTACCCCCGCCGCCGCTACCCGGGCGCCCTGCTCGGCTCCCCGCACGGGGCCGCCGCGCACCTGGCGATGGCGCTCGGCGTGCCCTGGCTGCCCGCCGGGTTCGAGATGAGCGTGCACTGGGCCCAGGGCGCCGTGGACAGGCCGCAGGCCGCCCTCGACCACGGAGCGGCGCTGACGGCCCGCCTGCTCGCCGACAACCCCGACCTGCACGTACGCCAGGTGCACTGCCCCGCCAGCCGGGGCGCGCTGGCCGGCGCCACGGTGTCGCTCGGGGCCCGGTGGCGGTCCCTGCCGGCCGCGTACGCGCGGTTCCTGGCCGACCTGCTGGAGCCGGGCGCACCGGTGCTGCTGCTGCGCGACGTCCGCACCTGGCCGGTGTTCGACTCCGCGCCCGGCCACAGCTTCCAGGTCGGCTGCCCGGGCAGCGGCCTGGACCCGGTGGACTTCCACCCGGACAGCCACGCCCTGCGCCAGGTGCTCCGCTCCGCCGGCGGGGACGGCGCGCACTGGCAGCCGCCGGAGGTCTGCGCGCCACCCGCCCCGGCCGAACACGGCGTGGAGTCCGGTTTCGAGGACAGTGCCCGGGAGTGGACCGCCCGGCACCGGCATCCGCTGCACCGCGTGCTCGTCCCGCGGCCGGGCGCGCTGAGCGCCGCGACCGCCGACCTGTACCGGCGCTGGCTGCGCGCGGCCGGCAAGACCGGCAACCGGCTGGTGGTGGAGTGCGGCCGGCTGCTCGACCCGTGGCAGGTGGTGCGGGCCGGGATGGTGCCGTACTGGTGCGAGAACGCCACCCGGCGCAGCGTGGAGGGGGTGGAGTGGTGGCTCGCCGGCAGCGAGCCGTTCAGCTCGGTGGACGTCCTGCCCGAGCCGCCCGGCCTGCGGTCGCCGGCGCTGGCCGGGTTGCCGCAGTGGCTGGCCGTCGCCGGCTTCGGCCGCCGCCGGCGGGCGCTGGACCGCACCTCGGCGCGCGGCTACCCGGTCACCTCCGTGCCCACCCGCCGGGCCACCGAGGTGCTGCGGGCCCAGCCGTACGACCTGCCGACGCCGCCGCCGATGACCGTCGCCGAGGCACTCGCGGCACTGCGGGACAGCGGCGCCCACCAGGGGTTGCTGATCTGTTGAACCAGCCCTGTCGAAACATCCTCGCGAAACCGGGGTCCCGTGATTGAGTACCTACGGAGCGGGAACACCGCTGGCTGCGACGGCCTGATCACGCCGTCCGGCGCGGCGTCGTCGCCCGCTGGCATCCCAGTCATGTGACCCACTTCCGGCCCGGTGCGTGGTGCGACCACGCGCGCGCACGACCGGTTTCCTGAATCCGGGCGGGGGACCTTCCTGAGGGAGGCGCGGATGTTCGGACAGAGCACCACAACCACACCACCTCCGACCGATCGGGGCCTGGAGGACCTGGACGCGGCCGCGCTGGCGTACGCGGCCCGGATCGAGGGTCTTCCGCCCGAACGGCGCCAGGAGGCGCGTGACGACCTGGTCCGGTTCGCCCTGCCGTTCGCCGGCCGACTCGCCCGCCGGTACCGGGGGCGGGGGGAGCCGCTGGAGGACCTGGAGCAGGTCGCCCGCCTCGGCCTGGTCAACGCCGTCGACCGGTACGACCCCGAGCGGGGATCCTTCACCGCGTACGCCGCGATCACCATCGTCGGCGAGATCAAGCGCCACTTCCGCGACCGCACCTGGGGCGTGCACGTGCCCCGCCGGCTGCGCGACCTGATCCTGGAGGTGGGGCAGGCGACCGCCGCGCTGACCAGCGAGCTGTCCCGGGCCCCGTCGGTCGCCGAGCTGGCGGCGCGGCTGGAGACGCCGGAGGAGGAGATCCTGGCCGCGCTGGAGTCGGCGGCCGGCTACAGCCCGGCCTCGCTCAACGCCCCCGTCGGCGGGGAGAGCTCGGCCGAGTTCGGCGACCTGGTCGGCGAGTCCGACAACGCGCTGGAGTCCGTCGACGACCGGGTGACCGTCAGCGGGCTGCTGCACCGGCTGCCCTGGCGGGAGCGGCGCATCCTGGCCATGCGCTTCTACGGCAACCAGACCCAGGCGGAGATCGCCGCCCGGTTCGGCATCTCCCAGATGCACGTCTCGCGGCTGCTGTCGCGGGCGCTGACCTGGCTGCGCCAGGCGATGCTCGCCGACGCCCCGCCGCCGTGGCAGAACGGCGCGGCCGAGTCGGACAGCACGAAGACCCGCATCTCCGTGAAGCAGAACGGCGACCGGGTGGTCGTGGAGGTCGGTGGGGAGGTCGACCGGGACGGCGCGGACCAGCTCCGCAGGGCCATGCTGGAGGCGGTGACCGGCCAGCCCGCCGAGGTGGTGGTGGATCTGGTCGGCGCGGGCGGCTTCGACGCCGGCGGCATCGCCGCGCTGATGGCCGGCCGCGAGGCCGCCGCCCGCACCGGGGTGCCGCTGCGGCTGACCCGGGTCCAGCCGGCTGTGCGCCGCTCGCTCAGCGCGGCGGGACTGTCTCCGACGCGCGACAACTGACGCGCGCTGGCGTCTGCCTGCGGCCAGACGACGAAAAGGGGTCGGCGCACGGTGCGCCGACCCCTTTCGCGTACCCGCTCAGCGCTCCGGGGTGTCGTCGGGCTCGCGGGGGTGCCGCCAGCGGTCCTTCTCCGGCGGTTCCGGCTGGGCGCCGGGCCGGGTCTCCTCCTCCGGCTCGGTGTACTCGAAGCTGGGCCGGCGCACCTCCTCGGGCGCCGGCACGTCCACCGGCCGGGCCCCGGACTGTGGCGCGGGGTGGTAGCCGGCCGCTTCCCGTGCGCCGTGCGCCCCCTCGGCGGCCGGCGCCTCGGGCAGGTGCTTCTCGCGGTGCAGCTCTTCGCGGAACTGCTGCGGCGGCTTGGTGGTGCGCTGGGGCAGGTCCCGGCCGAGGTCGGCGACCAGCGGGCCGTACTTGGCGTCGAACGCGGGGCGCTCGGAGCGGATCCGCGGCATCCGGTCGAAGTTGCGCAGCGGCGGCGGGCAGGTGGTGGCCCACTCCAGGGAGTTGCCGTAGCCCCACGGGTCGTCGACCGCCACCATGGCGCCGTACCGCCAGGTTTTCCACGCGTTCCAGATGAAGAAGAGGGTGGACGCGCCGAGCACGAACGCGGAGATGCTGGAGAAGGTGTTCAGCGCGGTGAAGCCGTCGGTCGGCAGGTAGTCGACGTACCGGCGGGGGAAGCCCTCGTTGCCCAGCCAGTGCTGGACGAGGAAGGTGCCGTGGAAGCCGAGGAACATGGTCCAGAAGTGCGCCTTGCCGAGCCGCTCGTCGAGCAGCCGCCCGGTCATCTTCGGCCACCAGAAGTAGAAGCCGCCGAAGAGGGCGAAGACCACGGTGCCGAAGAGCACGTAGTGGAAGTGCCCGACGGCGAAGTACGTGTCGTGGGTGTGCCAGTCCGCCGGCGGGCTGGCCAGCAGCACCCCGGTGAGGCCGCCGAAGAGGAAGGTGACCAGGAAGCCGATCGCGAACAGCATCGGCGTCTCGAAGGTGAGCTGTCCCTTCCACATCGTGCCGATCCAGTTGAAGAACTTCACCCCGGTGGGCACGGCGATCAGGTAGCTCAGGATGCTGAAGAACGGCAGCAGCACCTGGCCCGTGGCGAACATGTGGTGCGCCCACACGGTCATCGACAGCACGGTGATCGCCATGGTGGCCAGCACCAGACCGGTGTACCCGAAGATCGGCTTGCGGGCGAAGACCGGGATGATCTCGGTGATGATGCCGAAGAACGGCAGCGCGATGATGTAGACCTCGGGATGGCCGAAGAACCAGAACAGGTGCTGGAAGAGCATCGACCCGTTGTTCTCCGGGGTGAAGACCTGCGCGTTGAGCAGTCGGTCCGCCGCCAGCGCCAGCAGCGCCGCGGCGAGCAGCGGGAAGACCAGGAGCACCAGCACGCTGGTGAACAGCATGTTCCAGGTGAAGATCGGCATCCGGAACATGGTCATGCCGGGCGCGCGCAGGGTCAGGATCGTGGTGATCAGGTTGACCGCGCCGAGGATGGTGCCCAGCCCGGAGACGACCAGGCCCACCACCCACATGTTCGCGCCGACGCCCGGGGAGTGCTCCTGGCTGCTCAGCGGCGTGTACGCGGTCCAGCCGAAGTCGGCGGAGCCGCCGGGGAGGGCGAAGCCGCCGATCACCATCAGGCCGCCGAACAGGTAGAGCCAGTACGCGAGGGCGTTGAGCCGGGGGAACGACACGTCCGGCGCGCCGATCTGGATCGGCACGATGTAGTTGGCGAACCCGAACGCCGCCGGGGTGGCGAAGAGCAGCAGCATCACCGCGCCGTGTGAGGTGAACAGCTGGTTGTACTGCTCGGGGGCGAGGAACTGCAGACCCGGTCGGGCCAGCTCGGCCCGCATCAGCATCGCCTCGACCCCGGCGACCAGGAAGAAGCCGAACGAGGTGAGCAGGTAGAGCAGGCCGATCTGCTTGTGGTCGGTGGTGGCCAGGAACCGGATCAGGGTTCCGCCGGGGACCGACTTGCGCAGCGGCCCGGGGAAGCCGCCGAAGCGTGCCGGTGCCAGGATCGCCGGGCCCCGGTCGCGTGGAGGTTCCGTGGTTACCCGCTTGGGCATGTGACTCTCACCCCGCCATGACGACAGAAAGGACGGCGTGCCTACCCGCCCCTCTGCCCATGTAACCAGGCGACAGCGGCTATTCAGGCTAGAGCGGTAATTTCGGTCAATTGGCGGGCAGTACGGCCCAGACGGCCTTCCCGTCGCCGGCCGGCACGCTGCCCCAGCGCTGCGCCAGCTCGCGGACCAGCATCAGGCCACGGCCGCCCTCCGCCAGCAGCTCGGGGGAGCCGGCCCGGGCCGAGGCCCGGCAGCCGTCCACCACTGCGAGGTGCAGGTACGGCTGACGCAGGGTGAGCGTCACCTGCATCGGGGTCCCGGCGTGGCGGACCACGTTGCCGACCAGCTCGCTGAGCACCAGCGAGGCCGGGCCGGCCGCCTGCGGCAGGTTCCACCGGGCACACGCGTCGGCGACCAGCTCGCGGGCCCGCCGGCAGGCCTCCGCCACCGGTTCGAGCCGGGCCCGCAGCCGGGGCACCACCGCCGCGTTCGCCACCCGGGTGGCCTCCTCGCAGTCGCGGCGCACCGGCACCACCCGGCAGGCGGTCGACTCCGCCAGCCAGCCCGCCGCCTCGGGCGGCGGGGCGCAGAGCACGACCGGCACCGCCGGCCAGTCGGCGGCGCGCCGGGCGGCGGCCGCGAAGACCGAGAGCGCGAGCCGGTCGCGGACGGTGACGTCGGTCAGGTCGACCACGAGGGCGTCGGGCTGGGCGGCCAGGCAGTCCGCCAGCACGGTGTGCACCGCGCGCATGGTGCCGACATCGAGGCCGCCGCGGAGCCGTACGACGGTCACGGGCGACGCGTCGCGCAGCTCGCAGGTGATCCGGCTCGACATGTGTGCGCCCTCGCTTCGCGTGGTCGGGGACCTGCGAACTACCCGGGCACCAGGGGGGTCAAACCGGAACGGGGCGACCGCGACGGTGGTCACGGCCGCCCGCCGCTCCGCTGCGTCACCGGCGGGGCTGCCCGCGCGTGGTCAGCACGCCGAGCGCGATCATGCCGACGCCGAGGAACAGGTGCAGCCAGTTGTCGGCGTTGTTGACCGGGACGAAGTTGGCCCCGCTGTCGTGGTCGACCACCAGGCCGTAGAGCCAGAGCACCAGATAGATCGCTCCGCCGCCGACCAGGAACGTGCGGGCGCCGGAGACCGTCCGGGCCAGCACCAGCCCCGCCACCCCGAAGAGCAGGTGGACGATGTTGTGCAGCACCGAGACCTGGAAGAGGCCGAGCAGCTTGGCGTCGGACTCGTGCCCGGCGAACCGCAGGTCACCGAAATCGCTGGTGACCCCCGGCACGAAGCCGAGCACGCCGACCAGGAGGAAGACCACCGCCACGACGGTGGCGGCCCGCCGGACGGGCGCCTTGCCGTCGGCCGGGTTGCGCCGGGCGCGGGAGTGCGCCATGGGACCGGTCACCGGGTCACCGCCAGGATGCCCCGTCCTTCAGGGCGGGGAGGAATGGCGGATGCGCTGTCAACCATGATCGTCCTTTCTGGTAGGACTGGTCCTGTGCGGACGGCGTACAGGTGTCGGGCGTACCCGACCCCGGAGGAGGTGGCGGTGCTGAACCGCACGTTCGGGTGTGTACGCGTCGTCTGGAACCGCACCCTCGCCGCCCGTCACGCCCGCTGGCACACCGAACGGAAGTCCACCTCCTATGCGGAGACGGATCGGGCGTTGACGGAGATGAAGAAGCAGCCCGATCTGGCGTTTCTGGGTGAGGTGTCGTCGGTGCCGTTGCAGCAGACCCTGCGGCACCAGCACACCGCCATGACCGCGTTCTTCGCCAAGCGGGCCCGGTACCCGCGCTACAAGTCCCGGCACGGCCGCCAGTCCGCCAGTTTCACCCGGTCGGCGTTCCGGCTGCGTGACGGGAACCTGTCGTTGGGGAAGACACCGGGTGTGCTGCGGTTCGTGTGGTCGTGGCCGAACGTGGACGTGACGGCACTGGATCCGACGATGGTGACGGTGTCGCGTGACCCGGACGGCCGCTGGTTCGTGACGTTCGCCGTCGACATCGAGACACCCGCCGCACCAGAACCGGCGGGCGGGGTGGTGGGCGTGGACCTCGGCCTGACCGACTTCGCGGTGCTGTCGACCGGCGAGCGCATCCCCCACCCGAGGCACATGGAGCGGCGCGAACGCCGACTCAAGCGGTACCAGCGGATGATGGCCCGCCGGCAGAAGGGCTCCGCCAACCGCGCCAAAGCCAAACGGAAAGTCGCCCGGGCGCATTCGCGGGTACGTGACGCCCGCCGGGACTTCCTCCACCAGCAGTCCACCACCCTGGTCCGCCGGTTCGCGGCCATCGCCGTGGAGGACCTGGCGGTGGCGAACATGGCCCGCAACCGCTGCCTGGCCAAAGCGATCTCGCGTACCGGCTGGGCCGAGTTCCGTACGTTGCTGACCTACAAGGCGCACCGCGACGGCCGTATCCTCGCGGTGGTGGACCGCTGGTACCCGTCGTCGAAGACGTGTTCGGCGTGCGGGCACCTGCTCGCCCAGCTTTCCCTCGGCACACGCCACTGGACGTGTCCGGGTTGCGGCACCCGGCATGACCGGGACGTCAACGCCGCCCAGAACATCGCCGTCGCGGCCGGGCTGGTCGAGACGCAAAACGCCTGCGGAGCGGACGTCAGACACGAAGGAACTCCTTCCGTGCGGTCTGCGGTGAACCAGGAACCCCAACCCGCGAGGGTGGGAATCCCCCGCCTCTAGACGGGGGAGGATGTCAACTAGACGGGGGAGGATGTCAACGCGGTCTCCTCACTGTGCGTGGGAATGCTGGGCCGTCCGCGCCTTCCCGCTCCCCGTCCCGCCAAACCCGCGGCCGGCGGATTTCCTCGTGCCGCTCCGGCGGCCACGCGACGGCCGGGGCCGTCCCGCCCTGCCAGGCGGACCGACCCCGGCCGGGAGCGTGGGATCAGACCGGTTGCAGCCGCGGTGCGGCGGCCAGCTGGCGGACCCGTTCGTAGAGGCCCACGTACTGCTCCGCCATCACGGCGGGGGTGAAACGCGCCGCGGCCTCGCGTCGGCACTCGTCGGGGTCGAGGAGGCTGGCGGCCAGCAGCAGGTCGGCCAGCTCGTCCTCGTCGGTGGTGAGCAGGCCCGTGCGGCCGTGCTCGATCAGCTCGGGCAGACAGCCCCGCGCCGTCGCCACCACGGGCGTGCCCAGGGCCAGCGACTCGACCACCGCCGTGCCGCCCGGCTCCTCCCAGCGCAGCGGGAACAGCGAGGCGCGGGCGCCCGCCAGCAGGTCGTCGCGCTCCTGCCCGGCCACGGTGCCCACCCAGCGGACCAGGTCGCCGTCGACGTGCGGCGCCACCTCGTCGTAGAAGAACCGGACGTCCGGGTTCTGTCGTGTCTCGTCCCCGGCGGCGGCCAGGTCCTCCGGCCGGTGGTACGGCCCGACGGGCCCGGCGAGCACCAGCGGTACCCCCACCCGGTGCGCGAGGCGGGCCCCCAGGTCCTGGCCCTTGCCGGGGTTGATCCGGCCCAGGATGACCAGGTAGTCGCCCTTGTCCGCGCCCGGCCGCCGGTCGGCGTCGACGGCGAGGGGGGTCGACAGGTGCACATGCCCCACGGAGTGCTCCCGCAGCGCCCGGGGCGCGCGGGCCAGTTGCGAGGCGGACACCCCGTTGACCCGGACCCGTTCGCCGCCGTCCAGGTTGCCGTAGAGCGCCGGGTGCTTGGCCAGGTCCCAGTGCAGCGTGTGCAGCGCCGGCGGGGCGTCCGGGCCCATCGCGGCGAGGGTGGCCAGGCCCACCGCCTCCACGTGGTCGTGCACCAGGTCGATGTCGTCGCGGGAGTGCAGCGCGCGCACCACCCCGTTCAGGTGCGCCTGGGAGATGCCGCAGACCTGGTTGTACGGCCGTTGCAGCGCGTGGAACTGCCCGTCGGGAAAGACGGACAGCTTCTCGTCGACCGGCAGGGTGCTGCTGTCGACCGACGCGAGCACCACCCGTACGCCGAGGCGGCGCAGCTCCGGCACCAGCGTCGCGATCACGTTCTCGATGCCGCCGTAGCCGGGCGGCGGCACGGACAGCCACGGACCGGCGTTCATCAGGACGGTGAGGCTCATCGTGCGGGGTTCCTTCCCTCGGCGGGGCCCTGGGCCGTCCGCGACCGGTCACCTGCGTTCTGGTGCGGCCGGGCGGTCACGCCGCGGCCACCCGTCGGCGGGGGATCCGGTGCCGCAGCTCCGCCAGGGGCGGTCGTTCCTCGATGGATACGTCGCTGACGACGATCTCCCGGTCCAGGTTGGGCAGCGCGTCGGAGCCGCCGCGCCGGAACTGGGTCAGCAGGGCGGCGGGCATCGCGCCCGGGGCAGCCCAGCCGCGTCGCTGCAACCGCGACCAGGCGGTGAGCATGATCTGGGCCGACATCCGGCCCAGCGCGGCGGTGTCCTGGTGGCGGTGCTTGCGCTCGCCCAGGTCCACCTGGGCCAGCGCGTCCAGCCCGACGAGGTCGAGCAGGTCGATCAGCATCGCCGTCTCCACCCCGTAGCCGGAGACGAACGGCACCCGCTCCAGCACCTCCCGGCGGCCGGCGTACTCACCGGCGAGCGGCTGGACGAAGCCCGCCAGCTCCGGCCAGAACAGGTTGAGCAGCGGCCGGGCCATCAGCTCCGTCACCCGGCCCCCGCCGTCGGCCTCCACCCCGGTCGTCCCGACCAGCGGGCGGTGGTAGAAGCCCTTGACGAAGTCGACCGACGGGTCGGTCAGCAGCGGGCCGATCAGCCCCGTCACGAAGTGGGGGCGGAACTCCCGCAGGTCGGCGTCGACGAACGCGACGACGTCCCCCTCGGCCGCGGCCAGCCCGGCCCAGAGCGCGTCGCCCTTGCCGGTCAGCCGGGGCAGCCCCCGGGTCATCGCGTCCTGGCCGACCACCTCCGCGCCGGCGGCGCGAGCCACCTGCGCCGTGCGGTCGGTGGAGCGCGAGTCCACCACGATCAGTTCGTCCACCAGGGCCACCCGGTCCATCAGGTGCTCCCGGATGGTCGACACGATCGCGCCGACCGTCGCCTCCTCGTTGTGGGCCGGCAGGACCACGCTGACCCTGCTGCCGCCCTTCGCGCGCAGCAGCCGCCGCGCCGGCCAGTCGGCCGCGGACGTGGTGCGGTAGGTGGCCCAGGCCTCCACCACCGGTGAAACCATCGTCTCCGTATTCCGCACAGGCACCCCCTGATCGTGGCGGAAAAACCCGTTCTGTTTTTCCCACTACTGCGCTCGCGCTAACCGCAGCATGCCTAACAGCTTGATCACGGAGGTCACGCGGCCGGGTTCCCCCCTGGTGAACGTTTGATTGCGCCCACGCGGGGGGAGTGCACTCGACGGAACGTGAAACCGTGGCGGAAGGGCTCTTACATGCGCACGTGCCGGGTGGGACTGGTAGGGGCCGGCGGGGTGGCGCAACGCCACGCCCGGGTGCTGGGTGGCTTCGCGGACGTGGAACTGCTCGGGGTGACCGACGTGGTCCCGGCGGCGGCGGCGGAACTGGCCGGCGGGCACGGCGCCCGGACGTTCGACGGCGTGGAGGAGTTGCTGGCCGCCGGGCCGGACGCGGTGTACGTCTGCGTGCCGCCGTTCGCGCACGGCCCGGCGGAGGAGGCGGTGATCGCGGCCGGGGTGCCGATGTTCGTGGAGAAGCCCGTCGCGGTCGACCTGGCCACGGCCGAGCGGATCGCCGACCTGGTCGCCCGGCGGGGGCTGCTCACCGGCGTCGGACACCACTGGCGGTACCTGCCGGTGGTGCAGCAGGCGCGGGAGCTGCTCGCCGGCCGTCCGGTGCGGATGGTCAGCGGCGCGTGGTGGGACAAGGTGCCCCCGGTCGCCTGGTGGTCCAGGCGGGACCGCTCCGGGGGACCGGTGGTGGAGCAGGCCGCCCACGTGCTGGACCTGGTGCGGACGCTGGTCGGGGAGGCGACCGAGGTCACCGCGTACGGCAACGGGACGCCGCCGCCGGTCGACGGCGCCGACATCGACTCGGTGACCACCGCGGCGCTGCGGTTCGCCGGCGGGGCGGTCGGCACGCTGACCGCCGCCTGCGTGCTCGGCTGGAAACACCGCGCCGGCGTGGAGATCCTCGCCGACGGGCTGGCCCTGTCGCTGACCGAGGACAGCCTGGTGGTCCGCGACGCCGACGGCGAACGTCGCTTCGGCGCCGACCCCGACGCCGCCCGGGTGGCCGTCGACCGGGCCTTCGTCGACGCGGTCCGCGGGGTCGGCGACGACGTCCGCGTCCCGTACGCCGAGGCGCTCGGCACCCAGCGGCTCGCCCTCGCGGTGGCCGACTCCGCCCGCACCGGCCGGACCGTACGCCTGGACCGCCCGGCCGCCGCGCCGCTCGCCACGGGGGTGACCGTCGATGCGTGACAAGGTGGTGGTGGTCAGCGGCCCGGGCCGGGTGGAACTCGTCGAGCAGGACGCCGTCGAGCTGACCGACGGCACGTTCCGGGTCGAGACGTTGTTCAGCGGCGTCTCCGCCGGCACCGAGCTGAGCTACGTCAAGGGCACCAACCCCTACCTGCACGTCACCTGGAACGCCGACCTCGGCCTGTTCCAGCCGGGCGGGGCGAGCACTCCCTACCCGGTGACCCGGCTGGGCTACATGCAGGTCGGCCGGGTGGTGGAGAGCCGCACCCCGGCCGTCGCCGTGGGCACCGTCGGCGCGATGACGTACGGCCACCGCACCGGCTGGGTCGCCGACCCGGTCGCCGAGCGGTTCGTGCCGCTGCCCGACGACATCGACCCGGTGCTCGGCGTCTACGTGGCGCACATGGGGCCGATCTGCGCCAACGGGGTGCTGCACGCCGCCGCCGACCTGCACGGCGCCGACGTGCGGTCGCTGGGCGACGGCGTCCGGGGCCGCCGCGTGGCCGTCGTCGGCAGCGGGGTGGTGGCCCTGCTCACCGCCCTGTTCGCCAAGCGGCACGGCGCCGCCTCGGTGGTGGTGCTCGACCCGACCCCGCAGCGGCGGGCCGTCGCCGAGGCGCTCGGCCTGGAGACCCTCGACCCGGAGGCCGACGACCCGGCGGTGGTCCTCAAGACCCGCTGGGCACACGGCCCCGGCGACCGGGGCGCCGACGTGGTGTTCCAGTGCCGGGGGCAGGCGTGGGCGTTGCAGCTCGCGCTGCGCCTGCTGCGCCCCCAGGGCACGGTCGTCGACCTGGCCTTCTACCAGGCCGGCGCGGACGCGGTGCGGTTCGGCGAGGAGTTCCACCACAACGGACTGTCGCTGCGCTGCGCGCAGATCGGCCGGGTGCCGCGCGGGCTCGCCCCCACCTGGGACCGCGAGCGCCTCTCCGCCGAGACGATCGACCTGCTGCGGGCGTACGGGGACGTGGTCCGCAAGCACCTGGTGTCGGCGGTGGTGCCGTTCGAGGAGGCGCCGACGCTGCTGACCGACCTGGCCGAGCGGCGCCGGCAGGAGCTCCAGGTGGTGCTGACCGTCTGACATCCGCGTCCGGCCAGGGCGGATGCCGGGGCCGGTTACCGTTGGCGGGCATGACCGCCAGGACCGCGTCGTGACCGCCGACGCCCCCGCAGCCGCCGCTCCCGCCCCCGCCGAGGCTCCCGCCGGCGACCCCGCGACCGCCCCGGGGGAGCACCGGGTCGGCCTCGCCGCCCTGCTGCCGTACCTGCGCGCCCACCGCGGCACCCTCGCCGTGGTGGCCGCGCTGTCGCTGGCCGGGGCGGCGGCGTCGCTGGCGCAGCCGCTCCTCACCCGCGCGGTGCTCGACGGCGTGTCGGCGGCCCGGCCGGTGGCCGGCCTGGTGGCGGTGCTGGTCGCCCTGGTGCTGGGGGCCGCGGCGCTCGGCGGGCTGCGGGACTACCTGCTGCAACGCACCGCCGAGGGGGTCGTGCTGGGCACCCGGCGGCGGCTGGCCGGGCACCTGCTGCGGCTGCCGATCGCCGAGTACGACCGCCGCCGCACCGGCGACCTGCTGTCCCGGGTCGGCTCGGACACCACGCTGCTGCGGGCGGTGGTCACCTCCGGGCTGTTCGAGGTGGTCACCGGCGCGGTGATGGTGCTGGGCGCGGCCGGCGCGATGGTGCTGCTCGACCCGGTGCTGTTCGGGGTGACCCTGCTCGGGGTGGCCGCCGGGGTCGGCTTCGCGGTCGCCTTCGCGCACCGGATGCGCAACCTGGCCCGGGCCGCCCAGGAGCGCATCGGGGAGATGACCTCGGCGGTGGAGCGGGCGATCTCCGCCGTCCGGACGATCCGCGCGGCCCGGGCGGAGCGGCGCGAGGCCGACACGGTCGGCGCCAGCGCGGCGCAGGCGTACGCGGCGGGGCTGCGGGTGGCCCGGGTGCAGGCGTTCGTCGGCCCGGTGAGCACGGTCACGATCCAGGGCGCGTTCCTGCTGGTGCTGGGCGTGGGCGGGGCGCGGGTGGCGGCCGGCGTGATCACCGTGGGTGACCTGGTCGCGTTCGTGATGCTGCTGTTCTTCCTGGTGCTGCCGCTCGGCCAGGCGGTGCACGCCTACGCCCAGTTGCAGACCGGGCTGGGCGCGTTGCAGCGGATCGAGGAGGTGCTCGCGGTGCCGGTGGAGGGCGCGGCCGACCGCCCCGCGCCCGTCCGTCACACCGCCGCCCCGACCTGGCCGAACACCGCCGACGGGGCACCGGCGGCCGTCGAGTTCGACCGGGTCGACTTCCACTACCCGGGTGGCCCGCCGGTGCTGCGCGAGGTCAGCTTCACCGTGCCGGCCGGCACCCGCACGGCACTCGTCGGCCCCTCCGGCGCCGGCAAGTCGACGCTGCTGGCCCTGGTCGAGCGCTTCTACGACGTGACCGGGGGCACCCTGCGGCTGGACGGGGTGGACGTGTGCGACCTGCCCCGCGACGCGCTGCGCGCCCGCCTCGGCTACGTCGAGCAGTCCGCGCCGGTGCTGGCCGGCACGCTCCGGGAGAACCTGCTGATCAGCGCGCCGGACGCCACCGACGACCGGCTGCGCGCGGTGCTCGACGAGGTCAACCTCGGTCATCTCGCCGAGCGGGCCCCGGAGGGGCTGGCCGTGCAGGTGGGCGAGGGCGGGGTGCTGCTCTCCGGCGGCGAGCGGCAGCGGCTGGCGATCGCCCGGGCCCTGCTGGCCGGGCCGCCGGTGCTGCTGCTCGACGAGCCGACCAGCAACCTCGACGCCCGCAACGAGGCCGCGCTGCGCCGGGCCATCGACGCGGTGGCCGTCCGGCGGACCTTGTTGATCGTGGCGCACCGGCTCTCCACGGTCGTCGACGCCGACCAGATCGTGGTGCTCGACGGCGGGCGGGTGGCCGCCACCGGCACCCACGACGAGCTGACCGTGACCAGCCCCCTCTACCGCGAGCTGGCCGCCCACCAGCTCCTGGTGACCTGAGCGGCGGGCGGCCCGACCCGCCCGGCGGCGACACCCCGCGCGGCGCCGCGCCGGGCGGGCCGCCGCTACCCGGCCCGGTCGCGTACCGTTGCCGCTCATGGGTGTGTCGCAACGCTTGAAGAGCAGGTTCCGCCGGTTCCTCCAGCGCCCGGGGACGACGGTCGACCTGGGGCCGCTGGAGAAGCTGCTGCCGGCCATCGAGGCGCGCGAGGAGAAGCTGTCGGCCCTCGACGACGCCGAGCTGACCGAGGCCGCCGGCACGGCCACGGGCTACGAGGAGATCTGCGCGATCGGCCGGGAGGCCGCCCGCCGCGGCATCGACCAGCGGCCGTACGACGTGCAGCTGCTCGGCGCCATGGCCCTGCTCTCGGGCAAAGTCGCCGAGATGGCCACCGGTGAGGGCAAGACGCTCACCGCCACCGTCGCCGCGTACGGGCACGTCCGGCTCGGCAACGGCCCGGTGCACGTGCTCACCGTCAACGACTACCTGGCCCGCCGCGACGCCCAGTGGATGGAGCCCGTCTACACCCTGCTCGGCCTGACCGTCGGCTGGGTCAACGAGGCATCCACCCCCCAGGAGCGGCGCGACGCGTACGCCTGCGACGTCACCTACGTCTCCGTCAGCGAGGCCGGCTTCGACTACCTGCGCGACCAGCTCGTGACCGACATCGACGACCGGGTGCAGCCGCCGCTGCGCACGGCGATCGTCGACGAGGCCGACTCGATCCTCATCGACGAGGCCCGGGTGCCGATGGTCCTCGCCGGCGCGGTCGCCGGCGAGCAGGACCCGGTGCACGCGGCCGCCGCCCTGGTGCGCGGCCTGCGCAAGGGCAAGCACTACACGGTCGCCGAGGATGGCCGCAGCGTGGCCTTCACCGCCGCCGGCCTGGCCGCCGTCGAGGCCAAGCTCGGCATCGACCTGTACGACGAGGAGCACGTCGCGCAGCTCTCGGCGGTGAACGTGGCACTGCACGCGCACGCCCTGCTGCACCGCGACGTCGACTACATCGTCCGTGACGGCACCGTCGAGCTGATCGACGAGATGCGCGGCCGGGTGGCCCAGCGCCGCCGCTGGCCGGACGGGCTCCAGGCGGCGGTGGAGGCCAAGGAGGGCCTGGACGCCACCGCCGAGGGCGAGGTGCTCGGCACCATCGCCGTGCAGGCGTACGTCGGCCTCTACCCGACGGTGTGCGGCATGACGGCGACCGCGGTGCTGGTGGGCGACCAGCTCCGGGAGTTCTTCGGCCTCGAGGTGGCGGTGATCCCGCCGAACACCCCGTGCGTCCGTGAGGACGAGCCGGACCGGATCTACGCCACCCGCGCCGAGAAGGAGGAGGCGCTGATCGACGAGATCACGCGCTGCCACTCGGCGGGGCGGCCGGTGCTGGTCGGCACGCTGGACGTGAAGGAGTCCGAGGGGCTGGCGGCCGGCCTGAACGCCGCCGGGGTGCCCTGCGTGGTGCTCAACGCCAAGAACGACGACGAGGAGGCGGCGATCATCGCCGAGGCCGGCGCGTACGGCGCGGTGACCGTCTCCACCCAGATGGCCGGCCGGGGCGTGGACATCCGGCTCGGCGGCAGCGACCAGGCCGACCGGGAGCGGGTCGCCGAGTTGGGCGGCCTCTACGTGATCGGCAGTGGCCGGCACGACAGCCGGCGGGTCGACGACCAGCTCCGCGGCCGGGCCGGCCGCCAGGGCGACCCGGGTGGCTCGGTCTTCTTCGTCAGCCTCGAGGACGACCTGGTCGTCCGGCACGCCGGCGACGCCGTCCCGGCGTCACCCCGGATGAACGCCGACGGCCTGGTCACCGACGAGCAGGTCGACTACGCCGTCGAGCACGCCCAGCGGGTCGCCGAGGGCGTCAACCACGAGATCCACCGCAACACCTGGCGCTACAGCGTGGTCATCGAGCAGCAGCGCAAGGCCCTCGCCGAGCGGCGGGAGCGGCTGCTGACCAGCGACGTGGCGGCGCTGATGCTGCTGGACCGGGTGCCGGAGAAGGCCGAGGAGATGGACGAGGACCTGCTCGCCCGGGTCGCCCGGTCGATCGCCCTCTACCACCTCGACCGGCTCTGGGCGGAGCACCTCGCCGAGCTGTCCGAGGTGCGCGAGGGCGTGCACCTGCGCGCGCTCGGCCGCCTCGACCCGCTGGACGAGTTCCACCGGGCGGCGGTGCCGGCGTTCAACAACCTGATCCCGGAGATCGAGACGCGGACCATCGCGACCTTCGAGGAGACGGAGTTCGGCGAGGACTGGGAGCCGGACGAGGCGAAGCTGGTGCGGCCGAGCGCCACCTGGACGTACCTGGTGCACGACAACCCGTTCGGCTCCGAGCTGGACCGGTTGATCGCTTCCGTGGGTCGACGGCTCAGCGCCGGCTCCCGCTGACGCGTCGGGGCCCCTTTCGCGCCACGCGGCGCCGAAAGGGGCCCCCTTTTGCGCCGTTTCGACCCCGGTTTGCGAGGGTAGTAGGGCGGGTCCGAAGAGTCGGGAGAGATCAGAAGATGGAACGGGTGACGGCGCCGGTCGGGCGTGCGGGGGCACGCGCGGGGTCGGTGGAGGCTGTGCCGCGGTGAACCTGGAGATGCGGGACCCGGCGGTGGAGCGGCTGGGCGTCCTGGAGACGGCCGCCCTGCTGCGGGAGCTGACGGCCGGGCTGATCGCCGTCGACGACTTCGACGAGGCGCTGGCGGCGCTGGTGCGCATCGGCCGGGACGCGGTGGACGGCGTGAGCTGGTGCGGCTTCACCGCGCTGCGGGCCGGGGAGCCGGCCGGCGTGGCCGCCTCCGACGAGCGGCTGGCGGGGCTGGACGACCTGCGGCACGGTCCGGACTCGCCGGCGATGGACGCGATCCGGCGGCGGGAGATGATCCTCTCCGAGCACCTGGGCCGCGAGCCGCGCTGGCCGACCTGGACGCCCCGCGCGCGGGAGCTGGGCGTGCACGGGGTGATCTCCGCCCCTGTCGACGTCGACGAGCAGGTGATCGGGGCGATCAACCTCTACGCCGGCGCCGCCGACCTGCTCACCCCCGGGCACCAGCTCACCGCGATGCTGCTCGCCGAGCACGCCGGGCTGCTCCTCGCGGCGGTCCGCGACCGGGCGCGCCGGGCGGCCCGGGCCGGGGAGCTGGACTCGTCGCTGCTCGGCGACGGGGTGGTGGGGCAGGCGATCGGGGTCATCATGACCCAGCGCGGCTGCCCGGCCGAGGAGGCTCTCGACGTGCTGCGCAGCGCCGCGTCGTCGCTGGACATCCCGCTGCGCGAGGTGGCCGACCGGCTGGTCAGCACCGTGTCACGCCCCAGGGACACCTGAGTCCCGGCTGCCACCCCGTTCGCCGCCCCGCCCGCCGTCCCTCCCGGCGCCGTGACATCTGGGCCGATGGGCGCGTGTCGTTTCGCCCTGGGAGCGCCCGGGTAGCACTCTGTATTCGTGGGGTGAGCCGACCTGGGGGAGGAACGATGCAGAGCCGGCTTCGGGTGCAGGGGCACCCGATCCAACCGATGCTGGTGACGTTCCCGTTCGGGCTCTTCGTGAGCGCGACCGTGTTCGACCTGACCGACGTGCTCGGGGGACCGGCCTTCCTCGGCGAGGTGGGCTACTGGAGCTCGGTGGCGGCCCTGTTCGCCGCCGCGCTGGCCGCCGTGGCCGGCATGATCGACCTGTGGGACGTGCCGGGCGGCCGGACCCGACGCACGGCGGTGACCTTCAACCTGGTGAACGTGGCGATGGCCGCGCTGTTTCTGGTGTCCTGCCTCGTCCGCGCGGACGCGCCGCGGCGCGGCGCCAGCGTCGTGCTGCTGCTCACCGAGGTCGTGGCCCTGGCCGTCGGTGCGGTCGGCGTCCGGCTGGGTGCCCGGCTGGTGCGGCTGTTCGACGTGGGCCGCCGGGCCGAGGCGACCACCTTCGACGCGCTGGGCGGCGTCTCCGGCTCCACCGTCGACCTGGCCCGCTCCCGCCCCTGACCCACCCCGCCCCTGCCCCTGCCCCTGCCCCTGCCCCTGCCCCTGCCCCTGCCTCTGCCTCTGCCTCTGCCCCTGCCCCCGCCCCTGCCCCCGCCCCCGGCCCCCGCGATCTTGCACTTGGCGCCCGGACGAAGGTGGCAATTCCGCCCGATCCGGGGGCTGAGAGTGCAAGATCGCGGGGGGCGGAAAGGGTGGCGGGGGAGGGGTCAGCGGGTCGGGTGGGATTCGGCGTGGTGGGCGGCCAGGACGTCCGCGCCGAAGTCGCTGGCCGGGCGGCGCAGCACGGTGTGCGCGTGGTTGCCGTCGTCGGTGGTGTTGTCGTACTCGATCAGCAGGTCGTCGCCCTGCACACGGTAGTAGTGGCGTTGGCCGGGGCGGGTCGGGCCGGCCCAGGCGAAGTGCAGCTGCCCCGAGGCCAGCCGGCGTGCCTCCCGGATCGCCAGCTCGGGCGGGAGCCGGTCCAGGTAGAGCGCGACGAGCTGGTCCAGCAGCGCCCGCCCGGTGGGGCCGAGCCGGTCGGCGGGCACCCCGAGCGGCTCCAGCGGCGCGTCGACGTGGGCGCGGGTGGCGCTGATGATGTCGCCGGGCGCCTCGTCGGCGACGATCGCGGCGGCTCGGCCGGCCGGGCCGATGGCGTCCAGCAGGGCGCGGCCCAGGTCCTCCTCGACGCCCAGGGGCCGGGAGACGGGGCGGCCGGCGTACCGGACGGCGGCCGGGTTGGCGCCGAGGAAGATCGGCGCGGGGGAGACCTGGTCGGCCACCACGGTCATGCTCACCGAGAGGTGGTGCCCCTCCAGCCGCCACGCCCACGCGTCGTCCCGGGCCGGGTCGCCGAAGACGGCCACCCAGTAGTCGCCGCTGTGCCGGCCCCGGTGCCATCCCTCCGCCCGGTCCAGCACCTCCTCCAGCGCGACGATCGCCATCGCCTGGGCGTACGCCGGTGGGCTCAGCGCGGTGGCCAGCAGCCGGTGCGCGGCCTTGCGCCCGGCGCGGTCCAGGTCGGCCAGGCACACCCCGGGCCGGGGTCGTGGCCGGTACTCCAGCCAGCGCCGGGCCTGCTCGTCGTCGAACCGGAGGGCGGCGCGGGCGCGGGCGGGCTCGTCCAGCGCGGCCAGCAGCGCCGTGCCGGCGGTGCGCATCTGCTCGGGCAGCGGATCTTCCACCGCCTCTGTATACCGGCCGGGACCCGGGCGCGGGGGGCCGTCGCCGTCAGCCGGCCGGCGTCGTCAGCAGTGCGAGCATCTCGGGCAGGTCGAAGAAGCGGGCCGTCTCCACCGCCGACGGGTTGCCGTGGTGCGGGTCGGCCCCGGCGGCGAGCAGCGCCCGGACCGCGTCGGCGCTGCTGCGGAACGTCGCGGCGGCCAGCGCCGTCTGCCCCCGGTCGTTGGTGGGGCCGTGGTCGGCACCCCGGGCGAGCAGCGCGGCGACCGGTCTCCGGGTGGGCGTGGTACGCCGCCAGGATCAGCAGGGTGTCGCCCTTGTCGTTGGTCAGGTCGACCGGCAGCCCCGCGTCGACGTAGTCGGCCAGCTCGTCGGTGCCGCCGTCGCGCGCCAGGTCGAACATCCGGTGTGCGAACGCCAGCGTCTCGGCGTCGAGTTCCTCACTCACCGGTCCAGGTTAGTCGCGCGGCAGCCCGGTAGGTTGCTCGGCCGGCGCGCTGGGGAGGGTCGCTCGTGTCCCGGCATGCGGAATTACCTATTAAACCCATAGGATTTACAGGCTAAGCTGAGGCTCCGCACGTCGCCGTACCCCGAAGGACCACCATGACCGACCGTCGCCAGCCCGACCCGCTCGCCATCGCCGGAGCATGGGCCGCCGACCCGGCCGGATGGCCGGTGCCGCTGCGCTTCGACCCGGCCTCCCGGTGGTACGCCCGGCTCGACCGGACCGCCGACCACGAGGTCTGGGCGCTGAGCTGGCTGCCCGGGCAGGGCACCGACCTGCACGACCACGGCGGCTCGGGCGGCGCGTTCCTCGTCGTGGCCGGCGCACTCACCGAGGAGACCGTCAGCGGGGGCCGGCTGCGCCCGCATTACCTTGCCGCCGGTTCCGGCCGTCGCTTCGGACCCCGGCACGTGCACCAGGTGACCAACCGGGGCGGCGAGCCGGCCGTGAGCGTCCACGTCTACCGCCCCGCCCTGCGCCGGATGACCCGCTACCTGCTCGCCGACGGCCGGCTCCGCGCCGCCGAGGTGGCCGAGGCCGGGGTCGCCTGGTGAACGCCCCACCGTCCCGCGCCACCGGCCGCCAGCACCCACCGGAGGAAACGACCATGCCGCAGACCGACCCGCACGCCTGTCCGGCCCCGGCGCCGCCGGGCTCCCGGGGCATCGACGAGATCCTGGCCGCCGCCCGCGCGCGGCTCGATCGGCTGGATCCCGAGCGGGCGCACCTGGCCTGTCGTGGCGGAGCGCTGCTGGTCGACATCCGCCCGGCCGCCCAGCGCGCCGCGCACGGCGCCGTGCCGGGCTCGCTGGTGGTCGAACGCAACGTGCTGGAGTGGCGCTTCGACCCGCGCTGTCCCGCACGGCTGCCGCAGGCTGTCGGCTACGACCTGCCGGTGGTGGTCATCTGCCAGGAGGGTTACACCTCCTCGCTGGCCGCCGCCGCCCTGCAGGACCTCGGGCTGCACCGCGCCACGGACGTGGTCGGCGGCTTCGTCGCCTGGCGGCTCGCCGGCCTGCCCGTCCTCGGCCCCACCCCGCCACCCCGTCCGTCCACTCCCGCGCCCCCGGTGACCGCCGGCCGGGCGCCGTCCTGACCGTCCCGCCCCACCGGGCGTGGCGGCACCGCCGTCCCCAGGAGGCTCCATGTCCGTCGTCGCCCTCACCCCCCGGCCCCAGCCGGCCGGCCGTCCCGGGCCGGTCCGCCCGCGCTCCGCACCGACCCTCACCATCACCCTCGACGTCGCTCCCGGGCCGCTGAGCCCCCGCCTGGCCCGGCTGCTGGAGCTGATCGGCGAACTCGCCGAGTCGGGGGAGGGCCGCGTGCGCCCGGCCGCCGCCGAGGGCCCGCCGGCGGCGCCCCGCCCGGCCCAGGCCGTCGCGCACCCCGGCGGAGCCGCGGCCGTCGTGGACCCCGGCCCGGCCCCGGACGCCGGGCGTCCCGACGGGGTCCGGATCCTCGCCGGGCCCCGGGTCGTCCACCACGGTTCCCGGGCCGTGGCGCTGACCCGCATCGAGTACGACCTGCTGCTGTTCCTGGCCGAGCGGCCCCGCCAGGTCTTCACCCGCCTCCAGTTGCTCGCCAACGTCTGGGGCTACGAACACGCGGTGGCCCGCACCGTCGACGTGCACGTCCGCCGGCTGCGCGCCAAGTTCGGCGCCGACACGCCGCTGGTGACCACCGTCCACGGTGTCGGCTACCGCCTGGCCGACGAGGCCCGGATCGAGGTCGACCGGAGCCAATGACGGGCACCGGAACCGGGTTCGACGGCGGCTCCTGACGAGCCCGCACCCCCCGCGCGGCGCATCCTCTTCCAGGGCAGGAGCGTCTGCAAGGGCGGGGCCGGCTGCGTCGCGTGTCGTCAAGCTGCGGGTGCCGGCTCGGTGGGCCGTGGCGTGAAGAAGCGGATGATGTCGTCGGCTGCGGTGGGGGACAGCATCATTGCCTGGACTCGTGCGGACATTTCGGCGATCGGGTGGGTTCTGGTGAACATCGCCTCCTCGTACGTCTGGATCGCCGAGTCGGGGTCGGCGGGGTTGGTGGCGAGTTCGGCGGCGAGTTCGGCGGCGTCGAGCATGGCTTGGTTGGCGCCCTCGCCGACCGGCGGCATGAGGTGCGCGGCGTCACCGATGAGGGTGATGCCCGGTTGGTGGGCCCAGCGTGTACCAGTGGGCATCGCCTCGATCCTGCGTGGGGTCGGCGGGCTGTCGCCGGCTTCGATGAGTGCGGTGAGGCTGGGGTTCCAGCCATCGAACATGTCCAGCAGAGCGCGCTTGCTGCGGTAGGCGTCCAGGTGGCGGTCGTCCGCGGGTAGGGAGATGCCGACTCGGATGCTGCCGTCGCCGAGGCGTTGTGCTGCCAGGATCTGGTTCACGCCGATGCACCAGAGGTTTCCGGGGCCGACCAGATCGGCGAGATCCGGGTGGCGCCGGTCGGCGTCGCCGATGGTGAGTTCGACCAGGGTGGCCACGGAGGACAGTGCCGCGTCGGTCAGCAGCGACCGGACGACCGAGCGTGCGCCGTCCGCGCCGATGAGGACGTCGCAGTCGGCGCTGTGGCGGCCATCGAACGTCAGCCCGAAGCCTCCGTCGGGTCGTGGCGTCGCCGCGACGAGCCGGTGCTGCCAGGCCACCGCGTCGCCGGGGAGTGAATCGAGCAGAAGATCACGCAGTGCGCTGCGGTCGATCTCGGGGCGTCCGGAGAATGAGCCGGGTTGTGGCTTGTGGTGTACGAGGGTGCGTCCGGCCGGGTCGAGGATGCGATGCTCCTCGCCCTCCGGCCGTGCCTCGGACCGGAATCGGCCGGCGAGGCCCGCATCGGCCAGGGCCTGTTGCCCGGACTCCGGGTGCAGGTCGAGCGATCCGCCTTGTGATCGCGCGGATCGGCTTGCCTCGCGTTCGTACACGACCGCGTCGATGCCGTGCCGGTGCAGGATTCGGGCCAGCGTCAGGCCGCCAAGGCCACCACCGGCGATCGCGATTCGCATCATCGTCTCCGTTACCGTACGCTGTACCTCATGGATACGCCGTACGGTAATGCACCGGTGCCCGTCTGGGAACGGCCCGAGCCCCAGCCGCGGGCGGCGCCGGTGCCGCTGAGCCGAGCGAAGATCGCCGCCACGGCGATCCGGCTCGCCGACGCGCACGGCCTCGAGGGGCTGTCGGTACGCAAGATCGCCAAAGAACTCGGCGTCGGTCCGATGCGGCTCTACGACTACGTGAGCAACAGATCCGAGCTGCTCGATCTGATGGTCGACACCGTGTATGCCCAGATCGCCGAGGCCGGCCAGCACGCCGAGTGGCGCGCCACGGTGCTGGCCCTCGCCCAAGCGACCCGCGAAGCCGCCCTTGACCATGAGTGGTTCGCCGACCTGCTCGGCGGAAGGCCACACCTAGGACCGCACGCGCTCGCCGTGGGCGAATCGACCGCGGCGGCGCTCAGCCAGGCTCCCGGCGTGCGCGGCATCGACGATCTTCAGCGGGCTGTGGGTGCCCTCAACGCGTTCATCGTCGGGGCACTCCGCAGGGAGATCACCGAGCGACGCACCGCCCGTTCAACCGGCACCGACGTGTCCGCTTGGCAGGCCGCCCTCGGGCCCTACCTGACACGCATGCTCGAAACGGGCCGCTACCCCACCGTCGCCCGGCTCGTCATCGACGGCGCGCACCTCAACGCCGAGGAGACCTTCCACCACAACCTGACCGCCATCCTGGACGGCATCACCGGCCATCCCCACACGTGACCTACTGCTCGCAGGCCAGTGCCGGCTGAACACTGATACACCTCGATCAGAGATCCGGATCTGTCGCCGAGCGGGTGCGCCCTGCCGGGCGTTCGTCACTGCCCCGACGCTGTCCGGGTGTCTCCTCGGTGGTGACGTCCTGGCCGGCGTCGGGCGGACGTCGTTGGCGGTCGCCGCGGTTGACCGAGTCACCGGCGTACTCAGTCGCCGCCGATCTGGCCCGCGCCGTTGAGGTAGGTGAGAACGGCGAGGACGCGGCGGTGGCCGCTGTCGGTGACGGCGAGGCCCAGCTTGTTGAAGATGTTGCCGATGTGCTTGTGTACGGCGTTGGCGGTGATGACAAGCCGGTCAGCGATGGTGTTGTTGTCGTGTCCCTGGGCCATTTGCGCGAGTACCTCGCGTTCGCGGGGGGTGAGGACGGCGATCGGGTCCCTGCGGTGGGCGAGGAGTTGGGCGATGACCTCGGTGTCCATGGCGGTGCCACCGGCGGCCACCCGGCGCAGCGCGTCGACGAACTCATCCACCCGGCTGACGCGATCCTTGAGGAGGTAGCCGACGCCGCCGCCGGTGGTGGCGAGTAGTTCGGCGGCGTACTGCTGCTCGACGTACTGCGACAGCACCAGGACCGGTAGGCCAGGGTGCTCTCGACGGGCCCGCAGGGCGGCTCGGATGCCCTCGTCGCGAAATGACGGCGGCAGCCGGACATCGACGATGGTGACGTCGGGCCGATGGTCCCGGACGGCGGTGAGGAAGCCCGCCGCGTCGCCCGCGATGGCGGCGATGTCGAACCCCACGCTGTTGAGCAGGAGTTCCAGCCCGCTGGCCAGCAGGACGTTGTCTTCGGCGATTACCACCCGCACGGCAGCTCCATGGTGATCGTCGTCGGCCCGCCGGCCGGGCTGTCGATGTCGACGGTGCCGTCGAGCGCGAGCACCCGGCGACGGATCCCGGCAAGGCCGGTGCCCCGCCGATCGTCGGCGCCGCCAGTGCCGTTGTCGGTGATCGCCACCGACAACCGGTCTGCCGTTCGGCTCACCCGTACGCCGGCCGTGGTCGCCTGGCTGTGCTTGGCGACGTTGGTGAGTGCCTCGGCGACGGCGAAGTAGACGACGGCCTCCACGGCCGCCGGTACCTTTTCGAGGTTGCCGATCTCCAGTCGGGTTGGCACGCCGCAGCGGGCCGTCACCGCGGTCAGTGCGCCGGTGAGGCCGCGGTCGGCGAGGATCGGCGGGTAGACGGTCCGGATCACCTCGCGGAGCTCGGTCATCGCCTCTTCGGTTCCTTCGTGTGCGTCCCGAAGAAGGTCTTCCAGGAACTGCTCGTTTCGCGGATTGTTGGTTAACGCCTGTCGGGCCACGGCCAGCCGCATCGCGATGGCCACCAGCCGGGCCTGGGTGCCGTCGTGCAGGTCGCGTTCGATCCGGCGCAGCTCTGCGCCGTGTGCGTCGAGCACGTCTGCCCGGGTGCGGGTCAACACGGCGACCCGGTCGGCGAGCCGTTCGGCCGTCGAGTGCGACAGCACTACCAGGCAGATCCGGGCGTGTGCGCGAGCGATCGGCGGGAAGGCCAGGTACGCCAGCGCGGTGAGCAGGAGGATCTGCAGTGGACCGAGGGTGAGGGCTGTCGCCCAGCCGGTCACCGGAATGTCGATGAACAGCCGGGGCCGATCCTCCGGTGCGAACGCCCACCACAGTGGCGTGGCGACCGCGGCGGGCAGGAGGTTGCCCACGCACAGCAGCGTGAGCAGGCCGAGCGCTACCCCGGTGATGGCGTTCACCGGCAGCCAGAGCAGGTCGCGAGGGGTGGCCGGATCGGCCCATGGGCGGCGTCCCGTCGTGCGCAGGGCAGGGCGCGATGCCAACGGCGTCCCGAGCAGCCGGCCGGCGCGGTCACGGTGCCAGTTCGCCCAACGCCGGGCGAGCCTCGGATGGCACAGCAGCGGCAGCGCGAGCAGCGTGGCGATCCCGGTGGCCAGCGATCCCAGGAGGTAGGCCCCGCCCCGCCACACCTGTACCCACCGTCGACCCGACGTCACAGGATTGCCCTTTCTGCGTACCCTCCTCGAGGGCAGCGTCCCTTCGCGTTCCCGGCACGGCGTCGAGTCTGCCCGGTGGCCGCCGCCCGCGGCACTACAGCCAGCTGTACCTCGCATCCGGTGGTACGCGGTATCGCTATCCGACGACGCGGAAATCTAGCGTCGAACGCATGAGGTTGACCAGCAGAAACCCATTGAGACGACGCGTTGCGCCGGTCGAGGCCACCGTGACCGACTCGCTGCACCGGGGTGCAATGCCGACATTTGCGACACAGTCGTACGCAGTGCAACTGGATTCGGTGTCGAAGGAGTACGGGTCGGGGAAGACCACGGTACGCGCTCTCGACCGGGTGACAGCCGGGTTCCCGCGCGGTACGTTCACCGCCGTCATGGGCCCGTCCGGGTCCGGCAAGAGCACCTTCCTGAACTGTGCGGCCGGTCTGGACCGGCCGACATCGGGCCGGGCCGTGCTGGGTGACACGGAGCTGTCCAGCCTGTCGGAGACCGAGTTGACCGAGCTCCGGCGGGACCGGATCGGGTTCGTCTTCCAGGCGTACAACCTGCTCGGTGCGCTGACCGTGGCGGACAACGTCACGTTGCCTGTCCGGTTGGCCGAGAGACCGGTCGATCCCGAGCAACTGGCGAGTGTCCTCGCCGCGGTCGGGCTCGCCGAGCATCACGACCGCCGACCGAGCCAGCTCTCCGGTGGCCAGCAGCAGCGGGTGGCGATCGCCCGGGCGCTCATCAACCGGCCCGACCTGGTGTGCGCCGACGAGCCGACCGGCGCGCTGGACAGCCGCAGCGGCCGCCAGGTCCTGGCACTGCTCAGGAAGATCGTCGACGACCTGGGACAGACCGTGCTGATGGTCACGCACGATCCGGTCGCGGCCGCGCAGGCCGACACCGTGGTGTTCCTCGCCGACGGCCGATTGGCCGGCGAGATGACCCGACCGTCCGCCGAGCAGATCGCCGAGCGGATGACCCACCTGGGGGAGCCGTGAACCGCCGCGTGATGTCGAAGCGCATGCTGGCGCTGGCCTGGAGCACGGTCAAGGGACGCAAGGGCGGGTTCGTCGCGGCATTCGTCGCGGTGCTGTTCGGCTCGGCGGTGATCACGGCCTGCGGGATCCTGCTGGAGAGCAGCGAACGCTCGGGCGTGCCCACCGAGCGCTACCAAGCTGCCGACCTGGTGGTGGGCGCCCCGCAGACACTGCCGATGGCCGACGACGTGGATCCCCGGTTCGGCGAGCGGGCCACCCTGCCGGCCGGCCGGGTCGGCGACATCGCGCGAGTCCCCGGCGTCCGCGCGGCGATCGCCGACGTCAACGTCCCGGTCAGCCTCGTGACGGCGGACGCCGACGTGCTCGCCGGGCCGGACAGCACCCCCGCGCTCGGGCATGGCTGGCAGTCGGCCGCGCTCGGCCCGTTCACCACGAGCGCCGGCCAGGCCCCGACCGGGCCGGACGACGTGGTGCTGGACTCCGCGCTGGCCGAGCGGGCCAGCGTCACCGTCGGCGCGTCGGTTCGACTCGCGGTCGGCTCAAACACGTCGACCTACCGGGTGACAGGCATCGTGAGTCTGCCAGGAGGCACCCTCGCCCGGCAGTCCGCACTGTTCTTCACCGATGACCGGGCCCGGGAACTGACCGGCCAACCGGACCGGGTGGACGCGATCGGCGTGCTGGCCGCACCCGGTGTCAGTGCCGACGAGCTGGCAAGCGCCATCGAGGCGGCAGTCACCGGTGTGGTCGTCTACACCGGCAGTGACCGGAGCGAGGCCGAGTTCCTCGACATCGGCAGCACGCGTTCGTTCATCAGCGGGCTCTCCCTGGCGTTCGGCGGCAGCATGGTTCTGGTGATCATGATCGTCGTGGCGAGCACACTCGCGCTCTCCGTTCGGCAGCGGCTGCGGGAACTGGCGCTGCTGAGGGCGATCGGCGCGACCCCGAAGCAGGTGCTCGGCATGATCGCCGCCGAGACCATGGTGGTGGGCACGCTCGGAGCAGTGCTCGGGGTGATTCCGGGCGTCGGGCTGAGCTTCCTCTTCCGCGAAACCTTCACCCTGGTCGGCGCGGTTCCGGACGACTTCGAACTGTCGATCAGCCCGCTGCCGGTACTCGCGGCGATGGTGCTGTGCCTGATCGGCGCCCGTTTGGGCGGCTGGATAGCCGCCCGGCGCGCGGCCAAGCTCAGGCCGGTGGACGCGCTCGGCGAGGCCGCGGTGGAGCCACCCAAACTCGGCTGGCTCCGGTTGACCGTCGGTTTGCTGCTGGTCCCCGCCGGTATCGCCATGGCGGTCGTGCTGCCGTGGGTGCTACCCGGTGAAGGGGCCGCTGAAAGCGCGGCCTTCTCGGCGTTCCTGCTCGTCTTCGCCGTCGTGCTGCTGGGGCCGCGGTTGCTCGGCGGTGCCGTCACCGTGCTGGGCCCCGGGCTGAACCGCAGGTCGGGCGCCAGCGGGTTCCTCGCGACCGCGAACGCGCACGCCAACTCGCGGCGGCTCGCCGCGGCGACCACTCCTCTGATCATGGGTATCACCCTGGCCACCGCGCAGCTCTTCAGCGGGACGACCGCGAGTTCGGCCGCGCGGGATCAGGCCGCAGACGGACTGCGCGCGGACTACGTCGTCACGTCCACGTCCGCCGGCGTGTCGCCCGAGGTAGCGGACGTGCTCCGGGACGTGCCCGGCGTCTCGGCGGTGACCCCGGTCGTCCGTACGCGGACGCTGGCGACCTTCGGCTCGAGGGACAGCCCTCAGATCAGGACCTACTCGGCCCAGGGGGTCACCGGTGACCAGCTCGCCGAGACCATGGATCTCGCCGTTCTCGAGGGCGATGTCGCGGATGTGCAGGGCAACACGGTGGCGTTGAGCCGGATCGCGGCGGGCACCCTCGGCGCTGCTCTCGGCGACACCGTCGACCTCCGTCTCGGTGACGGCACGCCGATCAGACCCACCGTGGTCGCGCTCTACGAGAGAGGACTCGGCCTCGGCGACGTCACGCTGCCGCACGACCTCGTCCTCGAACACACCACCGACCGCCTGGACTTCGCGGTGCTGGTCACGGCGGCCACGGGAACCGGCGTCGGGGCACTCGGCGATGCGTTGCGATCCGCCGTCCGACACCTCCCGACCGTCCAGGTCAACAACCGCGAGTCGTTCGTCGCCGCGCAGAGCGCTGCGGCCGCCGGCGAGTCGGCGGTCGGCCTCATCCTCAACGCGGTCCTGCTCGGCTACCTCGCGATCGCCGTGGTGAACACCCTGGTGATGGCGACCGCCGCACGCTTCCGCGAATTCGCCCTGCTCCAACTGGTCGGCGCCACCCGTCGCCAGGTGTTCGCGATGATGCGCAGCGAGACGAGGATCATCGTCGTCGCGGCCGTGCTCATCGGTACCCTGGCCGCGATCCCGTCATTGATCGGCACGAGCATCGGACTGACCAGGACGCTGATTCCGTCCATTCCACCGCTCATCTACCTGGGAATCGTCGCGGTCGCCGCGCTGCTCGGCTGGGCCGCCATCATGAGCTCGACTCGGATCGTCATGCGGTCGCAGCCGGTCGACGCGATTGGCGTACGCGAGTGACGCCGGCGGCACTACAGCCAGCTGTACCACATATCCGGTGGTACGAGGTATCGGTCCGCGTCGGCGCGGCTCCTAACGTCGACGGCATGAGATTGAACAGCAGGAAACCATCGAGGCGGCGGGTCGCGCTGGGTGCGGCGGCGGGACTTGTCGCCCTCACGTTCACGGTCACCGGGCTCGAACCGGCCGAAGGATCGGTGACCGGTTCGGGCCACGCCGGCGGCCGGTTGCAACGGGACACCGACGCGATCCACGCCCTCGGGGTGACCGGCGTTCAAGCCCGGGTGACCACCTCCGACGGCCGGCACCTCGTCGCCACCAGCGGCGTCGCCGACCGGGTCACCGGGCGCCCGGTGCCACCCAACGGACGCTTCCGGATCGCGAGTACCCGCAAGGCGTTCGAAGCCACCGTCGTCCTGCAACTGGTCGAGGAACACCGACTGTCCCTCGACGACACCGTCGAGCGGTGGCTACCCGGCGTGGTCCGCGGCAACGACAACGACGGCCGCCGGATCACCGTGCGTCACCTCCTGCAGAACACCAGCGGCATCCACGACGACCTGCCCGGCTACACCACGCCCGAGGAGTACCTCCAGCAGCGATACGACGTGTACACCCGCGAGCAACTCGTGGCGCGGGCGATGAACCACCGGCCGGACTTCGAACCCGAAGCGGGCTGGGCCTACTCCAACACCGGCTTCGTCCTGGTCGGGATGATCGTCGAGCGGGTCACCGGCCGTTCTCTGCAACAGGAGGTCACCGACCGGATCGTCGGTCCGCTCGGGCTGCACCACACCACCTGGCCCGGGACCTCGCCGTTCCTACCCCAGCCGCACGCCCAGGCATACCAACTGTTCGAGACCGGTGAGCTGGTGGACGTCACCGAGCAGGTTCTGGTGGACCCGGACTCCATGGCCTCCAGCGCCCGGGACCTCGACCGGTTCTTCCGTGCGCTGCTGGGCGGCCGGCTGCTGCGCCCCGCACAACTGGCCGAGATGAAGCGGACGGTCGAGATCAACGAGGACGTCAACGCGATCTGGCCGGGCGGTCTCTACGGGCTCGGCCTGGTCAGCCGCCCGCTGCCCTGCGGCGGCGTCTACTGGGGCCACGACGGCGGCGACGGCGGCTACATCACGGTCACCGGCGTCACCGACGACGGCCGGCGCAGCGCCGTGGTGTCCATGTCCGCCTCGCTCGGCGATTCGCTGGACAGCCTCCTCCAGCAGCAACGCGGTGCCGACACGCTGATCCAGAGCGCCCTGTGCGGCCGGGTGTAACCGAACCGCGCGGCGTGTCGTGAACGAGAGCCCTGACCGGCGATGGTCACGCCGGTCAGGGCCGGTCCAGAGGCGGAGCCCGACAGAACGCGAGTTGCCCAACCCGCCAGAGGTCGGGTGCCCCAGGCCGTGCTGGTCACGCTTGACCTGCTGTTGGCTGGGCCTCAAGGTAACCGGCTCACGGGTGTATGCATCCGGACGTGCCGATGAGCGGGCGTTCTGGCCGGAACCGCTCGGACGACCTCCGCGCCTGCCTTCCGCCAGGACAAGGGCGTAGAGTCGCCCCATGATCGAATCCCAACGCGAAGCCGTGCCGCGCAACGACGGTGGCGAGCTCGACACCGCCCTCGCGTTCTTGTCCTTCGCTCGAGCATGCGTGCTGAAGAAAGTCGCGGGCTTGACTGAGGAGCAGTTGCGGCGGCGCCTCGTCGTCTCCGACACCACACTGCTGGGCCTGGTCCAACATCTGACGGACGCCGAACGGTACTGGTTCGGCTACACGTTCGCCGGCGACCCGCGCCACGCCGACGTCGACTTCGACATGGTGGTCGAGCCGGACCGATCCCAGGACCAGATCATCGCCGGCTACCGGGCTGCGATCGCCGAAAGCGATGCCCGCATCAGCGCAGCCGCTGGCCTCGACGTTCTCACCGCGCAGCCGGTCGGTGACGCGCCTCGTACGCTTCGCTGGGTGCTTGCCCACATGACGAGTGAGACCGTCCGGCATGCCGGTCACGCCGACATCCTGCGGGAGCTTGTCGACGGTGCCACTGGACGGTGAGAGGTCGGCGACTCGGGGTCGTACGCCGTCCGGTGCTACCGGAATGCGGGCCAGTGCTCCGCCCTTCAGGGCGGGGGTGAAGGCCCGCGCTGGGAGGGCCGCCAAGGCCCGAGCGGTGCCTTAACCTGCAGCTTGCTCCCGGTAGCCTTGACCTCGGCCTGCCCGGCTGCGAGGACGTCCGGACGTGCCGATGAGCGGTTGCGTCGGGAGCGGTCGACGAGCGTGCGGCCGGCATGCCGACGGATAGACGAAGGCGGGTAGTTCTCGGGGCGTTCCCCGGGCTGAGGTTCGCTGTCGCCACCGTCGTCCCGACGCGGCGGTTGACGTCTCCGCACACTGCGACTTGACGCAACCCGAGTTCGTGATGGGCGACCTCATCCGGCCGAATCAGTCGTCAGCGCTCCGCCTGTCATGCAAGCGCCGCCGGCGATCGGACAGGGCTGTCGTTCACTGCCCGAGAGGGCGGTAGCGGAGGTGCACGACGCCGTTTCGGAATCGGCGCTCATCGAGGAGCTCAAGGTCGGCGCGCATGCTGGTCGGCAGTCCTGGCTTGCCCCCGCCGACGACGATGGGCAGGATGAACAGCTGGCACTCGTCGACCAGCCCGGCCTTGAAAGCCTGCGTCGCGAGGTCGGCGCCTCCGACGGTGAGATCGCTGCTGGCCGTGGCCTTCAGTTCGTGTACCGCGGCGGGGTCGAAACGGCGTTCGAGTCGAGTGTCGGCAGTTGACACCGCGGCGAGGGTCGTGGAGTAGACGACTTTGCTCGCCGCCTGCCAGGCGTTCGCGAAGTCGGCCATGAGGTCGGACCGCGCGGCCAGAGTGGCGTCGGTCTCCCAGACGGCCATCGACTCGTACAGGCGCCGCCCGTAGAGAAACGTGCCCACAGACCGCAGGAGGTCGGTGGTGAACGCGAATACCTCGTCGTCGACTGGGAGCCAGGCGAACGCGCCGCGTTCGTCCTCGATGTAGCCGTCAAGCGACACGTTCGTCACGTAAATCAGCTTTCCCATGCCTCTACCTCTCGATGATCAGCTGCAACAGCCTGGACATTCGTCAGCGTGGCGTCCAGCTTGGTGAACGCTTGGCGCCAACCCTCCTCGCTGGGGTGCGCCAGATGTTCGGGGAGCCACTGGCGGATCTCCAGTCGTGTCCGTCCGTCAGCCTCGTCGTAGAAGTCGACCCGCAGTCTCGTCTCGAACGGCTCGATGTCCTCCTGCAGCCGGCCACTGACGTGCATGACGCCTTCGAGTAGTTCGCCGTCGGCGACGTCGGTGAGGTCGACGTGGATGTGCACGCGAAGCTCGGGTTCGGCTGCATTGACCTCCGTCCACCGTTGAAAGCCGCCGGGGCGCACGTCGAACTCAATCTCATCGCGCGGCAGTGAGTTGCCGATCGGGCCCCACCACGCCGCCAAGTGGTCGGGATCGGTGAAGGCTCGGTAGACGAGCTCCCGCGGCGCGTCGAACACACGCGAGATGACGAGCTGCGGAGTTTCCGTTTTCATTCGAGCTCCCTGGGGTCGTCGACCATCCGGTCCGTTGCCCGTCCGGCGGCCTGCACCGCGACGAGGTGGGCATCGAGGCGGGTGAGGGACGAGTCCCAGAGCCGCCGGTAGCGCTCGATCCAGTCGGCCGCCTCGCGCAGCGGGGCAGCCTCGAGGCGGCTCGCGCGCCACTTGCCCGACCGCGACCGCGAGATGAGTGCGGCGCGCTCGAGCACCTTCAGGTGCCGTGACACCGCCGGCATCGAGATGGACAGAGGAGCGGTGAGCTCTGTGACCGTGGCGTCGCGTTCGGCCAGCTCGGCGATGATCGCCCGTCGAGTCGGGTCGGCGAGCGCCGAGAACACCGCGCTGAGCTGATCGGTGCCAGCCATCGGAGGCTCCCTTCACTTAACCACCGTGTTAAACGTATTGGGACGCGAGTGATGTTGTCAACGGATGGGTCGCCGGTCCGGCTCGGTCCCGCCACCAGCGCTGACGTGTGGGCGAACAACCTGCGGCAAGACGGTGTCCGCAGCTGCCGCCGATCGTGCGCGCCGCCCGGCGGCGCAACCGCAACCGCCTGTAGCCGGTCCATTCGGGATAGGCACCCTGTCGTGCCGATGTGCGGGCGTTCACGTCTCGGTCGTGCCTAGACGAGTGCGCCGAAGTCCGCTCCGCAGCCCGACCGTGGTCGTCTGCCACGCCGCCTTCTGCTCTTGAGAGAATGGTTCGATCGAGGCGCACTGAAAGCCGATCATTACGGTGTCCTTGCGCCATTCGCGCGTGAGCCACCGCCGCGTTCGACCCTGCGGGCTCGGACACCTCATCCGAGGGCGTCGTGGGGCCGAACGGCTTGGCGTCCTCGAACTGCTCCACGTTGATGTTGACCTCTTCCGGATGGGGGACCGATGCTGGCTCCGCTGCGGTATGGCGCGTTCCGATACCTCGCTGCTGGCCGGCTGGTCAACATGCTGGGCAACGGTGTCGCTCCCATCGCGCTGGCCTTCGCCGTGCTCGATCTGACCGGCTCGGTGCGCGACCTGGGCCTGGTGGTCGGCGCGAGATCGCTGATGACCGTGCTGTTCGTGCTCTTCGGTGGGGTGGTGGCCGACCGGATTCCGCGCCGGCTGGTGCTGGTCGGATCCAATGTGCTTGGTGCGCTGACCCAGGCGGCAGTGGCCGCCCTGGTGCTCACCGGCACGGCGACGATCCCGCTGTTGCTGGCGCTCGGTGCGGCCAACGGCATCGTCAGCGCGCTGTCCCAGCCAGCGTCGGCCGCCGCGACGCCGCAGACCGTGCCGCCGGAGCTGATTCAGGCGGCCAACGCGCTCATCCGCCTCGGCATCAACGCGGGCATGATCGGCGGCGCGGCGCTCGGTGGCCTCCTGGTGGCCGCCGTCGGGCCGGGGTGGGGCCTCGCCATCGACGCGCTCACCTTCGCTGTCGCGGCTCTCGCGTTTACCGGAGTCCGGGTCGCTGCCTCGCCGGCGAAGAGCACCCGCAGGAGCATCGTCGCTGACCTCCGGGAGGGCTGGACGGAATTCACCGCGCGGACCTGGGTCTGGGTGGTCGTGCTGGGCTTCATGATCCTCAACGCGGCTCTCGCTGGCGGCGTGAACGTGCTCGGCCCGGCCGTCGCGGACGAGACGATCGGCCGTAGCGCCTGGGGCGTGGTGCTGGCGGCGGAAACCGCCGGAATGGTCGTGGGCGGGTTGATCGCCCTGCGGATCCGGGTGCGTCGGCTGTTGCTGCTCGGGGTGGCCTGCATGTTCGCCGAGTCGTTTCTGCTGTTGGGGCTGGCCCTGGCGCCCACCGTCGTCGTGCTGGTGTCGGCCGGCGTGGCGGTCGGGATCGCCGTCGAACAGTTCGCGGTGGCCTGGGACACGTCGATTGCGCAGCACATCCCGGCCGACCGACTGGCCCGGGTCTACTCCTACGACATGTTGGGGTCCTGGGTCGCCGTCCCACTCGGCCAGATCGCGGTCGGACCGGTCGCAGCGGCGATCGGCACCCGCGACACGCTGCTGATCCTGGCGGCATCGGTGGTCCTCTCGGTCCTCGGCATGCTGGCCAGCCGGGACGTTCGCCGGCTGCAGGCGGTAGCCCCCGCCCGCGCTGCCGACGCAGCACAGACCGAGCCCGCCGACGGTGGGCCGAGCGACAGCCCTACCACGAAGCCCACCGAACCAGCCGCCCGCGCCTGACCCGGCGGTGGACTTCCTCGATGCCAGCCGCACCCTCAGTTCGAAGGGCAGGATTCGCCGACGCCATACACTGCGGCTCACTCTCCTGCCGCCGACCGCGTGCTCCGCAGCGTCACGACAGCCGGATCAAGCCCCGCGCCCGGTCGTGTCGATGTTGGTGCGCGGTCGTGCAGCATGGCTGACGGAGTTGACGTCGCTTGCCGGATCGGAGGCTCAGTGCAGGGCGATGTGGGCTTCGGCGAGGAAGCGGTCGCGGTCGTCGCCGTGGGCGATTGCCGCGTTGTATACGGCGTTGATCGCGGCGACCAGCGGATCGTCATCCGCCAGAGCGATCAGGGCGGGGAACGCCGCGGCCTGCTGGAGCATCTCGGTGACGCCGCGTGTGCCGCACGCTCTCGGGTCTAGGCGGAGCGGGACGGTGGTGTGCGGCACCTCGGGATCGGACAAGAGCCGTCTGAACGCGGCGGTGCCGCTCTGCTCTGTGAAGGTTCGGGGCAGTGGGCGGCCGGCCTCGGCGTCGGCGAGCGCGTCGGCGATCCATCCGATCTGCTCCAGCCCGGCCGCACGCATCGCGCGGCGGGCCGCCCAGCAGGCTGCCTCCCGCTGGCGGGCGGCGGGCAGCGCGTCGATGCGGTCGAGCATCGGGCGGTCGATCCGGGCCAGGGACCGCGCCTGGCTGAGGAGCCCGCGGACCCGGTCCGACGGCGGAGCACCTTCCCACTTCTCGGCGTCGCGCTCGGCCTGCAGGCGGCGGGTCTTCTCGGCCAGCGCGGTCGCCTCGGCGGCCTGCCCACGCAACGTCTCCATCCACGGATACGACCCGGCGGTGTCGAGCAGATGGTCCCAGATCAGGCCGAGGGCGCAGGCGTGCCGGCCCAGCACTCCCTCGTGCCGGAGGGTGAAGCCGTCGGGGCCGGACGTCAGCCGTACGGTACTCGGCTCGTCGTCCGGCAGCGTGGCCAGCGGACGAGGGAAGATCGGCTCGTCGGCGGTGGCCCACGACCATGTGAGAGTCTCGCCGTCGACCCGCTCCAGCCGGACCTCCAGGTCGCCGGCGGGCAGCACTCCCACCGAGACCTCGACCGGCGCGGGCCGGTAGCGGACCACCGCCACCCGGGACAGGCCGGTGTCGTCCTCGTACGGGTCAGGTGGGAGCGGTGGCAGGATGGCCGGACGGTCGGACGGGCGCGGTAGCAGTGACAGCATCGCCCGCTCGGCGGCCTTCGCCGGTTTCTGCTCCCAGTCGCGGCCTCCCGGGTCGGCCAGCACGGTGCGCCATGGCGTCTCCTCGGACACCGCCCAGATGTGCAGTTCGTGCCGCTCGGGTGGGTCGCCGTCGGTGCGTACGGTCTCGTGCAGGCGGTCGCGCGCGTGCACCCGCACCCGGATCAGCCCGCGCGGGACGGCGACGTCGGTAAGGGCCTCCGCGGTGCCGCCCATCAGGCCGATGACCGACAGCCGGCCGCTGGGACTCCAGAGGGTCGCCTCGCTGATCGCGTCCCAGCCGATGTCGGTCTCCGTGGGAGGCCCGGGCAAGACACGCACGCGTGCCTCGATCCAGCCGGTGTGTATGCCGCAGAAGCCGGTGAACCGGTTCGGCCCGCCGACGTGCAGCAGGTCGTCGCCGAGGGTGTAGATCTCCACGCCGGACGCGCCCGGCACGGCGGACACCTCGTATTGGCGGTAGCTGACGAACAGCCGCGCCCAGTCGGTCGCGAATGCCGGAGTTCGATGATCTGCGTCATGCAAATCGTCCACTCCCAGATCCTACGGCCGTCGTCATCGGACCCACGATGCACGACATCGATGGAAGTCCCTGCCGGCGCTGTCCGACAGGCCGGGCGGCCCCGCCGGTGCGCACAGCGTCCGTGACAGCATCCTGCTGGCGCAGCCGTTGATGTTGACCGAACGGGCGCGGACCGGCAAGGGCCCGAATGGAAGCGGCTACGGCTACGGCGTCTTCGTTGGTGAGCTCAACGGCCGGCGCTGGTGGCATCACAGCGGCCGTCCTGATCCGGTTGGACTCAGGCGATCGTCCGGCCGGTGGTGCTTGCCGCGTGCCGGTTTGGCTCAGACCTGTCATAGGCCCGTGTAAAGATCGCCGCCGTGACTGGATGGGTGTACAACGATCGCCCTGAGGGCGTCAGGTTCCTGGCCGAGCGGATTGCGGAGCCGGGCCGTGGGGAGATCGAGGCCGAGATCTGGGACTGGGTCGTGCGTGGCCAGGATGACGCCGACGAGTTCGTGGATTTCTTTGACGAGGACGAGCAGCGCCACGGCGCCACCGACGAGGAACTCAGGGCGGCGTACGAAAAGGCTCTGGCCGCTCGGCGGGAGCAGCAGCGTGGGTGGGGCGAGGTGCGGAGCAACCTCACCCGCGCCTTTGCCGATCTCAACGAGCTCGGCGTGTTGGCCAGGGAGAACTTCAGCTGCTGTGGCACCTGCGCGGCCGCTGAGATCCACGACGAGCGTGATGGTTCCCGGCACTGGCACGGGTACCTCTGGTACCACCAGCAGGACACGGAGTCGCTGCTCGCGAGCGAGGACGGCGAGGTCTACCTCGGCTACGGCGCCTATCCGCCGGCGGACTTCGACGAGGTCGCCTATTCGGCCCTGTCGGAGGCCGAACAGCAGGCCCGCTACCAGGCCGACCTGGAACGGCTACTGGACGAGATCGCCTTTCCGGTGCTTCGCAAGTACGGCATGCGGGTGGAGTGGAACCGCAAGCAGTCGAGGCGGATACGGGTGACCGGCGCCCAGTGGTATGCGCCATTGATCTGAGACCCACCCGCTCGCGTTCTTGGCTGGGTGCTGGTCGAACCGGCGGTGGTGATCGCCGATGGTGGGCGCGCCGGCAGGCGCTCGCCACGGCCACGCAACGAACCCTCGCGGCCGTGGCGGCGGTCATCGCCACCCTGCTGGCATACCCTGACCACCACCATCCGATCTTTACCGGTCAGGCGCGGGTCGGGCCGCCCGCACCGGGGATGGCTGACCAGGCGAGCCTGCCGCCGATGATCGTGGCGGCAACCCGAGTCGAGAACCGATGACCGGAGAACGGTGTGTTCCGGGCCAGGCTGGCCAGCCGGGCCGCGTCGACCGTCCAGTCGGCGTCGGTGGAGACCAGGCACAGCGTGGCGGGCATGCCCACCTGGAGCGGATTCCCGCCGCCGACAGCTGTTCGGCCGATCGCCGCGGGTCGGATGGCCATCGCCTCGGCCAGGCGACGCCATGACATGAGGCCCGTGCGCACCATGGTCTCCGCGACGACCGGCAGCGCGGTCTCCAGTCCCAGCATGCCGGGTGGCGCCTCGCACCAGGGACGGTTCTTGGTGGCGGCAGGGTGTGGCGCGTGATCGGTGGCGACCACGTCGATGACTCCCTCGGCGAGCGCTTCCCGCAGGGCCGTCACGTCCTGGGCGCTCCGCAGCGGCGGGTTGACCTTGTAGCGGGTGTCACCGGTGCGTACCAGTTCGTCGGTGAGGAGGAGATGGTGCGGGGTGACCTCCGCGGTGACTGGCCAGCCCCGCGACTTGGCCCAGCGGATTATCTCCACGCTGCCTCGCGTCGAGACATGGCAGATGTGCAGCGGGGTGTCGTCCGCGCCCGCCAGCACGCAGTCCCGGGCGATAATCGACTCTTCGGCGACGGCGGGCCATCCGGGCAGGCCCAACTCGTGGGCGACCGCGCCGTCGTTGGCCTGGGCGTTCGGGCTCAGCGGCGAGGACTGGGCGTGCTGGGCGACGAACCCGCCGACGTCGGCCGCCCGGCGCAGCGCCTGCCGCATCAACGCGGGGTCCTCCACACACCGGCCGTCGTCGGAGAACATCCGGGTGCGGGCGGCCGAGGCGGCCATCGCCTCGATCGGTGCCAGCGTGGTGCCGTCGAGGCCGACGGTGACCGCGCCCACGGGCCGTACCTGGCAGTGTGCGGTGCGTTCGGCCACCTCGGCGACGTACTCCACGCGTCGCGGATCGTCCGCCACCGGCTGGGTGTTCGCCATGGCGAACACCGTCGCGTAGCCGCCCTTGGCCGCCGCGAGCGTGCCGGTGGCGATCGTCTCCGCGTCCTCCGCGCCGGGTTGACGCAGGTGGGTGTGCAGGTCGGTGAACGCTGGCAGAGCGATCAGGCCGTGGCAGTCGATGCTGTGGACGGCGGGTCCCTGCCCGGCGGAATCGAGCGCGGCGATCCGGCCGTTGTCGATCAGCAGGTCCACCGGTTCCTCGCCGTAGGGTCGTACGCCTCGCAGCACGGTGGGTGGCAGCAGCGGTTGCCGGGACAGCGGCCGCGGGTTCCAGCCGGGCTCAGTCATCCGCGGATCCCCACCTGAACACCGGCCCGTCCAGGCACACCAGGGGAGCCTCAGTCCCCGTGCTCCGCTGCCCGGAGGAGCAACCGTGGCAGTATCCGAGGCCGCACGCCATGTGCGCCTCGACGGACACCTGCACCTCCGCATTCCACCGTTTCCCGAGGTCGGCGGCGAGATCGGTCAGCCGTTGCGAGCCGCAGGTGAGGACGAGCTGCGGAGAATCGGCGTCCAGCGTCGAGGTGAGCAGCGTGGACAGGAAGTCCGGCTCGCTGGTCCCGTCCGCGTCGGTGACCTGGTGCAGGTGCTCGACACCGCCCCGGCGCAGGACGTCGGCGCCGATCAGCACACCGGGATGGCGGGCACTGATGACGGCGACGGTCGTACCGCCACGGCGGGCGTTGACCGCGGCGACCGTGGTGAGCGAACAGGTGCCGATGCCCCGGCCGAGCAGCAGTACCCGGCTGGTCGCGGGGGAGAGGTGAAACCCCTGCCCGAGCGGACCGGTCGCGAGCATGGTCTCGCCGACGGTGAAGGTGGCGAGCCGGCGCGTGCCGCCGCCGACGACGCCGTACACCACGTCGAACGTGCCGTGTTCGGGTGCGGTGTCGTAGATCGCCATCGGCCGGGGCAGGACGGGGGCGGTTTCGTCGGCGCGCGCCGCCGTGAGCATCACGAACTGGCCGGGTTGGGCGCGGGTGGCGATGGTCGGGGCGTGCAGGCGGAGGAACCGGTACCGGTCGCCGACCGGTTCGTGGCGCAGGACTGGCGCGTGGTGCCAGGTGGGTGGGGGCCGGTGTGCCGGCGGCAGGTCGAGCGGGACGAGCCGTCCGCTGGTCGTGTTCAGCATGCCTCCTCCGCCGGGGATGTTCTGGTCAGTTCGTGATCGAGGGCGAGCAGGCTGCGGGCGAGCAGGTCGGTTCCGGCGGCGAGATCCGCGCTGCTTGTCCACTCCTCGGGGACGTGACTCAGCCCGGCCCGGCTCGGCACGAAGATCATTCCTGCGGGCACCACCTTGTTGATCATCTGGCTGTCGTGGCTGGCGCCGCTGGGCAGGACCCGGTACGCCGTCCCCGTGGCGGTGCAGGTCTCGGCGATCCGGCGGCGCAGCCAGATCGGCAGCACCACCGGGGAGGCGTCGCCGAGCAACTCGATGTCCAGGCTCACCCCGCGTCGCTCGCAGATGGCGCGGGCGCCGTGGATCAGCTCGGTCGCTGTCGACCGCTGCCGGTCGCTGTCCACGTCGCGGATGTCCACGTAGAGCCGAGCCTCGCCGGGGATCGTGGTGATCGAGCCCGGTTCGAGTTCCAGCCGGCCGACCGTGGCCCGGGTGCCGTGGTGCCTGGGGTCGGTTGCGATGCTCTCGGCGAGGAGGGTGATCTCCGCCGCGGCCGTCATGGCGTCGGCCCGCTGGTGCATCGGCGTCCCGCCGGTGTGCGAGGCGCGGCCGTGCAGGTCGAGGCGGAACCGGGTGCTGCCGGAGATGAGGTCGACGATGCCGATCGGCACGCCCTGGGCCTCGAGCACGCCACCCTGCTCGATGTGCAGCTCCACGAACGCTGCCCAGTCGTCCGCGCGCCAGCGCGCTTCCTCGACGCGGCTCGGGTCGAGACCGACAGCCTGCATGGCCTCGGCGAGACTCACTCCGTGGACGTCCCGCCGGTCGGCCAGATCGGGCGAGTTCAGCAGGCCCGCCGCGATCCGGCTACCGGTGCACGCCTGGCCGAACCGCGCGCCCTCCTCACCGGCGAACGCCACGAACCTGATCGGGTGGCTGTGCCGTACGTCCGCCTCGACGAGAAGCCGGGCGACCTCCATGGCGGCCACCACCCCGGCGATGCCGTCGAACCGTCCGGCCCGCGGCACGCTGTCCAGGTGGGAGCCGGTGCCGACGGCGGGGGCGGGTCCGGCATCGCCGGGCCGTTCGGCGTAGCTGTTGCCCGCCGCGTCGGTCCAGGTTCGCAGGCCCAGCGCGGAGAGCTGGTCGGTGAACATCCGGTGCGCCGTGCGTTCCAACGGGGTGTACGCGAGTCGCGTCACGCCGTCGGTGCTCTCGCTGATCTCGGCGAACTTCGCCAGCAGGTCGGCCAACCGGCTGGCGTCGGCCAGGGGCAGGGCGACGTCGACGGTGTCCAGGCTCATCGGTGTGTCCGCGAGATGGCTGCGGCGGTGACGACCGGGGTGCCGTCGACCGCTGCCAGGACCGCGTCGGTGACGGGTAGCGCCGCCGCGACCGCCACCACCTCGGCGTGGGCGTGGGCGAGCAGGAGCCGGAGCGCCGGCAGCGCCGACATGTCGTGCCAGGAGGCGGCGAGCAGCGCGACGCGTGCTCCGGGGGCCGGGGGCGGGCTCAGCGAGAGCAGCCCGGAGTCTTCGTAGATGCGTACGGTGGGGAGGTCCAGCTCCCGGGAGACGACGTGGGCCAGCACGCCGTCGTCGAGGTTGTCCCGCACGACCACCACCGTCGGGGCGTACGGCCGCAGCGCGTCGGCGATCGCCGTGCTGACGAGTTCGACGGCCGCCGCGGCACCGGCACGGTCGGCGGTGACCGCCTGGTGGAGTTCGTCGACAGCGGCGGCGAGCTGGCTTGCCGGTGTTGGGTGTGTGTTCATGGCGTTCGTGGCGCGGTGACCCTCGGCGTTGGCCATGGGGAGGAGGCGCCGTCCCCCTTTCAGGAACCAGTGGACTGACAGCGGTCGGAGTTCGGGCGAAGCGGTGGAACCTGGGTCACGCTGGTTGTACGTCGACTGCGCCCTGGCGGTCCCGGACTCGTGGCTGATCGGGGATGTGCAGGTCCGCCGGGGTGAACAGGGCCCGGACGGGGCAGCGGGCCGCGGCCTCGCCCTGGCCGCCGCTGCGGTCGACGGCCGCCAGTACGGCGGGCACCACCGCGCCGTGGTCCCGAAGCGCGTGGACGGCGGTGGTGGCGCGTGAGCCGGACATGATCACGTCCTCGACGAGGACGACACGCTCGCCCGCGTGCAGTTCTCCCTCGATCTGCGTCGGGTGGTCGCCGGCAGCAGGGGTGGGGACCACCGCGAAGGGCAGACCGGTCTCCAGGGACAGGGCGGTGACGAGCGGTGCCACCTCTGCCCGGCCGGCCAGCCGGTCCGTTGTGGCGTCCAACAGGTCGGCCATCAGGGCGGCCATCCGCCGCAGGATCGTCGGGCGGGTTTCGAACAAGAAGACATCTATGTACACGTCGACCGGGCCGGCCGGTGCGAGGGTGAACTCGCCGGGCAGGCACGCCGCGGCGCGCAGATCGCGGGCAAGCTCCAGCCAACGTTGGTGACGGTTCTGGAAGGCGGTCGTGTCGCCGGTGCCGATGGTGCTGGGTGCGGCTCTGGTCATGGGGTCCCTCGAAAGGTCGCGGTGTTGTCCGTCTGGTGGGCTTCGGTGAGCGGCGGTGACGGGGTGAACTCGTTGCTGTAGCCGAGTTCGGCGCTGAGCCGGGCCGCCGTGGCGAGCACCAGATGAGTCGCCCGGGCCCGGGCGACTGGATCACGCATCCGGTCGGCGGCCGCGGCGAGCGTGATGCTCGCGCAGGTCGCGCCGGTGGACGAGCGAACGGGCGCGGCCACCGCCCACACGCCTCGGTCCAGTTCGTCGTCGCAGACGTCGTAGCCTCGGGCCCGGACGACCGCGAGGTGTTCGATCACGGCGTCCGGGGTGGCCGGGGTGTCCGGGGTGAACGCGGTGAGCGGCCGTTCCGCGAGCAGCGCGCGGACGATGTCGGTGTCCATGTCGGCGAGGAGAGCGCGGGCGGACGCCGCCGCGTGCAGCGGCATCTCCTGGCCGATCCGGACGAACAGCCGCAGCGGGTGCACGCTCTCGATGAGAGCGATGCAGACCACCCGGTTGCCGACCAGTTCGGCGAGGAACACCGTCTCCCCGGACTCGGCGGCTGCGGCGAGCACCGCAGGGTGCGGGGCGACCAGTGTGGAGGTACGGCGGCTGTTCTGCTCTGCCAGTTGACGGGCGGCGGGGCCGAGGAAGTAACGGCGGTTGACCGGCGATCGGGTGACGAACTCCTGTTCGGCCAGGACCGCCAGTAGCCGGTGCGCGCTGCCGAGCGGGATGTCGAGCGTCTCGTGTAGGTCCTTCATGCTCATCCCGTCGCCGTGACGGGCGAGGGTCCGCAGTATCTCCAGCGCTCTGACGACCGGTTGCACGCTGTCTCCTTCGAATTGGCTCGGCGGGTTCAGACCCGTAGTGAGCCGACGACTTCCGAGACGGACATGGTGCCCGACGCGGCCAGCAGCGGCCCGAGCTCCCGCACGATCTCCGCCATGGCGTACGGGCGGGCGAAGTTGGCCGTCCCGACCTGGACTGCGCTCGCCCCAGCGAGGAGGAATTCCAGGACGTCCCGCGCCGAGCTGATGCCGCCGCAGCCGATGACCGGGATGTCGACCGCGCGGGCGGCCTGCCAGACCAGGCGCAGCGCGATCGGTTTCACCGCGGGCCCGGACAGTCCACCGACGCCGTTGCCGAGTACGGCCGTACGGCGGGTGGCGTCCACGCTCATTGCCGGGAAGGTGTTGGCCACCGTGATGGCCGTGGCGCCGGCGCGCTCCGCGGCGCGGGCGATGTCCGCGATCGACGTCACGTTCGGGGTGAGTTTGACGAACACCGGTACGTGCGAGCGGGCCACCACACCGGACACGACCCGTTCGACCGTGGCCGCGTCGGTGCCGATGGCCAGGCCGCCGTGTTCGAGGTTGGGGCAGGAGACGTTCACCTCGAGCGCTGCGGCGCCGTGGCCGGCAAGTTGCTCCGCCGCCGTCCAGTACTCCGCCACGGTCAGCCCGCCGACGCTGATGATGGTGGGCACGTCGGTGGCGAGGTACCGGGGGAGTACGCGGGAGCGGAACTCGTCGACACCAGGGCTGGGGATGCCGACGCTGTTGAGCATTCCGTCTGGAGTCTCGGTGATGCGGTGTGCGGGATTGCCGGAGCGCACCGCGGCGAAGACGGTCTTCGTGACCAGGGCGCCCAGCTCGTCCAGCGGCACCAGGGTGCCGAGCTCCGGGCCGAAACAGCCGGACGCGGGCATGACCGGGTTGCTCAGCCTGATGTCACCGAGAGTGACGGATAAATCGATGCTGGTTCGTTGTTCCTGGGTCCAGAACCGAGCTCTCGAGTCGATCTCGCCGCCCGGGATGGCGACTGAAACACCCGAGTTGTCGGTTGAGGCATGCAGTCTCGTTTCCACGACGCGGATGTACCTCTTCCGTCTGGGAAGAGTCGACTATGCGTCACCGGTCGTGGTTCGTCAAGGGGTGGAAACCGCTGTCCCGGGAAGCGCCAGAGCTCTCGCATCGCTCTGAGAGGCGGCGTGTTTCAGCATGTGGAAGGCGGTGTGGTCAAGCGCTGTCCGCTAGCCGTGAGGCGAGCTTCCCGTCGGAGGGCTTCCGCGCTCCGGCTACTCAGCGCAGTTTCCGGGACCGCTGACCAGGCCTGGAGGGCGCGCTCCAGAGTGCCGGGAGTGCCCAGGCGGCCGGGGCGGCTTCCGACTGGCCGAAGTTACGTTTCTGTTTCGCCGGGCGACGGCCACGCGTGCCGGTGGCGCCAGCGAGCGTTGGCGGGGGCCGAGGTTATCAACACGTATTGACTACCCCATGTGATGGACGTATCTTCGGCTCTCCTTCCCCCGGAGGTGTTCATGAAGGTGACTCGAGCCGATGTGGCCAGGCGGGCGCAGACCTCGCCGTCGGTGGTCAGCTATGTGCTCAACGGCGGTCCACGCCCGGTCGCACCGGCCACCCGGGCCCGGGTCGAGGCAGCCATCCGGGACCTCGGGTACCGCCCGAACCGCGTGGCCCAGGCGCTCCGCCGTACCCGCAGCGGCTTCCTCGGCCTGTTGATGCCGGACGGCGGCAACCCCTTCTTCGCCGAGCTGGCCAACGCCATCGAGACCGAGGCGGCACGCCGCGGAAAGCTGCTGTTCCTGCTGCACTCCGACGGCGGCGAGGAGGGCGAGCGACTCGCCGCCATGGGGGACGTCCGGGCCGAGGGGGTGCTGTGGGTGCCGCACCACGAGAGCCCGTCGACCGCATCCGCCCTGGCCAACTCGCCCTGCCCGGTGGTGGTCCTCGACCGGGTGCCGGCCGATGCGGCGACCGGGTACGACTCGGTCGCGGTGGATCACCATCAGGGCGCCCGGCTGGCCACCAGCCATCTGGTCGAGCACGGCTTCCGGCAGGTGTCGTGCCTGTCCGGCCCGAGCGAGACCATCGTCGGCCGCGACCGGACGTCCGGTTGGCGGCAGGCGCTGGCCGACCACGGCATCACCGAAGGTGTGTGGGAGGTACCGGCGGACTTCACGCCGGAGGGCGGACGGGCGGCCGGGAACGAACTGCTCGACCGGTTGACCTTCCCGGCCGCCGTCTTCGTCGCCTCGGACCGGCAGGCGCTCGGCCTGCTGCGCGCCGTGCGCGAACGGGGGCTCGACGTCCCGCGGGACATCGCCATCGTGTCCTTCGACGGTACGGACGTCAGCGCCTACACCACGCCACCGCTGTCCACCATGCGGCAGCCCCTGCCGGCGCTCGCGGCCGGCGCTCTGACGCTTCTCGAGGAGCGAATACGCGACCCGTACCGACCGGCGCGGCACATCGCCCTGCCCGCCGAGCCCGTCTTCCGAACAAGTTGTGGATGTGGACAGCCATGAGTGTGCCAACCGGAAACCCCACCGCCGAACGCGGTTCCCCACAGGCCGCGCAGGGAACCCTGCTGCGGCTGTCGCAGATCACCAAGGAGTACCGGTCCGACCGGGGCAAGGTGGTGCGCGCGCTCCACGAGGTGTCGCTCGACGTGCGGCAGGGCGAGATCCTCGCCATCATCGGCGCGTCCGGCTGCGGCAAGTCCACCCTGCTGCGGATCATGGCGGGCCTCGACACCATCACCTCCGGGCAGACGGAGTGGTCACGCCGGCCGACACCCGGCCGGGACATCGGTTACGTCTTCCAGGAGCCCGTCCTGCTGCCCTGGCGCAGCGTCTTGCGTAACGCCTGCATCGCGCCGGAGACGTTGAAGGAACCGCGGCAGCGGTACGAGCCCCGGGTGCGCGAACTGCTGAGCCTGGTGGGACTGACCGACTTCGCCGACGCGCTGCCGCGCGAACTCTCCGGCGGGATGCGGCAGCGGACCTCGATCGTGCGGGCGCTGGCCCACGACCCGATGCTGTTGCTGATGGATGAGCCCTTCGGCGCACTCGACCAGATCACCCGGGAGAAGCTGCACGACGATCTGCTCAACATCTGGACCGCGACCGGCAAGACCATCGTGTTCGTGACGCACAGCGTCGACGAGGCCACCTACCTCGCCGACCGGGTGGTCGTGCTCTCGCCCCGCCCCGGTCGGGTACGCGCGATCCACGACGTGCCCCTGCCCCGCCCCCGGGACGCGCGGACGAAGCTCGATCCGCGCTTCGCGGAGTTCCAGGCCATGCTGCGGGGGGAACTGTGACGGTTCAGACCTCGACACCCGAGCCGGCGGCACCGCCCGTCGCGCCGCCGCCGGCACCGGTTGGTACGTCGCGACGGGGCCGCCTGCGACTCATGGTCAAGCCCTTCGCAGCGGTGCTGTACGTCCTCGTGATCGTCGGTGCCTGGGGCGCGTACCAGGCGGTGGCGGACGTCCCACGGTATCTGCTCGCCAGCCCGACCGAGGTCGGATCGCAGCTGCTGGACCTCGCGCAGACCGGAACGCTGTGGACCCACCTGGTGTACACGGTCCGTAACATCGGTGTCGGCTTCGCGATCGGGGCGGTGATCGGCGTCGCGCTGGGAGTGGCCGTCTCCCGGTCCCAGGTCGTCGACGCGATGCTCTCCCCGTTCCTGATCGTGTTCCAGGCGATGCCGAAGATCGCGCTCGCGCCCATGTTCGTGCTCTGGTTCGGCCTCGGCCTGACCAGCCAGTTCGTGCTCATCGTGAGCCTGTCCTTCTTCCCGATCCTGGTCGGTACCGCCACGGGGCTGCGGCAGGTGAACCCGGGCTACCGGGACCTCGCCACCATCGTCGGGCTGAACCCGGTAGCCCGACTGTTTCGCATCGACATCCGGGCAGCGTCACCGTCGATCTTCGCCGCCGCCCGGGTGGCCGCCGTCGACGCCATGACCGGAGCGGTCCTCGCCGAGTGGATCTCTTCAAGCCAGGGACTCGGCTACCTCCTGGTCGAGGCCAACTCCTCCTACCAGGTCCCCATGCTGATGGCCTCGATCGTGGTGATCGTGGCTGTCGGACTCGCCCTCTACCAACTGGTCTCCTTCGTGGAGGCCCGCGCCCTGCGGTGGCGCGATCCCGTCACGGCCTGACCACACGACCTGTCCGTCGTAGGCCGACCCCCATCGAACTGGAATACGAGGTACACCCATGCGCTCCATGACCCGTAGATCCCTCCTTGCCGGTATCGCCGCCAGCACCGTCATCGCCCTCACCGCCGGCTGCGGCGGCGTCGATGCCTCCAGCGGCGGCAGCGACGGTGGCACGACCAAGGTCAGCATCCAGATCGACGGCGCCGCCGCCCCCTACTACGCGCCGCTGTACTGGGCCAAGGAACAGGGCTACTTCACCAAGCAGAACCTCGACGTCGAATTCCTGTACGCCGACGCCGCGACCATCACCAAGAACGTGGCCGCCAACAACGTCCAGTTCGGCTTCCCGAACGCCGACAGTGTGATCCAGGCGGTGGCCAACGGCGTGCCGGACCTCGTCGTGCACACCACGTACCAGCAGGGCATCGGCGCGCTGCTCACCCTCGCCGACTCCGGCATCACCAACCCGGCCGACCTGAAGGGCAAGACGGTCGCGGTGACCAGCCTCGGCTCCCCGAACTACGTCCAGCTGACGGCGATCGCCGCCTCGGCGGGCCTGGACGTGAAGAAGGACCTGACGGTCAAGGTCGTCGGTACCGGCGCCATCGTCTCGGCACTGCAGAACAAGCAGGTCGACGCGATCGTCTTCTCGCGGCTGCGCTACTACACCCTGCAGGCCGCCGGGGTGCAGGTCACCCAGATCCTGTCCAACCAGTACCTCCCGTCGTTCGGCAACGTCGTGATCACCGGCCAGCAGTTCGCCAAGGAGAACCCGAAGGCCGTCACCGGATTCACCACCGCGCTGAACGCCGCGCTGCAGGACCTCATCGACGGCAAGCTGCCGCAGGCCGTCGAGATGTCCGTCCAGAAGTACGCCACCAGCTTCGCCGGCCAGGAAAAGTCGGTCACCCAGGTGATGCAGGAAGTCTTCGTCAAGGACCTGTGGCAGAGCGACGCCACCAGGGCGCACGGGCTCGGCTACGGCGACCCGGTGGCCTGGCAGAACGCCGTGGACGCGCAGAAGAAGTACGGCCTGATCCAGGGCGACGTGCGGGCGTCCGACTTCGTGAAGGCCACCTCGTGACCGAGCAGCGACTCGGCAGGCTACCGCGCGCCGTGCTCGGCACGGCGTCGGTAGCGGCCTTCCTGCTGGCCTGGCAGGGCTACGTCCACCTCGCGCACGTGCCCACATACACCCTCCCCGGCCCGATCGAGATCGTGACGCACACCTGGCGGATGCTCACCGGCGAGCAGTTGCTCGTCCACCTCCGGGTGACCGGTGCCGAACTGCTGCAGGGGGTGGCGATCGGATTGACGGTCGGCGTGCTCGCCGGGGTGGCGATGTCCCGATGGCGCTGGCTGGAACGAGCGGCCATGCCGCTGCTGGTGTTCATCCAGATCACCCCGAAGATCGCGATCGCACCGCTCCTGGTGCTGTGGCTCGGGCTCGGCGTGACCAGCAAGATCACCCTGGTCGCACTGGTCACGTTCTTCCCGGTGCTGGTCAACACGCTGGCCGGGCTGCGCGGCATCGGTACGAACTACCGCCACCTGTGTCAGGTGCTCGCGCTCTCCGGCCCACGGCGGTTCTTCCGGCTCGAACTGCCGATGACCCTGCCGCACATCGTGGTCGGGCTACGCCTCGGTGCGCTGGCCGGGGTCACCGCCGCCGTGATCGGCGAGTTGATCGGCGCCCAGGGTGGGCTCGGATACCTGGTCGCGCAGAGCCAGGAGACCGACAACATCCCGCAGGCAATGGTCGGGCTGCTGCTGCTGAGCCTGCTCGGGCTGGCCTCCTGGTCCGGTATCGGCGCCGTCGCCGGCTGGCTCCGCTCCCGGTTCGGTGTGACCGATGGCTGAGCCGCCGCGGAGCCGCCGTTGCCGGCGGAGGCCGGGACGATGACCGGGCCACCCCGGCGCATCGTGGTCGACACCGACGGAGGCGTGGACGACCTGGTGGCACTCGCCTGGTTGCTGCGCCTGCCGGATGTGGAGATACCGGCGATCATCGCCACCGGCGGGGCACGGCCCGCCGATGTCGTCGGGGCGGCGGTCACCCATGCGCTTCGCGCGCTCGCTCCGGCCCGGCGGCCGCTGCTGCTGCGGGGCGCCGAGATCGACCCCGCCGCGCGGGCCGCGGTCCCGTCGGGCGCGCGGCTGCACGGCGAGTACGGCCTCGGGCCGTTCGTCCCCACGCACGGCGCCGAGTTCGACGGCGACGTACGCGTCGACCCGTCACTGCCGGCGCACACCGACTACCTGGTGCTCGGCCCGTTGACCACCGCCGAGCGCCTCGCCGGGCAGGTGAGCCACTGGCCCGCGCACGTCCGGTTGACCGTGATGGGTGGGGCATTCTCCCTGCCCGGCGTGGTGCGGGGCGCCGAGCCGAACTTCGCCCGCGACCCCCGGGCCGCTCGGCAACTGTTCGCCGAGCCGCCCGGCCGGGGGGTGCGGGTCGTGCCGACGGACGCGACCACCCGGGCGAGCTGCCCGCCGGAGGCCGTCCGGCGGGTGCTCGCCGGCGGCAACGGCTGGCCCGGGGTGCGCGCGCAAATGCTGGCGCGGTACTGGTCCGACACAGCCAGCCGATACTGCCACGACCTGGTGGCCGCAGCTGTCGTGGCGCGCCCGGAGGTGGTGGCGGTCGAGACGCCCGCCACGGTGGCCGTCGACGCGTACGGCCGGTCGGACATAACCCCCGAGGAGAACGTGGCCGTGACGGTGGTGAGCCGCCTCGACGACACGGCGTGGCGCGAGATCGTCCTGGCATGGGCGACCGACAGAGAGGCGACGGTGCGTTGAACGGCCCGAAGATCGCGGTGGTGGGCAGCGCCAACCTTGACCGCATGGTGGTGACCGACCGGCTCCCCGGGCCGGGAGAGACGCTGACCGCCCGGGAGTACCGGGAGGGTGTCGGCGGTAAGGGCGCGAACCAGGCGATGACCATCGCCACCCTCGGTACGCCCGTCGGCTTCGTCGGATGCGTCGGCGCCGACGCCGCTGGTGAGCAGGTGCGGCAGCGGCTCGCCGGCCGGGGCGTGGACGTGTCGGGGCTGGCGGTCGTCCACGACGTCCCCACAGGGACAGCACTGATCACGGTGGACGGCGCCGGCGAGAACGTGATCGTGGTACACCCAGGGGCGAACGGCGCACTGAACGCGGCCCGCGTCGACCGGCACCGGGACATGATCGCGACGGCAGCGCTCACCCTGATGCAGTGCGAGGTCGCGGCGCCCGCCCTGGAGCGGGCCGCAGCGCTGGCCGGGGGCCTCCTGGTGCTGAATCCCGCGCCCGCGACTCCGCTTCCCGACGTCCTCGTACGCCGGGTGGATGTGCTGGTGCCCAACCGGGCCGAGTTGGCGGTCCTGGCCGGCACGTCCCTGCCGGAGAGCCTGGACGACGTGGCGAGCGCCGTCGGCAAGCTCGGGCTCGCGGCGACCGTCGTGGTGACCCTCGGGTCGCAGGGCGCGGCCGTGATAGAGCCGGACGGCCGAGTTGATCACGTTCCGGCGCTCCGTACCGAGGCCGTGGACACGACCGGCGCCGGCGACTGCTTCTGCGGAGCCCTCGCGACCGCCCTGGTGGCGCGGCCCGGCCGGGCCGTGGCGGAAGCCGCCCGCTGGGCGGCCGTCGCGGCGGCGCTGTCGACACGTGGCCGGGGCGCACAAGGCGCGCTGCCGACCCTGGATGAGGTGTCCAGGGCGATGAGTGCCACCGACCGTCCGTTCTCGTAGCAGGCCTCCGCAGCTCCCGCTCGCTGTGGCTGCGAACGTGAGCCGGGATCGTGCCGTTGCGGTTAGCTCAGTCGAGCAGGGCGAGGAACCGGCGGAGGGCGGGGTTCGTGCTGTCGCGCGGCCAGGCCAGGGCGACGTCCACGGTGGGTGTCGGGGCGGTGAACCGGCGCAGCCGTACCTCGCGCAGCCGCAGCGCGCGGGCGCGGCCGGCCGGAACGGCCGCGACCACGTCTCCCTGCGCCACCGCCCGCAGCAGTTGCTCGTCGTCCGGCTCCTGCCGGACGAGCCGGAACCCGCCCTGCGGCCAGACCTGGGCAATCGTACGGTCGAACATGCCGGGGCCGTTCTCGCGCGGCCACATCACGGCTGGTAGGTCGACCACCTCGGCCCGGCTGACCCGGCGACGGCTGGCGGCGAGGGGGTGACCTGCGGGCAGGGCCAGCAGCAGCTCCTCGGTGTCGACCGTCCGGCAGGCCAACGCCGGTTCGTCGACGGGCGGGCGGACGAACGCCACGTCGAGCCGGCCGGCGAGCAGGCCGGCCACGTTCGGCGCCGTCCAGGCCGTCTCCGGGACCACCTCGACGTCCGGGTGGGCGGCCCGGAACCGGGCGACCAGCGCGTCGACCCGGCCGCCCCGCGCCGACCGCGTGTACGCGAGCCGGAGTCGGCCGCCCCGCCCGCGTACCAGGTCCCGGATGCGGGTGGTCCCCGCGTCCACCTCGGCGAGCAACCGGGCGGCCTCGTCGGCGACCCGCGCCCCCACCTCCGTCAGCCTGCAGCCCCGGCTGGTGCGGTGCACGAGCGGCACGCCGAGCTGGCGTTCCAGGGCCCGGATCTGCTGGCTGAGCGCGGGCTGGGCGACGCGCAGCCGGGCGGCGGCCCGGGTGAAGTGCAGTTCTTCGGCGAGCACGGCGAAGTAGCGCAGCCGCCGCAGGTCCAACCAGGCGTCCAGGGTCGGCGCGTCGGACATGGATCGATCATAAGCCCCGCTTATCGCCGGCTGTCCGATCCGTCTTGGACGGCGGCCCGCCGGGACGGCGACGATCCGAGGCCAACGGCACGAGCGAGGGAGCGGACGATGACGGCAGCGACGGACGTGGTGGTGGTCGGGGGTGGGGTCGTCGGGATGACGGCGGCGGTCACCCTTCAGCAGCGGGGGGCGCGGGTGACCGTGCTGGCCGCCGACGACCCGGCGGACACGGTGTCCACCGTGGCCGCCGCCGTCTGGTACCCGAGCCACACCGACCAGGACCCGCGGGTGCTGCGCTGGGCGCGGGAGACCCACACGGAGCTGGGCCGCCAGGCCGCGGACGGTGTGCCGGGGGTGGTCGAGCGGCCGACCCGGATGCTGCTGCGCCAGCCGTACGCCGGCCCGCCGTGGTGGGCGGAGGCGTGCGGGGACCTGGTGGCGGAGCCGGCGGGGCCGCCGTACACGACGCTGCTGCGGTTCACCGCGCCGACGGTGGAGATGACGCCATACCTGGCCTGGCTACGGCAGCGGTTGGAGGCCGGCGGCGGGCGGGTGCTGCGTCGCCGGGTGCGGCGGCTCGCCGACGCGTTCGACACCGCGCCGACGGTCGTCAACGCGACGGGTCTGGCCGCCGGTCAGCTCGCCGCCGACCCGGCCGTGCACCCGGTGCGCGGGCACCTGGTGCTGGTGGCGAACCCGGGCCTGACCGTCTCGGTGCGCGACGAGGACGACCCGGCCGGGATCACGTACGTGCACCCGCGCCGGCACGACGTGGTGCTCGGCGGCACATACCAGCCGGGGGTGGGGCACACCGCGCCCGACCCGGACACGGCGGCGGCGATCCGGCGCCGCTGCGTCGCGCTGGTGCCGGAGTTGGCCGAGGCACCGGTGCTCGGCGAGCGGATCGGGCTGCGGCCGGCCCGGCACGGCGGCCCGCGGGTCGAGACGGATCCGGAGCCGGCCGGCCCGCGCGGCAGCCGGCTCGTGCACGCGTACGGCCACGGCGGGGCGGGGGTCACCCTGTCCTGGGGGTGCGCCGCCGAGGTGGCGGACCTCGCCCTGGGCGGCTGACCGGGCGCACCCGGGCGACGCTCTTGTGCCGCGTCAAGCGGCTGGGGCGGGGCCCGGGTGCGTCCCGCCAGGTGGTGTGGAAGTCGGGCTCCGTTCGGGGGAGGGGGTGGGAGCGCCCCGATCCGGCTCGCACACCAGGCCGGAGCCCACGGCCCCGTCCACCACCGGATGCCGGAATCCGGGACGAGCATGCGCGCCGGTTCATAGGCTGGCGAGCGGGAGCACGTCGGGAGGCTGTCGGAGGGGCATCGTGGACAACGTGATCAGTGACGCTCTGCAGGGCGTCCAGGAGGTCGAGATCACCGTGACCGGCCGGAAGACCGGCCGGCAGATCTCGCACCCGGTGTGGTTCGTGCAGGAGGACGACAGCGTCTTCCTGGTGCCGATCACCGGCTCGGACAGCGACTGGTACAAGAACGTCCGGCGGACCCCGTTCATCCAGCTGGCCGCGAACGGCACGGCCCTGAGCTCGAGCGCCACCCCCGTCACCGACGCCGACCGGGTCAACCACGTCGTCGAGATGTTCTGCCAGAAGTACGGCGCCGACCAGGTCGAGGCGCATTACCCCAAGCACGACGTCGCCGTCCAGGTCCCACTCGGCTGATCCGAAACCACATCGACGACCTTCCCGCAGCGCGGTCGCACCTCATGAACCGAGCGCCGTCGGCTTGAGATGCAACCGCGCTGCCGGAGGACGGCTCACTCGTTGCGGGCGGTCTCCGGGCCGGTGATCCGCCGCAGCAGCGGCAGCGTAGAGGCGACGATGCCCAGCGACACCGCCAACCCACCGACCACCATGAGGTAGAACGACGGTTTCGGTGCCAGCAGCGTGTAGCCCAGCTGCGCCCGCAGGAACAGATGCGCGGCCAGGAACCCGATTCCGATCGCCACCGCCGCGACGATCAGCAGTGGCGCGGCGGTCTCCAGCGCGACCACCCGGCGCAGGGTGCGCAGTTGCACCCCGGTGAGCCGCAGCATGCTGAACGGCCGCCGCCGGTCGCTCAGCCCGCCGGCCACGCTCACCGCCAGGCTGCATCCCGCGATCGGCAGGCTGGCCAGCATCACCACGTTGGCCAGCTGCTGGAACTGCCTCAGCAGCCGCGCGGAACTCGACTCCCATTCGGCGGTGCTGGTCGGGAAGCGATCCTTCGGGAACGCGTCGATCAGCATCGTCCGGGCCCGCTTGAACGCGGAGCGGCTGGTCGTGTCGACGACCACCGACACGATCGGCTGCCGGTCGACCTGCGCGGGATCGACGTCGACGGCCTCCCAGACGTACGTGTCGTCGGTCAGGTCGAACGCGCGCAGGCCGACGAGGTCGGGGGTCACGGTCGCGACCTTTGCGCCCGCGGGGCAGCTGCCGTACGCCGCCAGGCGGTCCAGCTCGGCACAGGTGATGATGCCGTGCCACCCGTCCGGGTCGGGGTTGCGGTGCACCACGGTCACGCTGCGCACCCCGGGGATCGCCGCGAGGCCGGCCGGGATCTGGTCCGGGGTCGGCGCGGGACCGTCCTCGGGCCAGAAGATCTTCGACAGTGACGTGGCGGCCACCGAGTCGGTGCGCGGCTCGCCGCGGTTGGCGATGTACGTGGTGATCGTGCCGGTCGCCACGCTGGTCACGAACAGCGCCACGATCAGCCCACTCACGGACCGGAACCCCGCCTGCGGGTTGTCCGACAGGCGGCGTGCGGCGATGAGCGTGGCGGGCCGGCTCGCCCGCCCGGCCAGCAGCCGCGCGGCGATCATGGTCAACCACGGCCCGGCCAGCACCAGCCCGACCAGGATCAGCAGAAACCCCGAGAGGTACGCGGTGAGCTGGCCGTTGGTCGTGGCGGGACGCCGGCCGATGAAGTACGTCAGTTCGGCGAGGCCGGCGACCAGCGGGACGAGCCGCCAGGCGCGCGGCGGCTTCGGCGTCACCCGTCGACTCACGCCCAGCGGCGAGATCTGCACCCGCCGCAGGGCCAGCCAGGAGGCCACGACGGCACCGACCGGGATGCCGAGCGCGACCAGCAGGACGTCGACGATCGTGAGAGAGAGGTCGGCGGCGAAGAACGGCTCGCCGGTGAACGGGATCGCCGCGAGGCCGGGCCGGAACGCGAAGAACAGGCCGAACCCGGCGGCGGTCCCGGCGACGGCGGCGAGTGTCGACTCGACCGCCGAGATCAGCGAGATCTGCCGTGGCGTGGCACCGACCAGCCGCATCGCGGCGAAGCGCTGCTCCCGGCGGGTGGCGGCCAGCCGGGTTGCGGTGCCGATGAAGATGAGCACCGGGAAGAGCAGTGCGGCCGCGACCACGGACAGCACGAGCGCCATGCCGTCGCCGTTGATGCCGACATAGCAGCCGTTGGCGCAGCCGTCCGGAGAAGTGGTCATGATCTGGGTGACCTGGCGGGCACCCAGGTGCTCCAGGTCGGCGGGCGGGCGGCCGATGACGATCAGCAGCGAGTCCGGAGAGGGCAACGCCTCCCGGCCGATCGTGCCGACCTCGTGGCCGGGGAAGCGGTCACCGAGTTCCGCGGCCGGGGTGGCCCGCAACAGCTCGCCGAGGGCGGGTGAGACGTAGTACTCGCCAGGCCCGGGCAGGCGTGGGATGCCCGGCGGCAGGGGCGCGTCCGGGCCGGTCGCCGCGACCTCGACCCGGCCGATGGACGTGCCGTGGTAGTAGTCCTCCCGGATGAGCCACCACAGCGGGTCGACCGAGGGATCGGAGGAGGCCGGGGCGACGGCGGTGTTGAGCCAGGCGTTCCGTTGGTTCTGTGCGCCGACCGCGTTCATGCCGGCGACTGTCGCCAGGAGCATGCCGACGCCGAGCGCCACCGCGGCGGCGATGACAACGAGCCGGGTGGCGGCTTCCCGCCCGCCGGCCACGGACAGCCGTACCGCGAACCGGATCATGCGGGCACCAACGCGTTCACCTTGCCGTCGCGCACGATGACCTGCCGGTCGGCGTACGCGGCGACGCGGGCCTCGTGGGTGACGAGCACGACGGTCGTGCCCTGCTCCCGGGCGGAGGTGACCAGGAGGTTCATGACCTGCTCGCCGGTCAGCGAGTCGAGCGCCCCGGTCGGCTCGTCGGCGAACAGCGCCCCGGGCCGGGCGACCAGGCCGCGGGCCAGCGCGACCCGCTGCGCCTGACCGCCGGAGAGTTCACCGGAGCGGCGCCGCTCGAGCCCGGCCAGGCCGAGCCGCTCGAACCAGGGCCGCGCCTCCGCGAGCGCCGCGGCCCGTTTGACGCCGCTCAGCAGCAGCGGCAGCGCGACGTTCTCCTCCGCGGTCAGCTCGGGTACGAGCTGTCCGAACTGGAACACGAACCCGAACTGGTCCCGGCGCAGGATGCTGCGCTCCTGCTCGCCCAGGGTGTCGATCCGGCGGCCGTCGAAGTAAATTTCGCCGGCGTCCGGCACGAGGATCCCGGCCAGGCAGTGCAGCAGGGTGGACTTGCCGGAGCCGCTCGGGCCCATGATGGCGACGATCTCGCCCGGGGCCACCGAGACGCTGGCGCCGCGCAGCGCCGGCGTCTCGCCGAAGGACAGGTGGACGTCTCGCGCCTCGATCGCCTTCATCCGCGTACCACCGTCCGGAGGGCGTCCAGCCGGGCGACCGTGGTGTCGATCCAGTGCAGGTCGGCCTCCAGGTGGAACAGGCCGTGGTCGGCCAGCATGGTGTCGACCAGGTTGCCGTTGCGCTTGATCTCGGTGAGTTCCGTCATCCGCCGCAGGTGCGTGGCGCGCTGCGTGTCGAGGTATTCCTCGGCGGGGCGGTCGAGCATGAGCGCCAGCACGACCTTGGTGAACAGCACGGTCTGCAGGTTGGGCTCGGCCTCGACCGGCTCGGTCAGCCACGACTCGAACTCGGTCGCGCCCCGGTCGGTGATGACGTAGCGCTTGCGTTCGGGGCCGACGCCCGGCTCGACCTCGCCGACCACGATCTTGCCGTCGCGGACGAGCCGGCCGAGGGTCGCGTAGACCTGGCCGAACGGCAGCGGCTTGCCGCGGCTGAAGAAGGAGTCGTAGTCGCGCTTCAGGTCGTAGCCGTGGCTGGGCTCGCGTTCGAGCAGGCCGAGGAGGGTCATGGGAACGCTCATGGCGGACACCATACCCCGAGCGTATACCTCGCGTATATATCCCGCGCGTATATCAGCGTTCGTCGGTCGCGGGCGTGGGCGGCAGACCTGCCACGGCGGTGGGGCTGACGTGCCCGGCCGACGCCACCGGGGTCAGTGCGAAGTGGACCGTACGCCCGGTCTTCGCCCGCCCGAGCCAGTGCGTCAACGGCACCACCACCCCTTGCAACAGCGGTTGCTTGCGCACCAGCGCCCGGCTGGCCGCCCGGTACTCGGCCCCGGTCAACCGCCGCGCCTCGGCCTCGACCGCCGCCCCGGTCGGCTTTCCCAGCCCGGTCGACGGGGCCACGGCCACCCGCGGGTTGTTGCGGATCCGCCTGGTCTTCCACGCCTTCTCGAAACTGCGCACGTACGCCCGATCCCCCGCCACCGCGATGCTCACCGCCGCGGCCACGGCCGTGCCGTCGCGCCTGTACGTCGTCAGTGCCACCGTCTTCTGGCGGGCCAGCGGTGCCCAGGCGGCGGACGGGGCGGGATCGACGTACCCGACCACCCAGCCCAGCTGCCGCAGCCGGGCCACCAGCGCGACCAGGGCGAGTACGGCGGACAGGCCGACCAGCCAGGTCTGCCCGGCGCTGCCGCCGGCGTCCGCGTCGACCAGGTGCGAGACCGTGTGCGCCGCCCCGCCGACCAGGTACCCGGCGAGGGCGACGGCCAGGGCGTCGGCCCAGATCAGCGCCAGCAGCAGGGTCACCCCGATGCCGAGCTGGAACGCCCCCACGTCGTGCACGAAGTGCTCGTGCGGTGGGAAGTCCACCGCCGAACTGAAGGAGAAGGGCCGCAGCAGGGCCCACACCCCGATGATCACCGACGCCGCGCCGAGCAGCGCGGCCACCCCACGTCCAAGGCTTCTCATGCCCCTGAGACGGGCCGGCCGCCCGCGGTGTGACCCGCGGCCCGGTCGGGGACCGCCAACTCGACCACGCCCCGCACGTCGGGGTAGCGACGGCGGGGCTCGGTGGGCGGCCGGGCGGCAGCAGCGGCGCGATCGCGGCCCACGAATCGTCCGAGGCGATCCACCGCGGCTGCTCACCCTCCGCACATCCCGGCGGGACGCTCCTCAGGTCCGCCGGGATGTCACCCGCCACCCGAGGTCAGGAGTTCCCTCCAGCGCTGCGGTAGCGCTCAACCTCCGACCACACGGCGGACATCCCGGCGAGGCAGCGGTCGAACGCCTGGGCGTGTTCCCGGTAGGCGGCGCGGTTCGGCCCCGGGTGCACGCAAAGGTCGTCCTCGTCGTTGACGGTCCACGGCGGCACGTCGTGGCCGAGGGCGCCGGGCAGCAGGGAGGCGACGCCCCGGGCACCGAGTTCGCTGGTGAGCTGCCGCCGGACCGGGCGGCCGAGCACGTCGGCGAAGATCTGCGCCCACACCGTCGACCGCGCGCCGCCGCCAGCCAGCCGCCAGGGCCGGTCACCGACGTCCGCGCCGCTGGCCAGCACCCGGTCGAGCTGCACCCGGTGGTACTGCGCGACGCCTTCGATGACGGCCCGGGTGAGGTGGCCCCGGCGGTGGTTGCTGGAGATGCCGAGGAAGGTGCCGGACGCCGACGGATGCTCGGGCGAGCCGTTGACGAAGGGCAGGAACAGCAGGCCGTCGGCGCCGGGCGGCACCGCGGCGGCCTCCTCCAGCAGTTCCGCCGCGGCGACGCCGCCGGTCTGCTGGTGGGGCACCCCGGCGCAGGCGAGCCAGTCGAGGTTGGCGGCTGACGTGGGCGCCACCTCCATGGCCAGCATCGTGGCCGGATCGGGCATGAAGGCGCTGAGCGTGACCTCCGGGGCGGGGGTGCGGGCGGGCACCACCACGCCGTTGATCGCCCAGGTGCCGACGATGATCGTCCCGTCCCCGAGCTCCCGACCTCCGGCGCCGAGTGTGGCGGCCACGCAGTCCATGCACCCGGCGATGACCGGCAGGCCCTCGGGCAGCCCCGTGCGGGCCGCCGTCGCCGCGCTCAGACCGGCGACCACCTCGTCGGACCTGCGCAGCGGTGGGAACCGGTCCAGGTCGGCGGCGGGCAGGCCCACCAGTTCGAGCGCCGTCGGCGTGTACGCGCGGGTGTCGAGCCCGACCATGCCGAACGCGCTGGCGTCGCTGTAGTCCGCGCTGGCCACGCCGGTGAGCTGCGCGGTGACCCAGTCTTTGCAGGACAGCACCCACCGGGTGGCGGCGTAGGTCGCCGGTTCGGCGTCCCGCAGCCAGCGCAGCAGGACCGCGGGCTGGGCGGCCCACGGGATCGAGCCGGTCTCCCGGGCCAGCCGGCGGGCCCCCTCCGGCGGGATCGCCTGGACGATGTGCTGCGCCCGGCTGTCCGACGAGGCGATGGCCGGCCCGATCGGGCGCAGGGACGCGTCGACCGGGTAGATGCCGTTGCCGTGTGCGGCCACGCCGATGCCCGCCGGGGCGTACCCCTCGGCGGCCAGCTTGCCGCCGACGTCCGCCAGCAGCGACAGCACCGTGTCGGCGAGGGCGGTCATGTCGACGTCGTGGCGGTGGGCGGTGACGCTGGTGCGCGGAGTGCGGGCGTGCACGACGGCCAGCTCGTTGCCGACGACGTCGAAGGCGGCCACCTTGGTGGCGGTGAGGCCGACGTCGACCCCGAGATAGCAGGTGTGCGGGGTCGTCACGACGTCCTCCTGTCGCTCGTTCCGGTCGCCGGGGCGAGGCTCAGCCCGCGCGGGCGGAAGCGCCGCAGCTCCGCCCGGTAGGCGGCAACCTCGGCGTCGGCCCGTTCGGTGTCCCAGCCGAGATGCCGTACGGCGACGTCCGCGCAGGTCACGGCCGCCGACACCGCCATGTCCGGGCCGAGGCCGATCAGCGTACGGCGCAGCAGCACGTCCGCCAAGGTCACGGCCCGTTCCTCGCGGAAGGCCATGACAACCTCGGCGGCGACCGCCCCGGTCCGCTCGTCGACGACTTCGGCCAGTGTCGGGTCGGCCACGGCGAGTTCGAGGACCCGGCGGGCCCGGACGCCGTAGATGTCCAGCAGCCGGGCGGACTGCGCCGGAGTGAACGGAGTGGCCGAACGCGCGAAGTCCGCGCGGAAGGCGTACCAGTCCGGCGTGTCGGCGCCGGGCAGCGGCCGGGTACGGGTGGTGCACCGTTGCGCCGGCCGGCCGAGCACCTTCAGCGCCTCGTCGGTGGCGTCCTCGGCGAGGGCCCGGTGGGTGGTCAGCTTGCCGCCGATGATCGTGAGCAGCCCCTCGTACGCGGGCGCGTGGTTGAGCACCGTGTGCCCACGACTGATCTTGGCGTTGTCCGACACGCCGGCCGTGTAGGGCAGCGGGCGGATTCCGGCGATGCTGTAGAGCACGTCGTCCGGGGTGAGGCCGGCCTGGGGGAACAACCGGTTGGCCTCGGTGAGCAGGTAGTCGATCTCGGCGTCGCTGGCGACGACCTCGTCCAGGTCACCCTCGTACGTGAGGTCGGTGCTGCCGAGGACGTAGCGGCCCTCCCAGGGGAAGATGAAGATCGGTCGCCGGTCGGCGGCGGCCTCGAAGAAGATGCAGGTGTCCGGGGCGCCCGGGAACGGGTCGATGATGACGTGGCTGCCCTTGGTGCCGCCGTTGAGGCGCCCGCTCGCCACCTGGCCGTCGAGGATCCGGTCGATCCACGGCCCGGCCGCGTTGATCGTGAGGCGTCCCCGGATCTCCCCCTCGCGCCCCGACTGGTTGTCCCGGGTCCGGACCCCGTCCACCCGCCCGCCCGTCACGAGCAGACCGGTCACCGTCGTGTAGGTCAGCACCCGCGCGCCCAGCCGCTCGGCGTCGACCAGCAGCTCGACGCAGAGCCGCTCGGCCCACGGCACCTGGGCGTCGTTGAAGAGCACCCCGCCGCGCAGCCCCTTGCGCGAGAGGTGGGGCCAGCGCCGGCCGATCGCCCGGGGGGACATGCCCCGGCTGCGTCCGCGCCCACGGCCCGCGGCCAGGACGTCGAACGCGGCCAGGCCGAGGCGGATCAGGGGTCCCGGCCGGCTGTCACCGGCGTAGAACGGGATCAGCATGGGGTAGTCGTGGACCAGGTGCGGCGCGGTGCGGAACAGCAGGTGCCGTTCCCGGATCGACTCGTGCACCAGGGCGAAGTCGTAGCGCTCGAGGTACTTCAGGCCGCCGTGGATGAGCCGGCTGGAGGTGGCGGTGGTGCCGGCGCCGACGTCACCGCGGTCGACCACGACGACGCTGAGGCCCCGGCTGGCGGCGTCTCGGGCGATGGCGAGGCCGTTGATGCCGGCGCCGATGACCACGAGGTCGACGATGTCATCGGCGCCGGTCTGTGGGTGTGGCATGAGGAGCTCCCGGAGATGAGGGGTGCGGGCCGGGTGGGAGACCCGCACCCCTGGCGATGATCAGGACGCGGAAGAGGCCGACCGCTCCCGGAAGAGCTCGTAGGCGTCCTCGGGCTTGGCGTCGTCGTGCACCACGGCGCGGACCGCGGCCAGCATCGCGGCCGGGTACTCGCTCTGGAAGATGTTGCGGCCCATGTCGACGCCCGCCGCGCCCTCCTGCATCGCCCGGTACGCCATGGTCAGCGCGTCGAGCTCGGGCAGCTTCTTGCCGCCGGCGACGATGATCGGCACCGGGCAGGCCGCGGTCACGGTCTCGAAGCCCTCGTTGACGTAGTACGTCTTGACGATGTGGGCGCCCATCTCCGCGCTGATCCGGGTGGCGAGCCGGAAGTAGCGCGCGTCGCGGACCATGTCCTTGCCCACGGCGGTCACGCCGAGCACGGCGATGCCGTGCCGCTGCCCGGCGTCCACCAGGGCCGCCAGGTTCGCCACCGACCGGGACTCGTGCTCGCCGCCGATGAACACCTGGATCGCCAGCGCCGCGGCGTTGAGCCGGACCGCGTCCTCGATGTCCAGGGCGATGTGCTCGTCCGACAGGTCCCGCAGCACGCTGGGCCCGCCGCTGGCCCGCAGCACGATACCGGCGTTGCTGTGCGACGGGATGCTGGTGCGCAGGGCACCGCGGGTCATCATGATCGCGTCGGCGTCCGGCACGAGCGGGGCGATGTTGGTGTCCAGCCGCTCCAGGCCGGCCATCGGCCCGAGGAAGTAGCCGTGGTCGAAGGCCAGCATCACCGTACGGCCGTTGTCGGGTCGGAAGATCCGGGACAGCCGGTTCTGCAGGCCCCAGTCCTGGGCGTGGGCTCCCTTGACATGGAAGCCGGCGGCGGTGGCGGCGGCCCCGCCGAAGTCGCGGGCGTCGAGCAGACCGTCGGTGTCAGCCATTGCTGTTTTCTCCTGTGCTAGTTCCAGCGGTTGTCGCGGCCGCGGGTCGCAGCCGTCGACGGGTTCGGGTGGTCCCGCCGGCGTTGCGGAGCGCTCCGCCACCGGCGAGGAAGAGGACGAACAGCACCAGGCCGCCCTTGAGCAGGTTCTGCGCGGCCGTGCTCCAGCCCACGAGGTTGACGAGACCGTCGAGCAGGATGAAGAAGAGCGCGCTGCCCCAGATGCCGACCGGCACGGCCCGGCCGCCCGAGATGAGCGTGCCGCCGATGACGACGACGGCGACCGAGTCGAGCAGGTAGCGCGTGCCCAGGTCGGGCGACGGCGCGATGTAGGCGGCGAGCAGCGCGCCCGCCAGTCCGGCGAGGGCGCCACTGGCCAGGTAGGTCGTGCCGATGATCCGGGTGACGGGGATGCCGGCCCGTTCCGCGGCTGGCCGGCTCTGCCCGACCGCGAGCAGCGAGCGACCGTACGTCGTGCGGCGGAGCAGGACGACGACCAGCGCGGTCAGCGCGGCCACCGCGACGGCGAGCACGGGCACGCCGGCCGGGCGCAGGTTGAGCAGCTTGCGCAGCCCGTCGTCGGGCACCGCGGTGAAGCCGTCGGCCAGCGACAGCGTCAGCGACGAGGCGATCAGCCCGGCGGCCAGGGTGGCGATGATCGGCGGGACGGACAGCCCGAGGATCGCCACCACGCTGATCACCGCGACGGCCAGCCCGGTCCCGATGCCGGCCAGGATGCCGACCGGCACCGAACCGGTCGACGCGGTCACCTGGACCGCGACGAAGCCGGCGAGGGAGATGATCGGCGCCACCGACACGTCGATGTTGCCCGGCCCCGCGGTGATCACCAGCATCTGGCCGAGGCCGACGATGACCAGGTACGGGGCCAGGGACAGCGCGAGCGAGACGGTCTGCCCGCTGCCCTGACTGGAGATGGCGAGGATGGTGACCCAGACCAGCGTGGCGGCGACGAAGCCCCAGATCCAGGGGCGGGCGAGCGTACGGAGGGTCATCGGAGCACCTTTCCGACCACGGCGCGGCCGGCCAGCACGGCCAGCACGATCACGCCCTGTACGGCCGACTGCATGTTCGACGGCACGTCGAGCAGGCTGAGGACGACACTGACCAGGCCGAGGGTGATGCCGCCGATGGCGACGCCCCACGGCACGGCGGTGCCGCCGGCGAAGGATCCGCCGCCGAGGATCACCGCGGCGACCGTGATCAGGGTGTAGCTGGTGGCGGACGAGACGTCGCCGCCGCCGGTCTGCGACGCGAGGGCGAGCCCGGAGAGCACGCCGAGCGCCCCGGCCACGACGTACGCGATGATCCGCGCGGTCAGCGGTCGCAGGCCGGCCCGTTGCAGCGCGACCGGGTTGCTGCCCAGCGCGCGGACCCGCACCCCGACGGAGCTGCGGGCGGAGAGCAGCCAGACCACCGCGGCGACGACGAGGATCGGCAGCAGCGGGGCGGGGAAGCCGCCCGGCTGCCAGGAGCCGAAGGTCGCCAACCACTCGGGGGTGCTGCCGCCCGGCGTGGGCAGGACGAACATCCCCAGCCCCAGCCAGACGAACGAGGCGCCGAGGGTGGCGATCAGCGACGGCACCCGGCGCAGGTGGATCAGCGCGCCGAGCACCGCGTAGGCCGCCACGAGGCCGAGCAGCATCAGCGCGCCGGTGCCGGGGGAGGAGACCAGCTTCGTGGCGGTGATGACGGTGACCAGGCCGACGAAGTTGCCGATGCCGAGGTCGATGTCGCCCACGGACATGAGCACCATCTGGGCCTGGGCCGCGATGACCAGGGGCACGGTGGCCGAGAGGACCAGGGTGAGACCGGGGACGGTCAGCACGTCGGACTGCAGCGACGCGCAGACCGCGATCATGGCCACCATGGCGACCGCGCTGACCATGGCGGGGCCGGTGCGGCGCAGCAGGGCCCGCGACGGCATCGCCGTCGCGACGAGATTCGTCATCGCTGTGCTCCCGTGGGCTCGGATTCGGCGAAGGAGACGGCGATGATCCGTTCCTCGGAGATTTCCGCGCCGGTCAGCTCGGCGACGACCCGGCCGGCGCGCAGCACGTAGACCCGGTCGCAGTGCGCCATCTCGGCGTTCTCGCTCGAGTACCAGACCACGCTGCGGCCGCCCGCCGCCTCCTGCCGGATGAGCGTGTAGAGGTCGGTCTTCGTGTGCACGTCGACCCCGCGGAACGGGTCGTCGAGCAGGACCAGCTCCGCCGTGGAGGCGAACGCCCGGGCCACGATGACCTTCTGCTGGTTGCCGCCGCTGAGCTCGGTCATGCCCGCGTCGCCGCCGCCGCGGATGGCCAACCGGTCCACCCAGTCGCGGACCGCGGCGTCCTCCGCGCCGGTACGGCGTACGCCGTACCGGGCCAGGCCGCGCATGGCGGTGACGATGAGGTTCTCCGCCACGGACCACAGCGGCAGGATGCCGGAGCGCTGCCGGTCACCGGGCACGTAGGCGCGGGTGCCCTCGACGGTGGTGTCCCGCCGGACGGGGCGCCACAGCCGTTCGAGCACCTGCTGCTGGCCCTGGCCGGCGAGGCCGGCCAGCCCGACGACCTCGCCCCGGCCGACCGTGATCGACACGTCGTGCAGGCCGTGGCCGGTGGCGCCGCGCAGTTCGCCGACGACCGGCCGGTCGCCGGCCACGCGGGCGGGGGCGGGCGCGGCGGCGGGCTCGGCCACCTCCGCACCCATCAGGGTGAGCACGTCCTGTTCGCTGAGGCCGGCCGCGGGCCGCTCCTCGACGACCGCCCCGTCGCGCATCACCGCGACCCGGTCGGCCACGGAGAGCACCTCACGGATCCGGTGCGAGATGAGCAGGACGGCCGTGCCCTGGGCGGTGAGCCGCCGGACGTACGCGTAGAGCGACCGCGCGGCGTCCGGGCCGAGCGACTCGGTCGGCTCGTCCAGGATCAGCAGGTCGAGCCGATCGACGAGGCTCGCCCGGGCGATCTCCACCATCTGCCGCTGCGCCAGCGACAGGTCCTCGACCCGGTCCCGCGGCGACACCCCGTGGCCCGGGAACATCTCGTCCAGCCGGCGGGCGACCTTGGCGCTGGCCGCCCGCCGCCAGCGCAGTCGGGGCAGGCAGTGCCGGGAGGAGACCCAGATGTTCTCCGCGACGGTGAGGTCGGGGCAGAGCGACGTTTCCTGGTAGGCCATCCGGACCGCACGGAACGGCTCGGAGCCCGGCGCGACGACGCGCGGCGCCTCCTGCCCACCCACGGTGACCGTGCCCTCGTCGCACGCTTCCAGGCCGGCAAGGATGCGCATCAGCGTGCTCTTGCCTGCGCCGTTGTGGCCGACGAGGCCGAGCACCTCACCGGCGCGGACGTCGAGGTCCACCCCGGTGAGGGCTCGGGTGCGCCCGTACGTCCTGGTCACCCGCCGCGCGGTGACGACCGGTGGCGCCGCGGACGGCGTCCGGTCGCCCTGCGGCGGGGCCGCGTGCGACCCCACCGGCAGGTTGTCGACGTGCATGATGCGCTCCTCTGTTGCTGTGTGGTCAGCCGGCGGCCGTCGGGATCGGCGGCTGCACCGGGGCGCCGCCGCTCTTCACGGCCTCGACCTGCTTGCGGAAGAGCTCCTGGGTCCACGGCCAGGCGGCGTACTCGTCGGGCTTCAGGACGCCGGCCCACGCGGCGACGTCCTTCTGCTCCACCAGCACGATCGGGAAGGTCATCTCCTTCGGGATGTCCTTGCCGTCGAGCAGGTCGATCGCCTGCCACAGGGCGGCGACCGACTGGCCCGGGTCGGACATGACCGCGACCGAGCCGTTGTCGAGCTTGCTGTCCTGCCAGTACTTCAGCGCGCGGCCGTTGGTCTCGAAGGTGACCGCCGGGACCGGCTTGCCCGCGCTGGTGAAGGCCTGGGCGACGCCGTAGCCGTCACCACAGCCGATGACCCCGTCGACCTTCGGCACGCTCGACAGCACACCGAGCACGGCCTTCTGCGCCTTGGCGCCGTCGCACATGCCGTTGACGGTCGCGGCGACCTTGACGTCCGGGTTCTTGGCCAGGATGTCCTGCGTGGTCTGGTACATCTCCGCCTCGGGCTGGGAGCCGACGACGCCCCGGCTGACGATCACCGTGCCCTTGCCGCCGATGCCCTTCACCAGCGGCTCGGCGGCGGCCGTCGCCCAGTCCTTGAAGCTGTTGAGCAGCACGTGGGCGCAGGGGGCGTCGATCGCCGAGTCGAAGACCACGACCTTGATGCCGGCGTCGCAGGCCTGCTGGATGACCGGCTTGAGCGCGGTCGGCGAGGCCGGGTCGATCAGGAGGGCGTCCGGCTTCTGCAGCAGCAGGCTCTTGATCTGGGCGACCTGCTCGGTGGCCGAGTTCTCGCCGGGGGCGTTGACGACCTTGAACTTGCCGATCAGCCCGTCGCTCTGCGCCTTGGTGGCGGCGGCCTCGAACTTGGCGATCATGGTCTGCCGCCAGCCGTTGCCGATGAAGCCGTTGCTCAGCGCGATGAACGGCTTGTCGCCGTCCTTGGCGTTGCCGCCGCTCGCGCCGGAGCCGCAGCCGGTCGCGGTGACCGCGACGGTCGCGACGAGCGCGGCCACGACGGCGGTCCGCCGCCGTCGGGACGAGGGATGGGTACGCATGGTGGGGGCCTCCAGAGAGAGCGAAAACCCGCCGGAGCGGGAGTGGACGTGCTCAGTCAGCCGACCGCAGCTGAGGGGCTGCGATGAGGTCCAGTCATTACAGACCTGTAGTGACAGGTTGGCTAGAGCTTGATGACAAACGTGTTTCAAGTCACAGTGATGGGGGTTACGTTCACGTGCCAAATCGGTGATTGGGCTGGCAAACGACCCACGCTTCCTGTCATGACAGGACTGCGCGGTCATGGCATGCTGTATCCGGTCGATGGGGAAGGAAGTCCATGACGATGACGTACCGGCGGCTCACCCGCGACGGGAGCGAGCCGCTGTGGATGCAGCTGATGCGGGAGCTGCGCGGCCAGATCGAGGCCGGTGAGATAGCCCCGGACCAGCCGTTGCCGTCGGAGGCGGAGCTGACCGACCTCTATGGCGTCTCCCGCACCGTCGTCCGCGAGGCGCTGCGTGAACTCGTCCAGCAACGGATGATCTACAAGGTCAAGGGGCGGGGCGCCTTCGTCGCTCCCCGCAAGACCGAGCTGCGTTTCGTCGGCTCCGTGTCCGGCTCCGCCGACGACCTGCGGGAGTCGGGACGCCGGGTCACCACCCACACGATCAGCCAGAGCCTCAGCCCGGCGGACCAGCGCGAGGCGGACCTGTTGCAGATTCCGGTCGGCGAGTCGGTCGTGCGGATGCGTCGGCTCCGCGGTGTCGACGGCCAGCCCTGGCTGCTCGTCGACACCGCGCTGCCGGCCCGGCTGGTGCCCGGCCTGGACCGGGCCGTCCTGGAGAACCAGTCCCTCTACGACGTGCTGCGCCGCCGGTACGGGCTCGAACCTGTCGGGGCCGACCGCTGGATCGAAGCCGTCTTCCCCGAACCCGAGGACGCTGCCCTGCTCGAGGTCACCACCTCGACGCCCCTGCTCGGCATCGAGTCCGTGGCCTGGCTGCCGGACGGCACCCGGTTCGAGGCCTACTACGCATTGCACCGCAGCGACCAGACCCGCTTCTTCGTCGGCATCCGCTGACCTCGGCAGCACCCGAGCGGTGGGTGCCCGCCTTCCGGAAACCGACCGCGCGTCAGCTCGTTGCTCCCAGGAGCGGCCGGTGGGCGGTAGCGCTGGCTGCCGACCACGGATCAGGCCGATGATTCTCGATCCGTCGCGCGGTCTGGCCGAGGGACGGATCGGAGAGCGAAGGGAGCGTCAGATGGGCAAGCTCGTCGTGACGGAGTTCGTGACGCTGGACGGTGTGGCGCAGGCGCCGGGTGCACCCGACGAGGACCGCGACGGCGGCTTCGCGCATGGCGGGTGGCAGGCGCCGCTGGTGGACCAAGAGTCCGGCAGTGCCATGTTCGAGCAGGCCACGAGCATGGACGCGCTGCTGCTGGGCCGGAAGACGTACGAGATCTTCGCCGCCTACTGGCCGAAGGCCTCCGTGAGGATCCCCTTCACCGGCCTGCTCAACCGGGTGCCCAAGTACGTGGCGAGCCGTACGCTCGCCGAGCCGCTGGGGTGGGAGGGATCGACGTTCGTCAGCGGTGATCTCGCCGAGGGCGTCGCCGGGCTGAAGGATCGCCACGACGAGCTCCACGTGATCGGCAGCCTCGACCTGGTGCAGTCGCTGTTGCGCCTCGGCCTCGTCGACCGGCTGCACCTGTGGCTCTATCCGCTGGTGCTCGGTAGCGGCAAGCGGCTGTTCGCGGGAGGCACCGTGCCCACGGCCTTCCGGCTCTCCGGGTCGATCACCCACGCCAACGGCGCACTGCAACTGACCTACCGGACGGCAGGCACACCGAGCTACGGCAACCTCGCCACCTGACGGTGCGTCGCGCAGCCAGTTCAATCCGGTTGTGGACGCGTCAGGCATCTGGTGTAGTGCGGGGAACGAGAGGACACGTCGGGAGACAGGGAGAGGTCATGCGCGCAGCTTTCGGGATCGCTCAGTTGGCAGTGACCATCGACCCGAAGGACCTGACGCGTGGAGCGGACTCTCAACCTGGGGATTGTGGCGCATGTCGACGCCGGTAAGACGAGCCTGACCGAACGACTGCTGTACGCGGCCGGGATCATCGACACCGTCGGCAGCGTCGACGCGGGCAGCACCCAGACCGACACCCTCGAGCTGGAACGCCGGCGCGGCATCACCATCCGATCGGCCGTCGTGTCGTTCGAGGTCGGTGGCGTCACCGTCAACCTGATCGACACACCGGGCCACCCGGACTTCATCGCCGAGGTGGAACGCGCCCTCGCCGTACTCGACGGCGCGGTGCTGGTGGTCTCCGCCGTGGAGGGAGTCCAGGCACAGACGCGGGTGCTGATGCGTACGCTGCGTCGTCTCGGCATCCCCACCCTGGTGTTCGTCAACAAGATCGACCGTACCGGCGCCCGCGGCGAGGCGTTGATCACCGAACTGGCCGACCGGCTCACCCCGGCCGTCGTGCCGACCGGGTCGGTGACGGGGCTCGGCACCCGGGCCGCCTGCTTCGTCCCGTACCCGCAGGGGCCGGACCTGCTCCGGCTCGCCGACCACGACGACGGCCTGCTCGCCGCGTACGTCGAGGGGCGGCGCGTGTCCCGGGCCCGCCGCCGGCGGGCGCTGGTCGCGCTGACCCGGCGGGGGCGCATCCACCCGGTGCTCTTCGGCTCGGCCGTCACCGGCGCCGGCGTGGACGAGTTGCTCACGGTCCTGCCCCGGCTGCTGCCGGCGACTGCCGCCGACCCGACCGCCCCCCTCTCGGGCACCGTGTTCAAGGTGGAACGCGGCCCGGCAGGGGAGCGCGTCGCGTACGTCCGGATGGTCGCCGGCACCCTCCGCGTACGGGACCGGCTACGGCTGCCGGGCGGCGGCGAGGGGCGGGTCAGCGGCCTCGCCGTGTTCGACCACGGCGGGTGCGAGCGCGTGGACGCCCTCCTTGCGGGCCGGATCGGGCGGGTCGCCGGGCTGTCCGGCGTCCGGATCGGCGATCCGGTCGGGACGCCGCCGGCCGGCACCCGGCACCGGTTCCCGCCACCCACGCTGGAGACGGTGGTGGTGCCGGTTCGGGCAGGCGATCGGGGCGCGCTGCACGCGGCGCTGACCGAGCTGGCCGAGCAGGACCCGCTGATCAATCTGCGGGTGGACGAGCTGCGGCAGGAGCTGTCGGTGTCGCTCTACGGCGAGGTGCAGAAGGAAGTCGTCCAGGCCACCCTCGCCGAGGGGTACGGGCTCGACGTCGCCTTCGAGCCGTCCACCGTGATCTGCGTGGAGCGGCTGGTCGGCACCGGCGAGGCCGTCGAGTTCGTCTCCACCGGGCACCCGTTCCTGGCCACCGTCGGCCTGCGGGTGGAGCCGGCGCCGGTCGACGCCGGGGTGACGTTCCGGCTCGCCGTCGAGCCGGGAGCGATGCCGTACGCGTTCTTCGCCGCCGTCGAGGCCACGGTGCGGGAGACGCTGCGGCAGGGCGTGCACGGCTGGAAGGTGCCGGACTGCGTGGTCACCATGACGCACAGCGGCTACTGCCCCCGGCAGAGCGCGATGCACGCGCGGTTCGACAAGAGCATCTCCTCGACCGGCGCGGACTTCCGGGGCCTCACCCCGCTGGTGCTGATGGACGCGCTGCGCCGAGCCGGCACCCGAGTGCATGAGCCGGTGCACGCGTTCCGGGTCGACGTGCCGGCCGACCTGCTCGGAACCGTGCTGCCGGTGCTGGCCCGGTACGGGGCGGTGCCGACGCGGACCGAGCCACGGGGCACGGCGTACGTGGTCGAGGGCGAGGTGCCCGCGGCCCGGGTGCACGACCTGGAGCGGCGGCTGCCGGCGCTGACCCGGGGCGAGGGAACGCTCGAGTCGAGGTTCTCCCACTACCAGCCGGTACGGGGACCGGCGCCCGAGCGACCACGCAGCGACCACGACCCCCTGCACCGCAAGGAGTACCTGCTCGCCGTGACCCGCCGAGTGACGGTGTGACCGACCCGGGCCGCGTACCAGCGGGCCGGCGGCGCGACCGTCGTGCCGGGCAGCGGTTCCTACCCGGCACGACGCACACCACGATCCCGCCGCGGGCCGACTGGCCAGCCCGATGATCGACGAGTCCCTGCCCCCCGATGATTCCCCGGATCGTCAGCCACACCAGCCGAAGCCGGACGTGTACGAGCTGAGCGTGCCGGTCTTGTTCGGCCCGCTGTACGCGACGCCGGAGTAGCGGACGCACTCGCCCGGCGCGTAGAGATATACGGGCCCGGCGTAGTAGCGGTAGTTGCCCGGGTCCTGGGCCACCCGCCCGCTCCTCGTCTCCACCTTGGCGTTCATCCAGGTCGCGGTGCCGACGAAGCTGGACTTCTCCGCGACGACGCAGTTCATCTTGGTCTGTGTGCTGTACATCAGGTAGACGTGTCCGAAGGCCTGCCCACCGCTGGTGAGCAGCACCTTGTCGTCGAGTTCGTAGTAGGTGGATCCGCACTGCTCGCCGTACCGTGCGGTGGAGGCGCTGGCCGGCGCCGGGCCGACAACCGGGGCGCCCGCCGCGACAACCGCGGCCACGACGTGAACCAACACCGAGCGTCGCCACGTGGACATCAGCCGCACCAACCCACCTTGTTGTTCCCGGCGTTGGAGTCCGTCGGGGGATAGTAGATGTTCCCGATGACCCAGATGCACTTACCGCTGGCGTAGGCGGTCACCGGTCCGGCGTAGTACCTGTAGGTGCCGTGGTCCCGGTCGTCCGCCGACAGCAACCGGCAGTTGCTGGTGCCGGATGAACAGACCCACAGCTCGACCGACATGACCTTGCTGACGCCCCAGGTGTTGGCACTCGACACGGTCCGGGCGCAGTTGTAGCCGCCGCTGTAGTAGACCTCGACGTATCCGTACTTCGTCGAGCCGTTGATGGCTACGTCTCCGTATAGGTCGAAGCCGCCGACCCTGGAACCCGAACAGGTGCCGGTCGCGGCCTGCGCCGGCGGGCTGGCGAGAAACGTACTGCCGGTCGTGATGAGGACGAGCGCGGCGAGCATCGCCAGGATTCGCGATCGTGAGGTGGTCAAAGGTGCCTCCGTTCTCTCGGTGCCACACCGCGGCGAGCGGCGGGAACGGTCACCTGACAGCCCGCGGCACCTCGGCGGGTGGCGACGTGGCCGCGTACGCCGATGTCGGGGGCGGTGCAGGACCGGCACAGTCAACATCTGTCGCACCCGCCGGCCAAGTGATTCGAACTGGCTCGAATCTCCGACCGAACGGTGCTGTGCCCCGTCGCGGTTGTCGGGCAGGTGGCCACCGGGCACCTGCCTGACCGGTCATGCCGCGTTCCGCGTGGTCGCGTCACGTGCCTGTCAGGTGGGTAGTCGCCCGGACGCAGGCTCCAGCCGCTCACGGTCCCGAGTAAGCGTGAAGCGCAGCGGCCCGCCGTCACCGTGAACCGGCCAGCCTGCGGCGAGTGCCGCCTGGATCAGTTCCGCGACCAACCGTGGCGTGACCGGGGCCAGGGCGAACACCTCGGCCACCCGGTCCGCAGGTGCGGTGATGATCGGCCCGAAGTTGAGCCACGGGTCGTCGAAGGCCACCTGGACCTCCAGTTGACTGCCCCTGGTTGCGATGTGCCAGACCCTGACCACGACGTGACCGGGGTCGACGTGACTGACCATCCATCGGTAATCGAGGCCGTCGACGCGAATCCCCCGCTTGCGAATCCTGGCCACGGTGCGAGCGTAGGCGGGCGTGCCTTCACGGCGGTAGCGGAATTCGCGACAGGCCGTTACACCGCGGCCACCTTGGCTTCCGGCGCATCCCACGATGCGAGCAGGGGTTTGTTACCTACCAAACCGATGGGATAACTTCCCAGCCATGATCCGTAGCAGCCACTCGCCGACCGGGAAGCGCATCGTCACTTCCCTGGTCGTGCGGCGCTACGTCGACCACCAGCGCACCTGCAGCGCGCTCTGTCCGCGCTGATCGAGTAGGCGAGGCGCTTCCGCGGCGGCGGGCAACTGCTCCCGCGACGAGCACATGCGCGTTCGTCGCGGCGCTTCCGGCCCTGTCACCTCCCACCCTTTCGCCGGCCTGCCCGGCGGCCCTGACACCCGGTCGCGGAGCAGCTCCGGCACGAGCACGTCGCCCTGCGCCTGAATCCCGTCGCCCCCTCCACGCAAGTTCCTTGCCGGTACGAAAGGCCATCACGCATGTCACGATCCAGGTTCCGGTCCACCGCGTTGGCGGGGGCTGCCGCCCTCGCCGTGGCCGGGTTGCTCGCCTCCTGCTCGGGCGGCGGCTCGCCCGCTGCCGGGCAGGACGCCGGCGACCCCGTCTACGGCGGCACGCTCGTCTACCTCGAGCACCAGCCGCCGAGCTGCCTCTACCTACCGGCCGCGGGCTTCTACCCGAACGGCGGGGTGCTCAACCAGCTCACCGACAAACTCACCTGGCAGGACCCGAAGACACTCAAGGTCGAGCCCTGGGTCGCCAAGTCCTGGGAGGTCAACGCCGACGCGACCGAGTACACCTTCCACCTGCGCGACGGGGTGACCTTCAGCGACGGCAGCCCGCTCGACGCGGAGACCGTGGCGGCGAACTACGACGTGTACGGCCTCGGCAACAAGGACCTGAAGCTCCCGGTGGCCGAGTTCGTCAACAACTACGAACGCAGCGAGGTCGTCGACAAGGACACGGTGAAGTTCCACTTCGACAAGCCGTCGCCCGGCTTCCTGCAGGGCACGTCGGTGATCGGGGCGGGCCTCGTGTCCAAGAAGACCATCTCGCTGCCGTACGAGGAGCAGTGCCAGCTCAAGAACGTCGTCGGGTCCGGCCCGTTCACCGTCGCGAACCAGGTCGTCGACAAGGAGATCGAACTGGTGGCCCGCGAGGACTACAACTGGGCCCCGCCGTCCTTCGCCCACCAGGGGCGCGCCTACCTCGACCGGATCAAGATCATCGTGACTCCGGAGGACAGCGTCCGGGTCGGCGCGTTGACCTCGGGGCAGGCCGACTACGTGCGCTACGTGCAGGCGTACGACGAGGCGACCGTGACCTCCGCCGGCCACCGCATCTACGCCGAGCCGACCCGCGGCGTCAACAACGGGCTCTACCTGCGACCGGCGAACAGCATCCTGCAGGACATCAACGTCCGTAAGGCGCTGCAGGCGGGCACCAACGCCAAGGAGGTCGTCGAAACCCTCTTCACCGGCAGCTACCCGGTGGCGACCTCGGTGCTCAGCCACCTGGCAGAGGGGTACACCGACCTGTCCGCGCAACTCGCCTACGACCCCGACCGGGCCAACGCCCTGCTCGACCAGGCCGGCTGGGTACGCGGCGGCGACGGCATCCGGGAGAAGGGTGGCCGCAAGCTCGAACTGAGCGTCTTCGTCTCCGGCCCGCAGCCGCTGTCGAAGCAGACCCTCGAACTGGTCGCCCAGCAGTGGACCAGGATCGGTGTGCGGCTCGACGTCCGCCCCGCGGACTCCGGCACCCAGGCCGTGGACATCAAGAACGCCGAGCGGACCGCCATCACGCACTCGATGGTGGGACGGGCGGACCAGGACGTGATCAAGAGCCACTTCCATACCAAGAACCGGGACGTGCTGCTCTCCAACGACCCGAAGCTCGATCGCCTGCTGGAGGAGCAGTCCGCGCTCGTCGACGAGAACGCGCGCAACGCGAAAGTCGTCGAGATCCAGCGGTACGTGATCGAGCAGGGCTACGCGATCCCGCTGTTCGAGGAGCCGCAGGTGTACGGCGCCGCGCCGTACGTGCACGGCGTCGGCTTCGAGGCGGTCGCACGCCCCAGCTTCTACGACGTGTGGCTGTCCAAGAAGGACAAGTAGGCGGGCGGGCGGCTCATGACCAGGTATCTCGCGCTCCGTGTCGGGCAGGCCGTACTCGTGCTGTGGGCCGCCTTCACCGCCGGTTTCGTGCTGCTGCAACTGCTGCCGGGCGACTCCATTCTGATCAAGTTCCAGAACCCAGAGCTCGGGCTCTCGCCCGAGCAGATCGCGGAGATCCGCCAACTGTACGGCGGCGACGAGCCGGGCATCGTCCGGTACGTCCACACGCTGCTGGGCTTCCTGCGGGGTGACTTCGGCTATTCGATCGACACCGGCACGCCGGTGATCGAGCGACTGGCCGAGGGCCTGCCGGCGACCGCCGAGCTCGCCGGCCTCGGCTTCGGAGTCGCCGTGCTGATCGCCGTGACCATCGCCTTCGTGTCGAGCTACAGCCGGTTCGCCTGGATCCGGGGTGCGCTGCTGGCGGTGCCGTCGCTGTTCATCTCGGTCCCCACCTTCTGGCTGGGCATCCTGCTGATCCAGGTGTTCTCGTTCCAGCTCGGACTGGTGCCCGTCATCGGCGGCACCCGGTTCGAGCAGCTCGTCCTGCCCGTGCTGACCCTCGCCGTACCGATCTCGGCGCCGCTGGCGCAGGTCCTGGCCCGCAGCCTCGACCGGGTCTACGCGCAGCCGTTCGTCGCGGTGGTGGCCGCCAAGGGCGCCTCGCGCCGCTGGATCCTCTGGCGGCACGTCGCCCGCAACGCGCTGCTACCCACGCTGACGATCGCCGGGGTGACCTTCGGCGAGCTCATCGCGGGGTCGGTCGTGACCGAGACGGTCTTCGGCCGCAACGGCATCGGCCGGCTGACCGAGCAGGCGGTCACCGCCCAGGACACGCCGGTGATGCTGGCCATCGTGGTGCTCGCCGCAGCCGTGTTCGTGCTGGTCAACCTCGTGGTCGATCTGCTCTGTCCCGTCCTCGACCCGCGACTGACGACGAAGGTCGGTGTCACCGCTTGACATCCGCCCGGCCCTGAAGGGCCGGGATTCCCCCTGGTCGCCCGTGGGGTTTCCTGCTTCGTCGCCGACTGCCCGCCCGGAGGGACTCCGTTGAGGTCTTACATCAGCTCCACAGGCGTTTTACCTGTCCGCCAGCCCGGCGGCCAGGAGGTTTCTCGCTGCGTTGATGTCCCGGTCATGGATCGCGCCACACGGGCATTCCCACGTACGGATGTTCAACGGCAGGGATTCGGTCAGTTGCCCGCAGTCCGAGCACAGCTTGGACGACGGGAACCAGCGGTCCACCGTCACCAGGGTGCGCCCGTACCAGGCGGCCTTGTACTCCAGCATTGCCTGCAGGTCGGACCATGCCGCGTCGGAGATGGCGCGGGCGAGCCGGTGGTTGCGCAGCAGGTTGCGTACCGTGAGGTCTTCGATCACGACCGTTTGGTTCTCGCGGACGAGTCGAGTCGACAGTTTGTGCAGGTGGTCCCGTCGCCGGTCGGCGATCCGGGCGTGAATTTTGGCGACCTTGAGTCGAGCTTTGGCCCGGTTGGCCGAGCCTTCCTCCTTGCGGGCCAGGTCCCGCTGGGCCCTGGCGAGTTTCCGCCGGTCGGCCCGCTCGTGACGGGGGTTGGTGACCTTCTCCCCGGTGGACAAGGTCACCAGGCTGGTCAGCCCCGCGTCGACGCCAACCGCCGTATCCACCGGTGGAAGCGGCCGGACGGTCGGGTCCTCGACAAGCAGGGACACGAACCAGCGGCCGGCCGCGTCTCGGGACACGGTGACGGTGGACGGTACGGCGCCCTCGGGCAGCGGACGCGACCACACAATGTCCAGCGGGGCGTCCATCTTCGCCAGAGTCAGTTGCCCGTCCCGCCAGCGGAACGCCGACCGGGTGTACTCGGCGCTGGCCCGGGACTTCCTCTTGGACTTGAAACGGGGGTATCGGGCGCGTTTGGCGAAGAACGCCGTGTAGGCGGCGTGCAGATGCCGCAACGCTTGTTGCAGCGGAACGCTGGACACCTCGTTGAGGAACGCCAACTCCTCTGTGCGTTTCCATTCGGTCAGGGCCGCCGACGATTCGGCGTAGCCGATCGAGCGGCGTTCCGTGGCGTATGCGCGGGTCCGTTCGTCGAGGGCTTTGTTGTAGACCAGACGCACGCACCCGAAAGTGCGGTGGAGTTGTTCGGCCTGCTCACCGGTGGGATAGAAGCGGTACTTGTACGCCCGCTTCACCACCCCGCCCACATTTCACAAGCTATCAGTCCACTGTGTTACACGATCATTGAGGGGAGGCAGCGGCGTTTCCTCCCGGCCCTGAACGGCCGGGTTTCCACGCCGCAACTCTGATGACCGCCCAATCCGGTATCGACGTCCTCCGGCCCGCGCGGCCGGCCCCGGCCCGGCTGCCGCTGCGGCGGCCACCCGTCGCGCTCGTGCTCGCCTGGCTCGCGATCGCCGTCGTCGTGCTGTGGGCGGTCGCGCCGGGCCTGTTCACCGGCCACGACCCGATCAACGGCGTACCGGTGCAGAAGCTCCAGGCACCGAGCGCCGAGCATTTCTTCGGCACGGACGCCCTGGGCCGGGACCTCTTCGCCCGCGTCGTGCACGGCTCCGCCCGCTCGCTGTCCGGCGCGTTCGTCGCCGTGGCGGTCGGGCTCGTGCTGGGCACACTGCTCGGGCTGCTCGCCGGATCGGTCGGCGGCCTGCTCGACGAGCTGGTGATGCGGGTGGTCGACGTGCTCCTGGCCGTCCCGGGACTGCTGCTGGCGCTGACGGCCATCATCCTGCTCGGCCCCGGCACCATCAACGTGGCGATCGCCGTCGGCATCGGCTCGGTGGCGGCCTTCGCCCGGCTGGCAAGATCAGAGGTGGTACGGGTCCGGCGCGCCGACTACGTGGAGGCCGCGTTCGGCAGCGGAGGCCGGTTCACCACGGTGCTCCGGCGGCACGTGCTGCCCAACTCGCTCGGCCCCGTCGTGGCGCTCGCCGCGGTGCAGTTCGGCGCCGCGATCCTGGCCATCTCCACGTTCAGCTTCCTCGGCTACGGCGCGAAGCCGCCCACTCCCGAGTGGGGGCTGCTCATCTCGGAAGGACGCAACTACCTGGCCACCTCGTGGTGGCTGACCACCCTGCCGGGGGTGGTCGTGGTCCTCGTCGTGCTCGCCGCCAGCCGCATCAGCCGCTCGATCAGCAGGGAGGACGGATGAGCCTGCTCGAGGTACGCGACCTGACCGTCTCCTACCGGACCCGCGACCACGTCCACCCCGCGGTCGGCGGCATCTCGTTCGCCGTCGACCGCGGCGAGGTCGTCGCGGTCGTCGGTGAATCCGGCTCCGGCAAGTCGACCACGGCACACGCGATCATCGGCCTGCTGCCCGCGAACGGGTCCGTCGACTCCGGCCAGATCCTGCTCGACGGCACGGATGTCGCCGGCTGGTCGTCGAAGCGTCTGGAGGCGGTGCGCGGCGCGCAGATCGGCCTGATCCCGCAGGACCCGACGAGTTCGCTGAACCCGGTCATGACGATCGGCGCGCAGATCGGCGAGACGCTGCGCATCCACAAGCGTGGCGACCGACGCACCATCTCGCGCCGCGTGATCGAACTGCTCGACCGGGTCGGCCTGTCCGACCCCGAGCTGCGCGCCCGGCAGTATCCGCACGAACTCTCCGGCGGGATGCGTCAGCGCGTCCTCATCGCCAGCGCGATCGCCCTCGAACCACAGCTCGTCATCGCCGACGAGCCGACGAGCGCGCTCGACGTCACCGTGCAGCGGCGCATCCTCGACCTCATCGACGACCTCCGTACGGAGTTCGGCACCGCCGTGATCCTCGTGACCCACGACCTCGGCGTCGCCGCCGACCGGTCGAACCGGCTCGTCGTGATGCGCGACGGGCGGGTCGAGGAGCAGGGGGCGACAGCGGCGGTGCTGGCCCGACCGGAAGCCGAGTACACCCGGCGACTGCTGCGGGACGCCCCGTCGCTGGCGCCACGACAGTTCCGCGACGTCCTCCCTCCGGCGCGCAGCGGAAGCTCCGCCGTCGGGCAGCCGCCCGCGATCGTCGCCCGCGACCTGGTCAAGGAGTTCCGGGTCGGGCGCAAGCCGTTCCGGGCGGTCGACGGGGTCTCGTTCGACGTACGGCGGGGGACGACCCATGCCCTCGTCGGCGAGTCGGGGTCCGGCAAGACGACGACCGCGCGGATGGTCGTCCGCTTCGCCGCGCCGACCTCCGGTTCCGTGACGATCGGCGGCACCGACGTGGCCCGGCTGCGTGGCGAGGAACTGCGCCAGCTGCGCCGCCGGGTGCAACTGGTCTACCAGAACCCGGCCGGCTCGCTCGATCCCCGGCAGTCCGTCGGCGACATCGTGGCCGAACCGCTGCGCAACTTCCGGCTCGGTGACCGGGCCGGCCGTGGCAAGCGGGTGCGGGACCTGGTCGACCGGGTGGCCCTGCCGCAGACGGTGCTCGACCGCAAGCCGCGTGAGCTCTCCGGCGGTCAGCGCCAGCGCGTCGCGATCGCCCGCGCGCTGGCCGTGGACCCGGAGGTGCTCGTGCTCGACGAAGCGGTCTCCGCGCTCGACGTGACCGTGCAGGCGCAGATCCTCGACCTGTTCGACGGGCTGCAGCGCGAACTCGGGCTCACCTACCTGTTCATCTCGCACGACCTCTCGGTGGTGCGGCAGATCTCCGACACCGTGTCGGTCATGAGAAAGGGACGCATCGTGGAGACCGGAACCACGCGGCAGGTATTCGAGACGCCGCAGCACGAATACACCCGCGAGTTGCTCGCCGCCGTACCCGGCGCCGTCGCGGAGCTGGCGGCATGAGCCGTCCGCGACTCGGGTTCTTCACCCGGCTGCTCGACGACGGGCCGGCGGAGGCGCGCTACCGGCTGGCCGCCGAGCAGATCCGGCACGCCGAGGCGTACGGGTTCGACTCCGCCTGGGTCGCTCAGCACCACTTCCACGGCGCCGAGGGCGGGCTGCCGGCACCCCTGGTGTTCCTCGGGCACGTCGCCGCGCGGACCAGTCGGATCCGCCTCGGCACCGGCATCATCACGTTGCCGCTGGAGAACCCGGTTCGCGTCGCCGAGGACGCCGCGGTGCTCGACCTGCTCAGCGGCGGCCGACTCGAAGTCGGCGTCGGCAACGGCGGCACCCCCTCGTCGTTCAGCGCGTTCGGTCAGGACAGCGCGAACCGCTCGGCCATCTACGCCCAGCACCTCGCGGTGCTCGTCGACGCCTGGTCGGGCCGCGCCCTCGGCGACGACGGCAACCACCTCTACCCGGCGGCGCCGCGCCTGCTCGACGCCATCTGGGAGGCGACCTTCTCGGTGAGCGGGGGAGTCCGCGCCGGGAAGGCCGGCAACGGACTGATGCTCTCGCGTACCCAGCCGCGCACCGAGGACGCCCCGCACGCCACGCTGGCGGAGATCCAGCGTCCCATCGTGGACGCCTACCACGACAACCTGCCGGAGGGCGTGCCGCCGCGGATCATGGCGTCGCGTACGGCGTTCGTCGCCGACAGCCGCGCCGAGGCGCTGCGCTTCGCCGAGGCGGGGCTCGGTCGCGCCGCCCGGCAGTTCAGGGAGAAGGGCCACCCCGTGCCCGACGGGGGCCTCGCCCAGCTCATCGCCGCGTTCGACGTGCACGTCGGAACGCCGGACGACGTCATCGCCAGCCTGAAGGCCGACCCGATCCTCCAGCGCTCGACCGACCTGGTCTTCCAGGTGCACTCGGTCGACCCCCCGCATCCGTTCGTCCTCCGCTCGATCGAGCTGCTCGCGACCGAGGTCGCGCCCGCGCTCGGCTGGGCGCCGCACCCCACCGCCGACCCGTCAACCGAACTGAGCAGCGCATGAGCACATCCATCGCCGACGTCATCGACCACCTGGTCGGCATCGAGCCCGCCTCCCGCCTCGACCAGATCCGCCACCGGCGACCGGAGGCCAGGAGGAACGCACAGGCGAGCTACGAGGCGCTCTTCTCGCCGCGCCCTGCCGGGGAGGTCACCACGGCCGAGCGGCTCGCCGTCGCCGCGTTCGTGACCGCACTGCACCGGGACGCCGCGACCGCCGACTTCTACGCCGCCCGGCTGGCCGAGCACGCACCGCAGCTGGCCGCGCTGATCGCGAAGGAGGCCGAGGCCGGCAGGACCACCGGCCCCTACGGCGCCTACCCGGCACCCGGTCCGCTTGCCGCGGAGAGCGTGGCGGGGCCGGCGTACCGGACGAACGACCGCGACGAGCTGGGAACGCGGCTCGCCGCCGCCCTGGAACACGCCCACCTCCTGGTGTTCCGTCCACGCGAGTCGAGCCGCGAGGCGTTGCAGGCCCTCCTCGACGCCGGCTGGAGCACCACCGACGTGGTGACCCTGTCGCAGCTCGTCGCCTTCCTCAGCTTCCAGGTGCGCCTCGTCACGAGCCTCCGCCTCCTGGCCGTGCCGCCCAGAAAGGGATCCCCGTCGTGACCGACACCGTGCTCGACCGTCCCGCCGCCGCGCGGCCGCTCGCCTTCACCCAGGACCAGCTCGGCTGGGAGCCCTGGCTCGCACCGCTGAGCGAGGCGGAACTCACCGACGTCCACTGGGAGGCGCTCGTCGACAAGGCGCGCGCCAACTCTCCCTACTTCCTGCTGCTCGCCCGGGACCCGGAGACCCTGCGCGCGCGGACGAAGACCGACAAGGACATCTTCTACAACCCGGACGGGGGCCTACCGCGGGCGGAGCGGGAACTCGCGGCGGCGGCAACCTCGCGCCGCAACGGCTGCGTCTTCTGCGCCTCCGTCCATGCCCGGTTCGCCTCGCACCACTCCAAGCGCCCCGACGACGTGCAGCGGCTGCTCGACGAGGGGGTCGACGCACCCCAGGACGAGCGCTGGCGGGCCATCGTCGACGCCGCGGTGGCCCTCACGGCCACGCCGGCCGCGCTGACCGCCGAGCACATCCACGCGCTGCGCGCGGTCGGTCTCGACGACCTGGCGATCAGCGACCTGCTGCATGCGGCCGCCTTCTTCAACTGGGCCAACCGACTCATGCTCTCCCTCGGGGAGCCGACTCCACCACCGGCCGCGTGAGCACCGCCAGCCGCCAGTCCTCCTAGAAAGTGGCAGTGACATGACCGAACCCCGACTCGACCACCTTGTCCACGCGGTGCCCGACCTCGCCGCCGGTGTCGCCGACTTCGCGGCGCGCACCGGCGTCACCCCCGTTCCCGGGGGCCGGCACCCTGGCGGCACCGCCAACTACCTCGTCGGGTTCGGCCCGACCTCGTACCTCGAGATCATCGGTCCGGATCCGGAGGCCGATCCCGCCGTCCGCCCGAGCGCCTTCGGCCTGGACGCCCTGACCGAGCCTCGCCTCGCCACCTGGGCGGTGCACCCCGACGACATCGAGAAGACGGTCGGCCTCGCCCGCGAACGCGGGTACGACCCGGGCGAGATCCGGCCGTTGTCCCGCCGTCGACCCGACGGGGTGCTGCTGTCCTGGCGACTGACCCGACGGGAGGAACGCGCGGCGGGCGGGCTGGTGCCGTTCCTCATCGACTGGGGCGGCACGGAACATCCCGCGCGCTCAGGCTTGCCGCAGGTGCGGCTCGCCTCGTTCACCGCGACGCACCCGGACCCGTCGGTGGTCCGCCGCGACCTCGCCGCGCTCGGCGTCGAACTCGACGTGACCGCCGGACCGGCGACCGCGCTGGAGGCGGTACTCGACACCCCGCGCGGCTCGGTGACCCTGCGCTGAGCGGCCGACCCGGTAAGAACCAGAAGAGAGCGATGCTGTGAGTAACCTTCGTGAATACCTGTCCCAGAAGCGGGCGGCACTGACCGCGCGCCGTGCCGCCCCGGACCGCGGCCCCGTTCCGTTGCGCGCCCGGGTCACCGCCGAGGGACGCAGCGGCGTACGGCGCATCCGGATCCGTGACTTCCAGGTCATCAGCGACAGCGGTCCGGACTTCGCCGGCTACGACCTCGGGCCCGGCTCCCCGGAGCTGCAGGCCGGCGTGCTCGGCAGCTGCGTGACGCACATCTTCCTGATCAAGGCGGCGGAACTGGAGATTCCGCTCGACTCCCTCACGGTGGACGTGCAGGCCGAGTACGACCCACGTGCCCAGGAGCCCGGCAACAGCGAGGTGCCCGTCCACCCGTACGACTTCCGATACGAGGTGCAGGTCGCCTCGCCCGCCCCCGACGAGGACCTGGCCCGGCTGCACGCTGAGGTGCAGCGGGTGTGCCCGATCCTCAACCTGCTGCGCAATCCGCAGGAGATCAGCGGCTCGCTGGCTCGGGTGACCTCGGCCGACGGGGACGAGCGGGGCCGCGCCGCCTGACTCGGCGAACCCGGCGCGCGCCGGTGCGGTCGGTGGCGGGTGCGGGTCGGCAGAGGCGGCCTGTGGGCGTCGGGGAGGGACGGGTGACCGTCCCTCCCCGAAGTCGACCGTTCGGCCTCAGGACAGCAACTTGTCCAGGGCCGCCTCGATGGTGTCGGCGTCCGGCGACGCGTACGCCCTCATGGTGTTCTTGTTGTATTGCGAGAGGAAGTTCGGGCACCGGTCCGCCGGGGTGCTCACGATGCCGCCGTCGCCGATCTTCTCGGCGGTCTTCGCCGCGTAGAAGGTCAGCTTGTAGCGCGACGAGACGTAGTCGACGGTGAACTGCTTGAGGAGGGTGTCCTGGTACTCGCACTCGCGGGGCGTGCCCTCGCCCCCCACGAACTCCAGGCAGCCGACCACCGACACCGACTCGAAGTCGGTGCTCCCGGCGTAGTACGGCTTGTTCGAGGGAATCGACGTCGACGACCAGCGCGCCGGCTGGTCGGGGGAGTTCGCGAACGTGTAGGCCTTCGCGCCCGCCGGCCCGTTGTAGGGCGCCGCGTTGAGGATCTGACTGCCCTCGCAGACGTTGCCCAGGTCGCTGTCGGCGCGGGCGGTCACCGCGTTGTCGCCGGGCTCCTGCGACTCGGACCCACGTGGGGTGGAGGTGGCGTCCGCGCCCGGCTCGCCGCTGGTTGCGCTCGGGGTGTGATCGTCGTTGTCGACGAGGGCCAACCCGACGCCGGCGAGTACGAGCAGGGCCACCACGGCGGCGGACAGACCGATGACCAGAGCCCTTTTCGACTTCTGCGGCGGCGGGGCCGGGGCCTCGAACCGCGGTGTCTGCCGTGGCTGGCCGTCTCCGGGGCGCCTGCCCTGCGGGGTCGGCGGCCCGCTCCGGGGGGTGACGTTCGGATCCGGCTGCCCTCCGTGCGGAGGGTGACTGTCGGTCATGTGAAGCCCTTATCGCTGTCGACTTGTGCCCAGGATCATGCAACAGGGTAGTGAGCGCGCGCCAAATCTCCGCGGTTTTCGGTGAGCGGGTCGAGGCGCCGGACGAAGCGTCCGGCAGCCCTGTCCCGTCGTGAGGTCGACACGGACCGTTCGCCTGGCCGCCCAGAGGTGTGCGCCGGGTCGCCCGCCTCGGTTCCCGTCCGGTCACCCTGACCCGAGATCCGATTGCCGCCCGCCGCCCACGATGCGGTTCTCCCAGGCCCAGGCGGCGATCTCCACCCGGTTGCGGACGCCGAGCTTGGTCTGGATGCCGGACACGTGGCTCTTGACGGTGCTGAGGGAGATGAACAGCTGGGCGGCGATCTCCTGATTCGTACGGCCTGCGGCGATGGCCCTGACCACCTCGGTCTCCCGTTCGGACAGTGGCCGGAGCGGTTGACGTCCCGACCTCCCGGCGGGTGACGCGGTGACCGCCAGGTGGCGCAGCAGCCGCAGGGTGACCGACGGGGAGATCAGCGCGTCGCCGACGCTGGCGGCCCGAACGGCCTCGACGAGCAGTGTGGGGCCGGCGTCCTTGAGGACGAAACCGACGGCCCCGCCACGCAGCGCGCCGTAGACGTACTCGTCGAGGTCGAAGGTGGTGACCACGACCACCCGCAGCGGGTCGACGACGCCGGGACCCGCCAGCGCGCGGGTCACCTCGATGCCGTCGAGGCGGGGCATCCGAATGTCGACGAGGCATACGTCCGGGCGGAGTCGCCGGGCCGCGGCGAGCGCCTCGACACCGTCCGCGGCCTCCGCGACCACGCTGATGTCGGGCTCATTCTCCAGGATGAGCCGCAGGCCGCTGCGTACCATCGCCTGGTCGTCGGCGAGCAGGACGGTGATGGTCATCGCGGCTCCGGGGTGGGGACGGGCAGGGTGGCGTGTACGCACCAGCCGGAGCCCTCTCGCGGGCCGGCCCGCAGCGTGCCGCCGAGGGCTTCGACGCGTTCGCGCATCCCGACGAGGCCGTACCCGCCGAGGTGGTGGGGTCGGGGTCGGACCGGTCTGCCGTCGTCGGCGACCTCGACAGTGATGGCCGACCGATCCTGGGTGACGGTGACCATGACCGAGTGGGCGTGGGCGGCGTGGCGGGAGATGTTGGTCAGCGATTCCTGGACGATCCGGTAGACGGTGCTGGTCACCTCGGGTGGCCATTCGGGTTCGCCGTCGGGCATCCGCAGTCGCACCGTGGGTCCGTGGCCGCCGAAGCGGTTGACCAACTCGCTGAGCCGCTCGGGAACGACGGCGACTGGCGGCGCGTCGTCGCTGTCGCGCAGCAGGGTGACGACGCGCCGCATCGCGGCCAACGCGTCGGAGCCGGCCTGCTCGATGCCGGACAGCACGCCGGCCAGCGCCTCCGGGCGCTTGCCGGCGACGAGTTGGGCGGCCTGGGCCTGGAGCACGATGCCGGTGACGTGGTGGGCGACGACGTCGTGCAGCTCCCGGGCCAGACTCATGCGCTCGTCCCGGCGCACCTGCTCGGCGACGGCCCGGCCACGGGCGTCGAGCAACCGTAGACCCAGCCCGAGCGCGGCAGCCGCGAGCCATCCGGCCGCGTTCCACGACGTCACGGCCCGGCTTCCCGGGTCGCCGGGAAAGGCGAGCCGGGTACCGGCGACCACTGCGAGCCCGGCGGCCGCGACGGCGCCGGCCAACGGCAGGGGGAGCGCCCTGACCGCCGAGCCGACGAGCACGGACAGGATGAGAACCATGGCGGGGCTGGGCTCGGCGGGCAGGTGGGCAAGTCGGGCGACCAGGATGGCGGTCGCCGCGACGGCGAGGCCCGCGACGGCTGCCCCGGCCGGGTGACGCCGGCGCAGCAGGACAATTCCGTACGTCACCGCGCCGGCGGCGCAGTCGAACTGCCAGTAGCCGCCACCCCAGGTCTGCGCGATCGCGACTGCCTGGAGGGCGAGTAAGGCGGCGGAGAGGACGCCGAGGCCGACATCGGCCGGCCGGCTCAGCCGATCGTGAAGACCCATTCTGCTCAGAATACGAAATCTCCATCCGCACCGAACCGGTCAAAAGTACGGTCGTCGACAGGGCGGAGTGTGCTTTGGCCCGATGCCGGCGGCCGGCGGTGTCCGCAGGATGAACCCCATGTCACATCACGACTCTCGCCTGACGCTCGAAGCCGAGCGCCCACCGACGCGCCCCGGGGGCCGACGACGTATCGCCGCGCTCGACGTGATTCGCGGCTTCGCGCTGTGTGGCATCCTGCTGGCCAACGTCCAGCCGATAGCCAACGCCGGTCGGGTCGTCGTCGAGGCGAGACCGTCGGCAGGCCTGGGCGACGGGCACGCGTGGATGGGGCTCCTTGTCGAGCAGCGCTTCTTTCCGATCTTCGCTTTCCTGTTCGGCATCGGGTTCTCGCTGCTGCTGGCCTCCGCCGAGGGGCGCGCTGCCCGTCCACGGCTGCTCCTGCTACGCCGGCTTCTGGTGTTGCTCGCGATCGGTGTGGCGCATCTGCTGCTGTGGCAAGGCGACATCCTGCACGCCTACGCCATCGTCGGCCTGTTGGTCCTGCTCCCCTCGACCTGGCTGCCCCGGTGGACGGTGGCGATCCTCGGCACCCTCCTCATCGTCACCGCGCTGATCATCGGAGACAGCCACTTCGTCCTGATCGCCGGGCTGTTTCTGGCGGGCTCAGCCCTCACCCGGTACGGCGTGATCGGCCGAATGGGGCAGTCTGCGACGGTGCCGGCCGTGCTCGGCCTGGTCTTCGCGGTAGCGGCCGCGCCGTTCCTGTGGTCGCAGGTCAAGTCGCTGAGCGGTGACCAGGACGGCGACGCCAGCCTCTCGATGTCCCTGGGCGGGTTGTTGCTCGCCGGGGCCTACGTGTGTGCCCTGCTGGTTTTGCTCAGGACGCCGCTCCGCCCGGCCCTGCGGGCCGTCTTCGCGCCGTTGGGTCGGATGGCACTGACCAACTACCTGACCGCCACGATCCTGGTGCTGGTGGCCGCCAGGGTCGTCGGCGGCCGGCCGGAGGACTGGCCCGTGACGACGGTCCTCCTGATCGCCGGCCCTGTCCTCGTCGTCCAGTGGCTGTGGTCCACCCTCTGGCTGACCCGGTACCGCAACGGCCCGCTCGAGTGGCTCTGGCGGTGGGCCACCTGGGCTCGCCGTCCGCCCCTGCGGGGCGCCGCGTCATCGGATCGACCAGGCGCCTGACGGTCGCCGCCCGGGAGAGCTTCCGTCAGCCGGTCAGCCCCGCCACGGCGGCCTCGACCGCCGCACCGAGTAGCCGCTCGTTCAGGGGTTCCGAGATGGCGCTGGCGTAGACGGTCACCAGGTTGTGCCCTGCCTGGACGATCACGAAGGCTGATCGTCCGGTGATCCGCGTCTGCCCGCTGCCGGCGGACAGCCGGTAGTCCACCCGCCAGGAATGCTCACCGAGCACGGGCGGCGGCCGCGTGTCGACCGCGAACCGCACGGCCGAGCCGTCCCCGCCCCGGGCGGTGAAGCCGGGGCAGGCCCGGCGCGCCAGCTCCGCCTCGGCAAGCACCGACGCGGGCAACGGAACGGCATGGGACCTGATCTCGATCACCAGTTCGGTCGATGCGGTTGCGGCGGGGCCGGGCACCGTCGCGTAGCGGGCCCGCTCCCGAACCCGTTCGACTCCGCCGAGCCGGTCCAGGTAGGAGTCCTCGGCCAGTGGCCGGCAGGCCGACGGCTCTATCCGGGAGCCGCCGCCGCTGTCACCCCGGTCGGGTCGGACCCGCCAGCCCCGCGGTAGCACCGCCCGAACCGCACCGGCAGCCCGGCGGGCCTCCGCACGGGTGAGCAGCCGACCCGGGTCGGGCGGCCCCGGACCGGGCCGCGCGGACCCGGCGGTGACGTCGGGCGCCGGCGGGACGACCGCAGCCGCCGACGGCGCCGCGGCTCTGGTCGGATCCGCCACCGGAAGCGGGGCGTACGCACCGGGTATCCCCGGTCCGAGCACCACCGCGGCGAGCAGGGCCGCCAGCAGCGCGACCGCTGGTACGGGTGACCGAGTGTCGCCCGAGGACGACGGGACCGGAGCGGTGACGGGCGGCCGGGACACCAGGAACGGGAGGGTGAACGCGACGAGGTAGCCCAGCCAGACCAGCGGCGCCAGTAGGTGCGCCTCGGCGGTACCCAGCCCGTCTGCCCGTCCGGTGACCAGGGCGTGCAGGTACTGCAGCAGCGCCGCCGCCACGCCGGCCACCCAGCCTGCGGTCAGCGCCCGGCCGACACCGGTACGACGGCGGACCGCGAGTACCAGCAGGACCGCCCAGCCGGTGAGCGCGCAGAGCAGCCAGCGCTGTTGGGCCAGCCGGTTCGCCTCGGCCAGAGTGCCCGGCGGGGACAGCCGGGTCCACCAGACGGCGGACCCGGCGCCGATCAGCACGGCAATCAGGACCGCAGCCACGACCGCCCGGTCCCACCGGCGCTCCGGACGCCGGTGCCCGTCGCCGGCACTGTGGAGTAGCAGGCCGACCAGCACCGGGACCAGCAACGCGAGCAGCGGCCAGCCGGTGCGGGGCAGCGCGAAGACCAGCCAGCCGCGGACCACCTCGCCATCGGCCAGCACGGAGGCCACCGCCGGCAACGGCCAGAGCACCGCGACACCGGCGGCCGCCGCGACCAGGTACGTGGCCGAACGCCAGCCGACCGACCCGGGCTGGAGGGCGACCACCAGCCGCGCCAGCAGCACGCAGAGCCCGGCCACCGCGGCGGCGAGTGCTCCCGCCAGGGCGGCGGTGAGCATCGCGGCCGGCAGGTCCGTCCAGGCCGACACGCCCGAACTTCCCGGAACTGGCAGCGCGATGGCGATGAACGCCGTCACCGCGAAGCCGGTGCCCGCGCCGAGAACCGGCCGCCACCATCCGCCCGCGCCGGCGGCAGCCCGGCGAACCAGCGCGGGCAGCAGTCCCACGGTCAGCAGGACGGAGCCGACACAGACCGCGACGGGCGGGCCGACGGTCGCCTGCACGGTCAGGAAGAGGTCACGTGCGAGGGCGTCGGCGGAGCTCATCGCCAGCATCGCGACCGCGCCGACCGCCAGGCCGTGCGTCCAGCTCCCCGGCGGGTCAGCCGGCCGGCCCAGCGCCGTCGCCCGAGCCACCGGATCCGGATGCCGGGCGAGCAGTCGACGCCGTCGCGTCGGACGACCGGCCCCGGCGCGGAGCAGCGCGGCAAGGTGCACGGCGTGGCCGGCCTCGGCGGCGTACCGGTCGGCCTCCCGCTCGCGTCGCCGCAGCAGACCGGCCGCCAGCAGCGCGGTCAGCACCGCGATGGCCGCCGCCCGGCCGAGCGCCGTCAGGTAGGTCGCGTTCAGCCCGAAGAAGGCCACCTCGAGCAGGCCGGCGGCGAGCACCGCCGGCACCGGCAGCCATACCAGGCCACGGAGAGCCGACGCCCAGGCTACGTCCCGGGCGAGGACGTGCGCGAGTTCGTGCTCGACCACGGGATCGAAGCGCGCCGGCTCGGCGTGGGCCACCGCGACGGCCGCCGGGAGCACCACCGTCGGTCTGCCGAGCACGCCACCGGTGGTGTACGCCTGCCGTACCGGCGGGGCGGCGACGACCAGTCTCGGCCGGTGTCGTGCGGCCAGCTGGTTCCGATCGCAGAGATCGGCGAAGCGTTCCTGCGCGCCGGGCACGGTGAGTCGGCGGCGAAGCCGACGCCGGTCGGCCAGCGGCGGCACCAGGACGAGCACCGCCGCCCCGCCCAGCGCGATCCCCGCCCCGGCGACCATGACCACTCCACGCCGGCGGAACTGCCCGGCCATGCAGCGGTCGCGGACAGTCGTCTGTTGCGCCGCCCTCCCCGAATGGGCCCGGGTGCAGACGTCGACGGCTGCCGCCCAGGGTCGGGACAGCGAGCGGTCGGCGACGAAGTAGAGGCCACCGGCGCTGATCCCGACGCTGACCAGGGACGCGAGCACGAGTGCGTAGAGCCATGCGAGCCGGTCCGGAGGGACGCGTGAGCCGGCACCGGGACCTCCGTCGCCGACACCACGACCGCCGTCGGTCATGCCGTCCGCACCCGTACCACGGTCGTCGCGGGTCGCGCCGGCACCGGGCCAGGTCATTCGTCCGGTGGATCGACCATCGCGCCGACGGCCGCGTCGGCGAGCAGCTCCGCCCGGTTGGGATCGAGGCCCAGCGCCACCGCGTGCCGGTGGCACGCCTCCCGCAGCCGGCGTGCCTGTGCGGAATCCAGCCCGGGTCGGGCATCGGGTGGGGCGGGCAGCTCACGGCGGCGGCGACGCAACAGGCCGACCCGGGCGGTGGTGGCACCGAGGACGAGCACCTCGCCCACGGCGGCGGCCACCACCTGGAGCACGAGTTCGGTGAGCAGGGTGGTGTCGATGCCGAAGCCAACCCCACCTTGTGGGACGGACCAGCTCACCCGTCCCTTCGACATCTGCCGTCGCCAGCCGGCGGCGACCTCGTCGAAGATCGGAAGTTCCTCGGCGGCGATCCGGCGGACCCCCGCGCGGGCCGTATCCACGACCAGATCGGCGGCGGCGTTCTGAGGCTCGGTCACACGGCCATCGTGCCGGTACGGCACCAGCCCGGGAACCCGACAGTAAGGTTTCCGGCAGGGCACCCGGCCGACGCCGGTCTCTCCACCACGACGCCTACGGACGGGAGACGTCAATGATCTTCATTACCGCCAAGTTCCGGGTACTGCCAGAGCACGCCGACCGGTGGCCCGAGATCGCCGACGAGTTCACCCAGGCCACTCGCCGTGAGCCGGGATGCCTGTGGTTCGACTGGTCCCGCAGCGTCGACGACCCGACGGAGTACGTCCTGGTCGAGGCGTTCCGCGACGAGAGCGCCGGCGCGGCGCACGTCCAGTCCGCGCACTTCAGGGCGGCGCAGCAGGCCCTGCCGCCACACCTCGCCGAGACGCCCCGCATCGTCAACGTGACGATCCCGCAGGACGACTGGTCCCTGCTCGGCGAGATGGCCGTTCCCGACCGTAGCTGACCACCAGTCGCGAGCGCGCGACCGCTCGGTCGTCGCCGATACGCGGCGGGGAGGTGGTCCGTAAGGGCACGTGAAGCGAACCGTAAGGCGCCTCGGGCAGAGTCCTGGTTGTCGAACGGGGCACGCAACAACCAGGAGGAACCCGACATGCGCAGGATCATCAACTCGACCTACCTCACCCTCGACGGCGTCATCGAGGACCCGGCGTGGACCATGCCGTACTTCGACGACGAGGCCGCCGCCTTCGCCGGTGCGCAGACCGAGGCGGCCGACGCCCTGCTCATGGGCCGGCGCACCTACGACGGCTTCGCGGCGGCCTGGCCGAACATGGACGAGAGCGACCCGAGCACCGGCGCCGCCTACTTCAACAACGTCAAGAAGTACGTCGCCTCGACCACCCTCACCGACCCGGAGTGGAAGAACAGCGAGGTGCTGCGGGGGGACCTGATCGAGGCGGTCACCGCCCTGAAGGCCCAGGACGGCAAGGACATCCTGATGTACGGCTACGGCGTGGTCACCGACGCCCTGGTCAAGGCCGGCCTGGTGGACGAGGTGCGGTTCTGGATCCACCCGGTCCTCGTGGGTGGCCCCTCGGTGTCGGCGCCGCTGTCCGACGCGCGGACCACGCTGACCCTCACCGACACGAAGGTCATGAAGAGCGGCGTGATCATCGCGACCTACACGCCGGCCGCCGCCTAGGCAGGAAGCGGCTGGACCAGGGCCCGGGCCTGACCCGGGCCCAGGTCGCGCCCGGCCCGGTACGCCGCGGCGAATCCGTCCGCACCGAGCGCCGCGACCAGCCGCGCCGTCGTACGGTCGATCTCGTCCTGCTCCGCCGGGGCGACCGGCGCCTGCGCCGCGACCCGGGCGGCGTGCGCGGCCCCGAGGATCCGCGCCCCGACCTGCGGGGTCGGGGCCGCCGACGCGAGCCCTTCCAACGCACCGCAGGCGTCGCGCGGCGCGTCGATGGCGACGGACACGTCGAACGCCCGGGCGTGCAGCGCCAGCGCGCGGTCGCCGTCGCCCTCCTCCGCGACGGCGTACGCCAGCTCGGCGAGCACCATCGGCAGGAACAGCGCGTCCTCTCCGCCCTGCGCGACCAGGCGTTCCAGGTGGGTGGTGGCGACGTCGAGCTTGCCGTCGCGGCGGGCGGCGATGCCGAGGCTGAGCTCGGCGAAGACCTGCGCGGACGGCGAGTCCTGCTCGACCGCCAGCCGGTACGCGCGCTCCGCCAACTCCCGCGCCGCGCTGTGGTCCCGGGTCTGCACGGCGAGCCAGGCCAGCCAGGACAGCTTGGACCCCACCTCCGGCCACAGCCCCAGTTCCTCGGCCCACCGCAGGCCCTGGCGGTGCAGGGCGGCGGCCCGCTCGTGGTCGCCGGTCAACTCGGCCAGCCCGCCCAGCCAGTCGGTCGCCTGCAGCCGGCCCCAGTCGTCACCCAGCTCGGCGAAGAGCGTGGCGGCACGGGTACCGGCGCTCTCCAGCGCGGCGACGTCGCTGGCGGCGTGGGCGAGCATGGCCCGGGTCAGACACACGGCCGCCTCGACCCAGGGGTCGTCTCCGGCCGCGACGGCCCGGTCCAGCAGGTCGGCGCTCCGCGTCCGGTTGCTGTTCTCCAGGAGCGCGGCAGCCACGAACCAGGTGGCGCGGCCGTCGGCGTGCCCGGCGAGAGCGGCGTCGACCTCGGTGGGCGGGACCGGCTCACCCTTCAGCAGCGCGAACCCGACCCGCCACACGGCCGCCTCGGCGCGCGCCGCGGCGTCGCCGTCGAGCGTCAGGGCCCGGTGGGCCTCGGTGAGCCGTCCACGGAGGAACCAGTACCAGGTCAGGGCGTTGGCCAGGCGCAGGCCACCGCCGTGGGCGAGGGCCGCACGAAGGTTGCCGGTCTCGGCGTCCAGGCGGGCCAGCCACTCGCGCTGGCCGGGGCCACGCAGCAGCAGGTCGGCGCGCTCGGCCCACCGCGTCCAGTACGCGGCATGCCGCGCCCGCACCGGGTCGGCGGGGTCCAGGCGCTGGAGGGCGTACGCGGCGACCGACTCCAGCAGGCGGTAGCGCGGCACCACGCCGGACTCGTCCAGCACCAGCAGCGACCGGTCGACCAGCCCGGACAGGACGTCGACGTCGGCGTCGCAGACCGCCTCGGCGGCCTCCGCCGGGCAGCCGTCCGCGTGCACGGCGAGCCGGGACAGGACCGCCCGCTCGTGGTCGGTGAGCAGGTCCCAGCTCCAGCCGATCACCGCGGTCAGGGTGCGCTGCCGGGCGGGGACGTCCCGCTGCGTCGTACCGAGCAGCCGGAACCGGTCGTCCAGCCGCTCGACGACACCGGCCAGACCGAACGCGCGTACCCGCTTCGCGGCCAGCTCCAGCGCGAGCGGCAGGCCGTCCAGGCGGCGGCAGAGCTGCGCGACGGCCGGCGCGGTCCGTTCGTCCAGGTGGAAGCCGCGCTGCTGCGCGGCGGCCCGGGCCGCGAACAGCCGGGCCGCCGCGGACCGGCGGACCGCGTCGAGGTCCGACTCCTCGCCGGGTACGGGCAGCGGCCGCACCTCCCACAGCAGCTCACCGGCGAGGCCGAGCGGTTCCCGGCTGGTCGCCAGCACCGTCACCTCCGGTGCCTGCCGCAGCAGCCGGGCGACCAGCGCGGCGGCCGGCTCGACCACGTGCTCGCAGTTGTCCAGCACCAGCAGGGTCCGCCGATGCCGCAGCGCCGCCACCAGATGGTCGTCGGCGGTGACGCGGCTTCCCGCGATCTCGTGGACGTCGAGCGCGGCCAGCACCAGGTCGGCGACGCCGGTCTCACCGGGGCGCAACGCGGTCAGGTCGACCAGGTGCACCCCGTCGGGGAACGCCTGCTCACGGGCGACCTCGGTGGCCAGCCGGGTCTTGCCGACCCCACCGGGACCGACCAGCGTGACCAGCCGCTGTCCCGGCACGAGGGCACGCAGCTCGGCGAGCGCCTCGGCGCGGCCGACCAGCTCGTCCAGCCGGGCCGGCATGCTGTTGCGGATCCGCGCGGCGGCCGGCGGCGGACGCAACGCGGTGTCCTGCTCCAGGATCCGCCGGTGCAGCGCGGTCAGGTCCGGGCCGGGGTCCAGGCCCAGCTCGTCGGCGAGCCGGCGGCGCAGGTCGGCGTAGCTGTCCAGGGCCTCGGACTGCCGGCCTGACGCGTACAGGGCCCGCATGTGCAGCGCCCGCAGCCCCTCCCGCAGCGGGTGCCGGGTGACCAGCTCGGCCAGGTCGGCGGCGACCAGCGCGTGCTCGCCCCGGGTCAACCGCGCCGACGCCAGCTTCTCGTGCACCACCAGCCGGGCTTCGGCGAGCCGGGTGACCTCGGCGCGCACCCACTCCTCGTCCGCCACGTCCGCGTACGGCTCGCCCCGCCACAACCCCAGCGCCTCGGTGAGGCTCTCCACGTCGTCCTCGGCGGCCAGCGCGACGAACCGGTCGGCGTCCACCGCGTCGGTTCGCAGCACGTACCCGGGCGCGCGGGACTCGACCAGGTCCCGGGCACCGGGTTCGGCGTCGTCGAGGGCCTTGCGCAGCTGCGACACGCGCACCTGGAGAGCGCCCGCCGCGTTGGCGGGCGGGGCGTCACCCCAGAGGTCGTCGACGAGCCGGCCGGCGGAGACCACCTGGTTGCGGTGCGCGAGCAGGTCGGCCAGCAGCGCCCGCACCTTGGCGCCTGGCACCGTGACCGGCGCGCCAGCGTCCGTGGCAACGGCGAGCGGCCCGAGGACGCCGAAACGCATGCCGGCCACCCTACCTGCGGTAAGCGGGTCGTAAGCGGCGTGGCGCAGGCTGACGCCATGGCGTACGCACCCGTGAACGGTCTGTCCATGTACTACGAGTCGCACGGCGACGGGCCCGGCCGGCCGCTCGTGCTGCTACACGGCGCCCTCTCCGGCATCGGCACCTCGTTCGGCGCGATCCTGCCGCTGCTGGCGAAGACCCGGCGCGTGGTCGCGGTCGAGTTGCGGGCCCACGCACGCACGGCGGACAGCGATGGCCCGCTGTCGGTCGACGGTTTCGCGATCGACGTCGTCGCCCTGCTCGACCATCTCGACGTCGCCGTGGCGGACGTGTTCGGGTGGAGCCTGGGCGCGGCCGTGGCGCTGCGGCTGGGCACCGATCACGCACACCGCGTCGGCCGTCTGGTGCTGGCCTCGGTGAGCTTCGACGCCACCGGCCTGCATCCGGGGCTGCTGGACGGCATCCAGCACCTCGAACCGGAGCACCTGCACGGCTCGGAGTTCCACGACGAGTACGTGCGCACCGCCCCCGACCCGGCGGCCTGGCCCACCCTCGTACGCAAGATCAAGAAACTGGACGCGGACCCGCCCCGGTGGCCGCCCTCGGCGATCAGGGAGCTGGCCGCGCCGACGCTGCTGGTCCTGGCCGACTCGGACATCGTCCGGCCCGAGCACGCGGTGGAGATGTTCCGGCTGCTCGGCGGCGGGGTGGTCGGCGACCTGACGGGCCTGCCGGCCGGCCGGCTGGCGGTCCTGCCCGGCACCACCCACACCACGGTGCCGCAGCGCGCGGAATGGTTGGCCCCGATGATCGACGAGTTCCTCGACGCGTAACGGCAGCCCGTGACCAGGATCGTTGTGAAAGTGGGCAGGTGGCTTGTGGAGTTCGGGGTGTCAGGGGTTGATGGTGTGTTCGGTGAACTGGCCGCAGGAGCGGAATCCCAGGCGGCGGTAGACGGGCTCGCCGTCGGTGGACGCCTGCAGGACCGCGATGTGGTGGTTTCGGTCGCGGGCCGTGTGGAGTGCGGCGAGTGTGATGGCACCGCCGTAGCCGCGTCGGCGGTGGGCGGCCAGGGTGGAGATGTTGTAGATCCCGGCAACGCCCGCGTGATGAAACACTTCGGCCGAGCAGACCGGACGGCCGTCTACGTAGCCGACCAGGTAACGGGCCGGACAGTGCCCGGCCAGGGCCTGCGGGGCGGCCTGGGTGAAGAAGCGGCGGACGGTGTCAGCGGGCGGGGTCCAGTTCGCGGCGAGAACCGCGGCGTAGTCGGCGAGCTGTTCGGGCGTGGCCACCGTCTGGATGTCCAGTCCTGGGGCAGCGGGCAGCGGCAGGGTGTCGTCCAGCTCGGCCCACATCGCCGTCTCGCGTTCGGATGCTGGCAGACCAGCCGCCGTCAGGCGGGCGGTGAGGTCCGGTGGCCTCGAGGCGGGCCCCACCCACCAGGAGAAACGGCGGCCGGTGCGAGCCAGTGTCCGGGCGGTCTCAGTGATACGTGCCGTAGCAGTGGTGGTGGTGAAGCGGGCCGCGGCGACGATGTTGAAAGTGTCGTCGTCCAGGCTGCTGTCGGCGACCAGGAGGTCATCAGTCTCCGTAACGGTCGCACCGCTCATGCTCCGATGCAGGTGACAGGCATGTTCCGCCAGATTCTGCTCCATCCTGTCCGTCAAGTCGGCGTCATTGAGAAAATGGACATCCATAACGAATTATCCCAGCATGACTGGGCGTAGATTGCACGTGATTTTGAATCGCTCGCCGACAGTGTCACGCCGGCGATAAGCACATTCGAGACACGTCCTAAATGTCTGATGTCGTAGGCAGGTGAAGGCCTCCGGTTGTGGAGTGGAGCTGTCTAGGAACCGCTCCGGCAACAGGAGGCCTTCGTGTCCCACGCTAACGCCGCTTTGGCCCCTCGTGCGCGTCTTCGCTTGGCGCGTCTGATCGTGGACGAGGGCTGGCCGGTCGCCCGGGCAGCCGAGCGCTATGACGTGTCCTGGCCGACGGCGAAGCGGTGGGCCGTGCGGTATGCCGAGCAGGGGCCGACGGCCATGGTTGACCGGTCGTCACGTCCGCACCACAGCCCTGCAAGGACTGCCCAGCCGGTGGTGCGCAAGATCGTGCACCTGCGGTGGAAACAACGGCTCGGTCCCGTGCAGATCGCCGGCCTGCTGGGGATGCCAGCCTCGACCGTGCACGCCGTGCTGACCCGTTGCCGGATCAACCGGCTGTCACACATCGACCGCGCCACCGGCGAGCCGATCCGCCGCTACGAACACGACCGGCCCGGCGCGATGCTGCACGTCGACGTCAAGAAGTACGGCAACATCCCCGACGGCGGCGGCTGGCGCTACGTCGGCCGCGCCCAGGGCGGGCGCCACCGCCAAGCCACCGCCCGACGCACCGGCACCCGCAACACCCGCTATGACCCACGCATCGGCACGGCGTTCGTGCACACCGTCATCGACGATCATTCCCGCGTCGCCTATGCCGAGATCCGCGACGACGAAACCGCCAACACCGCCATCGACGTGCTCCGCAACGCCGTCACCTGGTTCGCCGACCGTGGCGTCACCATCGAACGCGTCCTGTCCGACAACGGCTCGGCCTACAAGTCACACGCCTGGCGCGACGCCTGCCACCAACTCGGCATCCGCCCGAAGAAGACCCGCCCTTACCGCCCCCAAACCAACGGCAAGGTCGAACGCTTCCACCGCACCATGACCGATGGCTGGGCGATACGACGCTTCTACAGCTCAGAGCACGCCCGCCGAGCCGCTCTACCCGCCTGGCTGCATCACTACAATCACCACCGACCCCACACCGCCACCAGCGGCCGGCCACCTATCACCAGGTTGACCAACCTCCCTGGGCAGTACACCTAAACCAGTCCCGTCATGCCCCGATCGTGCCACCCGCCACCGGCGGGGCCGGCGGCGACGCTGAGGCCGGACCCGGCACGGCCGGCATGTCGGACATCGACCCCGCCGGGTTCGCCGACGCACTCCGGGGCAGCGGGTAGGGCGCGCCCGGCACGACCCCGCCTGGGTACCCGGGCCAGAGCGGAGCTGTTTTCGCGATCCGGTCCTGCTGGGCGGCGGAGATCCGGCGGATCAGCACGATGAAGGATGCGCCAGCGACCAGACAGGCGACTGTGGGGATCACCCGAGGGCCCAGCGCCTCCTGGTAGTAGCGGACGTACGTGGCGAACTCCGTCTCGCTGCGGGGCCACTCGGTCAGCCGGCCGTACCGCTGTTCGTCGCGGAGACCGAGGATCCGGTCCCCGGCGGTGAACACCAACCACGTCGTCCACCAGACCCCGACCAGCACCGGCGTGTTCCGCCGCCAGAGGCTGTCCCGGGCCACGTTGGCCACGACACGGGCCGGCACGACGAGGTTGGCGAACGGGACCAGCCAACCGGCGATGGCCCAGGCCGGGCTCAGCGTCGGCAGGGCTCCCGGGAATGCCGCCAGGTTCGTCCGCACCCGCCACGTCCAGATGATCACCAGCACCGCGGCGGTCAGGAGCGCCAGCGCGTAGACCAGGGTGAGTAGCCCCTCGGCGACGGCCGCGCCCAGCAGCAGGTCGCGGTCACCCCGCTCGGCGGCCGTGCGGGCCATCCGTACGCCGAGCACGGGGAACAGCCCGCTCGGCAGGTAGAGCAGGCTGGCCGCGCCGACCGCTGTCGCGGCGGCCGTGCCCAGGCGCCGGACGGGGTACGTGGGCACTCCTGGAGTGATTGCCGGCTGACCGAGCGGTGTGCCGCAGCGCTGGCATTCGTTGAAAGCCGGGGACGTGGCGTCCCCGCAGGTCTGGCATTGCATGTTGACCGTCCAGGAAGGCGGTGAGAGGCGACGGGCGCAGACTAGACGATCACGCGGTGGACGGTGACCCCGCGTCGCGCGGCGTGGAGGGGGCGTACCGGATGCTGGTGCACACCGCGATGCGTTCGACGTCAGTGAACGATGACCAGATTGGCCATGTCGACCACAGGCCGGTAGCCGAGAGTGGCGTAGATCTTGTTGGAGGTCGGGTTTGCCTGGTCGGTGAACAGGCACACCCGCGCACCCTCGGCCTGGATCCGCCGGGAAACCTCAGCGACCGCGTTGCTGGCCCAACCGCGCCCGCGCTGGGCCGGCGGCGTGTACACCGGGCCCACGCGCGCGACCCCGAACGACGGTGGGTTGGCGCCGGTGAGGTGCACCCGCTGCCCAGTCTCGTCGACCCAGAACCAGAACTGTCTGCCTTGTAGCCGGCGCAGCATCTCCGCACGGTCGGGTACTTCGTTGGCACTGGCACCGCGCTGACGGCCGGCCTGTTCGTCGGCGTCGCCCGTGAACGCGCCGAACCACTCCGTGACCAGTTCCAAGTCGTCCTCGGTCGCCGCCTCCAAGCCACCGGGCGCACGCGCCGGCCACACCAGCTCACCGAGCTCGTGCAGCCGCGTGTGCAGATTGACCCGGACTCGGCCCCCGCCGAGTCGGGCCAGCTCGGCGGCGCACAGCTCAGCGGCAGGAAGGGCGCCGTTGACCGCGAGCACCTGCTCCCCGCGCTCGTGCAACGTGTGGGCCAAGGCCACGGCCGCCTCGTCAGGCATCGGCAATAGGAAGGGCGGATAGGGTGCGAACGGCGCCGTCCGCATCCCGGCACCGACCACGGCGCCGGACTCGTCCCTGATCACCAGCCACCAGTTGCGGTCGGGCTGCGCGATCCCGGCGGCGCGCTGCGACAACAGTCGGTGCGCAACGGTGGTCACGACCGTGCTGACCACCGGGTCGGCGGCCAGGTAGTCGCCGGCCGCGGCAAGAAACTCACCTGGATCGGTGTGGAACTGTAGGTGCGGTCCGGTGATCGGGATTGCGCTCATTTTCGTAAGCTATCCGCCGCCTCGCCCCAGCGGCACCTGGATTCTGCGCCGTCGAGAACGTGACTGTTGAGCGACCGTGCCGCCGTACGTGGCGAGCCGGCGCTTCACGAGGGGCTTGTCCGTCCACAGCGGCGATCCAGGAGGAGAGCATCCACTCCCTGCCACTCTCAACGTATATCGCACCCGGGGGCTTGTGGCAAGACCCGGGTCGTGGCGCAGAATTGCCGGCCGAGGCCAGCAAGCGGCCTCAGATCGGAGCTATACGTGAACCCGCTGACTACCAGCGCGTTTGATCTTCCCGACAGCCTCTCTGCCAAGGCCGATCCCAAGCTGATCGCCGCCGACGAGCAGCATTTCGCGGCCATCGCGGAAAGCCTCGAGCAGTCGATCGCCGACCTGTCCGGCCGCCTCGATGCCGCACGCAAGGCGCCCGGCGGGATGGGCCGGCGGGCGATGGACCGGGACGAGGAGATCTACCGGCTGACCGCTCGCCTGCGCGCCCTGCGTCGCTTCGGTCTGGACCTGTGCCTCGGACGCATGGTCGGCGCGGACAACTCCGAGCCCGTGTACGTCGGGCGATTCGGCCTCACGGACGGCGCGGGTCGCCGGCTGCTGCTCGACTGGCGTTCCCCGGCGGCGGAGCCGTTCTTCGGGGCGACCCATGCCAACCCGATGGGTCTGGCAAGCCGCCGCAGGTATCGCTGGACCCGTGGCCGGATCAGCGACTACTGGGACGAGGTGTTCACCTCGGACGGGCTCGACGGGCACGCCGCGCTCGACGACCAGTCCGCCTTCATCGCCAGCCTGGGCGGCACCCGGTCGCCCCGGATGCGCGACGTGCTCGGCACCATCCAGGCCGACCAGGACGCCATCATCCGCGCGGGGTCGAGCGGCGCGCTCGTCGTCGACGGCGGTCCGGGCACCGGGAAGACCGTCGTCGCTCTGCACCGCACCGCCTACCTCCTCTACGCCGACCCCCGCCTCGGTCACCGCCGGGGCGGCGTGCTGTTCGTCGGTCCGCACGAGCCCTACCTGGCCTACGTCGCCGACGTCCTTCCCAGCCTCGGCGAGGAGGACGTGCAGACCTGCACCCTGCGGGACCTCGTCCCCGAGGGTGCCGCGGCAACCGTCGAGACCGACCCGGAAGTGGCCCGGCTGAAGTCGTCCGCGGACCTGGTGAAGGCGATCGAGGCGGCCGTCAGGTTCTACGAGGAGCCGCCGGCCAAGGGAATGACGGTCACGACCGACGAGTCCGACATCTGGCTGAGCGCCGACGACTGGGCCGAGGCGTTCGAGGCGCCGGGGCCCGGTACCCCGCACAACGAGGCACGTGACGAGATCTGGGCGGAGTTGCTCACCGTCCTGGTGGACAGGTACGACGGCGACGAGCCGGATGACGTGGTCCGCAGGTCGCTGCTGCGGAACAGGGAGTTGCGCACGACCTTCCACCGTGCCTGGCCGCTGCTCGACCCGGCCGACCTCGTCGCGGACCTGTTCTCAGTCCCCGCCTACCTGCGCAGGTGCGCTCCCTGGCTCGGCCCCGACGACGTACGGAAGCTGCAGCGCGGCGACGCGCGGGCCTGGACGGTGTCCGACCTGCCGCTCCTGGACGCGGCGCGGCAGCGGCTCGGCGACCCGGAGGCGTCCCGGCGTCGGCATCGGCGCGACACCGCCGTCGCCGCCCAGCGCGAGCACATGGCCAGGGTCGTCGACGACCTGATCGCATCCGCCGCGTACGACGACGGCGAAGGCCTGATGACGATGCTGCACCAGCAGGACCTGCGGGACGCCCTGGTCGACGAGACCGGCCTGCCCGGCGCTGATCGGGACCCGCTCGCCGGCCCGTTCGCGCACATCGTCGTCGACGAGGCTCAGGAACTGACCGACGCCGAGTGGCAGATGCTGCTGCTGCGCTGCCCGTCGCGCAGCTTCACCATCGTCGGGGACCGCGCCCAGGCCCGGCACGGATTCACCGAGTCCTGGCAGGAACGGCTCGAGCGGATCGGGCTCGACCGGATCAACGTGGCCTCCCTGACCATCAACTACCGGACGCCGGAAGAGGTCATGGTGGAAGCCGAGCCGATCATCCGGGCCGCGCTTCCGGACGCCAACGTGCCGACCTCCGTCCGCAGCAGCGGCGTCCCCGTCGTACACGGATCCGCTGCGGATCTGGACTCGGTCCTCGCCACCTGGCTCGCCGCGCACGCCGAGGGGACCGCCTGCGTCATCGGCGATCCCACGTTCCGGGCGACGTCCCGCGTCCGGTCGCTGACCCCGGAGCTGTCGAAGGGGCTCGAGTTCGACCTGGTGGTCCTCATCGACCCGGAGGCGTTCGGCGAGGGCATCGAAGGAGCGGTCGACCGCTATGTCGCGATGACCCGAGCCACCCAGCAACTCGTCATCCTCACGAGCCCTGTCGGGCATCCCGGAGCGGAAGTCGTCGACTAACGGGCGGTGGCGCCAAGCGCTGACCGGTGGGCGGTAGGGCCGGATCGGACCTGTGGTCCGCCCGATGCAGTCATTTGCCGCGAGGCGGTTGCCCGCCGGCCGTCGTGGCGTGGTGGCAGGATCTCCACATATGGAAGGTGTTCTGCTCCGTCGAGCTGCCCAACTCCTCGGCAGCGCCCGCCGTGTCGTCGTCCTCACCGGCGCCGGTATCTCCGCCGAGAGCGGTGTGCCCACCTTTCGTGACGGTCTCACCGGCCTGTGGGCGCGCTTCGACGCTCAGCGGCTCGCTACCGCGGAGGCGTTCCATGCCGATCCAGACCTGGTCTGGGGCTGGTACGAGTGGCGGCGCGCGCGGGTGTCCCGAGCCGAGCCCAACCCCGGTCATCTGGCGATCGCCACCATCCAGACCCGGGTCCTCGACAGCACCGTCATCACCCAGAATGTCGATGACCTGCACGAACGGGCCGGGACCCGGGCGCCGATCCATCTGCACGGCAGCCTGTTCGCACCCCGCTGCATCGCGGCGGCCGCCCATCCGGCGACCTTCGAGGGCACATCGGACGGCGAGCCCGCGCGGCCGCACGAAGGTCGCCGGATTCCACCGCCGCGGTGCGCGTCCTGCACAGCGCTCGTCCGCCCGGGAGTGGTGTGGTTCGGTGAGCCACTGCCCGAGGCGGCGTTGACCGCGTCGGTCGAAGCGGCCGTTGCCTGCGACGTGCTGCTGACGGTCGGCACCTCCGGTGTCGTGCACCCGGCCGCCGAGATCCCCCGGGTCGCGGCACGCTCGGGCGCTGTCGTGATTCAGGTCAACCCGCAGCCGACCCCACTCGACCGGGTCTGCGCCATCAACCTGCGCGGCACCGCGGCACACGTCCTCCCGGCCCTGGTCGCGGCCGCGTGGGAGGAGACCGACGAGGAATAGCGGCGGCGGGCCAGATGCCGGCTCACCTCCGCAGTCGCAAGCGGCCGGTGTGCCACCTCACCACCGCCGTGTCTCGCGCACTTCCACTTGCCAGCGGCGGTGTGCGGGTCCAGCCGCAGGCCGGCGGTCCGGGCGAGCGCCCAGTCTCGGTGTCAGAACGGATCAGCGTACCGATGCTCTCTCACGTGGTCGTAGATCTCGCGCAAGCACGGCTGACGGACCTCGGGCAGTCGCGCCAACGTGGAAAGGAACACGTCGGAGTCGGGTCGGAACGGCCCGAACGGCGTCAGTGCCGGAGGGTCGTCGCGACGGGCCTCGTCGGGCATCGTGCCGGCTCCCGGAACGGGCCGCCGGTCGCGGTGGAAGGCCAGATGCGCCCAGACGTCCCAGGACAGCGGCACGACGTCTGCTGCCCCGGACGGCGCCCAGTGCTCGCCGGTCTGCGGGTTTTGCGGGACGAGGGCGATGTCGGTGGCGATGGCAGGCAGGCCCGGTCCGACCAGGGTCAGTGCCCGGGTCTGCGGTCCGGGCGGGAGCAGAGCGTCGAGGGCTCGGCGGAAGGTGTCGGCGACCAGGCCGTCGGGGACAGTTACCCGGGTACCGGCCGACACGGCCAGCAGGCGGGCCAGCGCTGACCCGACGGCGGCGGCCCACAGCGGGCTCCACTGCCCCGGCGGCTCGACCGGTGGAACACCGGGCCGTCCCTCTCGAAGGTCCTCCCAGCCGGCTGGCCGACGTGGGGAGGCATCGGCGGTAACCCGGCGGATCGCCCTCGGGTCCAGCCACACCTCCTGCCAGAATGAGCAGTCGTCGATGCGGGTCGCCACCGGCCGTCCGCACCGCGCACACGCCAGATTGGGGCCGTCTCGGCCGTCCAGGCCGCAGCAGTAGCCGCCGGACCGTTCCGGAATGAAAACGGTGCCCCGGACGTCGCCCGGCGCGACCACAACAGCTCCTCGTGGCCCCGACGACAGGGCGTACACCGGCGCGTACACGCCACGGGCTTCCGCCTCATCTGCACCGACGTCGGCCCAGGGGCGCCACGGCGGCCCGAGAGGCTCGGGGTTCACCGCGTACGTCCCGGGTTCCATCAGCACGCCGAGCAACCCGTGGCCGTACGACTGGCCCGCGTGCACAGGAAGCGCTACCCGCGACACCGGCACGGTCAGCGTGGCACCACAAGCCGCACACGAGAACACCGTCATCGCGCCTCCCGAGTGCTCGCCGCCACACTATCCCGCGGCGCGGCCCATTTCGGATCGCCGTCCACCGGCAAGGCCAGGTGCGAGCTTGTGCCGCCTGGCGGGTAGCCGGTGTCGACGTGACCCTGGCCCGCACCCAGCCGAGATCGCCGGGAAACGGCAGCCGTCACAGGCGGAAGACGCGTACGACGAGTGGGGTGTCGATCAGGGTGTGCGGCGCGATGGCGTGATAGGCCCACAGGTGCACCCAGGCGTTGCCGGTCCGCACGGTGAGGAACGCCTTGAACATCCCGGGCAGCGTGTACACGAGCAGCACCAGGCCGATCGAGGCGGCGGTGTCCTCGGCGGACGCGTAGCTGGTCCACGCGTCACCGAGGTGCAGGGCGGCGTAGGTGAGGCCGCCGAGCGCCACCGCGCCGACCCGTCCGGTGAGCCGGGCGAGTCTGGGCACGACCAGCGCCTGCACGAAGACGAGTGTCGGAAGGCCGGTGCCCAACAGGTAGAGGACGAAGGTCAACGGCACGCCCGACGCTACCTGTCCCGCCGTCAGCGTGAGGATGGCCGAGCTGAGGCCGAGCAGTTGGGTGACCGACTCGATCGCCAGGACGACACCGATGACGGTCAGGTCGCGGCGGCGGTTCGCGCTTCGCAGACACAGCGCGGTCGTGTCGTATCGGCGACGGAACCACAGGTACGGCAGTGCGGCGTAGACGGTGGCGTTGTACGCGGCCCAGCCGAGCACTTCGGCCGGGCCGAGATGGTCCTCGCCGCCGATGAGCGTGCCGGCGAGGTGAAAGCTGATGGCGTGCCACCCCAGCGCGTGGCCGAGTGCCGCGCCGAGCAGTTGGGCCATCAGCCCGTACCCCATCAGCCCGAGGAGCTCGCGGCGCGCGGTCGGTGCCGTGGGCGCGCGGGCGGCCACGTCGACGGCGGCACGCCGGGTGAGCAGCCAGACGATTGCCGCGAGCACCACGACCTCCACGGCCGCACTGACACCGATCTGGCCGAGCGCGTTCTGGTACGACTGTGTCACGTTGGCAAGTTAACACGACTGTGTTAAAAAGAGCCATGCCAAAGATCGTCGACGTTGAGGCCCGCCGTGCCGAGCTGGCCGAGGCGGTCTGGCGGGTCGTCCGGCGCGCCGGCCTGGCGCACGCATCGGTCCGCAACGTCGCGCGGGAGGCCGGTCTGTCAGCCGGATCATTGCGCCACTCGTTCCCGTCGCAGACGGCGTTGACGGTCTTCGCCATGCGGCTCGTGGCGGAACGGATCCAGACCCGGATCGAGGCGATCGACGTGACCGGTGACCAGCTCCGGGTCGTGGAACGCTCGATCGCCGAGATGTTGCCGCTGGATGCCGACCGATTGGCTGAGTGTCAGGTGTGGCTCGCGTTCTCCGCGCAGTCGCTGGTGGATCCGGCGCTGCGGCCCCTCAGCGTCGAGATGCACCGCCTGCTCCGCCAGGCCTTTACCAATCTCGTCACACGGATCGCGGGACCGGACGTCGACCGTTCCTTGGAAGCGCGACGGCTGTACGCGCTCGTCGACGGGCTCATCCTGCACACGGTGCTGCACGGCGAAAGCCCTCGCCGCGCCCGGGCGGTCGTCAAGGCGCATCTCGCCGCACTCGCAGCCACCTCGACCACGCCATCGGGCACCACCGCCTGACCGGTGAACATCCCAGGAGAGGAAGAACCCATGACCACCGAACAGCCCGCCGACGTTGTCGAGCACCGGCGCGACCCGAAACGCTCCCTGAGTATCCGTGCCACCGTGCCGGTGGCTCGGTTGACCGAGGCCCAGGGCGAGCAGCTCACGTCGCTGATCAGCCACCTCCGCGCTTCCGGCGTCGCACCGGCGGGCGCGCCCTTCGTCCGCTACCACACGTTCGGCGACGACAAGGCCGACCTGGAGACCGGCATTCCGGTCGGTGACGATGCCGACGGCACGGATCGCATCGCCGTCACCGAGCTGCCCGGCGGCACCGCCATCAGCACGTGGCACCTCGGTGCGCACGACCGACTCGCCGAGGCGTACGCGCGGCTGGAGGCGTGGCTCGGCGAGCACCAGCGCACGCCGGCCGGTCCGGCATGGGAGGTCTACACGTGGATCGACCCGACCGAACCGCTGGACCCGTCCGCCTGGCCGAGCCCGACCGAGTGGAGTACCGAGATCGTGCAGCCGGTCCGGCCGGCGTGACCGACGGCCTGATCTCTGCACCACGCGGGCGCGACCGGGCGGGGTTGCGGCCACGGACCGGTGTGCGACCTGCTCGTGATGGGCGCGTCGCATGGACAGGGCAGGCCGCCGTCGGTTAGCCGGTCTTCCTGGATCGCCGCGTTGAGGAGCGGCATGTCCGTAGGCCGAAGCCTGCCCGACCGCCATGATCGGGCCGGCCTCGGCTGACAATTCGACCTGCTTCGATCAACCGCCGCCGCCCTCGGCGGCGGGACCCCGGCCACCCGGCCGCCGATGCTCTGCTGTGACCCAAGTCACCGTTTCGCCTTTTATTCGGACGCGCCTGACCCTCCGCAGTGCCCTCGGACGGGCCGGACCTGCGACTCCCGCAGGTTCGCCTTGGAGGTCCCACCCGGCCCTGGCCCCCAGCACCCCGCCGCCGGACCGATGTCGTGTCGGTCACTACTGTTAGCGTGCCCTGCGTTGACAATCGTGGCCGATTCCTCACGAAATCTGGCTAATTTGCCACTGCGGAGGGTATTCCTGATGGGCTGGCTACCGGTGGGAGACTCGTACGAGATCTCCCTCCTGGACGGAAAGGTGACGGCGCGGGCCATAGGCCCGCGATCCACCGGCCGTCCACTGAAGACTCTGCCGAAGGTGCTGCGGGACACCCCCGAGGTGGACCGGTTGCGCCAGCTCGCCCAGTGGCTGGACCGGCACACCGCGGAATGCCTGACCCGGGTCGACGCCTGGGTGGTCTCCTCGCTGCCGGTGCCGACCGGGCTGCTGGCCCGGGTCTGGCCGGACCCGGCCTGGCGGGAGGCGCTGCGCGACCTCGTGGTGCTCGGGGACGACCCGGCCGAGCCGGGCTTCCTGCGGGACGTCACCGACACCGGTGACCTGCGCGTGGTCAACCTCGACGGGGAGACCGTCCGGCTCTCGCCGGTCAGCGCCACGCTGCCCCACCCGGTGCGCCTGCCCGACCTGGCAGACCTGCGGGAGTTCGCCGACGAACTGGACGTCGCCCAGCGGGTCGAGCAACTGCACCGGGGCACCTGGGGCAAGCCCGCCGACCTGAAGGACCGTGACACCACGATCACCGACTTCCGCGGCACCACGGTCCCCAACCGGCTGGCCGCCCGGGCCGCCACGCTCGGCTTCCGGGTCTCCGGCTCGCAGGTCAAGTGCCGGGTCTGGGAGGCCGGACGCACGGTCGAGGCTGCCATGTGGTTCGACGAGGACTACTGGGACTCCGAGGCGACTCTGGGCAACCTCTCCTGGTCGGTCGTGGACGGACCGACGCTGCGGTTGACCGACGTCGGGCCCGTGGCCTGGTCGGAAGGAATGCGGATGGCGACGGCCCTGTCCGGCGCCGTGACCGGAACGGGGAAGAAGGCGTGACCGGGATGACGACCATGTCGGGCGAGGACTCGGCCGAGAGCCTGCTCACCGCCGGCGCGGTGCTGCCGATCGACACCGCCGGGGCCGGCGACCGGGCGGTGCCCCTCACCGCCCGCACCTACCGGCACCCGGCCCTCGACGACCGGCCGGTGGTCCGCCTGGTCGACGCCGCCCTCGGCGAGGGCGAGGACATTGCTGTCGGGTTCCTCGGCCTGGCACCGGGTGCCGAGCCGGCCGTCGTCGGGCTGGGCCCGCGCCGCCCGTTGGCCTTCCCGGAGTGGGTGCTGGTGCACCACGCGGCGGACGGCCGGCACGCGCTGGCGGTGGTGCCGGAGTTGCAGAAGCTGGCCAAGCAGGTGCGGTCGCGGCCGAAGGCCGCCCTGGACGGGCACCAGACCCTCGCCGACCGGTTCGCCCGTACGCTGCCGCACTTCCTGCCGACGTTCTTCGAGCAGGCGGCACGGGTGTTCCTGGCCGCCGGGCAGGACACCTACGCGACGCAGCTGTTCAACAAGGCGCGCAAGGCGGAGGCGCAGCACGGCCTGCCGGTCGACCTGCACCGGCTGGACGAGGTCTACCTGGAGTTCGCGTCGGCCAAGGTGGTGTCCGCGACCGCGTTGGCCGGCTACGCGAAAGAGCTGTCCGCCCAGTTGCCGGCCGACGAGGCGCTGGACCGGTTCTGCCGGCTGGCGCTGCGGGCCGCGGCTGCCGGCGTGGTTCCGTCCGCGCAGTCGGCCACCGCGGTGAACCGGCTGGTCCGCACCGCCACCAAGGCCGCCGGCAAGGCCAGCGCCGCCGTCGCCGACCGTGAGGCGGCCTACCTGGCCGAGCTGCTCCGGCTGCCGGTGGCAGCCGAGGCGCCGGCCGGCTGGTGGAAGGCGCACCTGCCGGCGGTGACGGCGCTGGCCGGCCGAGACCCGGCGATCCGCGGCAGCCTGCTCGACCTGATGCCCGCCGACCGGGACAACCTGGTCGCGTGGCTGGCTGTGCTGACCGACACCGGTGCGCTCGCCGGGCTGTCCGAACCGGACGTGCCGGACACGGCCCGCCCGCAGGACGGCTCCGTCGGCTGGCTGCGCCGCTTCGTGAGCCGGGCCGGCTCCGGGTACCACCGCCGACGGGTGCCGGAGCTGTACCCACTCGTCGAGCGGATGGCCGACCGGCTGCGCGCCGAACTCGCCGACAGCGGCGAGACCCTCGCCGCCGACGGCGACCTGGACCTGCTCGACCTGCTGCTCGCCCTCGACGTGCCGGTGGCCCCGCCGAAGGAGCGCGAAGCCTTGGACCTGGCGCAGTGGGTCAGGGTTGGGGGAGAGCGGGATCTGCTCGCCGTGGCCGGCGACGACCGGTTCAGCCGGGCCCTGCGCCGCGGCCTCGACCAGCTCGACGACCAGCAGGCCGCCCTGCGCCGGCTGGCCGGGACGCCGGGCATCCGGCCGTTGCTGACCGACTGGCTGCGGGCCCGGATCCGCGACCGGTTCGCGACCGGACTGCCGTACCTGCCAAAGTCGGTGGACTGGTTGGGCAGCCTCCCGGTCGAGGCGCTGCGCCTGGTGTCCGACGACCTCGACCGACCCGGTGACCCCGGTCAGGGCGGCGGCCTCAGGCAGGCCCTGGACGTTGACCTCGCCGAACACGTCGCCCGCAGCCTGCGCGGCGGGATCATCGACGAGCTGGGCTGGCCGGACTGGGAGCTGGCCTGGCAGGAGGTGACCAGTGGGGACCGCAAGGTCGAGGTGATTCGGCAGGAAGCCTGGCCGTACGTGATCCTGGGCGGGCCTACGACGGTGCGGGTGCTCGGCGCCGAGGGCATCGTGCTCCGCCACGACCTGCGCATCCCGGCCGGCGACATGTGGGGTCAGCCCGGCTACCACTACGTCGACGGCCAGTTGCTGGTCTACTGGCGTTCCGAGGCGCTCGGCTACGAGCTGCGCGGCTACTGGCACTCGTCGCCCGGCGAGCCGCAGCCCATCCAGGGCCGTCGTCACGGCAGCCAGCCCCGCACGAACGAGATCACCCTGCCGCTGGCCGGCGGCGGGCGGACCACCGGCGGCGGCGTGCTGCACGTCGGTGACACCGTTGTCCCGGAGGAACTGCCGGTCATCACCGACGGCACCTCCCACTGGGTCTACCGCCGCAGCGAGGATGACGGCACCTACGGCTGGCGCGAGTACGACGCGGTCAGCAACTCCCACGGCCGGCGCAGCCTGCCGCGGTTCCTGGCCGACCTTCCGGTCCACGGAAGCCACCTCCAGGAGTCGGCGAGCTGGCTGCGGCCAGCCCTGTCCGACCGGGCCACCCCGGCCGCCGTTCCGGTGGACGGTCTGCTCGGCTGGCGGGTGGTCACCCTGCCCGACGGCTCGGTACGCGGCGAGGACCTGGCCGGTCGTACGGTCACCGTGGCCTCGGGACAGGAGCCGGTCGCGGCGCTGGTGCTGCCCGGCGACGACCGGCCGCGGGCCGTCCTCGACGGTTTCGTCCTGGTCGACCCGGACGGGGTGGTGTCGGCCGCCGGCAGCGGGGGCTACAACCCCGCCGCGCTCCCGCTGCCGGAACGGAAGTTCCTCGGCAACATGCTGCCCCGGGATCCGGCCGGCTCCACCGCCCTGCGCCGGGTGGACCGGGACACCGCCACCATGCTGCTCAAGGTCGCCCTCGACGAACGCCGCGCCGCCCTGGCCGAGAAGGCCGCGCGGGCCGCAGCCCGCGCGGCAACCGGACCCCGGTTGACCGCTGCCACGCAGGCCATCACCGGCCTTCCCGTCGCCGTCCCGGCGTCCATGGTCGGCACACCGGCCGGCACCTCCAGCACCGGACCGTCCACCGCCGACGCGGACAAGGACGCGCTGGTCGAGCTGGTCCGCTCGACGTTGCCGGCGGTCAGCCACGACGCGGTGCTGGCCGGGGTGGCCGGGGTGCTGCGGCTGGCCGCCCGGGTGCGCACCGACCTGGACGGGGTGACCGAGCGCCTCACCAGGTCGTTGTCCGCGCCGAAGGCGGTGGCGCCGGTGGCCACCGCGACCGGACCCACCGACGAGCAGCTCAACATGGCGCTGGACGGTCTGCGTGGCTCAACCTACGGGGTGACCCGCTTGGCCCGCGCCTTCACCCAGTTCCAGGCGTTCGCCGCCCAGCGGTCCGCCACCACCGGGAGCGAACCCGCCGTACGGCTGCATCTCGACGGACCGTCGCTGCCGGCCGCGCTGGACTGGTGGTCCCTGCTCGGCGGTGTCGCGGCCGTCGCCTACCGGGCCGTCGCCGCGGTCACCCCGGACGAACACCGGGAGACGCTGCGCGCCCTGCTCACGGAGCTGGACCGGCTCGACCTGAGCACGGTGGCCGAGCCGGCCCGGTGGCGCCGGTTCAGGCTGCACCTGCTGGACGACGACCTGAACAATCCGGACGGCACGCGCCGTTCCCCCCGGCCGGGCATCCTGCCGCTGCCCGACGGGGCCTTCATCGCCGTCCTCAACTACAGCGGCACGACCACCGGCTACCACTTCGACGCGCTGTACCACGACCCGGCCGGCGCGTTCGCCGTGCCCGAGCCGTACACCGTGATGTTCTCGGCGCCGGTCGGGGACGAACGGGCGGCCGGCTGGCTGGGCGGTTTCCTCACCGAGTGGGCCGCGCGCGGCCCGCTGCCCTGGCGGCCGGAAGCGGCCGAGCGGTTCGCCGAGCTGACGGGTGTCACCCCCACCGCCGCGAAGCTGGTGCTGGCCGGCCTGCCGTACCTGGACTCGTCGACCACCGTGCCGACCGAGCTGCGCAAGGCGCTCGGGGTCAAGCAGGTCGGCGAGGTCAAGCTGGCCTTCGGGGTGCTGGACGAGGCCAGCCCGGAGGTCCGGCGAGCCGTGGTCTCGGCGCTGCTGCCGGACGACCCGGCCCGGCTGTGGGCCGACGGTCCGGACGTGGCCGCCGCCGCGGCGGTCTGGAACGCCGCCCTGGGGCGCCGGGTGGTGGTGCCCGAACAGTTGCTCGCCGAAGCGGTGCGCGCCATCCGACACGGCTGGGGACCCGCGAAGGCGTTGCCGGCGCTGCTCGACCCGGCCCGTTCGGTCGAGCTGAGCACCGACCTGGCCTTCCAGATCAAGGGCGACCGGGCCCGGCAGGTCGACGGCCGGGCAGTGGGCTTCACCGGTGAGGTGCTGCGCTCCACGATCGCCCTGGCGGCCTGGGTCGCCCACCACACGCCGGCCGGCGACCCGTGCCGGGCCGCGCTGCCGGCCGCGCTCGCCGCAATCCGGGACCGGCTGGCCAACCCCGGCCTGCTGCTCGACCTCGACCAGTACGTCTCCCTGCCGGACTTCCAACAGGTGGCGGGCACCCCGTCGGAGACCGGCCCTGGCTGGGAACGGTACGGCGCCATCGTCCTGGCCACCTACGACAGCCAACCGTCGCCCGCGTTGCGGCCGGACCTGCTCGACGCCGACGGGACGGACCCCTACCTGCCCGCGCTGCGGCGGGACGCGGCCAAGCCGTACCCGATGGAGGTGGCGCTGCGCCTGGTCCGTGACCCGCGGTTCGCCGCGCTGCTCGGCGATCCGGGGGAGCCGGGCGGCGGCGCGCGGGCGGCGGACGGGGCCTGGTGGCCGCAGGATCCGACCCGGTCGGTGCCCGACCTGGTCGCCGAGGCGGCCGGGGAACACGGCCTGGGCGCCGACGCGGCGGCGGTGTACCTGATGCTGCTGGCCATGCCGGACCCGACCGACCGCAACACGGCGAAGTGGACCGGTTGGAAGCCGACCCGGCTGAAGACGGCCCGCGCCGAACTGGCCGGCACCGACCTGGTCATCGAGGCCAGCCGGTCCCGGGCCGGCCGGTCGCTGTTCCTGCCCGGCCCGTGGCTGGAGCGCGGCAGCGGGCAGGCACCGATCGAGGGCTGGAAGGTCGCCCTGTTCGACCTCGCGCCCGACGGCACGGCCGGCCTCGGTGTGACCGTGCCGTTCGAACCGGTCGCCGACCTCTACCGGCGGGCCTGGCAACGTCTCCGCGACGGCGACCGGCCCCGGTTCGACAACCTGCCCACCCGCCGCTGACCCGACCCGGAGGGGGGTGGTGCCCGCGACGACCGACCAGGCCGTCGCGGCACCACCCCGCCGCCGACCCCTGTCCCGCACACCCATCCGAACCAGAGAGATCGAGGAACACCCGTGACCGTGACGGAACACGTCCGCCCCACCGCGGCGCCGGAGACCGCAGCCCAGGTCCTCTCCGCCGAACAGCGGTACGCCGACGAGCTGGCCTTCCTGGCCGCGTACGACGACGGCGCCCGGCCGCCGGGCTGGGCGCTGACCCCGCGCGCCGTGGTCACCTTCATCCGGGGCAGCGACGGCGAGGCGTTGAAGCTGCCCGCCGAACGGCGCACCGGTCCGGACGGCACCGAACTGCCGGCCAGCATGACCATCCCGCCGAAGTTCGTCGGTGAGCGGAGCCTGGTCGAGCGGTGCGTGGTCACCCTGGCCGGTGAGCGGGGCCTGCTGCTGGTCGGCGAGCCCGGTACCGCCAAGTCCATGCTGTCCGAGCTGCTGGCCGCCGCGGTCTGCGGCACCAGCGCGCTGACCGTGCAGGGCACCGCCGGCACCACCGAGGACGCCTTCCGGTACGGCTGGAACTACGCCCTGCTGCTCGCCCAGGGCCCGACCCCGCAGGCGCTGGTCGACTCGCCGGTGCTGACCGCGATGCGCACCGGCCGGGTGGTCCGGATCGAGGAGGTCACCCGCTGCCTGCCCGAGGTGCAGGACGCGCTGGTGTCCATCCTGTCCGACCGGCGGATGAACGTGCCGGAGCTGGCCGGCACCGAGGACGGCCTGATCCGCGCCGTGCCCGGGTTCACCGTGATCGCCACCGCCAACCTGCGGGACCGGGGCGTGTCGGAGATGTCCTCGGCCCTCAAGCGCCGGTTCAACTTCGAGACCGTCCACCCGATCTCGGACGCGGACACCGAGACCGACCTGGTCCGCCGGCAGGCCACCGCCGCCGTGCAGCGCGCCGGCGCGGCGTACACGGTGGACGACGCGGTGCTGGACGCCCTGGTCACCGTCTTCCGCGACCTGCGTACCGGCCGGTCGGGCGAGGGCTGGGACGTGGAACGGCCCGGCACGGTGATGTCCACCGCCGAGGCGGTGCAGGTGGCGGCGTCGCTCGGCCTGGCCGCCGCGTACCTGCCCGGCGGGGACGCGCTCGACCTGGTGCCCGGGCACCTGCTCGGCGTGGTCCGCAAGGACGACCAGAACGACCACGCCCGGCTGCTCGGCTACTGGGACGGCCCGGTCCGCCGCCGCGCCGAGGACGGCTCGGCGATGTGGCGCCGGCTCTGGGACCTGCGGGAGAGCCTGCGGTGACGACCCTCTCCAGCACGTCGACCGGTGCGGCGCCGCCGACCGCCGCCCCGGTGGCGGCCGGCCCGTCGACGGTCGACCCGACGACGGCCGACCCGCGAGCCGTGGTCGACGCGCTCGCCGGTTCGGTCCGGCCGTACCTGATCGGGGTGCGGCATCACAGCCCGGCCCTCGCGGCGGTGGTTCCGGCACTGCTGGACGCCGCCGGCGCCGAGGTGGTCTGCATCGAGCTGCCGGCCGACTTCCAGCGCTGGCTGCCGTACCTGTCCGACCCGGCCGCCCGGGCCCCGCTGGCCCTGGTCGGCAGCCACGGCACGGACGGGCCGATGGGCTTCTACCCGTTCGCCGACTTCTCCCCGGAACTGGCCGCGATCCGTTGGGCCCGGCAGCGCGGCGTCGAGGTGGTCTGCTGCGACCTGCCGCTGGCCGACCCCGGCTGGACCGCCGACACCACCGACCCGGCCACCGACTCCGGCCCGACCGCCGGTACCGCGCCGACCGCCGATCCCGACCCGGACGCCGGTGAGCCGGTGCCCGGCCTGCGCCGGTCCGGCTACGCCGTCGCACTCGGCGCCAGCGGCACCGGCCGGGACGGCGACGACCTGTGGGACCGGGTGGTCGAGGTACGTGCCCCGGGCTGCCCGCCCGAGGCGGTCCGCCGGGCCGCCCTCGGTGTCGGCTGGGCGATGCGTACCGACAGCGCCAGCGGCGACGGCGTACCGGCCCGGGACCTGGCCCGTGAGCGGCACATGCGCCGGGTGCTGGCCGAGGCCGGCGCAGCCGGCCGGCGGGTCGCCGCCGTCATCGGCGCCTTCCATGCCCCGGCCCTGCTCACCGCCCCGTCGGCCGATGCCGACGCCGACGACGGCTCGGCCCGGACGGCCGGCACGGCCGGCGCCGCCCCGACGTCCGCCGTGGACGACGGCGGGGACCGGACGTACCCGGTCGGCGGAGAAACGGTGTCGACCGCCGGTGTCGCCGCCGCGTCCACCCGGCCCGTCGCCGCCCCGACCGGTCCGGTCCGGTCCGTGCCGACCCGACCCGGGTCGGCCACCACCGACGGCGGCGGCACGGCGATCACCTCGCTGGTGCCGTACGCGTTCGACCTGCTCGACTCCCGGTCCGGCTACCCGGCCGGGATCCGCGACCCGCGCTGGCAGCAGTCCGTCTTCACCGCTGGCGGCGACCCGGAACGGATCCGGGCCGCCGCCGCCCGGGCGGTCACCGACCTGTGCCGGGAACTCCGCTCGGCCGGGCACACCGCTGGTACCGGCGAGGCCGCCGAGACGGTACGGCTGGCCGGCGACCTGGCCCGGCTGCGGGACCTGCCCGCCCCCGGCCGGGGCGAGGTGCTGGAGGCGGTGACCACCGTGCTCGGTCAGGGTGAACTGCTCGGCCGCGGCCGGGCGCTGGCGAAGGCGCTGGAGACCGTGCTGGTCGGTGCCGAGCGGGGCCGGGTCGCCCCCGGTACGCCGCGGTCCGGGCTCGGCCCCGCGGTCGAGGCGGAACTCACCGCGCTGCGGATGCCCAACCCGGACAGCCCGAAGTCCCGCGAGGTGCGGCTGGACCCGCTGCGCACCGAGCTGGACGGGCGGCGGGAGATCCTGCTGCAACGCCTCCAGGTCTGCGGCGTCGGCTACGGCGAGCCGATCGCGGTGTCCGGCACCGGCGACGGTGCCGCCCTGACCACCCGCTGGCAACTGGCCTGGACGCCGTCCGTGGCGGCCCGGCTGGACCTGGTCGGCGTACGCGGGGTGACCGCGGCGCTGGCCGCGGCCGGCACCCTGCGGGAGCGGTTCCGCCGGGAGGCCGCCGACGGCGGCCCCACCGCCGCGCAGCTGCTCACCGGGCTACGCGACGCCGCCCGGTGCGACCTGCCCGAACTGGTCACGGATCGGCTCGAACTGGCCGCCGCGGTGCTGCCGGGCACCGGCACGCTGCCCGAGCTGCTGGCCGCGCTGGACCTGCTGGAGGCGCTGCGCCGGGAACACCTGCCCGGCACCACCGCCGACGGTCGGGCCCGGGCGGCCGAGCTGGCCGTCGTGCTGCTGGACGCGGCGGTCCGCGGGCTGCCCGGCCTGGCCGGCAGCGACGCCGCAGCCGATGCCGCCGCGCTGGTGGACCTCGCGGTCCGGGCCGGCGAGGACCGGATCGGCCTGCGCCTGGACGAGGCTCTCGGCTACCTGGCCCGGGCCGGTTCGTCGCTGATCCAGGGTGCCGCCCTGGCCGCCCGGGTGCTGCTCGACCTGACCGACCTGGAGACCCTGGGCACGCGGGTGGCCGGCTGGATCGACGCGGCGACCGGGCCGGACACCCGTCGACACCTGCACCGGCTGCTCGGTGGTCTGCTCACCGCGGCGCATCCGCTGCTGCAGTCCGCCCCGGCCGCGCTGGACCCGCTGCTGGAGCGGATCGAGCGGCTCACCGACACCGAGTTCCTGGACCGGCTTCCGGCGCTGCGTGGCGGGTTCGACGTGCTCACCCCGGCGGCCCGGGAGCGGCTGCTGCACACCGTCGCCGAACGGCTGGGCGACCGGCTCGATCTGGCCCTGTCCGCCGCGCCCGAGCTGCTGGCCCGCTGGGCCGCCGCCGACGCGGCCGGCCGGGCCGCCCTGGTCGCCCGCGACATCCCGATCCCGGGCACGCCGACCGGCGCCGCCGACGTCGAAGCCGGGCCGGGCACGGTGACCGGCTCCGCCGACCCCGAACCCGGGGCGGGCACGCCGGCCGCCTGGCTCACCGCCACGGACCGGTGGCGGCTGCTGCTCGGCCGCCAACCCGACCGGTTGCCGACGGACGCCCGCCGCTACGCCCGCGCCCTGGACGAGCTGTACGGGGCGGGTCAGGGCGAGGGCGCCACCGACCTCGGCCAGGCGGCCGGCGGCGGCCAGGAGGCCTCCTTCCCGACCGCCCGCGAGTGGGCCGACGAACTCGAGGCGCTGTTCGGCACCGCGGTACGCGAGGAGGTCATCGCCCGGGCGGCCGAGAGCGGCCGTACCGACGTGCTCACCGAACTCGACCCGGCCGCGGTACGCCCCTCGATGGAGCTGCTGACCTCGGTGCTGTCGCTGGCCGGTGGCCTGCCCGAGGGGCAGTTGGCCAAGCTACGGCCACTGGTCCGGCGGCTGGTGGAGGAGCTGACGAAGCAGTTGGCCACTCAGGTGCGTCCGGCGCTGACCGGGCTGACCAACCCGCGTCCGTCCCGCCGTCCCGGCGGCCGGATCAACCTCGCCCGTACGCTGCGGGCGAACCTGGCGCACACCCAGCGGCTCGGCGACGGCCGGACGGTGGTGGTGCCGGAACGCCCGGTCTTCAACACCCGGACCCGCAAGGAGGCCGACTGGCGGCTGGTGCTGGTGGTCGACGTGTCCGGCTCGATGGAGGCGTCGGTGGTGTGGTCGGCGTTGACCGCCGCCGTGCTGGCCGGGGTGCCCACCCTGTCCACCCACTTCCTCGCCTTCTCCACCGAGGTGGTCGACCTGACCGACCGGGTCGACGACCCGCTGTCGCTGCTGCTGGAGGTGCGCGTCGGCGGCGGTACGCACATCGCCGCCGGGCTGGCCCACGCCCGCTCGCTGGTGACCGTGCCGAGCCGCACCATCGTCGCGGTGGTCAGCGACTTCGAGGAGGGCTACCCGCTGGCCGGGCTGCTCGGTGAGGTCCGGACGCTGGCCAGTTCCGGCGTGCATCTGCTCGGCTGTGCCGCGCTGAACGACAGGGGAGTGCCCTGCTACTCGGTACCGGTCGCCGAGCAGCTCGTCGCGGCGGGGATGCCGGTCGCCGCTCTCAGCCCGCTCGAACTCGCCCGCTGGGTGGGCGACCGTGTACGCGGAGGATCACGTTGACGGACCGCACATCCACCGCCGTGGACACCGACCGGCTGCCGCCGGTGCTGCCGGGGGTCGCCGCCGCGGCGGTGGCGGCCCTGCCGCCCCGGCTGCACAAGCGGCTGGACGCCACTGTCGAACGGCTGGCCGGTGTACCGGTCGGCCGGGTCGACGGCGGCGTGTCGGTCGACTGCGGCGCCGAGGCCCTGGTCACCCTGACGCCCGGACCGACCGGCGCGGTCACCGACCCGCACCAGGCAAGGTGCAGCTGCCTGCTGTCGCCCCGCTGCCTGCACCGGACCGCGGTCCTGGTCGCCTGCCCGGTCGCGGACCCGGCCACCCACCCCGATCCGGTGTCCGCCACCGCCGCGTCGTCCACGTCGGACGACGTCGGCGCGGCCACCGGGCGTGCCGGGAGAGCCGGGCGCACCGGGAAAGCGGATGGCGCGGCCGCCGGTCGTGCCGGGCGGAGCGCGGCACCGACGAAGGCGCAACGGGCCGCCGCCGGCGCGCTGTGGCGGGCAGCCGCCGCGGTGCTCGCGGCCGGTGTCCCGGCCGCCGGCGCGGTCCCGCAGGCCGAACTGCTGCGGGCCGCCCACAGCGCCCGGCTGGCCGGCCTGCCGCGGGCCGAGAGCGCCGCGCTGCGCGCGGTACGTGGCCTGCGCGCGCACCGGGGACGACAGACCGGCCACCGGCTGGCGGAGCTGGTCGAGGTGCTGCACGACCTGCTGTACGTGGCCGGTCGGCTGGCCGCCGGCGATCCCGACCCGGCACTGGTCGGCATCCTCCGGCGGGCCTACCAGCCGGACGGCACGCTGGAGGTGTACGGCGTCTGCCGGGAACCGGTGATCAGCGCGACCGGGTACGCCGGGGTGGTCACCCACCTGGTCGCCGCCGACGGGCGCCAGCTCTCCTTCGGCGACGTGAAGCCAGGCGGCCCGGACCGGGCGCAGGACTGCGCCCGGGCGGTCACCGAGATGGGCGCGGTCGCGGTCAACCACGCGGTGCTGGCTCGCGGCGGCCTGCGGATCACCGGCACCACCGTCTCCCCGGACGGCCGGCTCGGTGCCGGCAAGGGGGTCCGAGCCACCCCGATCACCGGGACCGACTGGTCCACCGGGCCCCTGGCGGAACTGTTCGCCCGCCCGCTCGCCGAGGTGGTGACCGCTCAACTCGCCGCCGACGATCCGGAGGACCCGGCCCGGGCCGGGACCGCGCTGGTCGGCTGTGACCTGATGGTGGTCGGTGCCGCCGGTGACCAGGTGCTGGCCCGGGAGCTGGCCCCCGCCACCGACGCCGGACCGGACCGCGCGCCGGTGCCGGACGGGCCGGTGATCCGGCTGGTGCCGGTCAACTCCCACCCGGTGCTGGCCCACGTGGCGAATCTGCGGCGGCTCGCCTCCAGGCCGGGCCTGCGGATCCGGGTGGTCGGCCGGCTGGACCCGGACCGGGCCAGCACGCTGCACCCGCTCGCGGTCGGCCCGGTGCCCGGTGCCGCCACGACGCTGCGGCTGCCGGCGGACTGGCACGGCCGGGCGGACCTCGGCTACGACCAGATCCAGGGCGGCCACCTGCCGCCGCGCGACCCGGCCGCGATGACCGAACCGGTTTTCGCCGTCGGTGCCGACGCGGTTGCGGAGTCCCCGCTGTGGCGGGTCCGCCGGTTGGTGGAGCTGGCCGTGTCCGGCGGTCGCCGCGCCGTCGGCGAGGCGGCCCGCGGCGAGGGCGCCGGGCTGGCGGGTCCGCTGCGCCGCGCCGGCTTCACCACCGCCGCCGCGGTGGCCGCCGCGCTCGCCGACGAGTCCGACCGGCGCGGCCGGGACGCGTTCGGCCGGCTCACCGATCCCGACCCGGACCGGTACGCCTGGGCCTGGCTCGCCGCGACCGCCCACCTCGCCGCCACCGAGCGGGAGCTGATCCGGTCCTCCTGGATCGGCCCACCGGTTGGCTGACCTGCCGGAATCCGGGGGCGATCGCGCTCCCGGGCCGGTGGGTGGCAGGCCAGGTGATGGCGAAATCTGACCCGGACCGCCTGCGCCTCGGCGCCCGCCCGAACCCTGGGCGGGCGCCGAGGCTCGGCGAAAGGCGGCAGGTCCAGCCCCTCGTCGCCGAGGGCAACAAACATCCGGGTTCGGATCCGGCTCAGTATCACCGGCGGCTGGCCGGGCAGGGAGGGCGAAGCGACGCCCCAGCCCTTGGCGGCCAGGCCCGCGGCGAGCGCGGGTGGCAGCGCGGCGATACGCGCGAACAGCTGTTTCCGCAGCTCGACCGGCGCGTTGTCGCTGCGCCGCTGCTGCGGAATCTGACTGCTCACCGTCGGGCGGGCCCCACAGGCGGCGGGAGTTGGCCGCCGGGCGGCCTTGTCGACGTCCTCGGAGACGGCGTCGGGCGGACCCGGTCGGCGAGGAATGCCAAGCGTTCCCGCAGCCAACCGGCTACGGTCGCCAGCGCCGGCGCGGCGATGCCGTGTCCGACCGGATCGCGGCGGGCGAGGGTCGCGGCACCGGCCTCGGAGAGCAGGTAGTTCCAGGTACGGTCGAGCAGTTCCCGTGGGATGACGCTGTCCTGCTCGCCCTGGGCCACGACGACGGGCACACCGGCCAGCCGGGCGGGCGTGGTCGGGACGCCGGCGTCGAACGGCAGCGTCCCGTACAGGATCGCGGCTCCGGCGTAGCGGCCCGGATCGTCGAGCAGCAGCCCACCGGCGAACGCGGCCCCGCCACTGAACCCGATCAGCACCACCGGCCGGCCCGCGGGAGCGACACCGTCGAGCCAGTCGCGGAACCAGTCCATCGTCGCGCGCAACGACTCGGCGACCGGCCGCCCGATGCCGCGGTTGGCGAACCACGCGTACCCGCCGCCCTCGGCGATCGGCGCCCGCACCGCCGCGTACGTGGGGCCCACGGGCAGGTGGTCGGCCAGGCGAAGGATCTCCCGCTCGTGCGAGCCACGGCCATGCAGCAGCACCACCAGCGGGGCATCCGCGTCGGTGCTGCCCGCGGTGGCCACGACCGGCGGCGCGAACGTCTGCATCGCGCTCATCGCCGCACCTTCGTCCGCGCGGGCGCCGTGGCGTCAACCGGGCCTGGCAGCAGCCGGCCCGCCGTGCCGACGCCGCTCCAGCGTCGCACCTTCGCCAACAGGTCGGGGTGCTCGACGGGCGCCGCGTTGGGGCTGACGCTCATGCTGCGCCGCCCACCGGCCCGACCAGCTTCCAGCCGCTCTGCCAGCTCCACCCGTTACGGGCGTTGAGCGAGATGTTCAGCAGTGCCATCTCCTCCAGCGACCGGGCCATCCGCAGCCCGCCCGCGTCGATCACCCGGTAGCCCAGAGAGGAGGCCAGCTCGGCGACCGTGTCCTTGGCGGCACCGTCGTCGCCGGCGATGAAGGCGTCCAGGGGCGCGCCGCTCTCCACCGGGTTGCTGTGGCGGCTCGCGAGGATGGTGTTGAAGGCCTTGACCACGGATGCCCCGGTCACCTGGGCCTGAAGCTGCTCCGCAGCCGAGACGCCGCCGGTGACCAGGTCGCTGTAGGTGTCGTTGAGCGGGTTCGTCACGTCGACGAGGACCTTGCCGGTCAGTGCCTCGCCCAGCTCGGTGGCGATGCCGGTGACGGCGGCGTGCGGGACGGCGAGCAGCACGAGATCTGCTCCCCGCACCGCCTCGGCGTTCGACGCGGCGGCGCTCGCACCGGCGCTGCCGGCCGCCTTCTGGGCGTGCTCGGCGCTGGTCGCCGCGATGACGACGTCGTGACCGGCGCGCACGGCGGCGGTCGCCACCGCCCCACCGACATTGCCGGCACCCAGGATCGCGATACGCATGTCCCACTCCTTCTCTGACCGGTCAGATGTTGTCCACTCAACGACTGTACGACCGGCTATTTGATCCGTCAACATCTGTGGTGTAAGGTTTCTGGCATGGTAAAGAGCGCGGTCGACCACGGGCTGGTGACGACGTTCGGGCGGCTCGTGGAGGCATACAGCGCGCTCGAGCGGCAGCTCGGCGAGGCGCTGGAGCGCGAGTGCGGCATCCCGCATACCTGGTTCGAGGCTATGCTGCGCATCGCCCGCTCGCCGGACAAACTGACGATGAGCGCCCTGGCGAGCCAGATCGCGCTCACCACGGGAGGGATGACCCGGCTCCTCGACCGGATGGTCACCGCCGGTCTCGTGGAACGCGTTCCCTGCCCTACCGATCGGCGGGTCAGCTTCGCCGCCCTCACCCCGGCCGGACGGCAGAAACTCGAGGAGGCGGCCAAGATTCACGTGCGCAACCTCGAGTGCGTCTTCGCCGACTACACCGGCGACGAGATCAAGACCCTGGACGACCTGCTCGACCGTCTCCTGCGGCGCGACCGCGAACGGCCGGCCCACGAGGCCGCACCGTGCCCCACGCCCGGCGACGCCGCAGCCCCGGCCGGCTGACCGACAATGCCCTGACCAGTCCCTTCGGCGGGGGACCACTTCGGGGAGACCGAAGTGGCCCAGCCTCCGTTCTGTTCGACAGGCCGAGCGCAGTCCTGCGGGCGATCAGGACGTGGCGGGCTCCGGCAGCACGTAGACGCTTCCCTGGACGGTGAGGCGGACGTTGGTGCCCGAGGAGTAGTGGGTCGGCTGGCCGAGGATCCGTGCGGTGATCCGGGTGCCGTCATCCAGTTGGACGTCGATGAGGGCGTCGTGGCCTTGGAACAGATGGTGGCGGACGGTCGCGGGCACCCCCGGTGCGTCGGCGTCGTTCAGCCGCAGCTGCTCCGGCCGGATCAGGACCGTGACGTCCCCGCGGTGTGGGCTGGAGAGCGGGAGGGTGCCGAGTCCGGTTTCCGCAGTCCCGCCGCTGGCGCTGGCCCTGAGGAGGTTGGCATCGCCGATGAAGGTTGCCACCCACGGGTCCGCCGGGCTGCGGTAGAGGTCGGAGGGGCTGGCCTCCTGCCGCACCCTGCCGTCGTGCATGACGACGACCTGGTCGGCGATGGAAAGGGCTTCGGCCTGGTCGTGCGTGACGAGGACGGCGGTGGCGTCGTCGGCGTGGAGCGCGGCGCGCAGGTCGGCGCGTAGTTCCGTGCGGAGGCTGGCGTCGAGCGCGGTGAACGGTTCGTCGAGCAGGATCAGCGGTGGACGTGGTGCCAGGGCTCGGGCAACGGCCACCCGCTGCTGTTGCCCGCCGGACAGCTGGTGGGGCATCCGCTTGCCGTACCCGGCGAGACCGACGAGGCCGAGCACCTCCTCGACGCGGCCGCTGCGCCGGGCGGCGCGGTCGAGGCCGTAGCCGACGTTGCCGGCTACGTCCATGTGCGGGAAGAGCGCGCCGTCCTGGGCGACCACAGCGACCCGTCGCCGGTGTGGGGCGACGTGCAGGCCTGGCCCGGCCACCGGCGTGTCACCGACACGGACCTCCCCGCCGTCGAGGCGCTCGAACCCGGCGATGCAGCGCAGCAGCGTGGTCTTGCCGCAGCCGGACGGGCCGAGCACCGCGGTCAGGGTGCCGGCCGCCACGGTCAGGTCGGCCGCGCGGAGTGCGTGGACCGCCCCGTAGCTCTTGCTGGCGCCTCGGACGGTGAGTGTGGTCATGGTCGGTCTTTCGGGTTGAGGGTGCGCCGGGCCAGGATCAGGGCGGGGCCGGTGGACAGCAGCACCAGCAGCGCCGCGTACGGTGCCCCGCCGGCGTAGGCGGCCACGGAGGTGTGCGTCCACAGCTCGGTGGCCAGGGTGTCGGTGTCGGTGGGGCGTAGCAGCAGCGTCGCCGGTAGTTCCTTCATGCAGGTCAGGAACACCAGTGCCGCGCCGGCGCCGATTCCGGGCAGGGTGAGTGGCACGGTGACGGTCCGCAGCACTGTCAGCGGCCCGCGTCCCAGTGACCGTGCGGCCTCCTCGAGGCTTGGCGGGGCCTGGGCGGCGGCTGTCGCGACGGCACCGACGGCGAGGGGGAGGAAGAGGGCGGCGTAGGCCAGCGCCAGCAGCCAGGTGGTCTGGTAGAGCGGGTACGCCACCTGGATGCCGAAGAACACCAGGGACAGGCCGATCACCAGCCCGGGCAGCGCGTGCGTGAGGTAGGTGAGCCGGTCGATGAGGATGGCCAGCGGTCCGGGAGCGCGGGCCGACAGCAGGCCGATCGGCAGGGCGAGGAGCATTGTCAGGGCGGTGCCGAGCGCGGACACGGTGAGGGAGTTGCCGGCAGCCGTGGCGATGTCCGTCAGCGACCCGGGCCGGGAGACGCCCTCGCCCATCCAGTGCAGCAGCGCTGCGGTGGGCACCGCGAAGCTCCCGGCGGCGACGGCGAGCAGCGCGAGGACGGCCGGGATCCGCCATGCGCCGAGTGGCAGCACGGCGGCCGGGCGGCGTACCCCGCTGCCGATCTTGGCGTAGCGTGCGTCGCGCCGCCGGGTCGCGAGTTCGGCGCCGAGGATGAGCAGCGTGACGGCCACCAGGGCGGTCGATAGCACGAGCGCGCCCGTGCGGTCGAAGCCGAGGTTGAACGAGGTGAAGACGGCGCTGGTGAAGGTCGTGACGCGGAGCATCGCGACCGCGCCGAAGTCCGACAGCACGTACAGCGCGACCAGGAGGCCACCGGCGACGAGCGCGGGGCGGATCTGGCGCAGCGTGACTCCGGTGAAGGTCTGCCACTGGTTGCGGCCCAGCGCCTGCGAAGCCTCCTCGACCGCGGGGTCGGTGCCGATCAGGGCGGCGGCGGTCGGCAGGTAGACGTACGGGTAGCAGCAGGACGTGAGCACGACGACGGCCGGCCAGAAACCGTAGAAGCCGTCCAGCATCGAGATCCAGCCGTAGCTGCCGACATAGGTGGGGATCGCCAGCGGTAGGGCCGCGAGCACCCCGAAGAACCGTCGGGCAGGCAGGTTCGTGCGGGTGACCAGCAGCGCGGCGCCGGCGCCGAGGATCAGGCAGGCGCCGGTGGTGACGGCGGTCAGGGCCAGGCTGGTCGCGGCCAGGCGCAGCATCTCGGTGGTGAACAGTTCGGCGCGTACCCGGTCCCAGCCCGCCTCGGCGGTGCGTACGCCGAGGTAGACCAGCGGGATGAGCGCGACCGCGACGGCGGCTGTCGCGGTCGCGAGCAGTGCCGGGCGGGGCGCCAGTCGATGCCAGCGGCGCCGCCACCGGTTGCGAGGGGAGGGCTGGGCGGGCGCGACCGGCTGCGCCCGCCCAGCCTGAGCGGTGGTGGTCAGGACGTCAGCCCCGAGGCCTGGATCATCTCGACCGACGCGGTCAGGGTGTCCAGATCGTTCAGGTCGATCTTCGGGGCGTGCAGGTCGGCCAGCGCGGGCAGGCCCGGGGCGGTCGGCACACCGGCGACCAGCGGGTACTCGAACGTCTTCGCCGCGAAGTAGGTCTGGCCCTCGGTGCCGAGCAGGTGGTCGACGAACGAGCGGACCTTGCTGTTTCCGGCGGAGCCGGACAGCACGCCGACGCCGGAGACGTTGAGCAGGCCCCCGGTGTCGCCGTCACGGAAGTAGTGAAGCTTCACCTTGAGCTGCTCCGGGCTGACCCCGAGTTCCTTGGCCTTCTCGAAGAGGTAGTAGTGGTTGACCAGGCCCGCGGCGAGCTTGCCGTCCTGAATCTCGCCGACGATCACGATGTTGTTGTCGCGGATCTGGGGGGAGTTGGCAGCGACGCCGGCCAGGAACTCGCGGGCCTTGTCGTCGCCGTGCTGCACCCGCAGAGCGGTGACGAACGACTGGAACGAGGCGTTGGTCGGGGCGACGCCGAGCTTGCCCTTCCACTTCGGGTCGGTCATCTCCAGCACGGTGGCCGGCAGGTCGGCCGGCTTGACCTGGTCGGCGTTGTACGCCAGGACCCGCAACCGGCCGGTGACCCCCACCCAGTGTCCGCTGCGCGACCGGTACGCCGCGGGAACCTTCTGCAACACCTCGTCGGGCAGCGCGGTCAGCAGTCCCGCCTTGCTCACGGCCCCCAGGGCCCCGGCGTCCTGCGAGAGGAACACGTCTGCCGGGGACTTGGCACCCTCCTCCTGCAACTGCGCGGCCATCTGCGCGGTCGTGCCGTAGCGCACATCGACGGTGATGCCCGTCTTCTTGGTGAACTCGTCGATCAGCGGCTGCACCAGCGACTGGGTGCGGCCGCTGTAGACCGTGATGTCCTTGTCCGGCTCGCCGCTGCACGCGGTGAGCCCGGTGGCGAGGGTGGCCGCGGCGACGAGTGCTGCCGCGGCGCGCAGGCTGAGCATGAAGGCTCCTAGCAGTAGGGCAGGTGTGCCTAACCTAATTTAGGGCACCCTGATTTCGTCTGGGCGGCACCCCGGCTCTCGGTGGGGTCGGCGCCGAGGGTGGGGTGGGGCAATCTGCGGATAGGTTAGGGTAGGCCACCCTAACTTAGTTCATCCTAAGGTGCGCCGTGTCCCTCCTCGTCGACCATCCACTCACTGCCCCGGGCGTGCCCTTCGCACGCGGCCTGGCGCGGCACGGTGACCGGCCTGCCCTGCTCACGCCCGCGGGAGCCGTGTCGTACCGTGACCTCGCCGACCGGGTCCGTGACCGAGCCGCGATGCTTGGCCCCGGACGTCGTCTCGTCCTGCTGGCGGGAGCCAACCAGGTCGACACGATCGTCACCTACCTCGCCGCGCTCGCCGCCGGTCACCCGCTGCTGTTGGCGCCGGCGGACAATCCCGCCGCGCTCGCACGGCTGACGGCGACCTACGACCCCGACGTCACGTTCACGGACGACCACGCACACCCGAGCCGGCGCCGCCGGCGCAGCGCCCACGACCTGCACCCCGATCTGGCGCTGCTGCTCAGTACCTCCGGTTCGACCGGGTCGCCGCGCCTGGTCCGCCTGTCCCACGACAACCTGCAGGCGAACGCGGAGTCGATCGCGGACTACCTGGGGATCACGTCGGCGGATCGGCCGGTCACGACCCTGCCGATGCACTACTGCTACGGACTCTCCGTGATCAACAGTCACCTGCTGCGCGGTGCCTGCCTGATCCTCAACGACCTGTCGGTGGCCGATGCCGCCTTCTGGCAGCGGGTGCGCGACACGGGTGCCACCAGCTTCGCCGGCGTCCCGTACACCTTCGACCTGCTCGACCGGGTCGGCTTCGCCGACATGACCCTGCCCACGCTGCGCTACGTGACCCAGGCCGGCGGACGACTCGCGCCCGAGCGCGTACGCCGCTACGCGGAACTCGGCCGCAGCAAGGGCTTCGACCTGGTCGTCATGTACGGCCAGACCGAGGCCACTGCCCGCATCGCCTACCTGCCCCCGGACCTGGCGGAGCGGCACCCGCACACCATCGGTGTCGCCGTGCCCGGTGGAAGCCTCCACCTGCATCCCCTGCCCGACGACGAGGGTGCCCCGGACACCGGGGAACTGGTGTACCGCGGCCGCAACGTCATGCTCGGCTACGCCGAGCGCCCCGCCGACCTCGGTCGTGGCCGCACCATCACCGAGCTGCGCACCGGCGACATCGCTCGCCGCACACCCGAGGGCCTCTACGAGATCGTCGGCCGCCGCACGGACTTCCTCAAGATCTTCGGTCTCCGGCTCGACCTACGGCAGATCGAAACCATGCTGCGGACGAACGGGTACGCCGCCTTCGTCACCGGCGACGACGAACGGCTGCTGATCGCCGTCGAGGGCGACGCCGACCGCGACCACCTGCACACCCTCGTCAGCCGCCACCACGGGCTGCCGCGCCACGTCGTGGACGTCCACCTGTTCGACCGCCTGCCCCGGCTCGCATCGGGCAAACCCGACTACCCGGCCATCCGAGCCCTCGCCGCGACCCCGCCGCAGCCCACTCCGGCAGCCGCTTCTCCGGACCTGACCGCGCTGTTCGCGGAGGTCCTCGGTCGGAAGGAGGCCACCGCCGAACACAGCTTCGTGGACCTGGGCGGCGACTCCCTGTCGTACGTCGAGATGTCGATCCGCCTCGAGCAGGCCCTCGGCCACCTGCCACCGAACTGGCACACCACACCGATCCGTGACCTGCGGCCCGCGCCCGCCCCTCCGCCGACGCCGGCTCAGAAGGAGGGGCCGACTCCGGCCGTGCCTGATAGCCGGCGCAGTTCGCGCAGTCGCCTCGACACCACCGTGGCGCTGCGCGCCATCGCCATCGTCCTCATCGTCGGCAGCCACATCCAGGTGTACGACCTGCCCGGCGGCGCGCACCTCCTCCTCGGGGTGGCCGGCTACAACTTCGCCCGATTCCAGCTCACCGCGGCGCCACGACGCCAACGCATCGCCAAGCTCGCCCGCAGCACCTCCCGCATCGTGCTGGCCGCCACGACCTGGATCGGCGCGATGTACCTGCTCACCGACGACTACACCCTCGGCAGCGTCTTCCTCGCCGGGTACCTCACCGCTCCCGCGGACGGCACGAACTACTGGTGGCACTTCTGGTTCATCGAGGCGCTGGTCTACTACCTGCTCATCCTTCTCGCCGCGCTCAGCCTGCCGTTCGTCGACCGGCTGGAACGCCGCCGCCCGTTCGCTCTGCCGCTGACGCTGGCCGCTCTCGGGCTCATCTCGCGTTACCAACTCGTGCCCGACGTGGAACTGCCCACCCCGGTCGTCGTGTTCTGGCTGTTCGCCCTCGGTTGGGCGGCGGCCAAGGCCTCCACCGCCGGCCAGAAACTGTGCGTGACGCTCGCGATCGTCGCGACCGTGCCGACGTTCTTCGGGGACCCCGGGCGCGAGGCCGTCATCATCGGCGGCCTGCTCCTCATGATCTGGGTGGCCGACCTCCCCAGCCTGCCCCTGCTCAACCGGGCCGCCGCGGCCCTGGCCGCGAGTTCGATCTACATCTACCTCACCCACTGGCAGATCTTCCGGCCCGTCGATGACATCTCGCTGCTCCTGGCGCTGCTGGCCAGCCTGGCGTTCGGCGTCGCGTACGCCATGCTCGTCCCTCGCCTGGCCGGCAAGGCGGGGACCGTGGCGGTGCGGTGGTACACCCGAGCCGCTCACCGCGTCTCGCAGCGCCGATCGTCGCCGCCGGGTTCATCGGCACGTCCCCGCCGATCCGGCAGGCGTCTTCCCGGTACGCACCTAGACGTTCAGGACGCGTAGCTGGATGCCGGCCTCGGCATGGCAGTCGAGGAGGTCGCCTACGGGCTCGGGCGGGCCGAGTGGCTCGATCGGCTCGACCGCGACGTGGGCACGGGGTTCAGGGACACCGAAGGGCCGGAACCGATCGGCCGGCAGCCGGTAGGCGAACAGCGGGCCGTTCGCATCGCGTCCAGCCAGCCGTACTCGATGGCACGGACGCGGTCGCCGCATCCCGCGCCGACGATGCTGGCGCGGTCGGTCTCCGTGGTGCCTGTGCGTGAAGGCCCCGACCTCGTGCCGTTACGTCGGCAGCGAGGGCGGGGCCGTGCACGGGGTCAGGGCTTGATGAGGACCTTGAGGCTCTTGCGGTCGTCCATGTCCTGGTAGCCGGCGGGCACGCCGTCGAGGTCGGTGGTGGCGTCGAACACCTTGCCGGGCTCGATGGTGCCGTCGAGGATGTCGGGCATCAGCTCCTCGATGTACGCGCGCACGGGAGCGGGGCCGCCGGCGAGGATGAGGTTGTGGCGGAAGAGGCTGCCGAAGCCGATGGGCGCGTTCTCGTACTGGGGGACGCCGACGCGGCTGATCACGCCGCCGGGGCGGACGACGCCGACGGCCTGCTCGTAGGCGGACATGTGGCCGACGGCTTCGAGCACGGCGTCGGTGCCGTGGCCGCCGGTCAGTTCCCGGACCTTGGCGATGCCCTCGTCGCCGCGCTCGGTAACCACGTCGGTGGCGCCGAATTCGGTGCCCAGGTCGGTGCGGGCCTGGTGGCGGCCCATGAGGATGATCTGCTCGGCGCCGAGGCGCTTGGCCGACAGCACGGCCAGGAGCCCGACGGCGCCGTCGCCGACGACGGTGACGGAGCTGCCCTTGCGCACGCCGCCCTTGATGGCGGCGTGGTAGCCGGTGCCGAGGACGTCGGCGAGGGTGAGCAGCGACGGGATGAGCGCGGAGTCCGCGGCGACGGGCAGCTTGACGAGGGTGCCGTCGGCGAGGGGGATACGGATCGCTTCGGCCTGCCCGCCTTCGTCGGGGATGCCGTCCAAGAAGTTGGCCTGGGGGTGGGAGCAGGAGGTCTGCAGGTTCTCGCGGCAGAACTGGCAGGTGTTGTCGGAGATGGCGAACGGGGCGACGACCAGGTCACCGCGCTTGAGGGTGGTCACCTCCGAGCCGGTGTCCTCGACGATGCCGATCAGTTCGTGTCCCATCCGGGCCGGGCCGGTTTCACGGGACATCGAGTGGTACGGGTGCAGGTCGCTGCCGCAGATACAGGACGCCGTGATCCGCACCAGCGCGTCGGTGGGCAGCTTGATCGTGGAGTCCGGCACGTTCTCGACGCGGACGTCGCCGGCACCGTACATGAGCGTTGCGCGCATGGTCTTCCTCTTCCTTCGATGTTTTGTGGGGGTTGTCAGACGGCGGCGTAGGTCTCGACCGCTGCGCTGGTTGTCGTGGCGTCGCCCGATCTGGGCGGACTCGCGGCGCGGCGGCGCGCGATGAGGGCCAACGCCACCGCGGGGACCACCGCCAGGACGACGATGGCCGCGCCGACGGCGGCGGGGCCGGTGGCGCCGAGCGTGGAGGCCAGCGCCAGGCCCGCGATCCAGGAGCCGACGGCGGTACCGGCATTGAACGCCGACACGGTCAGCGAGGACGCCAGCGTGGGCGCCCGCCCGGCGAAACGCACGGCCAGTGCGATCAGCACCGGGTTCGCGCCCAGCCCGAAGAACCCGAGCAGCACGACCACACCCGCTGTCAGCCACGGCATTCCCGATGCCAGGCAGATCATCCCAAGCAGGATCGCGGTGACGACGGGCGCCACGAGCGTGACCACGTGCGGGTGAGCGTCGCCGAGACGGCCGGCGACCAGTGACCCCACCAGGGCGCCGACGCCGAACCCGACCAGCGCCAACGGCACCAGCCGTGCCGGAACACCGGCCTGGTCGGTGAGCAACGGCGCGATGTAGGAGTACGCGGCAAGCACACCACCGGTGGTCGCCGCGCAGCCGGCAAGGGCCAGCCACAGCCGCCCGGAACGCAGCCCGGACAGTTCGGAACGCACCGACGCCGACTGGGCCCGTCCCTTCTCGTGGGGGACGTGACGGGAAATCAGCGCGGTGGCGGCCAGCGCCAGGACGGCGAGCGCCCAGAACGTGCCCCGCCACCCGATGAGCTGTCCGGCGAACGCGCCGAGCGGGACGCCCAGCGCCGTGGCGAGCATGCCTCCGGCGTTCACCAGACCCATGGCCCGCGCTCCGCGCGCCGGCCCGGCGACGCGGGTCGCGACCACGGCGGACAGGGCCCAGAACGCGCCCGTGGCGAACGCGGTGATCAACCGCGCCAGCAGAAGCACCGCGAAGCTGTCACCGAGTGCCACCACGAGATGGCCGATCGCGAACACCGCCAGCGCGAGGATGAGGGCCACGCGTTGCGGCAGCCGCAGCGTGAGCATCGCCATCAGCGGCGCACCGATGATCATCCCGATCGCGAACACCGTGATCAGCAGACCCGCGTGGGCGACACTGACCTGCAGGTCACCTGCGATCTCCGGCAACACACCTGCCACGATGAACTCGGTCGTGCCCATCAGGAACGTCCCCAGAGCGAGGACGTAGATCAACATGGGCAGCGCAGCGGAACGGGCCGCGCTCGCGCCGGACCGGGAACCGCCGTTCAGGGGAGTGGCTTCTCCCTGCATGCATGAACTCCTGTGCAGCTTCGGAAACGTCTTCGCATCCATTTGAGCGCCGCACCGGGGGCGTGAGAAAGGTGGCGTTCATAGGGGGTACAAGCTCTCCCCCCTCTGCCAGGTTCATTCGGGCTTACCGTGGGAACATGCCCGACCCGGCCGACCATCGCACCACCATTCGTGACTTCCTGACCAGCCGCCGCGCCAAGATCAGCCCCGAGCAGGCCGGGCTGCCCGCCGGTGTCCGGCGCCGTGTGCCCGGCCTGCGGCGGGAAGAGGTCGCCGTCCTCGCCGGCGTCAGCACCGAGTGGTACACAAGACTGGAGAAGGGCCACATCAGCGGAATCTCCGAAGACGTTCTCGACGCCGTGGCCCGAGCACTGCACCTCGACGACGAAGAACGCACCTACCTGTTCGACCTGGCCTACGCCGCCCGGCCGAAAGCCCGCCGAAATCCCCGACGCACCGAGGTGAAGGTCGAACCCCACCTGCAGTGGCTGATCGATTCCATCACGATGTCGGCAGCATTCCTGCGCAACGGACGTCTCGACGTGGTCGCCAGCAACGCGCTCGCCCGTGCACTGCACGCACCCATGTTCAGCAGCGACACCACCACAGCCAACGGCAGAGCGAACTTCGCCCGCTACCATTTCCTCGACCCGGCATCACAAGACTTCTTCGCAGACTGGGAGGCCGGCGCTGCCTCGACCGTCGCCCTGCTGCGCGCCGAGGCGGGTCGAAACCCCGAAGACCGGCTACTGCGGGAACTCGTCGGCGAGCTCTGCACCCTCAGCACCGAATTCCGGAAGATGTGGGCATCACACGACATCCGCATCCGGCACGAAGGAGTCAAACGTCTGCAGCACCCTGTCGTCGGCGCGCTGGAGTTGACCTATCAGCCCCTCGCGCTGCCGACACCATCGCGCGCCGTCCACGAACTGACTGTGTACACCGCCGAACCCGGAACCATCCACGAAGAGCGGCTGAAGATCCTCGCCACCTGGTCGGCGACCGCCATCGTAGAAGCCGCCCAACGCTCTGACTGACGACGTAGAACTCCGGCCACAAGGGCGCCGGAGAGGGATCCGTTCTCTGGCCACAACCCTCCCAGCGGGTGCGGCGAGGATAATCAGGCGACGGCAACGTGGCGGGTCCTCAGAATCGTCAGTCATGACCATCGCCGTCCCGGTCGGTGACTTCCTGGTGCTGCCGCCGCGCCTCGACAGGACCGCCGAGCTGCTTGCTGAATCGGCCCGGCGACGGGGCCTGGCAGTGGAGCAACTGCCCCACCCGTCAGCACCGGCTCAGCTGCGGCGGGCCCGGGGCGGGCACCTCTACGGAGGACCGGTCTTCGCCGCTGCCGTCGCCGCGGACCTCGACCTGGCGATGCTCGAACCGGCCGACGACTGGCTGGTGCAGCTGCCGTACGAGTACACCCGCCGCGACATCACCCTCACCACTCTCGGCGACGCACGCTGGTCCCGTACGCCAATGTTCGTCAAGCCGCCCCGAGACAAGACCCTGACGGCCGGCGTCTACGCCGACGGCTCCCGCCTGCCCCGTGCCGAGCGCCACCCCGCCGACACTCCGGTGCTGGTCAGCGAGATCGTGACGTTCCTGGTGGAGTATCGGTTGTTCGTCCTCGACGCCGCAGTGCACGCCGCCAGCCGCTACGCCACCAACGGCCGGCTCGACCCGGCTCCCCTCGCCGCCTGCCCACACCGCGCCGCCGTGCTCGACTTCGCCGTCAGCCTGCTCGACGCCTGCGCTGACAGCCTGCCCAGCGCCGTCGTTGTCGACGTCGGCCTCGCCAGCAACGCCGACCGCGGCGACGAACACTGGGCCGTGGTGGAGGCGAACATGGCCTGGTTCAGCACAAGCTACGCCGCCAACCCCGACCAGGTCCTCGACGTGGTGCTTCGGGCGGCCGGACCACGCCACCGCCTGGCTCCCCGCGACCACGCGTTCACAAGACCGCCCACCCTCTTCGGATAGCAGCTCCACGATGACCGACGTTGCCAACAACGCCCGCCTCGACGCCAGCCGAGACGTCACCACGGAGGAGGCACCCGGACAGCGCCTCGGGCAGTGCCGAACGCCCGGCAGGGCGCACCCGCTCGGCGGCACAAGCGGATGGGCCGACTCGCGCGGCCACGGCGGGCCGACCCCGCCACCGCAGGCCCGACCCTGGTGCTGTGTCCCGCGTCGCTGCTCGTAACGACCCGCGGCCGTGTTCGGCGGTGATCTGTGGTCCGTCGTCCAGTGCCTCAGCACCAGCAGGAGCATGTTCTCCGTCGCGGGCCTCCCGGCCGCAATTGGATTGTTCGACGAGGGCGTACGGGTGACCATGGTCGGCATGGTGGGGGGATCGGTGGTGAGATCGCCGTTTCAGGGCGGGCTACCGCCGGTGGACGCGGTGGTTGGCGCCGTGGTGGAGATCGCCTGTGACGAGTCCGGATTCTCGGGCACCAATCTGCTCCGTTCGACCACCCCGGTGATCACGCACGCGAGTGTCGACCTGGGCGCGGACGAGGCCATCGGGCTGATCACAGCGCTGCGGTCCGGGTTCCGGTTCTCGCCGCACGAGTTCAAGTCCGGGCAGTTCCTTCGCGGCCCGGGCGCGGGTGAAGCGCTGGAGTGGTTCCTGGCGGCGCTGAAGGGCCGCGCGCACGTCCATCTGGTCGACAAGGAGTTCTTCCTCGTAACCCGGATCGTCGACCTGCTGCTGACCGAGCCGTCGTACGCGGCCGGTACCCGCCTGACTCAGGGCGACCGTCCGACCGCTCTCGCCCTGTACCGGGCCAGGCGCTCAGCCGGAAGCGACTGGGGTGTCTTCCTGGCAGCCTTCGTCGACCTGGTCCGGATCAAACGGCGGCGTCCGGATCGCCGGACCGTGGAGCGGTTCTTCCAGGCCCGGGATGCGCTGGTACGACACGGGCTCGGCACACCGGCCGATGCTGTCCTCAACGGGCTCAGTCCGAGCCACGTGTGGGCGGTGGCGACCAGGCTCGACAACGACGACCGGTCGATCCCGCCGCCGCTGGAACCGATGCTGCCGGCGCTGGCGGAAACGGTCTTGTCCTGGAGCGCCGGACGGCGGCAGGTGCTGGTGATCCACGATGAGCAGAGCGCCCTCACGGCCGACCGGTTGACCCGCCTCCAGCAGGTGCTGGCCAACGGCGGCGGACCGTCGGCGGCAGACGCCGAGAAGGCTGGGGCGTTGCCGGCCGGCGTATCGCCCCTGGCCGGGCTGGTGATGGTCGACTCCCGCGACGATCCCCGGGTCCAGGTCGCCGACCTCCTCGCTGGGGTAGCCCGGCGGTTGCCGGCGATCATCAACCCCGCTCTACTTCAGCCGCTGCTCTCCCCGACCTCACTGCACGATCCCGAAGGATGACACGACGACGAGTGACACGTCGGTGCACGGTGGTGAGATCGCTGGGACACGATCCTGTCGTACCCGGACGGCATGATGCTGGCGTAGCGATCGCGACGGCTCCCGCCGTCGGCGCGAGGAGAGGACGAGCGGGATGAGGGCCGGACCGCCGCGCTGTCTCGCCATCGATCATGACGACTATCATGCCGAGCATGTGGGGCGCACCGCTGACGGCAGGCAGTTCTTCCTCACCACTCCCTTCGAACCAGCCATCCGAGGCGACGACGACGGTCAGGAGTTTGTCGCTCTGTACCTCTTCGACTCCGAGGGCCGGTTCCTGGAGGCCAGGATCGACGCCTTCGGTCCCAGAGCCCGGATGGACCGTATGGCGCGGCGGGCGGCATGTGACGCTCGGCTGAAGGAGCTTGGAGAGGTTACGTTCACCCGTATCGAGGTCGAGCCCTTCGCGATCGATCGGTTCGGTACAACCTTCGGCCTGATTCCCCGGGAGCCGGAGGACGACGACGACACGTGGTGGGTCACCGTCGAGCCCGGCGACTACATGGCCTTTACTGAGCCATGGGACAGCGGCGAGTACGACACCTGAGGTCCGTTCGGCGGGTGCACACGATTCGGCATGCTCGTGGTTCGTACTGCTGGGCTCGCGACCTTGCCTTGCTCGGCCGCCTGTAGATGGTCAGGGTCGACTTCTGCGGGGGTTCTCAGGGTCGCGGGCGGGGGTTCCGCCGGAGGCACCATGATCCGGTGCGCGACCATGATCTTCAGCATGACGAAGGCAGCGAAGTCCACTCTGATCGCCGGGCCGCTCGCGTTGGGCGGCTACGGCGTGGCCCGTATCGTCGGCAGACTCGACAACATGTACGGGCCGGGGTTCGACTGGCAACTCGCCCATTTCCTCGGCTTGGCCGGCTTCCTCCTGTTCGTGCCGCTGGTCCTGGGGCTGCGGACGCTACTGCCCGCCGGGGCGGTGCGCGAAGTGGTGGTCGGCGCCACTCTGCTCGGTCTGGCGGCATCCGTGGTCCAGTTCGGAGCAGACATCGTGCAGGCATTCATGGCTGCCGACAAGGAAGAGCTGCGGAGCCTGCAGCACGACTTCTCCGGCCTACCCGGCGTGCGACCCGCAATCTACGACGTCGGGCCACTGTTCTTCTTCGTCGGGATCGTGGCGGTCGCCGTGCTGGCCGCCAGGGCGGGCCGGCTGCCGTGGTGGAGCCCGGTGGTCATGCTCGTCGGGGTGTTGCTGCCGCCGGTGAACTTGGATCTGATGCCGTTGGCCGGGCTGTTGATGCTGGTGGCACTGCTGCCGCTGGGGCGTTCGCCTCGGCAGGTATCGGCGGGCTGAGCCCGCAGAGCTCTTGGCTGTGAGCGTATCGACCGCCCCGAACCCCTGACACGTCCGACGACCACCACGCCAGCCGACCTTTTGCCCCGAGAGTCCGTCCCTGCGGATCGCGTCTCCATCCGTCTGTCGGAACGGTGGGTCAACGCACGTGTTCGGGGCGTACGCCGATGCCGACCAGCCGGGCGGGGAGGGCTTGCAGTGCCGGGAACCGGTTCGCCAGGCGTATCGGGGCCGGGGCGTCGATCCGGCCGGTGGCGTGCAGCAGCGGGTCGACGACGCGCCGCTGCGCGGCGCGCTGGAGGTTCTGCGTCAGCACCGTCGGGAGGTGCCGGCGCTTCTGCACCGCGGCGAGGTCGGCTTCGGTGACCGGCTGCCCGGCGGCGAGGCTCGGGCCCAGCATCCGGGCGGTGGCCGCGGCGTCCTGCACCGCCAGGTTGATGCCGACGCCGCCGATCGGGGACATGGCGTGTGCGGCGTCGCCGATGAGCAGCGTGCCGGGCGCGTGCCAGCGCTGCAGCCGGTTGACCTTCACCGTCAGCAGTTTGACGTCGTTCCAGGTGGCGAGTTCACCGACTCGGTCGGCGAGGACGGGGTGCCGCCGGGTCACCTGTTCCCGCAGCGCCTCCAGCCCGGCCGTGCGGATCTCGTCGTAGCCGCCCTTGGCGATGACGTACGCGCACTGGTAGTAGTCGCCGCGGTCGATGGCGAGCATCAGCCCGCCGGCGCCGACCCGCATTGTCAGGCCGTCGCCGTCGCCTGCGCGGCGTGAGATCCGGAACCACAGCACGTCCATGGGTGCGCCGTAGTCGACCGGCCGCAGGCCGAGTTCCCGGCGTACCACCGAATCACGGCCGTCGCAGGCGACAGTGAGCGACGCCTCGATCTCCAGTTCGCCCTCCGGGCTCACGGCGCGCACGCCGGTGACGGCGCCTGACGGGTCGCGGAGCAGGCCCGTCACGGTGGTGGAGCGAAGCAGCGTGAAGGTGGGGAACCTCGCCGCCTCGGTGGCGAGCATCTCCAGGAAGTCCCACTGGGGGACGAAGTACAGGTAGTTGTGTGGCGTCGGCAGGCGCGTGAAGTCCGCGACGGCGTAGGTGCCGTCGTCGAAGGTGACGCGCAACGCGCCGGCCTTACGCCCGGGCAGCACCGCCATCCGTTCGCCGAGCCCGATCTCGTCGAGCATGTTCAGTGTGGAGGGATGCACCGTGTCGCCGCGGAAGTCCCGGAGGAAGTCGGCGTGCTTCTCCAGCACGGTGACCTGCACTCCCTGCCGGGCGAGCAGCAGCCCCAGGACGAGCCCCGCGGGCCCGCCGCCGACGACGCAGACAGTGGCCTTCATGGTTGCCTCCAATCGCAACTCGTGTTGCCTTTTGAGTTTGCCGAGTGGGATGGTGTAACGCAACAGCCGGTGCGTCAAAGGAGGTGTCCGATGTCTGTCGGCCAGCGTCCGGGCGGGCGCAGCGCCCGCGTCCGGGCGGCGGTCCTCACGGCCGCCCGTGGCCTCCTCGCCGACGGGTACGCCGAACTGACCGTCGAACGGATCGCCCAGGCGGCCGGCGTCAACAAGACGTCGGTCTACCGCCGGTGGACCGACCTGGAAGGCGTCCTCGGCGACCTGCTCAGCGAGTACGCCAGTGAGGTCGTCCCGATCCCGGACACCGGCGACCTCGACACCGACCTCGAGGAACTGGCGTTGCTGATCCGGCGCGGCATGGCCGGCGAACCCGGTGAGCTGATCACGGCCCTTGCCGCGGCCGCGCCCCGCAACCCGCGCGCCGCGCAGATCGTCCGCGGCTTCTTCGCCGAACGGTTCGGCCTGGCCGAGGCCGTCGTCGACCACGCCGTCGCCCGCGGCGAACTGGCTGATGGCACCGATGTCCGGGCCGCGATCGAGATCCTGGGCGCGCCCTTCTTCCTGCGGCTGCTCGTCATCGACGAACCCATCGACGAGGAGTTCGCCCGACGTGCCGCCGCCGCGGCCGCCGCAGCCCTCCGCGCCGGCGTCTTCGGTCCGGCGCGAGAACCTCGTCCCGTCATGGGCGCGAGTGCAGTGCCTCCCGCCAGCCGTCCCGGTCGGCAGCCCGGTCCCCGTCGGTGACGACCTCGACATGCACGTCGAACCGCGAGGCAAGAGCCCCGGTTGTGACGGTGCCGTGGGAGCCGGGGTTGTGGCCGGCGACAACGTGGAAAGCAGCATGTGGGGCGCCGGAGGCGTTGGGGTCGGCATACTTGGCCGGTGTTCGACTTCGGGATCGCCGGGCATCAGCCGTGTTGGCTGCCCGGCGCGGGCAGCGGCTTGAGGCGGTCGAGCTTCTCGAATGGGCTGGCGATACCTGGTCTCCTCGCGATGCGAGAAGCGATCCGCCGATCCTGCTACCCCAGGCCATGGACGTACTCCAATTCCGCTCCAACGCCGGGATGATCCACGCGCGGGTTGCCGAGCACCTTGGTGCCATGAGCGTGCGGTCGGTCAACGTACGTTGGGCCGCTGTCCGGATCACGGTAGTGACGTCGGCAGTGCGAAAGCCGGGAAGTGCTCCGCGCCGAGGAACGACGTGATCTCCGCGATGCGCTCATCCCTCAAGGTCAACACGGTGATCGACCAACCAAGGTGCGGGCCCGCCTGGTCGTTGCCGAGGTAGAACCCGACGGCAGGCTGACCGTTCGCAGTCGTCGGACGATACCGCCAACTCCCGCAACCGGTCAGCGGGACCCGAACGGCGAAGTCGGTGACCGCCTCGATCCCGCGGTACCAGTGCGCCATCGGGGGCATCGACCACGTGACGTCGCTGGTGAGCAGGGCAACGAGCGCATCGGCGTCACCGCGCTCGAACGCGGTGGAGAATCGGGCGACGATCTGCCGTACGCGAGCGTCGTCGATCTTCCGTAGGGTCTGCTGCTGGGACTGCGGTGGGACCTTCTCCGCGATCACCCGGCGGGCGCGGGCGAGGGCCGAGTTCACCGAGGTGGTCGAGGTGTTCATCGTGTTGGCTATCTCGGCCGCAGAGAAGCCGAGGACGTCGAAGAGCAGCAGCGCCGCCCGCTGGTTGCCCGGTAGATGTTGCAACGCGGAGGCGAAGGCAAGTTCGACGGCTTCACGCTGTTCATACCTTGCGCTGGGAGCTGATGGACCGTCGCCGAGGCCGGCGTCAGGGTAGGGGCCCAGCCAGGCGAACTCCGTCAGCGGCCGGTCATCGAGCACCGCACGGTCACTGGAGGGACCAAGGTCGACGGGTAGCGGCCGCCTACCACGGGACTCCACGATATTCAGACAGACCCGGGTTGCGATGGTGTAGAGCCACGAGCGCAGAGAGCTGCGTTCCTCGAATCGCGCGAGTCCTCGCCATGCCCGCAGCAGGGTTTCCTGCACCGCATCATCGGCGTCATGGGTTGAGCCGAGCATGCGGTAGCAGTGGGCGTGCAACTCCCGGCGCAGTGGCTGGACCAAGCGGGTGAAGGCCTCGTCGTCACCCTCGCGCGCCCGGCCAAGATCGGCATGCTCGTCGCGCACCGCAGCCGAGTCTCCAGCCAACCCAGAAGGATCTTTGCTCACGAGCGACGATTCTGCCCCGCAGCGGCGGTCTCCACTCCGGCAGACCCTCACCACCGGAGCCAGTTACCGCTGGACCGGCGTCATCTCGCCCTGATGAACCGACACTCGACCACGACAGGAGACCTCGACATGACCGAGAAGGAAGCAGGAGCCCGCATCGATCGTGGAAGCGACACCTGGTCTCGGATCCACGCAGAACGCGCGGCACTGGCGGCCGACCTCGCGGGCCTGACTGATCAGCAGTTCGCGACGCCGTCGTTGTGCACCGGGTTGGCGGTACGAGAGGTGCTCGCTCACCTCATCGCAGGGGCAAGCCTGAACTCCTGGCAATGGCTGGCAGGGGTCATCCGATGCAGATTCGACTTCGACAAGCAGGTGACCATGCGGCTGAACGAGCAGTTGGGCGCAACTGCCGCCGAGACACTGGAAAGGTTCCGCGGCATCGTCATGAGCAGGACCAAACCGCCGCTGCCGACCATGGCGATGCTCGGCGAAACGATCGTGCACGGGGAGGACATCCGGCGCCCCCTGGACATCCGCCGGCCCTACCCGATCGAGACCATCACGCAGGTCGCCCGGTACTACCAGGGCTCCGACCAGGTGGTCCTGGCCAAAGGCCGCATCCGCGGCCTGCGACTCGTCGCGAACGACGGCCCCTTCACCACCGGCTCCGGGCCACTCGTGTCCGGCACCACCCTGGCACTGACCATGGCGATGACTGGGCGTACCACGTACTGCGACGAACTCGAAGGCGACGGTGTCGCAACCCTGCGCGACCGCTGCACCCCTGCCTGATCGACATCCGTACGCGGCAACCCCTGAAGCGCCCCACAGCCATTGCGCACCGACCGCTCATCGGCGAAGCCGCGAGAGGCGGGTTGTGTCCCGGCAGGTCCGGCCTCACCTGCGGCGCCGACCTGCCGGGCCATGGGACCGACCGCAGTGGCTGCTGCGGCGCTGGTAGCGTGTGTCTGCATTCCAGCCAGCCCGCCGCGGCGGAGTGTTTAGGAGCAGCGCGTGGTCGTGATCCTCCCCGAGGTCTCCCGCACCCTCAACGAGTACCTACTCGTGCCGAACCTCACCACCGAGGACTGCACCCCGGACAACGTCGACCTCTCCACGCCCATCGTGCGGCACCCGGTCGGCGGGTCCTCGCCACTGCGCATCGCCGTACCGCTCGTCAGCGCGATCATGCAAGCGGTCTCCTCGCCCCGCCTCGCCATCTCGCTCGCGCAGACCGGCGGGCTGAGCTTCATCCACCAGAACCAGACCGTCGAGGCGCAGGCCGAGTCGGTCAGCGCGGTCAAGCGCCACAAGGCGGGCTTCCGGCACTCCGACATCAACACGAAGCCATCCGCGACGCTCGGCGAGGTCAGCCGCCTGCTCAAGGCCGCCGAACGGGACGTCGCGGTCGTCACCGACGACGGCACCTCGAGTGGCCTGTTCATCGGCCTGATCTCCACCGCCGACTTCCATCCCCAGCGTCACGACCTCAACGGCACGGTCGAGTCCCGGATGCGCCCGGCCGACGGTCTGGTCACCGCGCCACCGACGATCTCGCTGTCCGACGCGAACACCCTCATCTGGGACCACCGCCTCGACCTGCTGCCGATCGTCACCGCCGACGGTCGCCTCGCCTCGATTGTGCTGCGCCGCGACTACGAGCTGCACAAACAGTTCCGCAGCGAGTCTATCGACGACGACAAGCGGTTCCGGGTCGGCGCCGGGATCAACACCCGCGACTACCGCGACCGGATCCCCGCCCTCGTCGAGGCCGGCGCGGACGTGCTGTGCATCGACTCCTCCGACGGCCACTCGGTCTGGCAGCAGAAGACGTTGCAGTACGCCGTTGGTGAGTTGAACGGCGCTGTCCCGGTCGGCGCGGGGAACGTCGTCGACGGCCGCGGGTTCCGCTATCTCGCCGATGCCGGTGCCGCGTTCGTCAAGGTCGGTATCGGCGGCGGGTCGATCTGCATCACCCGCGACCAGAAAGGCATCGGCCGCGGGCAGGCTTCCGCACTCATCGACGTGGTGGCCGAACGCGACCGCTACGCGGACGAAACCGGCATCTACGTGCCGATCTGCTGCGACGGCGGTCTCCTCGCCGACTACCACATGGCGATCGCCCTCGCCCTCGGCGCCGACTTCATCATGCTCGGGCGTTACTTCGCCCGATTCGACGAAAGCCCCTCCAACCTCGTCAATCTCGACGGGCAGCTGTTCAAGGAATACTGGGGTGAGGGCTCCCAACGGGCCCGGAACGTCGCCCGCTACGACCAGGGCGAGACCGAGCTGCCGTTCGAGGAAGGCGTCGACGGCTATGTGCCGTATGCCGGCAGCCTCTACCCCAACATTGCCCGTACGGTTGCGAAACTGCGCGCCACCATGGTCAGCTGCGGCGCCATCACATTGCCGGACTTTCACCGCGACGCGGTGCTCGTCCAGGTGTCGCAGCAGAGCTACGAACAGAATGGCGCCGAGGTCCGGTTGCGCAGCGGCTCAGGCGGCAGCGGACAGTAGACGGCCGCTTCGTCATCACGGGCGGCCTGACCTCTACATCCGCGTCCCCGGGGCACGGCACCGCGCTTCGTCCCCGTCCCGGCAACGCATCACGTCGCGCCAACTACTGACGAAGATCACAACTGTGGCAGTGCCACGACGGGCGCGCGTCGGTGCGGGCCCGGACGCTCCGAGCGGGTCAGCTCGGCGAACCAGCGGCGGCCGGAGCGGAAGACCTCGCCGACCGCCAACCCGGCCGCCCCCGCCGTGCCCGCCACCGCGCACGTGTCGAGCCATGCCCAGCGGAAGGTCGGGCCCCGGTGCCGGCCGGATGCCACGTGGACCTGTCCCTGCCAGGCGCCGGAGCCGGGCGGCTCCAGCTCGACCAGCACTGTTCCCGCCGGCCGCAGCAACGCCCGGCACCGGCGCAGCAGCGCGATCGGGTCGCCCCCGATGCCGATGTTCCCGTCCAGCAGGACCGCGTGTGCCCAGCGTCCCTCCGCCGGCAACGGGCCGAACAGGTCGGCCCGCACGGCGACCGCGCCCCGGGCCCGGGTCAGCGCCACCGCCCGGGCCGACACGTCCACCCCGAGGGTGGTCAGCCCGGCCACTGTCAGGGCCAGGGTCACCCGGCCCGGGCCGCAACCCAGGTCGAGGGTGGGACCGGTGCAGCGGGTGACCACCGCCGCCTCTGCCGTCCCGGCGGGCCGGTGCCACCGGTGCACCGGCAGGCGGCGGCGCAGTCCGTCGGCGGGCACCAGCCAGTGCGCGTTGTCGCCCCGGTCGCGCAGGGCGGCGGCGAAACCGTCCCCGGTCACGCCCGCACCACCATGGCGCGGCGCACCGCCGCGACCTGGCGGGCGAAGCGGCCACCCGGGGTCGCCACGGCCACCGCCCGCGCGTCCGACCAGTCGTCCACGTCCCGCAGCACCGGCAGCGGCATCGTGCGCAGCCCTCGCCCGGTCAGCGCGGACCACGTCGACCGGCCGGTGCGCGGAGTCGACATCGGCACCCCGCGCAGCGCCACCGCCTGCCGCGGGTCGCGCAGCCCCAGCCCCCACCAGCCGCCGTCGGCGGCCCGTCCCAGCACCGCCTCGGCGTCCGCCAGCCGGCGTACGGCGGCGGACAGCCGCGCCGGCGTCAGCTGCGGGGTGTCCATCCCGATCTGAAGCACCCGACGGCCGGGGAAGGCGTCGGCGACGTCGCCGTGGGCGTTCGCGAGTCGGGCCGCGAAATCCACGCCCCGCTGCGGCAGGACCGGCCAACCGGCGACGGCGGCGGTCAGGTCGGCGGCGTCCTCGGCGTCGGCGAGGCGCCCGGCCAACGCCAGCACCGGCGTCACCCCGGGAGTGTCCCGCACGGCGTCCAGGGTGTCGCGCAGCGCGGCGGCGGCCAGCTGGGCGGCCTGGACCGGGGTCGCCGGTGGGCAGAGCCGGGTCTTGACCCTGCCCGGCACGGGGGCCTTGGCGACCACCAGCAGCACGGTCACCGGGGGCGCTCCACGGTGCGCAGCACGGCCGCGAAGTCCCGGGTGGCACGCAGGGTGCCGCGGAACGAGCCGGAGACCTTGGAGCGGGTGCCTGTGGCACGCGGGGCGTACGCGACGTCGAGTTCGTGGATGCGCCAGCCCGCGGCGGCGGCCCGGATCAGCAGCTCCAGCGGGTAGCCGAAGGCCCGGTCGGTGACGCCGAGACCGAGCAACGCCTCCCGACGGGCCACCCGCATCGGGCTGAGGTCACGCAGCGGCACCCCCCGGTGCCGCAGCAGCGCGGCGACCAGCGCCGTTCCGGCCCGGGCGTGCCAGGGCCAGACCCCGACACGGACCGGCCGGCGACGGCCGACGGCCAGGTCGGCGCTCCCCCCGGCGACCGGGGCGACCAGGGCGGGCAGCTCCCGAGGGGAGAACGAGCCGTCGGCGTCCAGGACGCACACCAGTTCGGTCTCGGCGGCCTCGATCCCGGCGTGCACGGCCGCGCCGTACCCCCGACGGCGCTCATGGACCACCCGGGCGCCGTGCCGGGCGGCCACCTCGGCCGAGGCGTCTCGAGACCCGTTGTCCACCACGATCGCCCGGTATCCGGGCGGCAGCGCGGTCAGCACGGCGGGCAGCGCGGCGGCCTCGTCCAGGCACGGCAGCACCACGTCGATCGGTGTCGGCATACCCCCGACGCTAAGTCCGCGCGGGGCCACCCGTTCCGCGTTCGGCCTTACGGAACGCCTACCGAACAGGCACTTCTTACCATCCGGTGACGTACCGACGACTCGGCTGACAGGGGGCGGGGCAGACCGTACCGTCCGGTCGACATGAGACCCGGTGCCACACTTTCCCGCTCGCCCGTTTCCGACCGCGTCCCGGCGCGCGACGGGGGCGACCTGGTCGTGCTGGGCGTCGAGGCGGCGCTGCTGGCCACGGCCGTGGTGATCGGCGCGGTGCTGAACCATCGGGGTGTGGACCTGCACGCCGAGGCCGCGCCGCTCTACGCCACCTGGCGGCCGCACCTGGGCTGGGGCACCCCAGTCGCGCTGCTGGTGGCCGCGGCCGTGCTCGGGCCGGGGCTGCGGTGGGCCCGAGCGGCCCGGTGGGGCCCGCTGCTGTTCGCCGGCTACCTGGCGGCGGTGGCCTGGACGCTCGCCCTGGCGCTGGTGGACGGCTGGTCGGCCGGGCTCGCCCGGCGGCTCACTCCGCAGGCGGAGTACCTGCACGAGGTGCCGCGGGTCACCGATGTCGGGCGGATGCTGGTCGGTTTCACCGACCGGATCCTCGACTTCCAACCGGACTCGTGGTCCACCCACACGGCCGGCCATCCGCCGGGAGCCCTGCTGCTCTTCGTCGGGCTGGACCGGATCGGCCTTGGCGGCGGGACGGCGGCGGCGTTGGCCTGCGTCCTGGTCGGGGCGACCGTGGCGGTGTCCGTGCCGGTCACGCTGCGGGCGCTGGGCGCGGGCGAGGCGGGTCGGGCGGTGCTGCCGTTCCTGGTGCTGCTGCCGGGGGCGGTCTGGGTGGGCGCCTCCGCCGACGGTGTCTTCACCGGTGTGGTCGCCGCCGGTTTGGCCCTGCTGGCGGTACGCGGGCCCGCGATCGCGCTGGCCGGCGGGCTGCTGCTCGGCTTCGCGCTGTACCTGTCGTATGGCTTCGTGCTGGTTGCGCCACTGGCCCTCGCGGTGCTGGCGTTGCGGCCGGCGCGCCGGCGCGGCGCGATGTTCGCCGGTGCGGCCGGGGTGGCCGCGGTGGTGGTGGTGTTCACCGTCGCCGGCTTTCAGTGGTGGCGGGGGTACGACCTGGTGGTGGAGCGCTACTACCAGGGCTGGGCGGCCGACCGCCCGTACGGCTACTGGGTCTGGGCGAACCTGGCGGCCCTGCTGCTCGCCGCCGGACCGGTGGCCGGGCCGGCGCTGCGCCGCGCACTGCTCGCGGCTCGGGCGGGCCGAGGGGCGGTGACACGGGTCGGAAGTGGTCCGTCGGTCCCGTTGGCCAGCGGCCCGGAACCGGGTGGTTCGGCGGTGCGCGGCCTCGTGCGGCACCACCGGCTCGTCGCACTCGCGTGGCGGGCCCGCGAACCGACCATGCTGCTGCCGGCCGCCGCCGCGCTGGCGGTGGCCGCCGCCGACCTGTCCGGGATGAGCAAGGCCGAGGTGGAGCGGATCTGGCTGCCGTTCGCGGTCTGGCTGCTGGTCGCCGTCGCGCACCTGCCCGCGCCGGCCCGGCGTTGGTGGCTGGCGGGGCAGGCGCTGACCGCCCTCGCCGTGAACCACCTGCTGTTCACCGTCTCCTGACCGAACGCCGACCTCGCCGGGGGCGGGTGGGGCCGCGACCCGGGACGGCCGGGGCGGTCGCCGGCGGGGTCGCCGGGCGGGCCAGCGGGCGGCGGGTGCGGTGGTGTGGTCAGACCGCCACGGCGGCGGGCTCGCGCAGCGGGTCGGTGGCGAAGGCAGTCACCCCGTCGACGAAACCGACCCGGGCGGCATAGCCGAGCAGTTCGCGTGCGCGAGCGGGGTCGGCCACCACGTGCCGCACGTCCGCGGCCCGGGCCCCGCCGACCACCACCGGCGCCGGCCCACCCATCGCCGAGGCCAGGGTGGCGGCCAGGTCGCCGACGGTGTGCGGCTCGCCGGAGCAGACGTTCACCGGCACCAGGCCGTCCGGGGTCGGCGCGGTCAGGGCCAGCAGGTTCGCCCGCGCCACGTCGGTGACGTGCACGAAGTCGCGCCGCTGCCGGCCGTCCTCGTAGACGCGCGGCGGCCGGCCGTCCGCCAGCGCCGACCGGAAGATCGACGCGACCCCGGCGTACGGGGTGTCGCGGGGCATCCGGGGACCGTAGACGTTGTGGTAACGCAACGCCCACACCCCGCCCCCGGTCTGCCGACCCCAGGCGGCGGCGAGGTGCTCCTGCGCCAGCTTGCTGGCCGCGTACGTGCTGTGCGGCTCCAGCGGGGCATCCTCGGGCACGAGTGCCGGGGTGAGGGTGCCGGTGCACTCCGGGCAGGTGGGGTCGTACCGGCCGGCGGCCAGGTCGGTCGGGCGCCGCAGGGCGGGCCGGACGACGCCGTGCCGGGCGCACACGTAGCGCCCCTCGCCGTACACCACCATCGAGCTGGCCAGCACCAGGCGGGACACACCGGCCCGGTGCATCGCGGCGAGCAGCACCGCCGTGCCGTAGTCGTTGTGGCTGACGTAGTCGGGGGCGTCCGACGGGTCCAGCCCGTGTCCGACCATCGCCGCCTGGTGACAGACGGCGTCGACGCCGCTCAGCAGGTCGTCGAGCAGCCCCGGGTCCCGGATGTCGCCGACCACCGGGTCGTGCCGGCGGGACCATTCGGGAAGGGCGCCCCCGTGTGCCTGCGGCAGCAGCGCATCCAGGCACACCACGTGGTGCCCCTCGGCGACGAGCAGGTCCGCGACCTGCGATCCGATGAATCCGGCGGCGCCGGTGACGAGTACGCGCATTCCCGTCACGCTAGGTCAGACCGGTGGCCCCGCGGGCCGGTTCCGGTCGGACGTCAGCCTTCCGTAAGGGCCCTCGGTGATGCGGACCGGCGGTGAGCTTCGGTAATGCGGCAAAGCCCGCCGGCGGGTGGTGCTGCCGGTTAGCGTGCTGCACGAGGGCCCGCCGCGCCGGGCTCGACGACTCGCCGCCAGGAGAAACGTGCCCGCCGACCCGCCGCCAGACCCGCCTCCGGGGCCCGACCCTGGCGGGCCGACGCGGGCGTCCGGCCGGCCCGAGCCCTCCGCCGTGCCACCCCGGCCGTCCGCCGGGACAACAGACAGCCAGGGGTACGCCTACCCGGCGCGGCTGTGGCGGGCGCTGGACCGGCACCGCCCACCGGGTGCCGAGGCGGCCGCCGGCGCCTGGCGCAGCCCGGTACGCGGCCCGTGGCTGACCTCGGTGTTCGGTGCCGTCCTGCTTGCCGCGCTACCGCTGGTGATCATCACCGGGCTGTTGGACTGGATCGCCTACGGTCCCCGCCTCGGCCAGGCCTTTCCCCGCGACGTGGGCTGGCTGCACCCGCCCGTCTTCGACTGGCCGACCCGCCCGGCCTGGCTGTTCCGGGTCACCCAGGGCCTGCACGTGACACTCGGCATCGTGCTGGTGCCGGTGGTGCTGGCCAAACTCTGGTCGGTGGTGCCGAAGCTGTTCGACTGGCCGCCGGCTCGATCGACGGCTCAGGCGTTGGAGCGACTGTCGCTGTTGCTGCTGGTCGGCGGGATCCTCTTCGAGATGGCCACCGGCCTGCTCGACATCCAGTACGCCTACCTGTTCGGGTTCGACTTCTACACCGCGCACTGGTACGGCGCCTGGGTCTTCACCGCCGCCCTGGTCACGCACGTGGCGATCAAGTTGCCCCGGATGGTCTCCGCGCTGCGCGGTCCGGGCTTCGCGCGTACCCCGCCGGCCGGGACCCGACCGGAGCCGGCGGACCCGGACGGTCTGGTTGCCCGGCGCCCCGGTGCGGCGACGATGAGCCGACGCGGAGTCCTGGCCCTGACCGGGGGCGGCGCGCTGCTGCTCGCGGCGCTGACCGTCGGGCAGAGCCTGGACGGCGTGCCGCGCCGCACCGCGCTGCTGCTGCCTCGGGGGCGGCGGCACGGCGACGGGCCGAACGGCTTCCCGGTGAACCGCAGCGCTGCCGCAGCCGGCATCCAGCCCGTCGACACCGGGGCGAACTGGCGGCTCAGCGTGCGGGGCGGCGGCCGCACCGTGGAGTTGGACCGTGTCGGCCTGCTCGCGATGGCCCAGCACACCGCGGACCTGCCGATCGCCTGCGTCGAGGGCTGGTCGACGGCGCAGACCTGGACCGGGGTGCGGCTGCGCGACCTCGCCGCCCTGGTCGGCGTGCCCGAGTCCGCCCCGGCACGGGTCCGATCGCTGGAACGGAGCGGCCTGTTCCGTCAGACCCGGTTGCAGCCCAACCAGGTCCGCGACCCGGAATCGTTGCTCGCCCTGCGGGTCAACGGCGTCGACCTGTCCCTCGACCACGGCTACCCGGCGCGGATCATCGTGCCGGCACTGCCCGGCGTGCACTGCACCAAGTGGGTCCGGGAGATCACCTTCGAGGAACGTGCCGATGGTTGAGTTCCGGCGCGGCTACGGCGCCGCGCCCTGGCACCTGCTGCTCCTGCTCGGCTGTTTCGCAGTGACGGGCTGGATCGCGTTGCGGCTGTCCGGGGAACCGGCCGCAGGCGGGATGCTGCTCTGGTTCCTCGGCGCGGTCATCGCCCACGACCTGCTCCTGTTCCCGGTCTACGCGTTGATCGACCGGGGGCTGCGCGCCGCCCCGGGGCACCGAGGCACACCGTCGGCGCTGAACCACGTGCGGGTGCCCGCGCTTGCTGCCGGGCTGCTGCTACTCGTCTACCTTCCCGGCATCCTCGGTCTCGGCGACGAGACATACACGGCGGCGACCGGCCTGGCCCCGCGACCGCTGCTGGTCCGCTGGCTGGCGATCAGCGGGGCGCTCTTCGCCGCCAGCGCGGCGCTCTACGCGTTGCGGCGGCGCTGACCGTTCCGCAGGCCAGGCTTCGCCGACCTCTGGCGACTGGGCTCGCGACGCCAGGCCAGGCTTCGCCGGCGTCTGACGACTGGGCTCGCGACGCCCTGCGACCTCGGTGGTGCTCGGGGACGCGGCAGGTGGACGGGGACTCGGCGCGGGGGGTCGATGAGGCGGGCGCTCCGGCTGCTGGCGAAGGAGTTCGGACGGCGGATCGCACCGGAAATCGAGTGGACAGGGAACTTGTATCGAGTTACAAGTTGTAAGCATGTACAGATTTACTGGGAGGTGACGTCGTGCGGGTCATGAGCCGGGACGAGGTGCGCGGTGCGATCGCGAACCTGGACGCGGTCGAGAGCAAGGTGCGTCTGCCGGCCTGGTTCGACGAGGTCGCGTGGGGCAAGCTCGACTACCTCGGGTGGCGAGATCCCCGAGCGCCATTGCGGGCCTACCTGGTCACCGACATCGACGGCACGGCGTCGGGCGCCCTGCTCCGCCAGAGTCCGAGCCGGGCCGAACTCGGCGGGCGAGCGGTCATGTGCTCGCTGTGCCACTTCATGCGGCGCTTCAACGAGGTCGCCCTCTTCTCCGCGCCGCGCCCCTCCGCGGACAAGCGCCAGCGGCTGAGCACGCTCGGCATCCTCGTGTGCACCGACCTCGACTGCGCCACGAAGGTGCACAGCGCGCCCGTCCTCGGACCGCTCGACCCACCGGTTGACGAAATCATCCGGGCGCGCAGGGAGGGGCTGCGGATGCGTACCGTCGCGTTCCTACGCTCGGTGTCGAGCACTCCGAGAACCGTACGAGGGAGGCGATGATGGCGTACCTGGCGCGTGCGGAGCGGCGCCGCTCGATCGTCGAGGCGGCGGCCGCCGTGGTCGAGCGCGACGGCCTGAGTGCGGTGACGGCGAGAATCGTGGCGGACGAACTTGGCGGGTCACCGGGCCAGATCCATCACCACTTCGCGTCAACCGACGAACTCGCCGCCGAGGCCTGGCGGCACTACGCCGCGCAGCAGATCGACGAGTACGAGCGCGACGTCGACGGCCTCGACGCGTACGACGCGCTCGTGCTCTTCTTCGCCGACCTCGTGAGCACCGACGGGGACGGGCACGCGCTGGCGCGGTGGGCCGAGGCGGGCGCACACGCGCAGCAGCGTCCCCTCGTCGCGAGGAGCTACGTCGAGACGCTCTCCCGGCTGACCGACGTCCTCGCCTCGGTCCTGGCCGGGGACTCCGAGGCCGCGCAGGCGCGAACGGCCGCCTGGCGGATCCTCATGCTCGGAGTCGGGCTCGCCGGGCTCACCCGCATCACCGAGGACTCACCCGTGCCGGCTCGTGACGTCATGCTGTCGGCGATCGGAGCAGAGACGGGCCGACGCTGAACCACACCCGTTCCTTGCCGGCGACCGTGACGCGCTGGTCGCCGACGAGCGCCCCCTGGCGATCAGCGGCGGGTGGTCACCTGTACCGCGAGACGTGGCGCGCGATCGGGGCTCGGCGCCGCTGTCAGCCCGCGAAGGTGTGCTCGGGGAACCCCGGCACCTCGGGTCGGATCCGGAACAGTGCCCCCGCCGGGGAACGGTCGTCGGCCGACAGGCCCTGGCGGGAGGTGGTGATGTAGAGGTCAGCGTGGTCGGGGCCGCCGAACGCGCACGCGGTGGGGCGCCGAACCGGCAGCTCCACGACGGCGGTGAGGCGGCCGTCCGGGGCGTACCGGTGGACGACGCCCCCATCCCACAGGGCGACCCAGACACCGCCCTCGACGTCGAGGCAGAGCCCGTCCGGCGTGCCCGCGTCGGGCGGCACCGCGACCATCGGCCGTCGGCCGTGCAGCTCGCCGGTGGCCAGGTCGAAGGCGAAGGCGTCCATCCGGTGGGTGGCCGAGTCGACATACCAGGCGGTCCCGCCGTCCCGGGTCCAGGCCAGGCCGTTGGAAACGGTGAGCCCGGTGAGCACCGTCTCGACGGCACCGCTCGGGCTGAGCCGGTACAGCGCGGCCCGACCCGGCGCGGCGTCGTACGCCATCGAGCCGCAGTAGAAGCGCCCGAGCGGGTCACATCCGCCGTCGTTCATCCGGATCGACGGGTCCGACCAGAGCTCGGGCAGCAACTCCACCGAGTCGTCCCCGAGCAGCGCGAAGCCCCGCTCGACGGCGGCGACGAGGCCACCGCCGGATCGCGGGCGCAGGGCCGCGACCACCGGGGCGACGTGCCGGCGGCTGACCGCCCCGGTGACCGGGTCCAGCGCCAGGATGTCCCCGACCAGCATGTCGACCCAGCGCAGCCGCTGGTCGTCGGGGCACCACACCGGCCCTTCGCCGTGTCCCGCGACCGCCGGGGTGACCTGTTCCGCGACGACCATCGAACCTCCCTGGTGTGCCGTACGTGGCGTGGGCTGCCCCATGTCACCGTCGCCGACGGGGTGCGGCTCGTCCGGTGTTCACAGGTAGTCGGCCGGCCAGTGGAAGGCCCCGGGCGCGCCGGTGATCGCGGCCAGGTGATCGGGCGCCGCGTGGATCGGCCGGACCATGCCGGTGGTGTCGGCCTCGGTCACCGGATCGGCCAGGAGACACGGTAGTGCCGCCTCGATCGCCGGGTCGGCCGGCAGCCGGGCCACACAGTGCCCTACGCCGCGTTCGGCGGCGGTGCGGGCGACGGCGCTGAACAGGGCGCGCAGGGCCTCCGGCCGGTCAGGCCAGGCAGCGGCCTCGACCACTCGGACGCGCCCGGGAGACCACTGCGCGGCCAGGTAACCCGCCGTCCGGCCGCGGTGCCGGGCCACCAGCATCTCGGTGGGTGGGGCGTACCAGACGGGCACCCGGAGCCGCCAGTCGTCGGCGTCCCGCACGGTGCTCAGCGGCCGGTGGGCGTTGAACGACTCGTGCACCGGGGCGAGTTCCGCCCAGTCCACCGGGGACTGTGCCCGCACGGTCCAGTCCGGTGGCAGGGGGACGCCCGCCGCCGGTCGACCGCTCGGGTGGCGCAGGGTGAACGTGCGGTAGCCGCTGCTCAGGTAGACGCCCGGTGTGCCGGTGAACAGCAACGACCAGGCGCAGCCGTCCGCCGCCATCGCCGCGATGGCCAGGTCGAGCAGGCGGCGGATGTGACCCCGCCCGCGTGCCTGGACCCGGGTGGCGACGTTGGCGATCCCGCCGACCAGGTCGGCGCCGCCGGCGGCGTTGCGTACCCGGCGGGGCAGGTAGTAGACGGCGGCGACGACCGCTCCGGCCTCCACCGCGACGAACGTGCGTCGGAAGCGGTCGCGGTCGTGGGCGTAGAGCCGGGTCACGTGCGCGTCCGTGAACGCCTCGGCCCACGTGGCGTAGAGCGACGGTACGTCCGCCGGCGTGGCCGAACGGTACTCGACGGGGGCGGTCACGCGGGCGCGAGCACGTTGCGCTGCCGGCCGAGCCCGTCGATCTCCGTCTCCATCACGTCGCCGGCCGCCAGGTAGGGGAACCGGCCGGACAGCGCCACCCCCTGCGGGGTGCCGGTGTTGAGGACGTCGCCCGGTTCCAGCACGGTGAACTGGGACAGGTGCCAGATCAGGTACGCCACGTCGAAGATCATGTCGACGGTGCGGGAGTCCTGCCGAGGCTCGCCGTTGACCCACGAACGCAGCCGCAGCGCCTGCGGGTCGCCCACCTCGTCCGGCGTGACCAGCCACGGGCCGAGCGGGTTGAAGGTCTCGCACGACTTGCCCTTGGACCACTGGCCGCCGGGGTCCGCGAACTGGTAGTCCCGTTCGGACACGTCGTTGGTGACCGCGTACCCCGCCACGTGGGCCAGCGCCTCAGCCGGGGAGTCCAGGTAGCGGGCGCGTCTTCCGATCACCACGGCCAGTTCCACCTCCCAGTCGGTCCTCGTCGAGCCACGCGGAACCAGCACTTGGTCGTACGGGCCCACCACGGTGTTCGGTGACTTGTGGAACAGGATCGGCTCGTCGGGCGGGGCGACTCCGGACTCGGCGGCGTGCGCGCTGTAGTTCTGCCCGATGCAGAGCACCGCCCCGGGCCGGGCGATCGGGGCGCCGATCCGCTCCCCGGTCACGTCGAGCAGCGGCAGCGGCCCAGCCGCTCGGACGCGCCCGACGGGGTCCGCGGCGAGGAACGCCGCGTCGATGTCGGCGGTGATCCCGCTCAGGTCGAAGTGGTTGGCACCGTCGAACAGCACCGGCCGCTCGGCGCCGACCGGGCCGATTCGCATGAACTTCATGATGTCCTTTCTGGCGACGGCAGGGCCGCGGGCGGGCCCGGGTCCAGCGCGTACGGGTCGGGTGGGGGACGGCGGGTCAGCCCGTGCGGGCCAGCATCTCGGGCGTCACCGCGTGGGCGAGGGGCAGACCGGTCACATGCCGGATGATCTCGTCGACGACGATCTCGCCCTGCCGGCGGCGACCCTGCACCGTCCCGGCGGCCTGGTGCGGGGTGAGCAGCACGTTGGGCAGCGCCCGCAGCGGGTGGCCGGTGGGCAGCGGCTCCTCGTCGAAGACGTCCAGCGCGGCGTCGATCCGGCCGCGGGACAGCTCCGCGACGAGCGCCGCCTCGTCGACCAGCCAGGACCGGGCGGTGTTGACCAGACCGGCGCCGTCGGGCAGCAGCGCCAGCTCGCGGGCACCGAGCAGGTGTCGGGTCTCCGGCAGGGTCGGCGCGTGCAGCGCGACGATCCGGCTGCCGGCGAGCAACTCGTCCAGGCCGACCAGCCGGGCGCCGAGCGCCGCGACGTCCGCCGCGGTCAGGGTCGGGTCGTACACGCTGACCTCCGCCCCCAGGGCCCGGACCAGCTCCAGGTACGCCCGCCCGGTGCGGGACGCGCCGACGACGCCGACCGGGCAGCCGAGGATCTCGTGCCGGGGTGGCGCCTGTTCCGCCCGGCTCCAGCTCGTGCCGCCGCGCAGCGCGTGGTCGAAGCGGGGCGTCTGGTGCAGCAGGGCCAGGGTGAACGCGAGCGCGACCTCGGCCACCGACCGGGCCATGCCCTGCCCCGCCTGGGTGACCGTGATGCCGCGGGCGAACACCTCGGGGGTCACGAACGGCTTGACCGACGCGCCGGTGTGCGCGATCAGCCGGAGCGCGGGGGAGCGGTCCAGCAGGGCCGCGTCGAGCCGAGGAACGCTCCAGGAGGTCACCAGCACCTCGGCCCGGGCCAGCAGCGGCGCCAGGTCGGTGCGGGTGAGTGCCGCGTGATCGTCGACCAGCGTGGCGTCGGTGACGGCGGTCAGCCGGTCGCCGACCCGGTCCGGGAAGAACTGGGCGCGCAGGGTGGCCGGTACGGACACCACGGTGACCGGGCGGTGCCCGCCGGGGAGCGTGGTCACGGGCCGGCCGTCCGGCGCCTCTGGCCTGCCGGCCGCCCCGGAGGGCTCACCGGAGCCAGTCATCGCGACGCTCCGCGACGAAGTCGTCGTCCGTCAGCCACGGGTAGGCGGTGGTCACCCGGGTCAGCTCCTCGGCCTGGCCGGGCGACAGCCCCTCGGCCGGGTCGAGGCACCAGACCCCGTCGAGCAGCCCCTGCCGGCGCAGCACCTCGTGGACCCCGGCGATGCAGCCGTCGAAGTCGTTCGCCGCGTCGAACACCGCCGCGTTCGCGTCCGTGAGCGCCGCCGCGCGGACGGTCAGCTCCGCCAGCGCCGCCGCGTCGCCCGAGCGGGCCGCCCGCACCCGGTCGAACATCGCCACCGCCGCCCGGGTCCACACCGCCCACTGGCCGAGCAACCCGCCGACGAACCGGCGGCCGGCGAACTCGCCGAGCAGGTCGCCGAGGATGTGGTCGTCGTTGCCGGTGTACAGGGCCACCTCCGCGCCCCGGTCGGCGGCGGCGATCCCGCGCACCGCCTCCAGCGTGCGGTACCTGTCGAACGGGGCCAGCTTCACCGCGACCACCGACGGCAGGTCGGCGAACGCCCGCCAGAACGCCGGGGACAGGCGCGGGCCGCCGATGGCCGGCTGGAGGTAGAAGCCGATCACCGGCAGCACCTCGCCGACCGCGCGCGCCCGCTGGAGCAGGTACGCCTCGTCGGCGCCCGGCACGACGGGGGACAGCAGCACGGCGTGGTAGCCCAGCCCGGCCGCCAGTTCGGCCTCGGCGACGGCCTGGACGGTGGGTCCGCACGCCCCGGCGACCTTCACCACCGGCCGGCCGGCCTCGGCGTCGACCGTCTCCGCGGCCATGGCGAGCACCGGCCGCAGCAGCCCGGCCTCCCGGACGGCGAACTGGGTGGTGTGCACGCCGACGGCGAGTCCGCCCGCCCCGGCGGCCAGGTAGTAGCGGGTCAGCGCTCGCTGCCGTCGCTCGTCGAGGCGACGGTCGGCGGTCAGCGCCAGCGGGTGCGCCGGGATGACGGTGCCTTCGCGCAGCAGTTCCAGGGACACGGTCAGAACCTCCCGTCGCGGACGGCGAACTTGGTGGGCTTGCCGGAGGTGGGCAGCCCGGCGGCCAGCCAGTCGGCCTGCCAGTCGATCAGGGTGCCCAGCGGGACGTCCGGGTAGCCGAACAGCGCGTGGCAGCGGGTGGCGTCGTTGAGCAGCGCCGTGGGCGCCTCGGTGCCGGCGTACGTCACCGGCTTGCCCAGGCGCGCGCCGAACCGGGCGGCGATCCGGCGCACCGGCGCGGTCTCCGGGCCGGTCAGGTTCAGGGTGCACACGTCGGCGGAGGCGTGCCGCAGCGCCCGCAGGGCGACCTCGTTGGCGTAGCCCTGCCAGACCGCGTTGACGTGGCCGGTGGTGACGTCGACCGGGTCGCCGGCCAGCACCGCCTGCCCGATGTCGGCGAGCACCCCGTAGCGCAGGTCGACGGCGTAGTTGAGCCGCAGCACCGCGACCGGGGTGCCCCGGGTCGCGGCGGCGTGCGCGAAGACCTGCTCCCGGCCGAGGCAACTCATCGCGTAGTCGCCGACCGGGCCGGTCGGGTCGGTCTCCACGCAGCCGCCCGAGGTCACCGGCACCATCGGGTAGACGTTGCCGGTGGAGAACGCGGCGATCCGGGCGGCCGAGTAGCGGCGGGCCACCGCGGCGGGCAGCACCGCGTTCACCATCCAGGCCAGGTAGGGGGCGGTGGCGGTGCCGAACTTCGCGCCCACCATGAAGATCACGTCGCGGGCGTCGGGCAGGCCGCCCAGGTCGCTGTCGCCCAGCAGGTCGAACGACACCGGCTCCACCCCGTCGGCGGCCAGCGCGTCGGCCGCCGCCCGGTCCGACCAGCGCGACACCGCGTACACCCGGTCGCCGGTGCGGCCGGCGGCGTCGAGCCCCCGGCGGGCCAGCCGGCACAGCGACGGGCCCATCTTGCCCCCGGCGCCGAGCACCACCAGGTCGCCGGAGTCGCCGGCCAGGTCGGCGACGAGCGCCGCCGACGGCCGGGCCAGCCGGTCCTCCAACTCGGACTCACTGTTGAACACTGGTCTACTCATCCCTTGATTCCGGACATCGTGACGCCCTCGGTGAAGTACCGCTGGCCGACGAGGTAGGCGGCGAAGATCGGCACGAACGCGACGACCGAGCCGGCGAGCATGACGTTGAGCGGCACGTTCTCCTGCTGGAGGGAGGCGATGCCGACGGTGAGCGTGCGCATGTCCCCGCTCTGCCCGATGATCAGCGGCCAGAGCAGGTCGTTCCAGTGCCACAGGAAGACGAACACGCCGAGGGTGGCCAGGATCGGCTTGCACAGCGGCAGCACGATCCGCACGAACATCCGCCACTCCGACGCGCCGTCGATGCGCGCCGCCTCGAACAGTTCGTCCGGCAGGCCCTGGATGAACTGCCGCATGAGGAAGACCGCCTGCGCGTTCGCGAGCGTCGGCAGGATCAGCCCCCAGTAGGTGTCCACCCCGCCGACCTTCGCGATCAGGATGAAGGTCGGGATGAGGGTGACGTGGTAGGGCACCATCACCATCGCCAGGAACGACCAGAACATCGTCTCCCGGCCGGGAAAGCGCTTCTTCGCGAACGCGTACCCGGCCATCGCGGCGAGCAGGAGCACCGCGACGACGCTGACCACCGAGTAGATCGTGGTGTTCAGCAGCCACCGCAGGATGTCCCGCGAGTCGAGCACGGTGGCGTACGCGTCGAGGTCGATCGGCCAGGGCAGCAGGCTGCCGGGGAACTCGACGGCAGCGATCGGCTTCAGGCTCAACACGACCATCGCGTAGAACGGGAACAGGGTGACCACGCTGGCGACGGCGAGCAGCACGTACCGCAGCGCGGTGCCGGCCGGTCCGGGCTGCAACGCCCGGTACGACCGACGCCGCCGCTTCGCCGGCGGGGGTGGCGTGGTGGGCGCGGGCGTGGGGGCGGTGCTCGTGGCGGTCACTTGTTCCTCCCGAGGGCCAGCCGCTGCACCAGGGCGACGACCAGGGTCATCACGAACAGGGCCACCCCGATCGCGCTGGCGTAGCCGAGGTCGAAGTACTTGAAGCCCTGGTCGTACAGGGCCATGACGAGGGTGTAGCTGGCGCGGGCCGGGCCGCCGCCGGTCATCGCGTACACGAGGTCGAAGACCTGGAAGGAGGCGGTGGTCTCGATCACCAGCAGGAAGAACAGGACCGGCTTGAGCTGGGGCAGCACGATCCAGCGGAACCGCTGCCACGGGCCGGCGCCGTCGGTGAGCGCCGCCTCCTCCTGCTCTCTGGGCAGGTCCTGGAGCCGGGCCAGCACGATCAGCATGCCGTACCCGAAGTGTGACCACACGCCGACCAGCGCCAGCGCCGGCACCACCAGCGCGCTGGAGGCCAGCCACGAGTCGTCGGGCAGGCCGAGCCAGCCCATGATCCGCGACCACGGGCCGTCGGAGGAGAACACCCAGGAGAAGACGGTGGCGACCAGGACCAGGCTGGTGACCACGGGCAGGAAGAACACCGACCGGAAGAAGCCGACGCCGCGGAAGCCGCGCCGGACCAGCAGTGCCAGCCCGACCGACACGGCCACGGTCAGCGGCACGTACAGCAGGGTGTAGACGACGGTGACCCGCAGCGACTGCCAGAACACCGGGTCGTCGACCAGGTGGCGGGCGTTGTCCAGCCCGGTCCATTCGGCGTTGCCGCCGATCGTGTACTCCATGAAGCCGAGCACCAGCCCGGCGATGGCCGGGCCGAAGCGGAACGCCAGGAACAGCAGGAACGCGGGGAGGACGAAGAGCAGACCCCATCGTGCCTCGCGCCGGGCGATCACCCGCCGGGCCCTGCGGGCCGGCAGCTGAGCAGGTACGGCCATCTCGCCATCCTCTTCGCGGGTACGGACCGGCCGACGTGGCCGGTCGAGTGGTGCCCGGCCCGCCGTCGCGACGCGGCGACGGCGGGCCGGTGTGGGTCAGAGCAGCGCGTCGGCGGCCTTGGCCGCGTCGGCGAGGGCCTGCTCGGGGGTCTTCTTGCCGATCAGCGCGGCCTGGATCTCGGGGCCGAGCACGCCCATCACCTCGCGGCTCTTCTCGTTCAGCGAGCCGACGGTCATGCTCGGCAGGGTCTTCTCCAGCTCGCCGTTGACCGGGTCCTGGGCGTAGAGCGAGCCGGCGGACTTCTTCGTGGAGAAGTAGCCGCCCGCCGTGTCGTACGCGGTGGCCACGGACGGCTGGGTGGCGAAGGTGATCCACTCGCCGGCGGCCTTCTTGGCCTTGCTGCCCTTGAGCATCGACAGGCTGCCCACCGCGCCGTAGCCGACGCTCTTGACGTCGGTCAGCGGCGGGAAGATCTTGATGTTCTCCTTGCCCCAGAACGTCTCGACGTCGGCCGGGACGTGCTGCCAGGTGCAGGCCACCTTGTTCTTGGCGACGTTGGTCTGCTCGAAGGCGGGGATGTTGGTGAGCAGGTCCTTCTCCACGTAGCCGCCGTCGACGAGCTGCTTGAGGAAGGTCAGCGCCTTGACGCCCTCGGGGCCGTCGAACGCCACCGACTTGCCGTCGGCGCCGAACACGTCCCCGCCGGCCTGCCACAGCAGGGGGTAGAAGGACTGGTTCAGGGTGGCGTTCGGGTCGGCGTAGTAGTTGGTCACGTCGAAGCCCTTGGCCTTGAACGTCGGCGCGAGGGCGAGCAGGTCCGCCCAGGTCTTCGGGTAATCGGTGACGCCGGCGGCGGCGAACACCTTCGCGTTGCACATCAGCGGGTTGGCACTGGTCAGGATGGGCGCGCCGAGCATCTTGCCGTCCTGGGTGACCGCCTCGCGGAGGTTGTCCAGGTAGTCGGCCTTCGCGTCGGCCGGCAGGTACTCGTCGACCGGCTCGATCATCTTGCCGAACTTCCCGAGCTGGTCGGGGATCAGGTAGACCACGTCGGGGCCCTTGCCGCCGGCGATCGCGGTGGTCAGTGACTCCTCCCGCTTGGCCCACGGGAAGATCTCGACCTTCACGTCGACGTTCGGGTGGTCGGCCTCGAACGCGGCGACCTGCTTGTCCCAGAAGCCCCGGTGGGTGGCCTCGTCGGGGATCACCGGGTAGATCCACATGGTGACGTTCTGCTTGTCGCCGCCGGCGTCGGACCCGCCGCCGCACGCGGTGAGCAGCCCGGCCGCCAGCGCGGCGACCGCGACCGGCGCGAACCTACGAACTCGCATCTGTCCGTTCCTCTCTGAATGGTTCACTGCGCGGGCACGGTGACGACCGTGCCGGTGTGCCGGGCCGCCTCGGCGGCGAAGACCGCGAGGTGGCTGGCGAGGGTCTCGTCCAGTCCGGACCGGATGTGCCCGCCGTCGCCGGTGGCGACGGCGCGCACGAAGGCGTCCATCAGCCCGGTGTCGCCGCCGCCGTGGTCGTCGGCGGCGGTGGACCCGCCGACCGTGCCGGCGTCGAGGACCTCGATCTGGTCGGTGCGGAAGTCGTGCACCCGGACCCGTTCGCCGTCGCCGGAGAGCGAGCCGTGGGTGCCGAACAGTTGGGTCTGGCGGTGGGTCTGTTCGGTGAAGGCGGCCATGGTGAAGGTGGCGGTGACCCCGCCGGTCAGCTCCATCGCCACGACCTGGTGGTCGACGACGTCGTTGTCGCCGGCGTAGACGCAGCGTCCGTACGGGCCGGTGCGCAGCGCCTCGACCAGCGCGGCCTCGTCGGTGCCGTCGGTGACCACGCTGACCGGCCAGATCGGCCCGTGCTCGCGCAGCACCGGCAGGTACAGCTTCGGCGCCGAGTACGGGCAGTCCGGCTCGACCGGGCAGTCCAGGCACCGCTGCGCGGCGCGGGCCGGGGCCTGGTCGGGTCGGAAGTGGCGCAGTCCGCCGAAGCTGGCGACGCGTTCGATGCGCCGGCCGGTGACGTAGCCGAGCCAGTCCAGGTCGTGGCTGGACTTGGCCAGCAGCATCGGGGTGGCCAGGTCCTCCCGCCGCCACGGGCCGCGCACGTAGGAGTGGGCGTAGTGCCACCAGCCGACCGGTTCGAGGTGCTGGACGCTGACGATCTCGCCCAGCACCCCGCTGTCCACCACCCGCTTCACCAGGTCGGTGTAGGGGGTGTAGCGCAGCACGTGGCAGACGGCGAACAGCACCCCGGTGGCGCGGACCGCGTCGACGATCTCCCGGCACTGGTCCGCCGTCGGCGCGAGCGGTTTCTCCACCAGCAGGTGCCGGCCCGCCTTGGCGAACGCGACGGCCGGCTCCACGTGCATCCGGTCCTGGGTGGCCACGACGACCGCGTCGGCCGGCGCGTCCGCCGCCAGCAGGTCCCGCCAGTCGGCGTACGCCGCCGCGCCGGGGTGGGCGGCGGTGATCAGCCCCCGCTGGTGGGGGCGCGGGTCGGCGACCGCGACGAGCCGCGCGCGTGCGGGGTTGGCGGCCACCCACCGGGCGTACGTCTGTCCCCGGTTCCCGGCGCCCACCAGCGCCACCCGCACCGGCCGGTCCTGCTGTTCCACCTGTTCCTCGCTTTCTCTCTCGCTCGTCGTCGCCGCGCTCAGACCGTCAGGTTTCCGGCGTCGCGCACCCGGGGCGAGGCGGCGGGCAGTTCCCGGGCCACGCCCTCCTCGACGCACCCGGTGTGGTGCAGGTGCGACCCCTCGCCGAAGCCGGCGTCGGCCAGCCGCAGCTTCCCGCCGGTGAACTGCGCCCCGACGGCGGAGTACCGGTTGGTGCCGGCGTCGACGCTGACGTGGGCGGTGCCGGCGTCGACGGTGCTGCTGCGGTAGCCGCCCAGTTCCCACCGCACGACGCCGGTGGCCGCGGCGCGGGACAGCAGCGCCTTCGCCGCGTTCGTCCCGCTGAACACCGCCCCGGATCCGACGCTGATCCGCTGGTCGGCGGCGCCGGCGAGGCGGATGCCGGTGTCGGTGAACGTGCCGCCGGAGAGGCGCAGGTCGGCGGACTTCACGGTGACCGGCGCGGCGTCGGGGGCGCCGACGAACGTCACGTCGGTCAGGTGCAGCCGCCCGGTGCCGCTGAAGGTGTGGCCGTTGACCCCCCGGAGGGTGGTGCGGACCAGGTGCACCGGGGTGGTGACGCTGGCCTGCACCACGTCGGTGCCGGCCGTGGCGAGGGTGAAGGAGCAGCCCTCGATGACGTTCGGCCGCTGCGACCGGGTGGACTGCTGGGAGATGATCAGCGTGTCGTCGGCGGAGCAGCCGCGCAGTTGCACGCCGTCGGCGTTGACCCACATCATCCCGGAGCCGGCCAGTCCGGTCTTGCGGATGACCTGCACGTCCTCCAGGGTCAGGTCGGTGACCTTCACCCGGGCCACGAACCAGGAGCAGACGTGCTTGCGCACGGTGATCCGCTTGGCCGCCGAGCCCCAGGCCGCTCCGGAGTTGGCGAAGGTCATCAGCCCGGAGTTGCCGGTGTAGACGAGGTCGTGCTCGTACTGGCCGTGGGTGACGAACGGACCCTGGTCGTCGCCGTCGCCGTGACAGTTGGTGACGTAGCAGTACGCCGAGGCGGTCCAGTCGTTGAGGTGCCGGGCGTTGGAGGTGCGGCAGTCCTCGACGTGCCCGTACAGGCAGTAGATCTGCTGGGTCAGGTAGCCCGCGCCGCCCCAGGTGACCGAGGTGGGGTTCTTCAGGGTGCACCGGGTGGTGTGGAAGTACGTGCACCAGCGGCGCATGATCACCGGCCAGAACGTGCCGGTGGCGTCGACGTCGGCGACGTCGCAGTGCACGGCGTACTCGTAGGCGATCGGGTGGGAGCCGGTGTACTGGTCGGCGCCGTTGCCGGTGAACACCAGGTCGCGTACGTGCACCCGGCTGACCGGCTCGACCCGGGTCCAGGTGAGGGTGCGCCCGGGGGCCAGCTCCCAGCCGTTCTTGTAGTTGACCCGGATGTGGGTGCCGTCGACGATCTGGGTGACCTGGACGAGCTTCTGCAGCTCCTTCTCCCAGCGGCCGGCGAGCTGGTTGACCTCGACGGCGTACCACTGGCCGACGGCGAACGCACCGGAGTCGGCGACCTGGAAGGAGTCCCAGCCCTCCCGGACCGTCTCGGTCAGGGTGTGGGTGCGCACCTCGTCGGTGACCTTGCCACGGAAGAACAGCACGGCGGCGAACGGGTCGTCGCGGCCGGCGTCCTCGATCCCGTCGGTGGACATGGTGTGCCCGCCGAAGTCGAGCACGAGGTCGCTGCGGGTGAACCGGTGCCGCTTGACGAAGCGCAGGTCGGAGTGGGCCTCGATGCGGTGCACCGACGGGTCGTTCACCATGGCGTCCAGCGCGGCGTCGGCGGGGGTCTTGGCGTCGAAGACGCCGAAGTGCCGGAACTCGACGACGCCGTCGTGCAGCTGGAGCCAGCGGCCGGGCCCGGGCCGGTCGCCGTGCGGGTCGAGCACGGTGCCGCCGTTGCCCGCAGCGGTGCTGGCCGCGTTCCAGCGGACGAAACGGGCGCCGCCGTCGCCGGCGGCGTAGTGCCCGTCGACGTGCACGACCCGCCCGTCCTGCAGGGTGCCGGGATTCAGGGCGAGCAGGGCGGCGACGGTGCCGACGTGCAGGACCGCGTCGAGGCCGGGGGCCAGGGGGTTCGCCGTGCTGTCGGGCTCGGGGGCGGCGGACGCGGCGGTGGCGGGGGCGAGGGTGAGGGCGGCGCCGGCGAGGGCGAGCCCGCCGACCCCGGTGGCGCGCAGCAGGGTGCGGCGGGAGGTCGGTTCGGAACGGTCCATGGGGGTGTCTCCTCTTGCAGGGGCCGAGGCGATCAGAGGGTGAGGTTGTCGCCGGTGGCGACGCGGGCGGAGTCGGCGGGCAGTTCGCGGGCGACCCCCTCCTCGACGCACCCGGTGTGCAGCAGGGTGGAGGCGGCGCCGAAGGCCGCGTCGGCGAGCGCCAGCCGCCCGCCGGAGAAGCGGGCGCCGACGGCGCGGTACCGGTTGACGCCGGTGTCGATGCGCACGTGCGCGGTCTCCGCGTCGGCCGCCGCGCTGCGGTAGTCGCCCAGCTCGATCCGGACCGCGCCGGTGCCGGCGGCCCGGGTCAGCAGCGCCCGGCGGGCGTTGCTGCCGGTGACCACCGCGCCGCCGTCGACGACGAGGCGCTGGTCGCGGACGGCCGACAGCTCGATGCCGGTGTCGGTCAGGGTGCCGCCGCGTACCACCACCTCGGCCGCGCCGATCAGCAGCGGCGCCGCGCCCGGCGCCCCGGTCAGCGTGCAGTCGGTGAAGTGGACGGGGCCAGCGCCGCGCATGATCGCGCCGTCCAGGCCGCGGAAGGTGGTTCGGACGAAGTGCACCGGGTTGCTCACCGGGGTCTGCACGATCACCGTGCCGGCGGGCTGGTCGAAGTCGCAGTCGGCGACGACCGTGGGCCGGCGGGAACGGGTCGAGCGCTGGGCGATGCTCAGCGTCCGCGCCGAGCAGCCGCGCAGCTGCGTGCCGTCGGCGTTGACCTGGAGCGTGCCGGCCGGGTCGAAGGTGGAGCGGGCGACGACCCGCACGTCCTCCAGGGTCAGGTCGGTGATCTTGGTGCCGGCGACGAACCAGGAGCAGACGTGCCGGCGGACGGTGATCCGCTTGGCGCTGATGCCCCACTGGCCACCGCTGTTGGCGATGTCCATCAGGCCGGAGTTGCCGGTGAAGACGAGGTCGTGCTCGTACTGGCCGTGGGTGGTGAACGGGTTGCCCCCGGCGTCGTCGCCGTCGCCGTGGCAGTTCTCCACGGTGCAGTACGCCGAGGCGGTGAGGTCGTTGAGGTGCCGGGCGTTGGAGCTGCGGCAGTCCACGACGTGCCCGTACAGGCAGTAGATCTGCTGGGTGAGGTAGCCGGCACCGCCGTACATCACGGTCGGCGGGTTCTTCAGGGTGCAGTCGGCGGTGGTGAAGTGGGTGCACCAGCGGCGCATGATCACCGGCCACCAGGTGCCGGTGGCGTCGATGCCGGAGACGTCGCAGCGCACCGCGTACTCGTAGGCGACCGGGTGGGAGCCGCTGTACTCGCGGTCGTCCGGCCCGGACCCGGGGTACTCGCCGGTGAAGGCGACGTGGCCGAGGAAGACCATGTTGCGCACGTGGGCGCGCTGGACCGGCTCGACCCGCCGCCAGGTGATCGTGCGTCCGGGCTCCAGCGCCCAGCCGTTGAGGTAGCCCACCCGGATGTGGGTGCCGTCGACGATCTGGGTTACCTGGACCATCTTCTGCAGTTCGCGCTCGTCGGCGCCGGTGAGGGCATTGCTGGTGGCGGTCCACCACTGGCCGACGGTGAAGCGCCCCGAGTCGGGCACCGGGAACACGTCGGTCAGCTCGGGCACGGTCTCGGTGAGGGTGTGGGTGATCGTCGTGTCGGTCACCGCACCCCGGAAGTAGAGCACCGCGCCGAACGGGTTGTCGTGGGTGTTGCGCTCGATGCCGTCGGTGTGCACCGTGTGCCCGCCGAAGTCCAGCTCGATGTCGCTTCGGCCGAAGGTGTGCCGCTTGACGAAGCGCAGGTCGGTGTGGGCCTCGATCCGATGGATCGCCGGGTCGGCGACCATCGCGTCCAGCGCGGCGTCGGCGGGGGTGTCCCGGCCGAAGATCCCGAACATCCGGAAGTCGCCGACCCCGTCGTGCACGGCCGACCACCGGCCGCGCCGGTCGCCGCGCCCGCCCGGGTACGGGTCGTGCACGGTGCCGCCGTTGCCGGCGGCGGTGCTGGTGGGGTCCCAGCGCAGCAGCATGCCGCCGCCGTCGCCGGGGGTGTGGTAGCCGGCGACCCGTACCAGCGTGCGGGCCGTCAGCGCGGCGGGGGTGAGGTCGGCCAGGTCGGCGACAGTGTCGACGCGCAGGACCTGGTCGTGGGGGGTGGGAACGGACGTGCCAAGTAGACCCATGGAGAGCCTCAACCTTCGCGGTCCCGCCGGCCGGCGGGTGCGCCGGACGGCGGTGCTGGGGGGTCTGCGGCCGCCGTGAGGCGCCGCAGGACGGGGGGAAGGTCGGGCAAACGCGCGAGGCGCGCAGGCGGCGGAGCTGCTGACCGGAACGCCCGGTGCCGGGGCTGCGGCACGACGGGAGCCAGCTGGTTCGCCCGATACGGTCGCGGCCGGGCCGCGACGCTGGCGGAACGTTAAACAGCAGGTGAACCCGCTGTCAAGGGGTCTGCTCCGCCGGGACGTGGCCGAGCCGGACGGAGATGGCGTCGGCGGCCTGGCGCACCTGTCGTCCCAGCTCCTGGTATCGCCAGCTGGGCAGGCCGAGCTTCAGCCCGGTCACGCTGATGGCTCCGCAGCACGCGCCGGTGTGGTCGCGCAGGGCGCTGCCGATGCAGAACACCCCCTCGGCGTCCTCCTCGTCGTCGAGGGCGTACCCGGCGCGGCGGACGTCGGCCAGGTGGGCCAGCAGGGAGTCCAGGTCGCAGATGGTGTGGTCGGTGCGCCGGGGCAGCCCGACGCGGCCGATCAGCTCGGCGACCTGCGGTGGGGTCATCTCGGCCAGCAGGGCCTTGCCCAGCCCGGTGCAGTGCGGCAGCTCGCGCGTGCCCATCCGCAACTCGATCTGGATCCGCTCGCCGTTGCTGACCTGGTCGACGACGACCGCGTGCGCCCCCTCGGGGACGGCCAGCCGGGAGCTGAGCCCGGTGTCGCGGGTCAGCCGGGTCAGCACCGGGCGGGCGATGTCGCGCAGCGAGAGCTGCTCCTGGGCGCGGACGCCGAGGCGCGCCAGGGACATCCCGAGCCGGTAGCGCCGATTCATCCCCTCGCCGTCGTCGGCGGCCAGGCCGTGGTGGCACAGGGTGTGCAGGGTGGCGAACGCGGCGCTCTTGGACAGGCCGCAGGCGCGGGCGACGTCGGTGACGCTGAGCCCGTCGCCCGGGGTGGCGGCGGACAGCGCCTCCAGCACCTCGGCCGCGCGGCTGACGCTGCGCACCAGGTAGCGGGAGCTGTCCCCGTCTTCGGTGGTGGTCATGGTCCTTCTTTCGGGCAGGGGGAAGCCGAACTGTTCGCCAAGGCCGAACAGCGTAACAAAGCTGTTCGAGATTTGGCATCCCGGCGTGTTGACCGTGGCGAACAAGCGTGCTTAGTATGCCGAACATCGTTTGGCAATGCCGAACAGTGTTCAGAAACTTCGAAATGTTCCTCCTGCGGCGGACACCCCGCGGCGCCGCGACCGGGCTGGGTCGCCGCGCCGCACCGATGAGGAGAAGGTGTGAATTCACGATCGGCCCCGACCGGTGCCACGCTCGCCGAGCGGGCGCGCCGGGTCATCCCCGGCGGCGTCAACAGCGGACAGCGCAGCATCCCCGGCCTCACCGAGCTGGTGATCGCCCGGGCCTCCGGAGCGCACTTCTGGGACGCCGACGGGCGCCAGTACACCGACTACCACGCGGCCTTCGGGCCACCCCTGCTCGGTCACAACGACCCCGACGTCAACGCCGCCGTCACCGAGGCCGGCAGGCGGCTGGACCTGTGCGGCGTGGCCGTCACAGACGGGGAGGTCCAGCTCGCCGAGACCCTCGCCGAGCTGGTGCCCAGCATCGAGAAGGTGCTGCTCACCAGCACCGGCAGCGAGGCCACCTTCCACGCCCTGCGGGTCGCCCGCGCCGCCACCGGCCGGCGCCTGGTGGTCAAGTTCCAGGGCTGCTACCACGGCTGGCACGACTCGGTCAGCCTCAACGTCATCTCCGCCCCGGACAAGGTGGGCGTGGCCGACCCGATCTCCACCGGCATCCTGCCCGAGGTCCTCGACGCCACCCTCGTGCTGCGCTTCAACGACGTGGCCGCCGTCCGGGCCGCCTTCTCCGCGCACGGCGACGACATCGCCGCCGTCATCGTCGAGCCGGTGCCGCACAACGTCGGCTGCCTCCTGCCCGACCAGGAGTTCCTGCGCACCCTGCGCGAGGAGTGCACCCGGGCCGGCAGCGTGCTCGTCTTCGACGAGGTGATCACCGGCTTCCGGCACGACCTCGGCGGCTGGCAGAAGATCAGCGGGATCACCCCGGACCTGACCACCCTCGGCAAGGCCATCGCCAACGGCTACCCGATCGGCGCCCTAGGCGGCCGGGCCGACCTGATGGACCTGTTCAGCACCCACCCCGGCGCGCCCGCGTTCTTCGCCGGCACCTACAACGGCCACCCGGCCGTGGTCGCCGCCGCCATCGCCACCCTCGGCAAGCTGCGCGCCGAGCCCGTGCACGAGCACGTCTACCGGCTCGGCGAACGGGCCCGCGCCGGCATCACCGAGGTCCTCGCCGACCTCGGCATCCCCGCCGTGGTCACCGGCCACGGCTCCGTCTTCGTGACGTACTTCATGCCCGGCCCGGCACCGCGCAGCTACGACGACCTGCTGCGCAACGATGCCGGCATGTTCATCGGCTACCGTCGGCGGATGCCCGAGCACGGCATCTTCGAGCTGCCGCTGAACCTCAAGCGCAACCACATCTCGTACGCCCACACCGACGCCGACATCGACCACCTCGTCGACGCCACCCGGGCGGCCGTCCGCGACACCCTCGCCGCCGGCGGGGTGACCGAGCTGGCCGGCACCGCCACCATGGGTGGCGCGACCCCCACCGGGGGAGGGCGGCGGTGATGCTGACCGTCGACAAGACGCGCCCGGTCGGCCCGGCCGGGCGGATCAGCCGGGTGGAGACGCTCACCCTCGGCACCGCCTGGCGGGACTTCTCCTACGTACGGGTGCACACCGACGCCGGGCTCTCCGGCGTCGGCGAGATCACCCACCCGTACCGGGCCCAGGAGACCTGCCAGCTCGCCGAGGCGATGGCCGGGCGGCACCTGATCGGCGCCGACCCGTTCGACGTCGAGGAGATCTGGCTGCGTATGTACCAGGGCGACTTCCTGCGCGGCGGCGACGTCGGCGGGATCGTCGTCTCCGGTGTCGACCAGGCCCTCTACGACATCATGGGCAAGGCCCTCGGCGTGCCCGCGTACCGGCTGACCGGCGGGGCCTGTCGCGACCGCGTCCGGGTCTACGCCAACGGCTGGTACACCGGCGACCGGGAGCCCGCCGCCTTCGCCGAACGGGCCGTCGCCACCGTCGCCAAGGGGTACACCGCGCTGAAGTTCGACCCGTTCGGCGCCGGTCTCGGCGAGCTGTCCCGCGCCGAGCTGCGCCGCTCGGTCGACATCGTCGCCGCCGTCCGCGACGCCGTCGGGCCCGAGACCGAGCTGTTCGTCGAGGGCCACGCCCGTTTCGCCATGCACACCGCCGCCCGGCTCGTCCGGGAGCTGGAGCCGTTCGACCTCGGCTGGTTCGAGGAACCGCTGCCGTGGACCCACATCGAGCGGTACGCCGAGCTGCGCGCCCGCGCCACCATGCCGATCTCCGGCGGCGAGCACTTCCACAACCGCTACGAGTACGCCCGGCTGTTCGCCACCAACGCGGTCGACATCATCCAACCCGACCTGTCCATGGCCGGCGGGTTCACCGAGGTGCGCAAGCTCGCCGCCATCGCCGACCAGCACGCCATGGTGGTCGCCCCGCACAACTCCAACTCGCCGCTGTGCACCACCGCCTCGGTGCACGCCGTCCTCGGGATGCCGAACTTCAAGATCCTCGAGACGTTCGACGGCCTGTTGGAGGAGTACGTCTTCGACGCCGTGCGCGGTGCCCTGCCCGTGGTCGACGGGCACATCGACCTGCCCACCGCGCCCGGCCTCGGCGTCGAGCTGGTCGACGAGGTGTTCGTCGAGCACCCGCCGAGCCACGGCTTCTGGAACATGTTCGCCGAGGGTTGGGAGAAACGGGACCGCCGATGATCGTCGACGTGCACTCGCACCTGTTCGACTGCCCGGACCACGTCGGCGACCCGTTCGCCGCCGAGGCGGCCCGGGCGCACGGCGGCGAGGTCGACCTGACGGTGCGGTGGTCGGAGTACGCGGCCACCGCACCGGAGGACACGAAGACGATCGTGGTCGGCGGCAAGGCCCGCCGCTCCGGGCTCTGGGTCGACGACGCCGCCGTGGCCGCGTACGTCGCCGCCCAGCCCGACCGGCTGCTCGGCTACCTCGCCCTGGACCCCACCCAGCCCGGCTGGCGCGACGAGCTGGAGCACGGGCACCGCGACCTCGGCCTGCGCGGCATCAAGCTGATGCCGATGTACGCCGGGTTCGACCCCGCCGACCCGGCCTACGACGACCTGTACACGTACGCCGTCCGGCACGGACTGCCGCTGCTCGTGCACACCGGGACCACCTTCGTCTCCACCGCACCGCTGCGCTTCGCCCTGCCGGTGCACCTCGACGAGGTGGCGATCCGCCATCCGGAGCTGCGGATGGTGCTGGCCCACCTCGGCCACCCGTACGAGGGGGAGTGCATCGCGGTCATCCGCAAGCACCGGCACGTCTACGCCGACGTCTCCGCGCTGCACTACCGACCCTTCCAGCTCTGGCACAGCCTCCGGCTCGTCCAGGACTACGGGGTGTGGCACAAGTTGCTGTTCGGCAGCGACTATCCCTTCACCACCGTCGACGCCTCGATCGAGGGGCTGCGGGCGGTGGGTCGGGTGCCCGGCATCCCCGGCCTCGACCCGCTCGACACCGAGCAGATCGAGCAGCTGATCCACCGCCCGTCGCTCGACCTGCTGGGGTTGACATGACCGCTGTCCCGCCCTCCTTCGACCTGTCCGGCCGGCTGGCCGTGGTGACCGGTGCGGCGCGCGGGCTCGGGGCGGCCTTCGCCACCGGGCTCGCCGCCGCCGGCGCCGACGTCGTGGTCGTCGACCGGCCCGGCGTCGACCTCGGCGCGGTCGCCGCCGCGATCACCGACCGCGGCCGCGCCTGCCACCCGTACGCCTTCGACCTGGCCGACACCGAGGCGATCGCACCCTGGGTGGACGACCTGCGGCGCGCCCACGGGCCGGTGCACGTCCTGGTCAACAACGCCGGGGTGGCCCGGCTGGAGCACTTCAACGAGATCACCGTCGCCAACTGGCGGGAGGTGATGCGGGTGAACGTGGACGCCGTCTTCTTCCTCGCGCAACGGGTCGCCGAGCACATGATCGCCGACGGGGTGGCTGGCCGCATCGTCAACGTCTCCTCGAAGAACGGGCTGATGGCCGAGGCCGGACTGGCCCACTACAACGCCTCCAAGGGCGCCGTCGAGCTGCTCACCCGGTCGCTCGCCGCCGAGCTGGGGTCGCACGGCATCACCGCCAACACGATCGCTCCCGGGATGATCGCCACCCCGATCGACGGTGAGTTCTCCCTGGACCGGCAGGCGTTCGAGGCCGCCTGGGAGGAGCGGATCCCCCTGCGCGGCGGCTACGGTACGCCGGCCGACTGCGTCGGCGCGCTCCTGTTGCTCGCCTCCGAGGCCGGCCGTTACATCAACGGCACCCACCTGGTCGTCGACGGGGGAGTGCTCGCTGACCAGATGCCCCGACTGCGGTTCATGCCGCCGTACCGCAGCACCCTCTGAGGGCGCCGAGACGCTCGCGGGCCCGGCCGGCGTACGGGGTGGGGCAGGCCGCACCGAGGAGGGTGCGGACGGGCCGCCGTCAGGCCCTGAGGTAGGCGAGGACAGCGAGCACCCGGCGGTGGTGGGCGTCGTCAGGCGGCAGGCCGAGCTTGGCGAAGACATTGCCGATGTGCTTTTCCACCGTGCTGGCGGAGACCACCAGCCGCTCGGCGATGGCCGTGTTGGAATGACCTTCGGCCATCAGCGCCAGGAGCTGCCGTTCCCGCGTGGTCAGCGCCCCCAGGGCGTCGTTCCGGCGCTGCCCGGCCAGCAACTGCGCAACGACCTGCGGGTCGAGCACCGTCGCGCCCCGGGCGACGCGATCCAGGGCATCCAGGAACTCCTCGACCCTGGCGACCCGGTTCTTCAGCAGGTACCCGACCGCACCGGAGCCGTCCGCGAGCAGATCGCCGGCGTAGGACGCCTCCACGTACTGGCTGAGCACCAGCATGGGGGCGCCGGGCAACTGTGAGCGGGCGGTGATCGCGGCGCGCAGGCCCTCGTCCGTGTAGGTCGGCGGCATCCGCACATCGACGATCGACACGTCCGGGCGGTGTCTGAGCACCGCCTCGACCAGGGCCGGGCCATCACCGATCGCGGCCACCACCTGGTGACCGTCCTCGGCGAGCAGGCGGACCAGGCCCTCGCGCAGCAGTACCGCGTCGTCGGCCAGGACGATCCGCAGCGGACCGCGGGCCGCGCGGCCCGGTGGTGGTTCGTGCGGGTTCAGCAGCACGGCAGTTCCGCGGTGATCGCCGTCGGGCCGCCGTAGGGACTGGTGACCCACAGCCGGCCGCCGACCGCGTGCAGCCGGTCTTCCAACCCGCACAGCCCGTGTCCCTTGTCCAGCGCGGCGCCGCCCACCCCGTCGTCCGTCACCCAGACCCGCAGGGTTCCCGCACTGTGGCGCAGTCCGATCGCACACCGGTCGGCGTGGCTGTGCTTGGCCACGTTGGTCAGGGCCTCGGCGATCACGAAATACGCGGCCGTCTCGACCGCAGCGGCCAGCCGGTCGTTCAGGGGGTCGGCATCGAGCTCGACCGGTACGGTCGAGCGCGCGGCCAGGGCGGTGAGCGCCGCGCGCAGGCCGCGGTCGACGAGGATCGGCGGGGCGATGCCACGCGACAGGGCCCGTAGCTCGTCCAGCGCCTCCTCGGTCTGGACGATCGCGTCGGCGAGCGCCGCGCGGACGGCCTCCGGCCTGCTGTCGAGGTGGTGCTGGGCGCGACCCAGTTCCATCGCCAGGCGGACCAGCCGCTGCTGGGGCCCGTCGTGGATGTCGCGTTCGAGCCGTCGCAGCGCGGTCGCCTCGGCCGTCACCGCGGCGACGGTCCGCGCGCGGGCGATGTCCCGCTCCTGCTCCAGGCCGCTGATCCGGCGGTGCGACGCGGACGCGTCAGACAGCAGCGTCTGCCCCAGTCCGGCCTGGGCGGCGACGCACGCCCGGGTCACCAGCGGCAGGGTGAACAGCAACAGCAGGCCGACCGCGGTCCCGAAGGCGAGCCGCTCGGTCGGCGACGTCAGTCCCAGGGTCAAGGCGATGTGGGACCGGGGGCTGCCCACGGTCAGGGTCGTGGGCCGCATCGGCCCGGCGGACGAGTAGGGGCTGCGCAGGGCGGAGGTGCCGGCACCGAGTCCGACGAACCACCACAGCACCGTCACCACTGAGGTGACCAGGGCGACAGGGAGCACCGCCACCGCGTGCGCCACGCCGAGCCACAGCCCCGGGCCGGAGGCGGTGGCTGTCTCCTTCGGTCTCCGCCGCTGGCCCACGCCCTTCACGCCGACGGCCGGGGAACGCACCTTGGCGATCCGCCACCGTTCCACGTCGGCGAACCACCGCACCAGCGCCAAACCGCCGGCCACGACCGGTGACCGGCCCGGCAACAGCAAGCCGACCGCTCCGACACACAGACCAGTGAGCACCAGCAACAGGCCAGCCGCGGCGGTCACCGGCGCGGTGAGCAGGTACAGCGACTCCACGACCGTGCGATGCCCCATCCGGAAGACGAACCTGACACCCGACCGCCACCGACGCCAGACCGCGGAGGGGAACGACGCGGTCATAGCCCCAGCCTATTCCCCACCATCGAGCGCACGCCGATCCGCCTTCAGGTCGACCATCTTCCCGATGGAGGTGACCCGGTGCCGGTCTGGCTGTGGTCCTCGAAGACCAGGACGCAGAGCACCGGTGTGGGGCCGTCCCGCCCTGCCCGGAGAGGTGGGGCAGGCCCCACCCCCAAGTGTCCGGCGTGCCCCCGTGACCGGGCGACCGCCGGTGCGAAATGGTGATCGCAATGAATCGAGCCGAAGGAATCTCCTTGCGTAGTCCCGCATACCCGTCGCGATCCGTAGGCGTCTCCGGTCGCACCCTCGCTGTGCTCGTCGCCCTCGCTGTGGCGCTCGTCGCCGCGTTCGTCGTCGCCCCGCGCACGCTGGCGGCGAGCGGGTCGGGCGGCGGCTTCGCCGAGAGGCGCGACCTCGTCGAAGCCCTGGGCGAAGAATTCGTCAAGTATTGGCGTTCCGGCGAACGGGACCTTTCCCCGGGTTTGCAGAGGGTTGTCGATTACTGGTTCCGTTACCACCTGGCCAAGGCCGTGATCGCTGCGATCTTGCTGATCGTGCTCGTCGCACTCGGCCTGCTTCTCTGGAAGGCATTCCTGAGGGCCGGCGGTATCGGGGCGGGAAGGAGGGCCGCCCTCGCGTCCGGCGGCGTCCTTGTCACGATGCTCGCGCTGTTCTCGTTGGCGATGGTGATGGCCAACGTGCAGGGTGCGGTAGCGCCCTACGCCTCGCTGTTGCCGATGCTGGCGTCCGGCGGAACCGACGGAGAGCTCGCCGATACGCTCGATCAGGTCAGGCAGCGACTGGCGGACTCCCTGAGCGCGGGTGATCGGACCCCGCCGGCCCTCGAGGTGATGATCAGCGACTTTTCTCGATATCACGTGGCGATGGCCGTGGTTGCTGGGATCGTGGCGGCCGTCCTCGTCGGCACGAGCGTGGTGTCGTGGAGGAGGTTTGCGAGAACAGGGCCGTCCGACAGGCGAACGAGGCGTGTGTTGGGGTCCTTCGGGGTTCTCTCGGCGTTGTTGTCGCTGGTCGTGATCGTTGTCATTGTGGCGAACACGACCACCGCGGCGGACCCGGCGCCGGCGCTCCTGGCCTTCTTCGACGGCGGATGGTGATGCACCTCGTGGGCGATCAGCCGCACGCTCTTCCGCGAGAAGTGGAGATTCGGGTGTGCTGGCCGGGTGGTTCGGCTGGTGTCGGAGTTCTGCCACTACACGGCTCAGCTGCCCTTGGCTGGGGGGCGAACGCGGCTCGCTGATCTCGTCCGATCACGGGCCCGGGCGCCATTCGAGGTCGGCCCGGATCAATGCGCGGCCAACTCTTGCCCCGAAGGTCAAATGTCGGGAAAACTGGCCATGATCCTCGTGGGCCAGTCGCGACGCGCGGTCCGTGATGTGGACAAGGAGCTGACACGTGGGCATTGGTCGGCGCAGCGCGGGAGGGTCCGTGACAGTCGACAGTGTCGCCATGCCGGCCATGGTGTTCACGCTGCTGACCCGCGCCGCCGTGGCGGGGGTCGCATTCCCGCGCCGGCCTCCGATGTGGACGCCGGCGACCGTAGCGGAGGGTTTCGGCCCGGTCGACGGCACCGCCGCTGCCGTGCTGCATCGCCAGACCTCGCGTTGCCTGCTGCTCGGTGCTCTGGCATACCGGGTGTGCGTCCTGCCCGTCGCCATGGGCCTGCTCGTGGTGCGCGGGGAGCCGGTGGCACTGGTTGCTCTGCTGCCGATTGCGGCCCTGCTGCTGGCCGCCAACGTCGCGGCGATCGTCACGGTCCACCGGCGGTCGACGGTGGACCTCGAACGGGTACGCGGGGCCGTGCTGGTCGACCTCGCCGTGGCGTACGGGGTGAACGTGGTGGGAAGTGCGGTGGTGCCCCACACCGAGGTGTTCTGGTCGTACCTGGCCGGTGCCGTGGTCCTGGTGACCGGCGCGTACGGGCTGGTCGGTGGCGTGCTCGCGGTGCTGCTGTCGATGCCGGTCCAGTTGGCGACGGCCGCGTTCGGCGCCGCCGCGGGCAGGGAAGCGCTCGCCGGCCGGGCCGGGTGGCTCGGATTGGCGGTGGTGGTCGCGTTGGCGGCGCTCGTGATCTGTGGGCTGAGTCTGCACCTGACCATGTCGTACGGGATCCAAGCCGGTCGGGAGGCCGAGCAGGCCCGGTGGCTGCGGTCGCTGCACGACACGGTGTTGCAGACCCTGGAGGCGATCGCCCTGCACAGCGCGGCGGATGAGACGGCGTCAGCGGTGCAGCTCGCCCAGGTGCGGGCCACCGCCCGGGTCCAGGCCGCTCGGCTGCGCAGGACGCTCGACGATCCCGGTGGCGGCAGAGACAACCCGCTCGCCGACGGGTTGGCCGAACTGGTGGAGGAACTCGCGGGGCGCGGGCTGCGGGTGGAGTTGGCGGTGGCCGCCGGCGCCGGCAGCCGGATGTCCGGCCCGTACCGGGACGCGGTCCTCGGTGGGGTGCGGGAGGCTCTGGGCAACGTGGCCAAGCACGCCGGGATCAGTGACGCGGTGGTCCGCGCCGACGAGGAGAGCAGCGCCCTGGTCGTGGTGGTCCGTGACCACGGCTGTGGCTTCGATGTCGCCGGCCGACCCGGGTTCGGCATCCGGGAATCGATCGTGGGCCGGTTGCGCGAGGTCGGCGGCAAGGCGACCGTGGAGTCCTGGCCCGGTCGCGGCACCCGGGTGACCCTGCGGGTGCCGGCATGATCCGGTTGGGCGGTCCCAGGCGCGGCGCCGGCACGGCGGCCAGGCCGGGGTCGGCTGGCTCGCGACCCGCTCTCGGCGCGCTGGCGGGCGTCGTCGGCGCGCTGGTCGGGGCGCTGCCGGTAGCCGCACCGGCCAGCTACGGGGCGCCGGCCGGCTGCGCCAGCCCGGTGGGAGTGCACACCGCCGGCACCCCGTGGGCGATGGAACTGCTCGGCCCGCGCCGGGTGTGGCCTCTGAGCACGGGTTCCGGGGTCCGGGTCGCGGTGCTCGGGACCGGCGTCGACGCCCGTAACGCACAGTTTCGCCCAGGTCAGGTCGAGGAAGGTCGGGACGTCCTGGCCAACCGTGACGGGGCCACCGACGACTGTGACGGCCGAGGTACCTTCGCCGCCGGCCTGATCGCCGCCCGGCCACACGACAAGACCACCTTCGCCGGTCTGGCTCCCGGCGTGTCCGTGCTCCCGGTTCGCTACACCCAGACCACCAGGCATGGCGACGGGGCCGTCGACCCCGGCCGGCTCGCCGCCGCCATCGACTTCGCGGTCACCGCCCGCGCCCGAGTGATCTACGTGGTACTGCCGGCGACCAGGAACAGCGCCCAGTTGCGGGACGCCACCGCACGGGCGATCGCGGCCGACATCGTGGTGGTGTCGCCGGCCGCCTCCGGCGCGCGGAACCAGGGTGCGACCAGCTACCCGACCGCCCTGCCCGGGGTGCTGGCGGTCGGTGCCTTCGGGCCGGACGGAGCGGTGGCCTCTACCGAATCCGGTGACCACATCGGGGTGGCCGCCCCGGGAAGACAACTGGTGAGCCTCTCCGCCGGGGCGGACGGTCGGCTGGGACACTCACCCACGGTCGACGATCCGGCCTACGCGGCGGCGTACGTGGCGGGCACGGCGGCGCTGCTGCGGTCCTACCGGCCGGAACTCAGCGCCGCCGAGGTGGTGCGGCGGATCGAGTCGACCGCGCACCGGACCGCGGTTGACGGGCAACACCCGCAGCTCGGCTGGGGAATGGTGGACCCGTACCGGGCGGTGGCCGCCGAGGGTGTCGAGGATCCGCCGGGAGCCGTGGGCGCGAGCGCGCAGCCGGTCGCCGCGGCCCGTGCGAACCCTGGTCCCCGCGTGGATCCGTTGGTGCTGCCGCTGGCGTCGGCGGGACTCGGGGCGGCGCTGCTGCTCGGGGTCGGCACGGCCGTGGCGCGTCGAGGCCGGGCCCGCGGTTGGCGTCCCGGCGACTGACCGGCCCCACCCGTGGTGCGGCTGGCGCTACGGCATCTCGGTCGGTACGCAGCGGCTGGAGCCGCCGACCACCACGTCGCCGGTGCCGTCCCGGGAGATGTGTACGCCGAGGTTCGCCCCGTCCCGCTGGAACTGGTAGGCCACCTCGGACTCGCCGCTGCGGTCGGTGGCTCGCCAACCGTCCGCGCTCAGCTCCGGCACCACCTCGGTCAAGAGGATCTCGACGGCGCCGGGCGGGACGGGAACCCGGAGGTTGTATTCCCAGCGCACCGACTCGCTCGGTACGCCGGCCGGCCGGAACGGGTCGCAGTCGAGCTGCTCGTCGCGGCTGATCCGGGCGTCGGCGCCGAACCGCGCGGCGACCGCGTGCAGCACGGCCCGCAGCGGCCCCGCCACGGCGGCCAGCGGCTCGTAGTCGATCGGGCTGGTCATGGCGTCGACGGTACCGTCACCACCGGGCCGCCGGTGAACACCTGGTACATGTTCCACCACGCGTCACTGTGGTAGGTCAGCACGTCGGAGTGCGCGGAGGTGCCCTCCAGCGGTCGGCCGTCGGGGTAGTTGCCGGTCTCCAGCCGGACCACACCGGGGAACTCGTCGGGGTCGGCCCCGTGCCCCCAGTTGAAGATGTTGATGTCCCGGACCCAGGCGATCGGGTCGCCCGGGGCGGTCATCGAGTAGCGCTGCACATCGGGCTGGGCGGGGCGCAGGTCCTCCGGGCCGTCCACGCGGTGACCCATGCCCGCCGACTCGATGTGCAGGACCCGGTTGGCGTCCAACCCGTGCTGCTCGGCGGTGCCGACCACGGCGCCGCCGTACGAGTGGCCGGCGAAGGTGACCTGCACGTCGTTGCCGGCCGCGGCGGAGCCGGCGATCTCGGCACGCAGCTCACGGGAGAAGTCGGCGAGCCGGGGCCCGAGGTCGTCGGCGTAGCTGGCCGACGGGGCCTGCGGGAACAGGTTGGAGGGCAGGTCGCCGTCCATCCAGGTGACCATGGCCAGGTCCCGCCGGGGGGCGGCGTCGACGAAACCGGCCGCCGCGTCGCGGTACCGCTCGAAGTTGGCCAGCTCGGAGAAGGTGCCCGGAACGAACACGGCGACGTTGCGGGTGCCGGCGTCGATGTCGCCGACCAGCTCGACCATCGATCCGTCACCGGACGGGTCGAACGAGAGGATCTTGCGGTTCTCGGCGATGACGTTCTCGTACAGTTCGATGCGCGCCTGCGACCGGGTGATGGTCTCCTGTAGACGGTGGTCGACGACCGGGTCCCCGGTGAGCTGGGCCTGATAGCCGGCGAGGCGCTGCCGTTCGGCGGCCAACTCGGCGGTGATCGCCGACCGGTTGGCCGCGATCCGGGTGCCGAACGGGGCAGTGCCGGCGGGCGCGGCGGCCCCGGCGGCGGCCAGGGTGGTGCCACCGGCCAGACCGCCCAGTAGCTGTCGGAATGCCTGGCTGACCTGGGTGTCGCCCTGCCGGTAGTTGGTCACCGCGGCGGTCACCCCGGTGGCCAACCGCCGGGTCTGCGTCGCCGCCGACTCCAGCTCGGTGCTGCTGAGCTGCAGGCTGTTGCCGTGTGCCTGCATGGCGCGTTGCGACTGCGGCACCAACCCGAACGCCTGGCCGTCGATGGCTTGCGCGGTGAGCTGCCCGCGGATGGTGTTCAACCGGTCGGCGCTTCCGGTGAGCTCGGTCGCCGCGGCGTCCAGTGCGGTCGGGACGGCTCGGAATCCGGCGCTGGTTACCTCCATGACCGGGTCCCAGGCTGGTCCGACTCAGGCTCCTCGCCGATCACCGCCGGCGTCACCACCGACTGCTCGCCCCACACGTCTTCGGTCTCGACCAGCCAGGGTGGGATGCGTCGGCCGCCGGCGGCGTCGCCCGTGCCCATCGGGGCGAAGGGCATCGCCGGCATGAAGCCGCCGGCCATGCCCTTCGCCGCGGCTACCCCGGCGGCGGCCCCGGCGGCTCCGGCGAGTCCACTCGCCGTCGGGCCGCCGGCCTGACCGGCCAAGGACTGGTTCGCCACCGGCGACATGTCGACGCCGCCTCCGCCGCCACCCACACCGCCACCCACACCGCCACCCGCGCCGCCGGCGGAGATCCGGGCGCCGCTGCCGGCGGCCCTGTCGTTGGCCGTGGCCGCGGGGGCGGTGTCCTTCTTCTCGTCCTTCGGCTTGGCCCCCAGCCCAGGCGGCACGGTGGCGAACCGCCCGCCGAGCGCGGCGGCGGCCGCGGCCAACCCGGCGGTGAACATCGTGCCGAACAGCGGCCGGGGTTGGGTCGCCGGTGGTGTCGCGTCCGGGTCGACGGGTGTCTTGTCCGGGTCGACCGGTGTCTCGGCCGGTACGGACGGCAGGCCGCCGCCGGTCTGCGGATCCAGCGGTGGGGCTGGCGTGACCGGCGGTGGCTCCTCGATCGGTGTGCCGGTGGCCGGCCGGGACGCGGCGCTCGGGGTGACCGGCATCGCGTCCTCGGTGGTGACGTACTCGGTGGCGAGGGTGGACATCACCTGCACCGCCTGCTGGTGGGCCGCGTTCGAGGCGGCCTGTGCCCGCTGCTGGGCCTGGACCTCGGCGACCGCCTCGGCCTGGTGCTGGCGCAGCGTTTCGACCGTGCTGGCCGGAGTGTCCGCGGGTACGACCAGGGGCGTGGTCGCGGCGGCGACCACGGAGGGGGCGAGATCGGGTACGGCGACCGGGGCGGGCATCGACTTCTGGGCCGTCGTGAGCGCCTCGGCGGAGGAGTAGGCCAGGTCACGCACCGTGAAGGCGGTGCTGGCCACCTGCCGGATACCCGAGGTCAGATCATTGATCATCAACTTGTACTGTCGGGCGGCGCCGCCGTCCCACCACTGCTCGAACTCGCGGAGCTGGCGCTCGATGTCGCCGGCGCGCTCGTGCAGCGCGGTGCCGGCGGCTCCCCAGCCCTCCGCCGCCTCGGTCACCGACTTCGGTTCGCCGGCGTGCAGCATTCGCATGAGTTCGTGATGGCTGTACTGGCTGAAGTCGCTACGTGCCCGACCGTGTCCACGCGGCATCGTGTCAGTCCCTTCCGTGTGCCCGGAAGGACGTGGCGACGCCGATGTCGTAGTCGGCGTACCCGTCCGCGATCATGCGGGTCACGTCGTTGGCGAAGGCGATCGCCTCCCGCACGGTGTGCAGCAGTTCGTGCATCTGTTCGGCGGCGGCCCGGTGCCGCTCGGCCAGCGACGCCGCCTCGCCGAAATCGCCGAGCCGGACCGGCCGGATGCGCAACTGGCCGAGGCCGTCCGTCGGTCTGCGCATCGCCTCCAGTTGGTCCTCCAGCTCGCGGGCGAACGCCAGCAGCGATTCGAGGTGGACCCGGAACGACTCCTCGTGGGACATCGTCGCGCTCTCCTGTCTCGGAGCTCGGCTGAGAACAACGCCGGCCAGCGGGGCGGCGGCGTCGGGTGGAGGCGGATTCCGCCCCACCCCACGCCGCCGCTGATCGCACCGGCTCAGGCGAAGAAGCTGGTGTTCCTGTTCTCCAGCGCCAACTGGGTGTCGTGCGCCTCGTTCACCTTGCCGGAGAACTGACCGATCACCGCGATGATGTCGGCCAGGGCCGCGCGCAGCCGCGTCTCGGACTGCTCCGCGGCCTGACCGGCGGCACTGCCGGAGGCGTACCAGGTCTGCTTGATCGGGGCCAGGCTGCTCTGCAGCTGTTCCACGTGGCCGTTCAACGCCTGGGCCTTCACCTGCAGCGAGTCGGCGGCGGCCCGCAGCGCGCCAAATTCCACATTGATTACATCGGCGGTCATCTCACATCACCCCTTTCCGGGCAGGTTAGGCACCGGCCAGCCGGCTGAGTACGGGGCTGCCCTCGCCCACGGCGCCGGTGAGGCCCCGCAGGGAGTCGGCGGCCGCCGTGTCACCGGTGTTGTAGTTGCGGAAACTCTCGTTGACCAGACCGGACATGGTCTGCAGCTCCCGTGACGCAACCCGCATGCTCTCCTGCAGCCGGCCTTGCAGCTGCCAGAAAGCGGTGGCCTGGTTACCGGCGTACCGGCTCAGTACCGACACGAGTTCGCTCTCGAGTTGTGCCATGCTCCGAGCCGTGTTGGTGGCGGCTTCGTCGAACCCGCTGACCGCTCGCGTCATCGCGGCGGCATCACTCTGGTATCCGGGACTGGCCACGTCGGGTCACCTCCTCTTGGCAGGGTCGCGCGCCGACTCGCGGCGCCGTACACGCTGGGGATGCTATGCATCCGTCACCCTTGGTAGTACGGCACAAGTACCCGTCGCCGACACGGCACTATTACCCACAGGAACCCGGCGGCCGGGGCCGCCGGGTCCCTGCGTCGACCGGTTCGGATCAGGCCGGGTCGGTCTGCGCCCAGGCGAGCTGCACCAGCGACACCCCGGTCCGCCGGTCCACCAACTGCCCACGTCCGGGCGGCTGTTTGCTGGGCTTGACGTCGCCCAGCAGCGCGCCCTCGTCGCGGGAACCGGAGAGCAGCAGGCCCGGTGTGCCCAGGTCGCGTAGCCGCTGCACGACCGGCTCGAACAGGCTTCGGCTGGCGCCGCCGGACCGGCGGGTGAGCACCAGATGCAGGCCGACGTCCTTGGCCTGGGGCAGGAAGTCCAGTAGGGGCGCGAGTGGGTTGCGGCTCGGTGACACCACCAGGTCGTAGTCGTCGACGAGGACGAACAGCTCGGGGCCGCTCCACCAGCTGCGCTCGCGCAACTCGGTGGCGGTCACCTCCGGACCGGGCAGGCGTCGCCGCAGTCCCTCCGCGGCCTCGGCGACGAGCTGCTCGAGCACCGGCTCACTGCCGGCGTAGCCGAGCAGGTGCGGGCCGGTGAGGGCGTCCACCAGCCCGCGCCGGTAGTCGGCGACGATGACCGCGGCCTCGGCCACCGGATAGCGGGCCGCGATCTGCTGGGCGAGCACCCGCAGCAGCCCGGTCTTGCCGGACTCCACGTCGCCGAAGGCGATGAAGTGCGGGTCGGCGTCGAAGTCCACGTAGGCCGGTCCCAGGTCCGCCTCGGCCAGCCCGATCGGGATCCGCCGGTCACCGGGAACCGGCCCGGGCAGGTCGGCGGCCGGCACCAGCCTGGGCAGCAACCGCACCTGCGGAGCGCGTGGGCCGTGCCAGCTCGCGTCCACCTGCTTGACCAGGTCGCTCGCGCCGTCGGGCAGGTCGCTGACCGTGTTACGGCCGTCGATGCGCGGCAGCCCGCCGAGGAAGTGCAGCTTGTCGGCGGTGAGCCCGCGTCCCGGAGCCCCCTTCGGCACGTCGGCCGCGGCCCGCCGGTCGTACGCCGAGTCGGCCGGGTCGCCGAGGCGCAGCTCGACGTGGGTGCCGATCAGGTCGCGCAGGGCCGGTCGGATCTCCATCGCCCGGTTGGCCGACAGTACGACGTGCAGGCCGAACCCGAGGCCGCGGGCGGCGAGCGTGGTGACCGACTCGTCCAGCGGCTCGAACTCCTGGCGCAGGGTCATCCAGCCGTCGACGACGAGGAACACGTCGCCGAACGTCCGCCCGTCCGGGCTGGGCGGTGGGCGGCGCCGGAAGTCGGAGATCGAGTCGATGCCGTGCGCGGCGAACGACTGCTCCCGCTCGGACAGCAGGCCGGTCAGCTCGGCGACGATCCGGCGGACCCGTTCGGTGTCCATCCGGTTGGCGTAGCCGCTGACATGCGGCAGGCCGGCGAGGGTGGCCAGGCCGCCGCCACCGAAGTCGAGCAGGAAGAACTGCGCCTCGGTCGGGGTGTGGGTGAGTGCCAGCGCGGTCACCAGGGTACGCAGCAGGGTGCTCTTGCCGCTCTGCGGTGCGCCGAGCACGAGCGCGTGCCCGGCCGCCCCGGACAGCTCCGCCCACAGCAGGTCCCGACGCTGCTCGAACGGCTTGTCCACGATGGCCAGTGGCACGGTGAGCTGCCCGTTGCCGGCCCAGCCCACCGGGGTCAGACCACGCTGCGGATCGACGCCCAGCGGCGGCAGCAGCTGGTCCAGGGCGGGCGGTTCGGCCAGCGGCGGCAGCCAGATCTGGTGCGCGGCGGGCCCGTTGCCGAGCAGCCGGCCGACCATGGCGCTCAGCACGGTCTCGCCCTTGGTCGCCGCGGTGTCGAGGCCGTTCGCCGGTGCCGGTGCGCGTACCGGCTCGGCCAGCGCCAGCGGGGCGAGCCCGAACGGCAGCACCCGCCGCTCGTACGGGATCTCCTCGGCCACGGCGGCGGTCTGCTCGGGCGGCAGTTCGCCGGAGACGTACGCGGCCTTGAACCGTTGCAGGGTGGTGGTGTCCCACTTCAGGTACGCCGAGCCCGGTACCGGCGGCAGCTCGTACGCGTCGGACACCCCGAGCACCGCCCGGCTCTCCGCCGCGGAGAAGGTGCGCAGCCCGATCCGGTAGCTCAGGTGGCTGTCCAGGCCGCGTAGCCGCCCCTCCTCGAGCCGTTGCGAGGCGAGCATCAGGTGCACGCCGAGACTGCGGCCGAGCCGACCGATCATCACGAACAGGTCGATGAACTCGGGCCGGCTGGACAGCAGCTCGCTGAACTCGTCGATGATCACCAGCAGCGAGGGCAGCGGTTGCAGCGGCGTGCCCTCGGTTCGGGCCCGCTCGTAGTCGCGTACCGAGGCGTAGTTCCCGGCGGCCCGCAGTAGTTCCTGGCGGCGGACCAGCTCGCCGCGGAGCGCGTCGGCCATCCGGTCGACCAGGGTCAGGTCGGCCGCCAGGTTGGTGATCACCGCGCAGGTGTGCGGCAGGCCGGTCATGCCGGCGAAGGTGGCGCCACCCTTGAAGTCGATCAACGCGAGGTTGAGCGTCTCCGAGGAGTGGGTCGCGGCGAGCCCGGTGACCAGGGTGCGCAGCAGCTCGCTCTTGCCGGACCCGGTGGCCCCGATGACCAGCCCGTGCGGGCCCATGCCCCCCTCGGCCGACTCCTTGAGGTCCAGGTCGACCGGGCGCCCGTCGGGATCCACCCCGATCGGGATGCGCAGCCGGTCCCGGGCCGACCGGGGGCGCCAGGTGACCGTCGGGTCGAGCCGGCGCGGGTCGCCGATGCCGAGCAGGTCGGCCAGGCCGAAGGTGGTGGACAGCGGTTGCTCGCTGGCCGCCGCCGTGCCGGTGTGCAGCGCGGTGAGCTGCCGCGCGACCACCTCGGCGCCGGCGACGCTGAGCCGGTCGGGCACACCGACCAGCGAGACGCCGTCCGGGGTGCGCATGCCGAGCCGACCTTCGGAGATCACCAGATCGAGCGCGTCAGCGCCACCACCGGACCCGCCGCCGATCTCCAGCAGGGTGGTGCCGGCCAGGCCGTCGGGTGGGGCCAGCCCGGCATCGGGCAGCGTGCCGGCCCCGTCGAGCACGATCAGCAGGTGCGGTGCCTCGGGCCGGGCGCCGGGTCTGAACGGGCCGCGGGCCGCCGGGTCGGCCGGATCGTCGGCCAGTAGCGCGGCCAACTCACTGAGGGTGGGCGCGACCAACCGGGTCGGTCCACTCGCGTCGGCCCGGCCCGGATGCACCGCGTGGGGCAGCCACTTCAGCCAGTCCCAGCCGTCCTGCCGGTCCGGCCCGACGCAGGCGGCGACGCGCAGGTTGTCCGGGGAGTGGAAGGTGACCAGGTGGGCCAGCAGGGCCCGGGCGAGGGCCAGGATCTCGGGGCGGTCGCCGGCCAGGGTGACCCGCTGGAAGGAACGTAGGGACACCGCCACCGGCAGCCCGCCGACGGTCGCGTAGGTGCGGATGAAGTGCCGCAGCGAGGTGGACGCCACCGGATCGAGGTCCTCCAGCGGGGCGGTCTGCGGCGCCCGCAGCGCGGTGGCCAGCCGCTGCGGCCCGGTGCCGACCCGGACCCGGCCGAAGTCGGGATCGGTGCGGGCCCGTTCCCAGAGCCGCTCGGTGCCGGCGAACGACCACAGGTCGGCCGGGTCGGGCAGCGCCGCCAGGGCCGTCTCCCGTTGGCGGACCGCCACCTCACGGACCTGGCCGCGCAGGCCGCCGAGGTAGCGCAGGTAGTCGCGTCGCTCGTCGTTGATCTGCGCCTTCTTCGAGGCTCCGCCACGGGACAGGCTCATGATCAGCATGCCGGCCATGGCGCTGATGTACAGGGCGCCGAAAACCCAGGTCATCGCCCCGCCGGACCGCCCGATGTAGACGAACGACATGGCGCCCATGCCGAGCATCATCGGCAGCATGAACATCAGTTGCATGCCGGCCTGGCCGGACCCGCGGGGCAGGGCGGGCGGGGACTGCAGCATGATCTCGCCGCGTGGTGGTTCGGGCAGTACAGCCCGGCGGCGGAAGGTGTCGGCGGACATCCGGCGGTGCCTCCTCGGCCCGAAGGATCAGGACCCGTGGTCACTTTGACAGAGCAGGTAGTGGGTAGTTTTGCCGTTTAAGGGCTCGCGCGCACCAACCTACGATGACCCGCAACGATCCGGGAACCGCCTCAGCGCGGCCGAGTTGCCCGGCCCGGCGTGGGCGATCTGGCGGGAAGGTGCGAACGATGACGACAGGCTCGTCGTACAACGTGCGGCCGGATGCCGTACGTGGAGTGGTCGGCAACGTCGTCGGCATTCTGCTCCAGGCGTACAGCACGGTGATGGAGTTGGAGCGGCTCACCCTCGCGCCGACGTCATTCGCGAAGCTGGGCTCGCCGGTCGCGTCGGCGAACATCGCGATGCAGGGGCAGGTCGTCGGCACCATGCGGACGCTGCTGCAACTGCTGCAGGAGATCAACGACCTGGTGCACCGCAGCGCCAACGACTACGACGACGCGGACCGGGCGGTCGCCGCCGCGTTGGGCGGGGCGCCCTCCGGCACCGGTGCGGCGCCCAGCGCCGCCCTCGCCGGCTACGCGATCAACGACAGCGCGGGCGCGGCGGGGGAGCCCGGGTCGGTCGGCAACATCCTGGACTACCTGGGCCGGGCGGGGCTCGGTGAGCTTTCGGCCCGGCCCCTGACCGAGGTGACCTTCCGCGACGCGCGGGACTTCGCCGACTGGCTCGACCGTAGCCCGGCCAACCAGGAACGGGTCGGCCTGTTGGCGGTCTACTCCGGCAGTGGGCGGGACGTGTCCGGTCTGGTGCACCCCGGCGACGTGGTGGTCGTTCAGCCCGTCGTCGGTGACGGTGGCCCGGTCATCGGTGTCGCCGGCGCGGGCGGCCAGCTCTACAACCACGGAGCGGTCGGCTCGGCGGCGGAGTTCGGACGCGTCCGGGTCTACCGTCCGATGACGGATGCGACCTCGCTGTGGTGAACCCCGACGGCCTGAAGCCGAGAGAGGTGCGTCGTGTTTGACATCCCCAACTCGGGCGCGATGGACGCCGCCGCCGGCGGTCGCGGGCCCGGCACCGTCGCACTGCCCACGATCGTGGGCGGTAACCCGCAAGCCATCCTTGCCCACTCCGCGGCGTTGACCGCGCGGGTGGCCCGGCTGGTCACTCTGTTGGCCGACCTGGAGCGGGCCCGCGAGCAACTGCGTGAGGTGTGGTCCGCCGGGTCGGCGAGCGACTCCGTGGTGCAGAAGCTGAACAAGTCCTTCGCCAGCTTCCAGCAGATCATCGAGACCGTGTACGCCGGCGTTCGGGAACTCGAGGGTGCCGCCGCGCAGTTGACCACCGCGCAGACGGCCTACCGGGCAGTGGTCAGCGCGGTCAACCCGACGGTGGCCGCGCTGATGTCCAATCCGTACACCCGGGCGGCCGGCCGGGCCCTGGCGGTCAGCACCACCGGGATCCTCAAGGCGTTCCTCACCGGTATCGGTGGCATCCTCACCGCCATCGGGGTGACCAACCTCGGCCAGATCCTGACCGGTCTGGCCACCATCGTCGGCCAGGTCGAGCAGTTGTTCTCGAAGAACAACGACGGCGGCTCGGTGCCCGCTCCGGCGCTGCCGGCCGGGAGCGCGGGCAACCCCGTGCTCGCGCCACCACCGATGGCCAGCGTCGCCACCGGCGCGGGACAGGTGGCCCTGGGCGGCAGCTACGGCACCAGCGGCTACGGCATGCCGTCGTTCACCGGCGCGGGCTACCCGGCCGGCGGTTCGATGAGCAACTACCTGCCGCCGGCGCTCGGCACCGACCAGTGGATCGCGGTCCAACCCGGTCAGCCCTCGCTCCCCAACGGTGCGGCGCCGGTGACGATGACCCCACAGGGCCCGGTGCAGACCCTGCCGATCCCACCGGCCGCGCCGGTTGACGGGCCGGCGTCGTCCGCCCCGTCCGGGCCCGACGACGACGGCGACGACGACGTGACGATCACGGCCAGCAAGGGTGACATGACGTTGACCGTCGAGGTGCCGGTGGACACCGGACGCGCGTTCGACATCGAGGTCACCGCCAGCTCCGGTGGGCAGAGCGTCAACGCCGACATCAGCGTCGGCGCCGACGGCTCGATCAAGGTGGACTGACCGATGACCGGCGTCTCTCCCGCCCTGGTCGGCCACACCGTCAATCTGTCGGGCGCGCTGTCCTGGCTGCTCTCCCGGTACGCCACGGTGCTCGCCGAATACCGCCGGCAGATGACCGGCGACCCGGCCGGGCTGCGGGCCGTGGCCCACTCATATCTGGCGATCGCCGACCAGGCGGCGGGCGTCTCCGGCGAGCTGGTCCGGCGCCGGACCGGGCTCTCGGCGCAGTGGCACGGCTCGGCGTACGACGCGTTCGGCGCCGCCGCCGGCCGGGTCACCACCGGGCTCGACGGCACCGAGGCGCGGCTGCGCCGGCACGCCGCCGCGCTGGAACGCGCAGCCGGCGGCCTGGAGGCCGCCGCGAGCACCGCCGACACGGTCATCGCCCGGTTCCGAGCCAACGCCCAGCTTCTGGTGGCCGCCGCCGGGGCGGTGCCGAGCAGCCAGGTCTCCGTTCTGCTCGGGCACGCCCGGAACATCGGTGAGCAGGCGTTGGGTGCGATGCGCGGGGTGTGGGACCGGCTTGGCGTGGTGCTGGCGCAGGTCGCCACCGAGCTCGGCGGGTCGCACCCGGTCGGGGCCGCCGGTCCGGCCGCCGCGGCCGGCGCCGACGGACGTCTGGCGGGAGAGAAGGTGCGGGCCGCGCTCGCCGGAGACGCCTCGCCAACGCAGTTCCGCCAGAGCATGGCGCAACTCGCCGTGATCACCGACCGGGTACGCACCGGCCAACCACCGTCCGCCGCGGACAAGGCCTTCCTGACCTCGTTCTACGGCGCGCTCGGCGACCGGGTGTTCGACCTCCCGGGCTACGTCACCGCCACGGAGCACCGCTACCAGACCAGTCTGTTCGGCATTTTCGGCGAGACCGCCCCGGGCTTCGCCCCCGCCGACCGGCAGGAGATGCTGCGGACCGTCGGCAACGGCATCCTCACCCTGTCGCAGGACCCGGCCGACCTGCCTGCCGCGGTCCGCGACCTCGTGCACACCCCGGCGGCCACCGAGACCAACATCGGCACCAACTCGTTCGGCTTCACGCACGAGGTGCCGGCGACGCCGGGCCGCGCACCGTTGACCGGGGTGCTCGGCGAGACGGTCTACACCAACCGGCTCGACGTGCCCCGCTACGCCCAGTGGGAGGCGCTGTCGCAGCTGACCGGCGCGGCCGACCGGGATCTCGTCGCCGGAGCCGACTACTCCGCCGCGGTGACCCGTCGGGTCGGCGAGATGGCCGACGTCACCCAGCGGCTGGACGACCTCTCCCGGCACAGCCCCGACCAGCCTGGGTACTACGTGTCGACCGACGACGCGGTGCTCTGGGACAAGCCCCGGGTGGATGCGACGATGACCACGCTGCTCGACGTGTCCACCCGGAACCACGTCGCCGACGCGGCGCTGGCCAGCGACGGCGAGACACTGCGCCGACTGGCCGGCTTCGGGTGGGCGGACGACGGCAGCACCGCGGGCCGGGTCGTCGACTGGATCGGCGCCGGAACCGCCGATCCCGCCGAGCACGACCTGGCCCGCGGTGCCTACGTCAACCTCACGCAGACGATGACCGACCCGGCGTCGTACCCGCAGACCCTGGCCGCGATGCGGGAGAACCCGCACTTCGCCGAGGCGGTCGCCCGAGCCACCGTGCCGAACCTGGATCTGTACGCCCAGCCGCTCGACGGGTTGGACACCGATCCGGCGGCGCAGCGCCTGGGCAGCACCGACGCCCGGCACATGCTGATGCTCGGTCAGGTCACCCAGGACGGTCGTGACGAGATCAGCGCGGCGGCGGACCTGTACCAGGAGTACCTGCTGCGCCAGGCCGACGCCGGCACGATCCCGATGGAACAGGCGGGCCGGTACGCCGGCAACGTCGACGGCCTGACCAACGCCGCGGCCGCCAACGCGATCTGGTACGCCAACGTGCAGGACGCCGAGCAGGCCACCCGTACGGCGCAGGAGGCGTACGCCCGGCAGGTGGCGATCGCCAACGCGGTCAAGGACGTGGTCGGGTTCGGTGTCGGCAAGTTGCCGGAGGTCGGCGAGTTCGCCGGCTTCGCCTTCGGGCAGGCGGCCGACGTCGTCACCGGTGCCCTGCAGGCACCCGCCCCGGTGCATCCACAGAGCGTGCCCACCGACGTGTTCCACCACCCGCAGTTCACCGGCAACGGGACCGTCTACACGGCGGCCGGCGACCTCGCCAGTTTCGAGCTACGCAACGGCGGATCGGCCCCGACCGTACCGGTTGGCGCGCTGCATGGCGCGGCCGCGGAGGAGGCCGTACGGTGGGCCCGGGCCGACCCGGGCCGGGCCGACTACATGGACGCCTACACCACCGCCGCGCAGTACGTGTATCTCGCAAACCTTGCGACTCATACCCGTGAGTCGATCCAATACGACGTGCAGGGGCGGCGGCCGTAGTCCACTGGCGGGCCACGGCACGGGCGGGTAGCGGTGACACCGGAGGGAAGACGACAGATGGAACCGGCGATCGAGGATCTGCTCGCCCAGGTGCGTGAGCAGCAACAGCGGATCGAGGAGATCCAGCGCTCGGTGGCGACGATGGAGCTGACCGCGTACGCGGGCAACGGCGACGTCACCGTGAAGCTCAAGGGTGACGGCCGGTTCACCGAGGTGACCATCGACCCGCAGGTGCTGCGTCGCTACGACGCGCACACCCTCGGTCAACTCGTGCTGGAGGCGGTGAACGACGGCCTGGCCAAGCTGGCGGCGGCCAACGAGGCGAGGTACGCTCCGCTGCTCGGCGAGGCGCAGCAGTGACCACTGCGGTTGCCCCTCGACGGGTCACCGTGGTAGCTCCCCACGCCCGTCTCGACGTGTCGTTGCCGATCCAGAGCACGGTGGCGGAGCTGCTTCCGCAACTGGTCCGGCTGCTGGCGACCAACGCCGACCGGGCCGATCGGGCCGGCGGGGTCGGCTGGGAGCTGCGTCGTTTCGGCGCGCCGCCGTTGGACGGTGCGGTCACCGTCAGCGGCGCCGGGGTGCGCGACGGCGAGGTGCTCTACCTGGACACGGTCGACCGACGGGCCACCCCGATGCTCTTCGACGACGTGGTGGACGCCATCGCGAGCGCCGCCGCGGACCGGCCCGGAGTGTGGCGGGCGGCGGCGTCCCGAAAGGTCGGCGGTGCGGTCGCCACGCTGGCCTTCACCGCGGTCGCGGTCGCGGTCGGCTTCAGCGGGCTCGCCGCGTCGACCGTCGCGCTGCTCTCCGGCATCCTGGCCCTGATACTGCTGCTCGCCAGCGGAGCGTTGTCGCGGGCGTTCGGCGAGCGAGGTCTGGGCGCGGCGGTGGCCGCCGGTGGCGTACCGGCCGCGATGATCGGCGGGCTGGCGGCGATCGGTGGCCTGGGCACGGCAATGGAGCTGACCGCGAGTCGACTGGCGCTGGCCGGCGCGGCGGCCACTCTCTACACGGCGGTGGCCGCCGTGGTGGTGGCGGAGCAGCGGTTCGCCGCCGCCGCGGTGGCTGCCGCGGTGGGTAGTCTCGGCGCGCTCGCCGACCTGCTCACCGCCTCCTCGCCCGCTTCGGTCGCGGCGGTCACCTGTTGCGTGGCCGTGGTGGCCAGTCCGGCGCTGCCGATGCTCGCGCTTCGGCTCGGCCGGCTGCCGCTGCCCGGGGTCCCCACCGACATGGAGGCGTTCCGCGGGGACGAGCGGCCCACGCTCGGGCCCGAGGTGGTCGCGGACACCGAGGCCGCCGAACGGATCCTGACCGGTCTGCTCTGCGGCTTGGCGGTCATCGTGGCCGGTTGCGCCGGGATACTCCTGTGGAGCGGTGGTCGCTGGGCGTGGGCGCTGGCCGGTCTGGCCGGCGTAGCGCTGTTGCTCCGCGCCCGAGCCTACGTCGGCGTCGGCCAGCGGGCCGCCCTGTTGCTGGCCGGTGCCGCGTCGGTGCTCGGCCTGACGGCACGGGCCAGCCTGGCCGGCGGGCCCGGAACGCGGTTGCTCCTCGCCGGGCTGCTCCTGGTGACCGGAGTGGTCTGCGGGACGTACGCGGTCCGGGCCGCCGCCAAGACACCGTCGCCGTACTGGGGCCGGCTGCTCGACGTGGTCGAGTTCCTGGCGCTGCTCAGTCTGGTGCCGGTGGCGGGCGCGGTGCTCGACATCTACGGCGCGGCACGCGCATGGGGCGGCTAACCCACTGGCAGGCCAGCCAGCGGCAGCGTGGCCCAGGCCGCCTCGGCATGCGCCCCGTCCAGTGGGACCAGATCCCGGTCGAAGCCGGCGGTGGCCTTCCCGACCGCCTCGGCGACCGCCTCCCGGGCTGGTCCGGCGGGCACCCCGAGCCGGATCAGCGCCGTGCTGCGGGTGCCGCCGCCGCGTTGCCGGTCCCACCGTACCGACACGGCACTGACCAGCGCCGGTGTGGCGGCGTGCCGGCGAAGCAGCGCGGCTGTCTCGCTCAGGCTCCGGGCGGCTCGGCGTGGCCGGAAGCAGACCTGGTGCAGCATGCCCAGCGACCAGTAGTGCCAGGTCTCGGTGCCCGGATCGTCCGCGCGCCGCGGATCGACACCGAGCACGGCGGCCCACGCGTCGCGCAGTTGACCGCCGTCGAGCGCGGTGACCTGGTGCCCGCCGGCGCGCAGCTCGGCGGCGAGCCGCAGCGCGGCGGTGCCCGCGGCACGTACCGCGCCGATTCGGCCGCCACCGCGGGCCCGTACCGCCCGGGTGGCCGTCTCGGGGTCGAGCCGGATGGCGATCCAGCGCGCCGCGTTGCCGGTGCCGGGCGAGGTCCAGTCGACCAGTTGCGCGCCGGCCAGCGGCAGATCGGGGTCGTCGTAGCGGGACAGCAGCCGGCGCAGCAGGTCGTCGAGGTCACCGTCGGGTTCGACGCGCAGCAGCGCGCTCCACGAAGTGCCGTCACCGGCCAACCCGATCCGGTTACCCGCCCGGTCCGCGTCGGTCCGGGTCCGCAGGCCGGGCAGGGCCGGCAGGGCACTTCCGGCGCGGCGCCGGAACCGGTGCCGGACCACCACCCAGTCGGACAGCCACCGGCCGCGCCAGCGCACCCCGGTAGCGAGCACCACGCCCGCCGCCACCCCGGTGAGCGTGCCGCCGGCCGCGTCGGACGGCCCGCCGGCCGCGACCGCACCCAGCACCGCGGTCTGCCAGAGCATCAGCCGGCCGACGCCGAGCCCGCGCAGTGTGCGCGGTCCCACCGGTGGTACGGGCATCGGCGGCGCACTCCGCTGCCGTGTGGAATCGAGGGGCGGTGCGGTGGCCGGTGCGGCTGGCGGCATGGCTCGGCTCCTTGGGCTCGATCTCGTCGGCGATCCGTACCTTCTATCCGTAGTTCTAGTGCACCGGGCGTGCACCGCACCATGGCGGGGACGAACTGATGTGGACACAGCGGGACCAACTACAGGCGTACCAGTTCCTTCGCCGCCGGCTCGTCTCGGCGCTGCAGGTCGGTGACGCCAACCACCCGGTGTCGCCGAGTCGCCGTCTGGTCATCGGGTGCGCGCTCGGCGCGGCGGTCGCCCTGTTGGTGACCGCCGGCTTCGGTGTGTACGGCTTTCTGCGGCCCGGGGCGAACACCGACTGGCGCAAGCCCGGCCAGGTGGTGCTCGACAAGGACACCGGAGCTGCGTACGTGATGGGCACCGACGGGCTGCTGCACCCGATGCTCAACTACGCCTCCGCGCGGCTGCTCGCGGGCGGTGACGGCACCGCCACCAGCCGGGTGTCGAGCAAGTCGCTGGCGCGTGCCCCGCGCGGCGTCCCGCTCGGGATACCCGGCGCGCCGCCGTCGTTGCCGGGCCGGGATCGGCTGACGACGGGGCCGTTCACCGTCTGTGCGCAGACCGCCGACGGCCGGCCGGCGGGCACCGCGCCGGTCACCACGGCGCTGGCCGGGGTTCCGCCGGTGGGCGTCGAGGTGGACGCGGCGACCGCGTTGCTGGTCGCTGGCCCGGACGGCACCGAGCACGCGTTGGTGGCCGGTCGCCGGCACCGGATCACCGACCCGGCCACGGCGGTAGCCCTCGGCTACGACGCGGTACGCCCGCTGCCGGTCAGCGCGGCCTGGCTGAGCGCGGTGATCGCTGGCCCGGACCTGCGACTGATCACGGTGGCGGGGGTAGGCGCCGCGGGGCCCCGGATCGGCGACCGGAGCACCCGGGTCGGCCAGGTGCTCGCCGCCACGACCGTCGGCACCGAACCCCGCTACTACCTGGTCCACGCCGACGGACTGCTGCCGATCGGGCAGACCGAGGCGGCGCTGGTGCTCGGCAATCCGGCCAACCGCGCGGCGTACCCGGGTGGCGCGGCGCGCGAGATTCCGGTGACGCCGGCCGACGTGGCGCAGTCGCGGGCGGTGGCCGGTAAGGCCGCCGACTATCCGGCCCGACTCGCCCCGCCCGCCGAGGCGCCCCAGGAAGGGGCCGCGGTGTGCGCGACGGTGGACGGCGATCGGGCGATGGTCAGGCTGGGCGCCACCACCGGCGTGCCGGCCGGGGCGGAGCCGTTGGCAGCCGGCGGTGGCACGCGGGCCGACAGAGTGTTCGTACCGGCCGGCCGGGCCGCGGTGGTGCGCGAGCGACCGACGCCGCAGGCCGCCCTCGGCACCGTCTTCCTCCTCACCGACCAGGGCGTACGGTATCCGGTTCCGGACGGCGACGCGCTCAAGGCGCTCGGGTACGGGACGGTTCGGCCCACGCCGGTGCCACCGACCGTGCTGGCGCTGTTCCCCGTCGGCCCCGTGCTGGACCCGGCCGCCGCCCGACGGCCAGCCACGCCGGGCGTCACCACCCCGGCCGCCGGCGCGGGGGAGCCCCGGTGACCGGCGTGCCGACGATCGAGGTGTCGGTGGTGGAGGACCACCCCCTCTATCGGGCCGCGCTGGTCCGGGCGCTCGGGGACGCACCGGATGTCCAGGTCAGGGTGACCGCCAAGTCGGTGGAGGAGTTCGCGGCGTACCGGCAGCCCGGCGGGGGAGTGGCGATCCTCGATCTGCGGCTGCCGGGGGTACGCGACGCGGCGGCGGTGGTCGCGGTCACCGGGATGGGCCACCGGGTGCTGGTGGTGTCCGCGCACGGTGACCAGTCCGACGTGCTCGGGGCGATCGCCGCCGGGGCCCGTGGCTACCTGACCAAGGACGCCGACGCCGACGAGATCCTCCGGGCGGTACGGGAGATCGCCGCCGGCAACACCTACGTGTCGCCGACCCTGGCCTCGATCCTGCTGGACTCGTCCCGGGGACGGCAGCCGCTGTACCGGGTGCCGTTGTCCGACCGGGAACGTCAGGTGCTGTCGCTGCTGGCAGCCGGCGAACGGGACCAGGACATCGCGGAGGCGTTGGCGATCAGCGTCCGTACCGTCCGATCCCACCTCGACCGGATCCGGGAGAAGACGGGGCGCCGTCGGCGGCCGGAGCTGACCCGGCTGGCCATCGAGGAGGGTATCGCCGCACCGGCACAGAACCGCTGACGGTGCGGTTGACCATCCGCGCGGTGGGTGATCGGTGGCGGACGTCCCGCCTGACGCTGCGGCGTGTCGGGCGGTGGGCGTCCTCCGGTCCCGGCCACATGCCTCTCCTCATGGTGCTGCTGGGGTTGCTGCCCGATCCCAGGCGGCGCGGCGGAGCAGGCGGAGTCCGTTGAGGCCGACGATGATGGTGGAGCCTTCATGGCCGGCCACGCCGAGCGGCAGGGGCAGGGCGCCGATGAGGTCCCAGGCGACCAGGACGGCGATGAAGGTTCCGGCGATGGCGAGGTTCGCGATGACGAGCCGGCGGGCGCGGCGGGCCAGTTGGATGACGGCGGGCAGGGTGGCGAGTTCGTCGCGGGTGATGACGGTGTCGGCGGTGTCGAGCGCGAGGTCGGCGCCGGCGCGTCCCATGGCGATGCCGGCGTGGGCGGCGGCCAGGGCGGGGGCGTCGTTGACGCCGTCGCCCACCAGGATCACGCGGGCCCCGTGGTTTTCCAGTTCGCGCACCGCGGTGACCTTGTCCTGGGGGAGCAGGCCGGCGCGAACGTCGGTGATGCCGACCTCGCCGGCGAGCCGTCGGGCGGCGCGTTCGTTGTCGCCGGTCAGGAGCAGCGGGCGCGCCCCGGTCACAACGGTGAGTTGCGCGACCGTTGCGGCGGCGTCTGCGCGGAGCTTGTCGGCGAGGCCCAACACGCCGACCGGTTCGCCATCGACCTGGACCACGACCGCTGTTCGACCCGCCTGCTCCAGCTCGTCGACGATGGCGCGTAGTGGGTCGTCATGGCTCTTGAGGAGTCCGACGGGGCTGCCGACGTCGACCTGGTAGCCATCGACGTGGGCGGTGACGCCGCGCCCGGGAGTCGAGGTGAAGGCGTCCGACGGGGGTAGCGGGAGCTGCGCATCGCGGGCGGCTGCGACCACAGCGCGGGCGAGGGGATGCTCAGACGAGCTTTCGGCAGCGGCGGTCAGGGCCAGCAGTTGGTCTTCGGTGAGGCTGGCGTGGGGCAGGAGCCGGATGTCGGTCAGGTGCGGGGTGCCTTCGGTGAGGGTGCCGGTCTTGTCGAAAGCGATCCGCGTGGCGGTGGCGAGTTGTTCCATCACCACGGCGGACTTGACCAGCACGCCGTGCCGGCCGGCGTTGGCGATCGCGGACAGCAGCGGCGGCATGGTGGCCAGCACCACCGCGCACGGGGAGGCGACGATCATGAAGGTCATTGCGCGCAGCAGCGTCGGTTGGAGCTCGGCACCCAGCGCCAACGGGATCACGAACAGGGCGATCGTGGCGGCGACCATGCCCACGGAGTAGCGCTGTTCGATCTTTTCGATGAACAGCTGCACGCGGGCTTTCGTCGCGCTGGCCTCGGCGACCATGGCGACGATCCGGGCGATGACCGTGTCGCCGGCCGGACGGGTCACGCGGACGCGGAGCGCACCCGTGCCGTTGAGGGTGCCGGCGAACACCTCGTCACCGGGATGCTTGTCCACGGGCAGCGGCTCGCCGGTAATGGTGGCCTGGTCGACCTCGCTCGCGCCGTGGGTGACGTCGCCGTCGGCGCCGATCCGCTCGCCGGGGCGAACCAGGATGACGTCTCCCACCTGCAGGTCGGCGGCTTCGACGGTCTCCTGACCGGTCGCGGTGAGGCGGGTGGCTGTGTCGGGCGCGAGGTCGAGCAGGCCGCTGACGGAGTCCTCTGTGCGTTTGGTGGCGACAGCTTCCAGCGCGCCGGAGATGGCGAAGATGACGATGAGCAACGCCCCGTCGAGAACCTGCCCGATGGACGCCGCGCCGACCGCCGCCAGGACCATCAGCAGGTCAACGTCGAGCTTGCGCTCGCGCAGCGCCCGCAGGGCCGCCCAGCCCGGCTCCCACCCGCCAGCGACGTAGCAGGCCAGGTACAACGCCCACCACGCCCAGCTCGGAGCGGGGGACAGTTGGGTCAGCAGACCCAGCCCGAACAGGCCGGTCGCTGCGACAGCCGAGCGGACCTCCGGCAGCGACCACAGGGCAGTCCGCCGCTGGCCAGCTCGACGCGTCGGGACCGGATGCACGGGCTGGGCGGTAGACGGGTTCTCAACGCTCGTCGTCACCCAGGCATCTTATGTGCGCAGTTACGCAGATACGCAAGCAGTGGGATGGTCGGTATGCTCAGGCCATGCACACGTCGCTGCCCGACTTCGACATGCCCAACGAGGAGCAGGTGCATCTGGCGGCCGAGACGTTCCGGCTCCTGGCCGACCCCACCCGGATCAAGGTCCTCTGGGCGCTCTTGCAGGGCGAATCGTCCGTCGCCTGCCTCGCTGAACTGGCCGGAGCGGCCCCCACGGCAGTCAGTCAGCACCTGGCCAAGCTCCGCCTCGCCGGGCTGGTCAAGGGACGTCGCGAGGGAACGTTCGTCTACTACTCCGCCGCCGACGAGCACGTTCGGCGGCTACTTCGGCAGGCCCTGTTCCACGCCGACCACATCGACCGCAACCTGTCCGAAGCGCCGACCGCGTAGCCGAGTAGCCACGCGAGTAGCCGAGTAGCCACGCGAGTAGCCGAGGCGGTGGCTTCCGCCGGATGGCTTCGGACGCCGGCGAACCGCTCTACCTGCACAAGACCAGCTTGACGAAGCCCGGTCGGTCGAGGTCGAGGCGAACCGAGCCAGGAGGCGAGGGGGCTCGGCTGGCTCGGTCAGCGGCGATAGGTCAGCTCGAAGTCGAGCCGCCAGTCGACACCGTTCTCGGACGTCTCCCATTGCCCGTCGATGGTGTCGCCATCCGGGCTGAGCGTGCAGGTGAAGCGTTGGGTCAGCTTCTCGGCCTTGAAGGGGCCGAGCTTGCAGATCGTGTTCGATGCTGGCTGTATCGGTCACGCCGCGTTCGGCAGGCTGACTGCTGCCCAGTCCGTAGCACCGCGTGTGGCGATGTTGCGGGCTGCGTTCACGTCGGCGTGCTCAGCGAAGCCGCAGGACGTGCATCGGAAGGTGGATTGGTTGGGGCGGTTGGCTTTGGTGGTGTGCCCGCAGGTGGAGCAGCCCTGCGAGGTGTACGCCGGGTCGACGTGGACGAGGGCCAGCCCGACCCGGGCTGCTTTGTAGGCGATGAACTGGCCGAGTTGGTGGAACGCCCACGTGTGCAGTGTGACCCGCTGGGGCCGTCGGAGCCGTACCCGGTCGCGGATGCCCGTGAGGTTCTCCAGGGCGATGCCGCGGTCGGTGCGTTCGGCCTCGGTCACGATCTGCTTGGCGATGCGATGGTTGGTGTCGGCCGCGAACCGGGCTTCCTTGCGGCGGCGGGCCTTCAACAGCCGTTTGGCCGATTTGGTGCCGATGCGCTGGAGTTTGGCCCGTAGCCGCTGGTTACGGTGACGCACCCGGTTCAAACCCTTGCCGCAGTGCCGGGTCCCGTCGTTGGTGGTGGCGATGTTCGCGATGCCCAGGTCGACGCCGAGGAACCCGTCAGGCTCCTTCACCTCAACATCAGGGATGTCGCAGGTGGCGTACAGGTACCACTTGCCGTCACGGTGCACCAGATCGGATTCGCCCTTGCGGTGGGCGGACAGCACCGCGTACTGCTGCGCGGAGCAGCCGAATCGGATACCGGCCTGCCGCCCCGCGATGGTCCAGATGGAGACCGTGCGGGAGCGCATCTGCCAGGACAGACAGCGGTCGTCGAACGGCTGCGCGGCGTCCCGACGGAATCCGATCGGCTTCGCCTCGGCGTTGCGGCGGCGTTTCGACCCGGGCTTACCGAGATTACCGGCACGAATGTTGGCGTTCAGGGTGGCGTACGCGCCGGCGACCTTACGGGCAACATGGATCGCCGGCTGAGCCGACAAGCCCAGGGCCTTCAAGCGGCCGTAGGTAAGCCGCTGGAGCGCCTGCTTCGCGTGGATTCGCCGCTGGAACGCCTCCATCGAGGCGAAATTGGCGGCCTTGTTGCACAGGCTCAGCGTGTTCCGCAACGCCGCCTCCTGGCCAGCGTTGGGGAACAGGCGGACCTGCACAACAATTTTCACGTCCACAACCTAGCATTCTTGTCTATGTCACCCCGATGGACCCCAGATCCGAATGTCCGCCGCGGTCGGAGCGTCGTGCACAACCTGCACGTGCATCTTGTCTTCGTCACCAAGTATCGGCGGGACGTGCTCGATGACGCCATGCTCACCCGGTGCGGGCACATCATGGCTGACGTGTGCGCCAAGCTCGGTGCGGAACTGCGGGAGTTCAACGGCGAAGACGACCACGTCCACCTCCTCGTCCACTACCCGCCGAAGCTACCGATATCGACCCTGGTCAACAGGCTCAAGGGCGTCTCCGCGCACTACCTTCGGCAGGAGTTCACCGGCCGGATCAACCGGCACATCATGCACGGCCACCTGTGGTCGCCGTCGTACTTCGCTGGATCGTGCGGTGGGGCACCCATAGCCGTCATCCGCGAGTACATCGAAAACCAGAAACGTCCAGGCTCGTGACGCGATTCCTCCTGGCCCTGAAGGACCGGGATTCCTCGCTAGGCCACGTTGAAGCCGGGGGCGTCCCGCGTCAGCCGCCAGACGCCGTCGGCGAAGGACATCCGGTAGACCCGATGCACGCCGCGCGCGTCGGTGTACAGCATGGTGAACTCCTCGCCCGCGTCGTCGAGCCCGATCAGCGACGTCGTGGGCAACGGGTTGTTCTCTCGCCAGGCTTGCGGTGCGCTGGCCGGCGGCGGCTCGGCGTCGGAGAACTGCCGCAGGAACTTGCCGTCCTCGACCCAGGAGAAGTTCGTCCACCCGGCACCGAGGCCGTGGACCTTCGGCTGCACCGTCCACCGGCCGACGAGCGCGTCGAGTCGCGCGAGCGCGGGATGCCGCTCCGTCATGTCCGTGCCTCCTTCTCTTGGCGACAGCCCTCACGGTAACCGCGAAGGCGCCAGAGCTTCAGCTCCGCGCAGTCCGCCCGGCCGGCCCGGCCGGGCCCCAGCTGTTGGTCGATGGACAGCGGCACGTACCGCCACCAGGGTGCCGAGGGCGTCACCATGACGGTGACGCCCTCGGTCAGCGGATGCATGGTGTTGCTTGCGGTGCTACGGCTTGCAGCTTTGGTATGCCTTCCGGAAGCCGGATTCGCTCGCCGCGTCCTGCACCGCAACGAACTCGCCGTCACCGAACCCCCACCCGGCCGGCGCGCCCGTCGAGGAGTCCGTCACCCACAGGTCGCGGCCGTCGTCGCAACGGAATCCCCCGACGACGTGGACGCCGCCAGCACGGTCGACACATCCGCGTTCGGCCTCCGCTTGTTCGATCTTCTGACCTGGTTTGAAGAGGTCGCTGCACGCAAGCAGGGCGGGCGTGTTCGGTGCCGACGCAGGAGAGGTGCTGCTGTCTCCGTCTTCGCCGCATCCGGTCAGGACGAGCAGTACGACAGCGGCGGCGGTAAGTGTGGGCGTGCGGATCATGGCGGGCACCATACAGAAATCGGCCGAGGATCGCTGGCCCTCTCGGCGCGCCCCACTAGCCGAACGGCGGACCCGAATCCCGTCCGAGGGCAGGTCTTCGCGGCTTGGAGCGATTCCTCGATCCTCCAGCGGCGACCGACCACCGACACGAGAACGTTGCGCGACCGTTGTCGGCTGTCACCGCTTGGCGAGCGACGTGACCAGAAATCCCCACATCAGAATGCGTTCCGTTCACCACTCGTTCCCGGGAGCGTCAGGCCGGGCCGTTGGGATGTCGAGGAACAGATGCCCGACCTGTCCGGAAGGCAACGCCTCATGTCACAGTCCCCACTCATGCTGCCCCGACGTCGCTTTCTCGCTCTGGGCGGTATCGCCGCGGGCGCGGCGGTCCTCGCCGCCGAGCCGGCTTCCGCGACGTCCACCGCCTCGGACAGCCGGGTCGCCCTGCCGGGCTACGTGTTCACGCTCGGTGTGGCGTCCGGCGACCCGACGTCCGACGGTGTTGTGCTCTGGACCCGCCTGGCACCGGACCCGCTCGCCCTCGACGGGCTCGGCGGGATGCCTGATCGCCCCGTCCTGGTGCGGTGGGAGATGGCGGAGGACGAGAACTTCCACCGGGTGGTGCGTCGCGGCGTCGAACGCGCCACGGCCGACTGGGGGTACTCGGTGCACGCCGAGGTGCACGGCCTGCGGCCGGACCGCGGGTACTGGTACCGGTTCCGGATCGCCGACCAGGTCAGCCCGGTGGGCCGTACCCGCACCGCACCGCGCCCCGGGACCGCGCTCCAGTCGCTGAGCTTCGCGTTCGCGAGCTGCCAGGCCTACACCGATGGCTACTTCACCGCGTTCGAGCACATGGCCCGCGAGAACATGGACCTCGTTGTCCATCTCGGCGACTACATCTATGAGGGCGGCGGCGCCGGCTCGATCGGCCGCGCCCACTACCCGGCCGTCGAGACGTTCTCCCTGACCGACTACCGGATCCGGTACGCCCAGTACAAGCTCGACCCGTCGTTGCAGGCCGCGCACGCCGCCGCGCCCTGGGTGGTGGCGCCGGACGACCACGACGTGGAGAACAACTGGGCCGGCGACCACTCCCAGCCGGACACCGAGCCGGACCAGGACCCAGCCGTGTTCCGGCTCCGCCGGGCCGCCGCGTACCAGGCGTACTACGAGAACCTTCCCCTGCGGGCGTCGTCGATGCCGCAGGGCCCGGAGATGCAGGTCTACCGGCGCCTGCGGTTCGGCGACCTGCTGCAGCTCGACGTGCTCGACACCCGGCGGTTCCGTGACCGGCAGCTCACCGACGCGTCGCTGCGCTGGGACCCGAAGCGGCAGATGCTCGGCGCCGAGCAGGAGGCATGGCTGCTGGCCGGGCTCGCCGCGTCCACCGCACGGTGGAACGTGCTCGGCAACCAGATCTTCGCCATGGAGGCCGACCACACCGCAGGCCCGGACGAGCGGTACGGCATGGACACCTGGGACGGGTACGCCGCCGCACGCCAGCGGCTCTTCGACGGCGTGGCGGAGCGGAACGTCGAGAACTTCCTCGTCGTCACCGGTGACGCCCACCGCAGCGTGGCCGCCGATCTCAAGCTGGACTTCTCCGACCCGGGGTCGCGGACGATCGGCACCGAGTTCCTCGGCACGTCGATCAGCTCGGGCGGCAACGGGACCGACCACGACAGCCTCGGCGTGACCTGGCTGGCCGAGAACCCGCACATGAAGTTCCACAACTCCCAGCGTGGGTACCAGATGTGCCACCTGGGCCGTGACGAGATGCGCACCGACTACCGGGTGGTGCCGTTCGTCAACGCGCCGGGCGCGCCGGTGTCGACGCGGGCGAGCGTCTACGTGCAGAGCGGACGGCCCGGGGTGGCGCACGTGTCCGCGTGACGGTGTGATCCGAGCGTGGCGGGCCGGGCCGACGGCTCGGGGTCGTCGGACCGGCCTGCCGCTGGGCTTCAACGCGAACGGCGACCCGCGCCGTCGAGGTGGCTGCTGCGGCCGCCAGGCGGGCGGCCGGGCCGGCGAACCGGTCCCGGCCGTCCGCATTCTGGCCGCTGGAACTACAGGTCGAGCGGCTCGATCCAGATGTTGCGGTATTGGACGGGGTTGCCGTGGTCCTGCAACCGGATCGCGCCCGTCGCCGGGCCCTCCGGCCGGTTGCCACCTGTCGGTCCGAGAATCTCGACGTCGTCGTGCACCGTGACGCCGTTCCACACGACGGTGACGCGCGCGTTCTGGACCTTGTTGCCGGCCGCGTCGTAGCGGGCCTGCCGGTAGACGATGTCGTACGTCTGCCAGGTCTGGGGCGGCAGCGCCGCGTTCACGTCGGGGGCCTTCTGGTTGTAGATGGCCGCTGCGTCGTTGTTCTTCGGCGGGTCGATGCCGAACGAGTCCAGCACCTGGATCTCGTAGCGGTCCTGTAGGTACACGCCGCTGTTGGCGCGCGCCTGGCCGGTCACGTCCGGCGGGTACAGCGGCAGGTTGAACTCGACGTGCAGGCGGAAGTCGCCGAAGGCCTGCAAGGTGCGCAGGTCCCCGTTGCGCACCGTCATGGCGCCGTCGGCAACCGTCCATCCGGGTTCGCGCCCGTCGCTGTGTTGCCACTCGGTGAGCTCGCCGCCGTTGAACAGCGTGATGCGCTCGCCGTGCGGCCGGACGGCGAGCACGTCGAGGTTCACGTGCCCGGAGTCCGCGGCCTCCTTGCGGTACTCGACCAGGTTGCGCCCCTTGTCCAGGCGCACGGTGGTGGTGACGGTGCCCCACTCCTTCCAGGTCACCGTGGAGGGAAAGACCGTCTGCTCCACCCGTTCACCGTTGACGTACAGGCTCAGCTGCTTCTCGCCGGAGTAGGGGTTCGGGCCGTTGCTGTAGCGCATCGCCAGGTCGTACGTCCCGCTCTCCCGCACGTCCGCGGAGATGCTGGTCGACGAGCCGTTCTGGGCGAACCCGGCAGCGAAGCCGGCGCCGGAGTAGGCGGCGTGGTCGGTCGCCATGGCGACAGCGACCGTGCGGCCCTCCTCGGCCTCGAAGAAGGTCTGTGGCTGCACCACGCGTCCCGGGATCTCGTTGAGCGTGTACCAGGCCTCAGTGTTCCACAGCTCCTCGCCGCCGGCGGAGGAGAACGGACGCGGGGAGCGCACGTGCACCACGCGGTCCTCCTTCAGGCCCGGGATCCGCAGCTTGACGGTGCGACCGTCGGCCGACAGCTCGGCCTTGGCCACCCTGAGCGTCTCCAGCTCGAGCTTGGGCCCGCCGTACTGGCTCGTCGCGCCGTAGCGCCACTGCGTCACCTGGTACGCGTCGGCGAGCTTCTGCGCGGTCTCGGCCGACAGCGGCTTGGTGTACTCCAGCTCGAACCCGACATGCGACGCGCGCATCTGCTTGACCTCGAAGACCGAGGTGCCGTTGGGCGTGAGCTTCTGCAGGCCGTACGTCAGCTTGCCCTCCTGACCCCAGTTGCCGCCGGCGCCCAGGCCTCCCACGTAGAGCGCGCCGTCGGGGCCGAGGGTGACCTCGTTGATGCCGGACTCCAGTCCCTGCGTGTGCCGGAACACCGCACCCTGGTACTGCCCCTCGACCTTCTCGAGGAACACTCGCTGCAGGCCGCCGTAGGTCACGTCGCCGACGACCAGTTGCCCCGCGTACGGGCCCTGCTTCAGCAGTACGGGAGTGGAGGGCGAGTTTCCGATCTCGTTCTGCGGAAGCCAGACGACGGGACGCGTCACCGGCTTGTCGTCGAACCGACCCGTGGGCGTCGTGTAGTGGTTGTAGAACGCTCCCTGCTGGATTTCGACCAGCTTGGACGCCGGCAGCCAGCCCCCCTGGTTGTCTGTGACGAAGACCTCCCCGCGTGGACCCCAACCGATCCCGTTCGGAGTGCGCAGCCCCCCGGCGACATACGTGATCTCGCCCGTCGCGGCGTTCACCTTGATCGAGGTGCCGCGGTCCGGCGCGGGCTGGGGCACGGTGGTGGCGCCGCCATAGTTGATGGCAACCGACAGGTTGAGATAGAAGTACCCGTCCCGGTGGAGCAGGCCGAACGCGAACTCGTGGAAGTTGCGGCCCCACGGCCAGGTCGCAACCGTCCGGTGGTCATCCGCGACGCCGTCGCCGTCGGTGTCGCGCAGGGCCGTCAGCTCGTGCTTCTGGCTGACGTAGACGGTCCCGTCGACCACCGCCACCCCCTGGGGTTCGCGCAGTCCCGCCGCGAACTTGCGGTAGGTCACCTGCTCCGGGCCGCTCTTCCCGGTGACGCCCTCGACCACGTAGACCTCGCCGGTCGTGTTGTCGGTGCCGCCCCAGGTGGAGATGACCAGGTCCCCGTCGGGCATGAAGTCCATGCCGGTGACCTGCGGCTGGAAGCCCTCGGGGCGCAGGTCGGTGAGGGTGTACCCCGGGTGCACCCGGTCGAGGGGCAGGCCGTCGCCGGCCGAGTCGGTTGCCCCCTCGCAGTACTTCCAGCCAGGGGCGGTGACGCGTACGACGCCTGCGTCGGTGCTCAGCGCGGAGGTCGGCACGAGTTCGAAGCCGTCGGCGCCGGGGCGCCGCCACTCGAGCCGCAACACCTGCCCGCCGCCGTTGTCGAAGAACTCGACGAGCAACGGGTGCAGGCCGGCGCTCAAGTTGATCGATCCCTCTTGGGAGGTCTCGCCGTGCAGGCCGTCGTGGTCGACGACGAGCTGGTCGCCGATCGTCAGGCGTGACCCGTCGTCGCTGGTGAGCCGGAACGTGTAGTCACCGTCGGTGGGCACGGCGAGGTTGGCGATCACGTGGCTGATGAACCGGTCGGACAGGCCGAACTCGTCCGTAGCGGTCCAGTTGATCTGCGGCATGAGCTTGTCGACGTTCGGCGTCTGCGCGGGCTTCAGGGTGCACAGCGCCGACAGCGGGACACCCATGTCGTACGAGCGCAGGGTGACGCCGGGTTCCTGCGGCGGGAGATCGGCGGTGGCGGGTGCGGCGGTGGCCGGAGTGACGGGGGCCGCGGCGAGCAGGGTCGCCACCGCGGCAGCTGCGGCCGCGAGCGCGGCTCGACGCCGCCGTTGTTTCGGTGCGGTCATGGTTCCTCCTGGTGGGTGCGGCTCCCCTGCCGGAAGAGCGGTCAACTTTCTCCCCTGGGCCGGTCGATGCGCTCCCGCGAGACAGAAGATCGATGGGTGACGTTAGCACTTTCCATCGATTTATCGGAACTTTTGAATGGAGGATGTGAAAGTCGGCCTCAGGCGTGATCGTCGGGTCGTGGTTGCGGCTCAACGGGGTGGTCATGATCTGGGTGCCGCAGAGTTGCCGCAGGGCCGCGCGCAGGAGCGCGGCCCCACTCGTGCAACGGAACTTTCCCGGCGTCCCGGACGCCGACAGGAGGTCCACACCCACCGCCGCCGAAACGGTCTTTTCGGGATCAAGGCACCGCACAAGCGCGGCGCCAGCTGCCCGCGCTCGGCCCGCTGGCGGCCTCCGGCGGGCACCGGCCGCTCGCGGCTAACGGGGCTCCGGCTACGCCCCGGGAGCCATGATCGCGGCCTCTATGCGCAGTCCGATGCCTGTGAGGACAAGGAGCCCGGCGAGGAAGTGCGGCTCGGCCATTCCTGAGTCGCTGGAGATCGTGAGCACGGAGATCAGCAGGCCCGACAGCAGTGCGGTAGTGCCTACCACTCGCGTGGTGGCAGCCCGCCGAGATCGAAGGTCCATGGCGGGACCGTACCGGGAAGTTCGGGCTGATCCTCGTCGCGTTCGGCTGAGGAAGAACGCGCCGACCGCGTCGGCGGAGGTGCCGAAGATCGCCACGGCGCCGGCCGGACGGGAGCCACGGACGGCGGCGGCGACCACGCCGGTGCCGCGGGCGGCACGCAGGGCGGGCCGGGTGTTGAGCCGGGCGTCGTCTTCACGTTCCTGCCGCGACGGATGGGCGCCGTCGGGGGCGGGTGCTGGGTCATGGCCCCGCCGGGCGGGTCACGTCTGTTCGGACGCCCGTACTGACCGCGCGGGGGCGGTACCCCCTCGTGCCCGCACCATGCCCGAGGGTGGCCGGTGAGGTGTGTGTCGGGAGTCTTCGGTGGGGCGGTAGGGAATCCGGAAAACGATCAGTCGAGAACCGCGAGCGGTGCCGGCCCGCCTTTCAGCGGGTGCCGGCACCGCTCGCGTCTGTCACCGCTTGGCCTGGTGTTTGGCCATCTGGGGCTGTTCGCCCCTGCCGACTTTCCGCAGTGCCTCGCGCAGCTGCTCCTCGGTCATCTTGGAGTTACCCTCGATGCCCGCGTTGTGCGCCTGCTGACGGAGTTCGTGCAGCCGTTCCCGGTCACCCATGTCGGCCTCCCCGTGGTGCGTGGCGCGGGCGGCTCCGCGCGCCACTCCGCTCGTCGTCTTCCCGGGCCGGCCGTGCGCAAACGGCCTCAGTCGGTGCCCTGCCCGCCGGGATGCTCCGGTGCCTTGCGACGGCACTGCGGGTGATGCCCACCGGATCGTCCTGCCAGCGTTCTACGACGGCACGGTCCTCGACAGTGCCGTCAGCGGGCCTTCTTCGTCGCCCGCTTGCGGGGCGGCGTCAACAGGTCGGCTATCGCCGCGATCGCGGACGGCACCAGGCGGTAGTACGCCCAGACGCCGCGCTTCTCGCGCTCGAGCAGGCCGGCCTCGGTGAGGATCCGAAGGTGATGACTCACGGTCGGCTGGGAGAGATCAAGCGGCGCGGTGAGGTCGCTGACGGACGCCTCGCCCTCCGGAGCGGACTGGATCAGGCTGAGCAGTCGCAGTCGGGCCGGGTCGGCGAACGCCTTCAGCACTCCCGCGAGCCGCTCGGCATCGGCACGCTTGATCGGCTCACCAGCAAGCGGCGAGACAGCAGGCATGGCAGTTTTCGCAGTTCCCACGCCTTCCATCGTTCCACCAACACCATCGATAGGCTGGTGGAATCGCGATCAGTACCCCGATGGCGGTCGCGAGACCGGTTGGGAGGGAAGCTGGGGGCGGGGCAGCGAGCGTGCCGTCCTGGAGCCGCGCGAAAGGGCCGCTGCTGCCGGGCTGGCCGAACCCCTGGACGGGGCGGCCATCCGGCCGGACCCGGACGTCGGCGTCCGCGTCGTCGGGGCGGAGCAGCCCGAGCTGATCGGCCTGTTCGACTCGCCACCGCCTGGCCGATCTCGTCGGCGGCGAATCGCCGGCGCCGGCGCCGTGCTCACCGGCGGGTCAGCTCGGCCAGTTCCGCACGCCCCTCAGCCACGCGGGCGGGCAGCAACAGCAGGGTGCAGGCGCGTTCGAACCGGGCGCCGTTGCGCTCCCAGGCCTCGACCGAGGCGGCCAGCACGTCCTCGTCGTGGTGCAGCCGCCCCGCCGCACGGGTGAGGCAGGCCACCGCCCAGTCGTTCTCCGCGCACACCGCTGCCGCCGTGGCGAGGCGTTCGGCCGCGTCCGGCAGTCCGGCGACGACGGCGAGTTCGGCCGCGGCGGCCCGCGCGTACGGCTCGTACCTGCTCTGCGGGTAGTCGCCGAAGGCGCGCTCGGTCAGCGCCGCCGCCTCGCCCAGCCGACCGGTGTGCACGGCGACGCGCGCGTCCACGAAGGCGAGGAACGGGACCAGGCTGGGCAGGTGCTCGGCGTCGGCGAGGCCGGTGACCTGAAGCGCGCGGCCCCGCCACCGGCTGAAGCTCTCGCCGTCGCCGAGCAGACCGTGCGCGAGCGCGGCCGCCAGGATGACCGGCGACAGCCAGGGCGCGGGCGGGCTGCCCGCCCGTTCCCAACCGGCCCACATCGCGCCGGCATGTCGCACCGCCGCCGCGAACTGCCCGGTGAGGGCGAGAGCCGGGATCAGCTTGCTCGCCGAGGCGTACGGGTGGTTGCTCACCAGGTCGTCCTGCTGCACGCGGTGGGCCGCGGCCAGCGCGGCCCGCAGGTCTCCGGCCGCGATCGCGTAGGTCGCCGCCATGTGCAGCGCGTCGACGATCTCCGGACCGGCGTACGGGTCGTCGCGCGGCAGCGTGGGCAGCAGGGCGATCCGCTCACCAGCCACCCGATGCGCCTCGCGCAGCCGTCGGGCCTTGGTGGCGGCCGCGCTCACCGCCTCCAGGCCGGCGCTGACCAGCACAGGGTCGCCGACGGCCCGGGCGGCCGCGACCGCGGCCGCGGCGAGGTCCGGATCCGGGTCGCGCCACTGCCCGCCAGCGGCCCATGCCGTCGCCAGCGCGAGGCAGGCCGCCACCGCCGGCCGGTGCGGTGCCCCGTCGGCGGACGCCTCGTTGAGCAGGTCGCGTAGCCGCTGCTGGGGTATCTCGGCGGCCGGCTCCGAGCTGAACCGGTTGGCCAACTCCACCGCCCGGGCCAGCGCGACGGCCCGGGCGTCGCCGTCGCCGGCCGCGCCGGCCCGTTCGGCCGCGGCCAGCAACTGTCGGAAGGCCCGTGGGCTGGAGTTGGTGACGATCACGACGCAGTCGGCCGCGCTGCGCAGGTCCCGCGCGGCGGCGTCCGGAGAGGGAGCGTGGGCGGCCGCGCGCTCGAAATGGCGGGCGGCTTCCAGCAGAAACCGGTGCGCGTACGCGAGGCGCCCGAGTGCGCGGGCCAGTTGGTGGGCGAGCGGGCTCGGCCCCGGCGGGCAGTTCGCCAGGGCGGCCCGGAGGTCGTCGGCGACGGCGTGGAAGTCGTCCCGCCAGTCGCCGACCGGCCGGCCCGCCGACGGGGCCTGCGGCCGGTCCCCCGTTCGTGGGTGCCCACGCGGCCGATCGGCCAGCCGCCGCTCCAGGCCCGCCGCCGTCGCCGCGGCCCAACGCAGGTGCCGCTCGCGCAGCGCCGGCTCCTCGCCGGCCCCGGCGAGCCGCTCGGCGGCGAAAGCCCGGACGATCTCCAGCAGCCGCCACCTGCTCACCGCCCCCCGCTGGTGGACGACGAGGCTCTTTTCCACCAGCCGGCCGAGCAGGTCGGCGACCGCACTGTGCTCGGCGGTCTGGCTGACCGCCGCCGTAGCGGCCAGGTCGAAGCTCCCGACGAACACCGCCAGGCGCCGGAACAGGGCACGTTCCTCGTCGTCCAGCAGGTCGTGGCTCCAGCCGATCACCGCGCGCAGCGAGCGATGCCGCCCGTCGGCCCCGCGCCCGCCGGCCAGCAGGCGCAGCACGTCGTCCAGGGCGGCCAGCAGGCCCGCCGCGCCCAGCGACGCGCTGCGAGCGGCGGCCAACTCGATCGCCAGCGGCATCCCGTCGAGCCGGGTGCAGAGTTCGGCGACGAGCGCCGGGTCCGCGCTGAAGTCCGGGTCGACCGCCCGAGCCCGGTCGTGGAACAGGGCCACCGCGTCGGTCGCCGGCGGCAGCGGGGCCACCGGGACGACCTGTTCGCCGGGTACGGCGAGCCGCTCCCGACTGGTGGCCAGGACGGTCGTGTCCGGGCAGGCCGAGAGGATCCGCTCGACGAAGCCGGCCACCGGGTCGAGCAGGTGCTCGCAGTTGTCCAGCACGAGCAGGGTGCGGCCTTGGCCGAGGCGCTCCGCGATCGCGGCCAGCAGTGGCTGCTGCGCCCGTTCGGTGACCCCGAGCGCGGTCGCCACGGCCTGGGCCACGAAGTCGTCCCGGACCGGTACGAGATCGACGAACGCCGTGCCGAGCGGGAACGACCGCGCCGCCGCCGCGGCCACCACGCACGCCAGCCGGGTCTTGCCGACCCCGCCCGGGCCGACCAGGGTCACCAGCCGGTGGTGTTGGAGGGCGGCGAGGATCGTGTCCCGCTCGGGACCGCGCCCGACGAACGCCGTACGCGGGTCGGGTAGCCCGGCGAGCGGGCCGGTCGGCGCGGCGCCGCCCGGCGGCGGCTCGGCGAGTGCCGCGAGGTCGAACCGGTCGGCGACGCCGTACTTGCGCAGCAGCGACGACACGTGGCTCTCCACCGTGCGTACCGAGATGAACAGCCTCTCGGCGATCTCGGCGTTCGACAGGCGGAGCCTCAGCAGGGCGAGTACCTCCGCCTCGCGCTTGGACGGTCGGTCGATTGCGGTCGAGGACACGCGCCATTGTCCCGCACACCCGGGCACGGGGGCGTCCGTGCCGGCTTTCGGTACCCGAATCCGTGGCCGCCACGGATGTCCGGCGGCCCGGGCCGGGCGCACGCTGGTCCCCGGAAACAGCGAGCCGGTGCCGAGAGGCCCGGCCGGAACGAGCGGAAGGACCGGAACAATGACTGACACGAGCGCCGCGCCCATGAGGAAGGTGATCGCCTCGACGTACCTCTCCCTCGACGGGGTCATCGCGAACCCGCACCTGTGGATGCTTTCGTACATGACCGAGGAGGGGCAGCGGTACGCCCTGGAGCAACTGTTCGGCAGCGACGCCCTGCTGCTGGGGCGCGCCACGTACGAGGGGTTCGCCCAGGCCTGGCCGAGCATGCCGCGCGACGAGGCCGGCTTCGCCGATCGGATGAACAGCCTGCCGAAGTACGTCGTCTCGACGACCCTGCAACGCCTCGACTGGCACAACTCCACCATCATCGCCGGCGACGTCGCCAAGGAGGTCGCGGAGCTCAAGCGGCAGCCCGGCAAGGACATCCTGATGTACGGGTGCGGCCGGCTCGCCCGCACCCTGCTCGACAACGACCTGCTCGACGAACTGCGGTTCTGGCTGCACCCGGTCTTCGTGGGCGACGGGCGGGTGGAGAACGGGGACCTGCTGTTCCGCGACGGCGGTGCGGCGAACCTGAGGCTCGCCGGACAGACCGAGCTCAGCTCGGGCGTCGTCATCTTGCGCTACCAGCCGGCGGAGAAGCGGTAGCGCCCATCGCACACCACCGGTTGAAGGAGAGACATGACGCACCCCCCACCGCGGTACCTCGGCGCCACGGGTGAGGCCAGCGCGACGTACCGCACGGCCGACGCCCCACCAGAGCTGCGCTACGCCAACGGCGGCTCGGCGCACTACCTGGCTACCGGCGCCACGACGAACGGTCAGTTCGGCCTCTACCGCTGGGACATGGGCCCGACACCGAGCGGCCCGGCCCCGCACTTCCACCGCTGCATCTCCGAGTCGTTCTACATCCTCGCCGGCTCGGTACGGATCTACGACGGCAGCCGCTGGATCGACACCGAGCCGGGCGATTTCGTCCACGTGCCGGAGGGCGGGGTGCACGCCTTCCGCAACGAGTCCGGCTCGCCCGCGTCGATGTTGCTGCACTTCGCGCCGGGCGCCCCCCGGGAGGGCTACTTCGAGGGGCTGCCCGGGCTGGCGGCGCTGAGTGAGGAGGAACAGACCGAGTTCTTCCTGCGCCACGACACCTACTGGATCTGAGAGGAGAGAGTTCCACGATGCACCCGAAACTCCGTTCACGGGGATGTTGGTAGCGAGGGACTGCTGCTGGCCGATCGATCGGTGAGGTCACGTACGGCCGCCTGGTATTGCGGTTGCGTGTGGTACGGCCAGTGGCGCTCGACGGGCGGTGGCACGGTGTCGGCCGGGTCGATGGTCACGGCGTGGGGGTCGCGGAGCCGCAGGTCCACCGATTCGGCTGCCGGGGTGTCGCATGGCGGCTCTGTGCCCCCGCGGTCGAAGATGGGTCCACCGATCGGGTCAGTGTCCCGCCAGAGGTTGCGCCACCGCCAGTCGAGTCGCTCGCCCAGGTCGCATAGCGCCTGCTGACCGAGATAGGCCGGGTAGAGGCGGGCGTAGATGCGGCGCAGCGGGGAGCCGTGGGTCAGCAGGGAGACCCTGGGCAGGGCGGCCGGCGGCAGTTGCAGGACGGTGGCTGCGGCCAGGACCGAGCCGTGGCTGTGTCCGGAGATGACCACGGGGCCGTGCGCGGCGAGCGCGGCGACCCGCTTGGTCAGTTCGGGTACTGCCCGGGCGGCGTAGCAGGGGGGCGCGAAGGGGTGGACGGTGCGGGGCCAGAAGGTGCCCAGATCCCATAGGACCGCCACGAGGCGTCGGGTCTCGGCCGACCGGTACGAGCGGAAGCCGAGGACCATGAGGCTGATCACGAGCAGGCTGATGACCCAGATCGCCACGTCGGTGACGTGGGCGACGAGCAGGCCGGTTCCGTCGCGTTGGCCGCTGAGCTTTGCCGCAAGCTGGGTGGGACCGATCCCGATCAGGTCCAGCGCGATGGTGGCCAGGCCCAGCGAGGAGATCAGGAAGAACGTGACCAGTATCGGGGCCAGTTCCTCGGTCACGTGCGACTTGGCGACGGTCTCCCGCACGAGGCGTAGCCGGGGCGCCGCGTCGAGGGGCACCTGCGGGTAGTCCTGTGCGACGACGCGCTCGGCCAGGGCCCGCCGCCGGCGGCGACTGAGCAGGAGCGTAGCTGTGGTGATTCCGGTGATGATCAGCAGCGCGGTGAGTCCGGCGAGGGCGGCCCACCAGTACGCGACGGGCGGCTCCAGGGGGCCGAGGACGGGTGGGTTCGGCCGGACCGGATTGGGCATGTGACCGCGGTCGAGGTAGTCGGCGACCCGGAAGACCAGGGTGGCGGTGAAGGCTGCGGCGACGCTGACCGACAATGCCGCCACGACGGGCGTGCCGAGTCCGCGCAGGAACGGGCGGGTCCCGGTCGGCTGCGTCCACTGGCGTGCGAACGTGACGACGGCGATCGCCACGAGCAGGATGCCCTGTGCCGCGACCAGGCCGCCGGTGCTGCCCTCGTAGCCCGGCAACTGCCTGATCACGGGCTGGGCCGTGCGGGTGAGGGCGGCGTAGCCGAGGCTCAGGACGGTCACCCCGGCGATGGCTGCCCACAGCGGGCGCAGGAGGCGACGGGCCTGCGCGGGGCTGGTCGGCACGGGCAGGCAGAGCAGCACCGCGCAGAACGCCACCAGGGCCGCGGCGGCGGCAAACAGCAGCAGACCCAGCCGATTCCGCCCGCCGTCCGGCAGGGAGGCGAGCAGGCTGGCGTCGAGCGTGCCGGCGCTGATCCCGACGTGGATCTGGCGAAGCCAGGCGGTGACGCGCTCGTCGTCCCAGAACCCGCGGGTGGTGAGGCTCTCGGTCATCTCCGAGGCCGGTGGCTCGGCCGAGGCCGGGCCGAAGCCCTCGAACGCCCGGGCGGAGCGCGCGCCGATCGCCCAGACCAGGCGGAGTGCGAGCAGTGGGATGAGCGACAGCACGGCCAGGCGCGGGCCCATCGGCAGCGTGGCGAGCCAGGACAGATAGGGCCGGCCGGTCCGGCACTCGACGTACGGCACGCACTGCCAGCCGACGAGGTTCAGCGTGACGCCGATGATCGAGAGCGTGAAGGCGGCGGTGAGGGTGCCGGCGAGCAGGCGGCACAGCGCGCCGAGCAGACCGAACCGGTCGGTTGGCGTCGGGCGCAGCCAGATCGCGAGGTTGCACAGCATGAACGGCAACAGCAGCAGCATGGACGCCGTGCGCACCGCGGCGCCGGCCGTCAGCGTGCCCCAGCGGTACGCCTCGACGGCAACCCCGGCGGTGGCGCCGCCGGCCGCGCCGGCTCCCGGCCGGGGCCGGTAGAACCCCGCGTGCCGATCCCCGGCGACGCGCACCACGATCGGGTGGTCGAGAATCTGCTCCGCCGACGCGCCGGACACCCCGTGCACGCGCAGCTCAACGGTCTCGTGTCCGGGTGCTGTGCCCACGCCGTTCAGGGTCACAAAAAGTGACGCCGCCCGCTGCCGAACATCGATCACCGGAAGGTGGTGGCCACGATTCCGGGCTTGGGAGATCCGTGCGGGGGTTGCCCGGGATGTTCCCGGACAACCCCCGTGCGGCTACCCGCCCTTCCGGCGCGATCAGCGCATCAGAGCGAACCGTTGCGCCAGGGGCCCGTGATGGCGAACGTGATACCGGGACTCTGCGCGTTGACGAACATCCAGTTGCCGTTCTTCGGATCGAAGGTCGACCCGGCCCACTCGGAACCGGCGTAGTCGCCGGGGGCGACCGACTTGCCGGGGACTCCGCCGGCCGGGATCACGACCTGGTTCAGCGCGAACGGGAAGATCTCGCCGTCGGTGGTCAGGCCGTGCAGGTATTCGCCCTTGCTGCCGTCCTCGCAGAGCACGATGCCACCGCGCGGGCTGACGCAGATGTTGTCGGGGTTGTTCAACACGCTGGCATCCGGCGACGCGAAGAGCACTCGCATCGTCTCGGCCTGCGGGTCGTACTCGAAGACCTGGCCCTGGCCCTTCGGCCCGCCACTGGTGGACACGATGTAGACCCGGTCGTTGCCGTACCAGGCGCCCTCGAGCCGCTTGAACACGGCGGCGCCGAGTGCGGCGCCCTGCACCGCGGGGCGGGTCTCGCCCGGGGCGTAGTCGGGGTTGGGCACCGTGACCCAGGAGGTCCGGTACTCCACGCCGGTGCCGTCGGCGTAGGTCGAGTAGGACGATCCGTCCGGGGTCCGCACGACGAGCATCTGCAGTTCGCCGCCGGCGGACAGTTCGCCCGCCTTGTTGGGCAGGTAGCGGTAGAACCCGGACGGGGTGGCGTCCTCGGTCAGGTACACGATCCCGGTCCTCGGGTCGACCGCGACCGCCTCGTGGCTGAACCGCCCCATCGCCTTGATGGGACGGGGGTCACCCTTGCGGTCGTAGGGGACCTCGAAGACGTACCCGTGGCGAGTGCCGTCCGGGGCGATCTCGGTGGTCTCCTCGCAGGTCAGCCAGGTGCCCCAGGGTGTCGGCCCGCCGGCGCAGTTGCGGATCGTGCCGGACAGGCTGCCCCAGGACTCGAGGAACTTGCCCTGGTCCGGGTCGAACACCAGGTTGGAGGTGCCGCCACCAGCCGCCGGGTTGTACGCCGGTGTGGTGAACGCACCGGTGTAGCTGCCACGCTCGTGGTTGCGGACCAGCGCGATCTTGCCGTCCGGGCGGCGGAATGCGGCCATCCCGTCGTGCGAACCCGGGGTTGCCACGCCGTCCGACATCAGGTCGCCGGTCCAGCCGTAGCTGATGTACTCGAAGCCCTTGGGCAGGGCCAGCAACTCCAGCCCCGTGGTGTGGTCCTTGGTCGGGTAGAGCGGACCGTAGTCGGGGCTGGACGGGCGCTTGCTCATCGGTGCCGCGCCGGCGGTGCGCGCACCGAGAGCCTCCAGGGGACCGAGCGCGGCGAGTGCGGCTGCGGTCACGAGGCTACGCTTGAGAAGGCCGCGACGGGCCAGACCCGGATCGATGTGCTCTGTCATGGATGTTCTCTCCCTCTCAGGTCAAGTCGCGAGCACGCTATCGATGGCGGGTCACGCCCACGCCCAACAAGTCGAGAACCATGCGTGAATTGCTGGCCCTGCCAGCCGAGCCAGAACCGCTGACCGTCTCACCGGGGTCGGCGCGACGACGTCCAGCCCTGCTGGTGCAGCCGTTCGATGCCGTCCAGCAGCAGGTCCAGCGCGAACTCGAACTCGAACTGGTCGTCGCAGCCCTGCCCCACGACCGACGCGTCGTCGTGGGATGCCGCCCCGGCGATTTCGGCCAGGTGCGGGAATCGGGCCGCGACCTCCGGTGGTAGGCCCGCCGGCGGGTCTGGGTCGGTGATGCCGGACCGCCCGGCGCGCCGGGAGGCGTCGAACAGTTCCTGGCTGAACCCCAGGATCCGGCTGCCCATCGCGTGCATCACGTGGTGGGCGAGGTCGGCGGAGAACCCGCCGGCCCGCAACGTCCCGACCACCGAGTCGAGGTAGGCGAGGATGGCTGGTGTCGCCATGTTCCGCGACTCGATCGCGAGCGGCGCCCAGGGGTGGCGCCGCAGCGCCTGCCGCGCCGAGAGGATGCGCCCGCGGACCACGTGCTTCCAGTCGCCGTCGGGCACCGGCGGATCGATCTCGCCGACGACCACGTCGATCATGCCGTCGAGCAGTTCGTCTTTGTTGGCCACGTGCTTGTAGAGGGCCATCGGCACGACGCCCAGATCTTGGGCGAGGTTGCGCATGCTGAGGGACTCGATCCCGGCCTCGTCGGCGAGCGCGACGGCGGCGCGCAGGACGCGGGTCCTGCTCAGCGGCGTCCGGCGCAGCGTGTCAGCCTGCTCAGCCATCTCGGTCCTCGTCTTCCGGCGACGGTTGAAACCATAACCGCCTTGACGGGTGTACGGCGTACACCTACGCTGCTTCCATAAGGGTGTACGCCGTACACCGGGAGGGGAGGGAAGATGAAGGCGATCGTCCAGGACCGATACGGCCCGCCGGAGACGCTCACGCTCGCGGACGTCAACGCGCCGGTGCCTGCCGCCGACGAGGTGCTCGTGCGGGTCGAGGCTGCCGCGCTCAACGCGTACGACTGGCATGTCATGCGTGGCGATCCACGGATGGCGCGGTTGGCCATGGGCCGACCGGGGCCCCGGGCGCGCATCCGTGGCCGCGACTTCGCCGGCCGGGTCGAGGCCGTTGGCGCCCACGTTCGACAGGTGCGCCCGGGTGACGCCGTCTTCGGTGACCTCGGCGACGCCAACGGCGCGTTCGCCGAGTACGTGTGCGTGCCCGAGACCCTGGTCGCGCCGAAGCCGGCGAACCTGACGCCGCAGCAGGCAGCCGCCCTGCCGCTGGCCGGTGTCACCGCGCTCATGGGACTGTGCGACGTCGGGCAGGTCGAGCCCGGCCACCGCGTTCTCATCAACGGCGCCTCCGGCGGCGTCGGCACCCTGGCCGTCCAACTGGCCAAGGCGCTCGGCGCGACCGTGACCGGGGTGTGCAGCACCCGCAATGCCGACCTGGTCCGCTCCCTCGGTGCCGACCACGTCGTCGACTACACCCGCGACGACTTCACCCGCGACGCTCGCCGCCACGAGGTCGTGTTCGACCTGGTCGGCAACCGCTCACTCACCGCGCTCCGGCGGGCGCTGACCCCGACCGGGACGCTGGTGCTCTCCGGCGGCGGCGTGTACCGCGGCGGCAGTCTCATCGGACCGGTCTGGCTCCTCGCGCGCGGGCGGCTGCTGGCACCCTTCGTTCGACACCGCATCGTCACCCTCACCACGGCACCCAGCCGGCAGCACCTCGACACGCTCCGCGCCCACGCCGAGACCGGCCGCCTCACCCCGGTCATCGACCGGACCTATCCGCTCCACGAGGTGCCCCGAGCCATCCGGTACCTCGAAGGTGAACACGCGCGGGCGAAAGTGGTCATCACCATCTGACTCGATGGCTGGTGAGTCGCTTCAGGTTGTGACCCTCACCAGGGAATGAGGTCGTCCACGCCGTAGTGGGCCCTCGGGCCGCAGGCGTCGCATGCAGGTCAGGCGCGCCGGCCCTGACTCAGGCGTCGCGGGCGAACAGGGCCAGGCGTACCCGGTTGGGGCTGCCGGTCTTGGTCATCAGGCTGGTGATGTGGGTCTTGACCGTGGTGACGCCGATGTGGAGCCGTTCGGCGATCTCCGTGTTGGAGAAACCTTCGGCGACCAGGTTCAGCACGTCCTGCTCCCGGGTGGTCAGCCCGTCGACCGGCCGAGGCGTCTCGGCGCGGGCGTGCACCGCGCGTTGCACGAGGCGCCGCAGCACCTCCTGGCTGAACGGGCTGTCCCCGGCGGCGGCCCGGCGGACGCCGTCCAGCAGGTCGGCCGGGGGTGCGTCCTTGAGCAGGAATCCGCAGGCGCCAGCGGTCAGGGCCGGGTAGAGGTGGTCGTCGTCGCCGAACGTGGTCAGTACCACGACGCGGGTGGCGGGGCGGTCGGCGAGGATGCGGCTGGTCGCGGTGATCCCGTCGACGCCGGGCATGCGCAGGTCCATGACGACGACGTCGGGTATGAGCCGCGCGGCGAGGAGGATCGCGTCGCGGCCGTTGTCGGCCTCGCCGACGACCTCGATGTCGGTCTGGGCGTCGCAGAGCATGCGCAGACCCGCGCGGATGAGGTGCTGGTCGTCGACCAGCAGGACGCGGATCATGCCGGCTCCGCCGCGCGCGGCCCCGCCGGGGCCTCGCGTTCGTGCGGCACCGACGAGGCCGGCGTGGCGGCGGGGGAGTGGAGAGCGGGCGCCGGCGCGGTGGCTGCGGCCGGGAGGATGGTACGCACCCGCCAACCCGCGCCCGCCGGCCCGGCCTCCAGTTGGCCGCCGAGGACCTCGACGCGTTCGCGCATGCCGGTGATGCCGTGGCCACCGATGGAGGGCACCGGCGCCGGCACCCACCCGCCACCGTCGTCCGACACCTCCCAGTGGACGGCCCCGTCGACCACGCCGACCGACAGCCGGGCCAGCGCGGACGTGCCGGCGTGCTTGGCCACGTTGGTCAGCGCCTCCTGGGTCAGGCGCAACACCGCCAGACCCCGAACCGCGTCGAGCGAACCGATCGCCGGGTCGATGTCGGCCTCCACGGTGACGCCGGCCTGGCGGGCCCGGTCGACGGCCGCGCCGAGGGCGGCCGGAAGCGCCGACGGCTCGATCGCGGTCAGGGCCGCATCGCCGCGTACGCCCTCGGGGTCGCGCAGGACCGCGACCAGCCGGCGCAGGTCGGCCAGGGCCGCGCTCCCCGTGCCGTGCACGTCGTCGAACACCTCGTGCACCCGTGGGTCCAGATCGGTCAGCACGTGCCGCGCGACGCCGACCCGCAGCACCATCGACGCCACGTGGTGCGCGACCACGTCGTGCAGTTCCCGGGCGATGGCGCTGCGTTCGTCGGCGCGCGCGGCGCGGCTCTCCGACTCGCGCCGGCGCTGCTCCGCCGCCGCCCGTTCCTGCGCCTGCCGGGCGAGCTCCCGGGTGGTCCGGATGACCAGACCGAGCAGCAGCGGCACGCCGACCTCCACCAGCAGCCCGAAGACGCCGGAGAGGACCCGTAGGAACGGGTCGCCGATCGAGTCGGTCAGGTCGACCACGGTCAGCAGCCCGGCGGCCAGCCAGATGGTCCGCGGTCGGCGCGCCCGCATGGTCAGCTCGAGCAACGCCCAGCTGGCGCCCACCTGGTTGATCACAACGTCGTCGATCAGGCCGATCGCCACCGCCAGCAGCGCCGTCTGCACCACCAGGTTCACCAGGGGCCGGCGGTGCAGCACCGGCGCGACGGCGAACGCGGCCACGGCCAGGACCCACTGCATGGCGGGCGTGTTTCCGCTGGCCGGGTTGCCGAGGAGCAGGTAGCCGACGCCGCTCAGGTCGAGTAGCAGCATCCGCACGAGCGTGTCGCGCGCGTCGAACAGCCGCCCCACCCACCTCACGGCGTCAGCCTAGGCGCTGCGGCTCGGGGCGGGAACATTGCTCGTCCACCTGGTCCGGATGCCCAGGTAGGCGGCCAGGCCGAGCGGCCCGAGCAGGATCGTCAGCACCAGCACCGGCGCCATGACCAGTGACGGGACGCCGCGTTCCCGGCTGTCGAGCCACGCCCACCGGCCGACGAACAGGTCGAATGCGATCATGTGCGCCCAGGCCGCCGCCGCGCCGTCGTCGGTGCCCAGCAGGTCGCGTATGCCGGTCAGGGTCGGGGACGCGACGGCCGGCAGCACCTCGGCGAGCGCCGGGATCACCAGGATCGCGTAGATCGCCAGGACCGGCGCCACGATCAGCGGCGACCTGACGACCCGGCCGGTCACGGACCAGTGCGGCAGCAGGATCATCAGCGCCCAGAACGGCGCGGCCACCGCGAACGTCAGGGTGAACAGCGTCCCGGTCATGCGGCCAGCACCAGCTCCGGTCGGCGCCGACGGGCCGCCACCACGCCGGCGCTGGCCACGGCGGTGGCCACCACCAGGGCCGCCGCGGCGGTCAGGGTGAGCGCGTCCGGCCGCAGCAGCGGCTGCCCGCGCAGCGCCTGCCAGGTGAGCAGGAGCGTGAGCGCGCCGTACGCGCCGCCGGCGACGACCAGCAGCCGCGCCCGGGTGCGCTCGTCGAGTCGCGTGTCGGCGAACCGGGCCAGCAGCATGGCCAGGATCGGCAGCGCCTGCAAGGCGTGCAGCCCCACGAAGTGCCCGATCCGCAGGTCCCCACCGGTGGTGCTCCACCCGACCAGCGGCAGCCCCGGCCCGCCGTCCGGCACGCCCACGCTGTGCGCCCCGGCGACCCCCTCGATGCTCTGGGCCTGGTCGGGCAGCGCCATCGGTATCGCCACCAGCATGCCGAGCAGCGTAAGGCCGAGTGCCCACCCGATCGCGGTTTTGCCGGCCCGGTTCGCGATCGGCTGCCGGAGCAGCACGATCCCGATGACGACGTGGGCGGCGAACAGCACCATGATCGTCACACCCATCAGCTGCCACAGGGTGGCGCTCAGCGGACTGGTCTCGTTGAAGTGGCTGGTCGTGCCGCGCAGCACCTGCCCGACGATGATCGCCATCTCCACCACGCCCATGGCGACGACGACGGTGGCCGCCCACTCCGCGATGTGGCTGCGGCGCGGCAGCAGGGAGAGCATCCAGGCCAGGGTGGTGCCGTAGAGCACGAAGGACACCGAGAACTTGAACGGCTTGAGCCAGATCGGCACGCCGGTGAGGACCCGCGGATCGGCGACGATGCCGACCGCGGAGACGACGGCGAGGACGGCCATCGCCCAGACGAAGATCATCAGTGGGCGGTTCCACTGTGCAGCCCGACGAAGTGTGGTTGTCATACCTGCAGATGCTGGTGCGAGGCCTGGCTGACTTCGCCCGACCTCAAGCCCGGGTTGCGGCCGACGGTCGGAGCGCGTCTCCTCCCTGGGGAGGAGACGCGCCTCCCGAGCCTCCGGCCCATCCCGGCAGCCCGTTCGGTGACGTCGTGGCGGCTGCCGTCGAGCGCCGCCGTCAGCCCACGCCGATGCGGACCGGCTCGCCGTCGGGTCCGCCGGGCAGCCGGACGACCACCCGCCCGTCCGCCGCCGTCACGATGCCTCGGCTCGCGTGGACCGGCCGGTCGGTGGTCAGCACCACCTCGTCGTCGCCCTGCGTCGGGCGCAGCAGCACCTCGTCGCCGTGCTGGGCGACCAGGTCGCAGGTCGTTTCCACCAGCGTCGCGGCGCCGACCCTGATTCCGTACGGCAGGACCAGCCCGGTCCGCGCGGGCACCCGCAGCCGTCGGCCGGCCAGCAACGGCTCACCGTGCCAGCCCAGCGCGACGGTCACCGCCGACGGGGCCACGTTGACCAGGTGCAACAGCCGCTGCCCGGCGCGGTCCACGGTCGAGGTGAGCACCAGCCCGGGGCCGTCCGGGTCGGGGGCGAGTCGGGGACGCACCCCGAGCCGGTCCAGGGCGGTACGCCAGAAGCCCAGGTCGCAGGGGACGTCGGCGGTGACCACCAGGGCCCGGCCGGCGCCGACGCTGACCTCCACCGCGCACGGCTCGCCGGAGCCCACCTCGGTCAGCAGCGGCTCGGCGGTCGCGCCGGCGAGCCGTTGGGCGTAGCCGACCCGGACCTCGGCCGTCCAGCCGACCCCGACGACCGAGGGGAAGTAGTGCGGTCCGCCGTCGGACCGTCCGGTGACGGTGAGCCCGAGCGCGTCGGCCAGCAGGGTGCACGGGGTGCCGTCGTGGTCCCGGTCCGGCAGCACCCCGTGCAGCAGCAGCCGGCCGCCGCGGCGCAGGTGCGCGACCAGCCGCTGCTGGACGTCTCGGCCGAGGGTGGCGGCGCTGGCCAGGGCGATCACCGGCGGAGTGGTCGCCGGGTCGGCCGACTGGAGGTCGACGGCGGGGAACGAGAAGCCGGCGAGCAGCAACGCCCGGGCCAGCACGTCGCGCGGGCCCATGCCGCGGAACCGTTCCAGGTCGGCGACCTGCTCGGCGCGGGACGCCGAGGCCGGGTGGTGGTACTCGGTCAGGTAGTGGTCGGGCACGAAGCCGAGCGCCAGCCCGTCGTGCTCCTCGTCGGAGTCGGCCAGCAGGTCGGCGATCCCGCCGATGGCGTGCAGCGCGCGCCGGGCCGCGTCGAAGGTCGGGTTGAGTCGCCCCTCGGGGTCGACCGGCGCGGCGAACCCGTGCCGCTCTCCGGTGAACGCGATCCGGTCGTTTCCGTCGCCCACCGGCTCGGCCAGCGGCGGGTTGTAGCCGCCGGCGAAGAGGTAGAGGTTGAGCAGCCGGTTGCCCTGGGCCACGCAGAGCCGGGTCTTCAGCTCGACCGCCTCTGGCGGGTAGAGGGTGGACAGGTCCTGCCCGTAGTCGCCGTTGCCGGCCTCGAACTCCAGCGAGGTCAGTGGCTGGTCGGCGTCGTGCACGGCGGCCAGGAAGGCGTTGCCGACGTACAGGTCGGCGACGTTGGTGACGGTCAGGTCGCCCAGGTAGTAGTCGGAGCCGGAGGTGAGCTGCGGCTGGCCCCGGTAGGCCTCGAAGAGCTGGCTGATTCCGATCGGGAAGGTGCGCCCGCGCCCGCCGCCGGTGCCGTGGACGTTGACCAGGAAGGGCACCCCGGTCACTCCGTGCCGCTCGGCGGAGGCGCGCAGCGCCGCGACGTAGCGCCGGTAGCGGTCGCGCATGTAGCGACCCAGGGCGTCGTGCACCGCCAGGGACCACGGCTCGGCCGGCGTCCGCAACGCCGCCGACCAGGCAATCGGGTCGCCCGGGTCGACGCCGGTCCGCTCGGCGGCGCCGTCCTTGCCGTATCGGTCGACCGCCCACCGGCGCAGGTCCTCGCAGACCCCGTCGGTCAGGTCGGGGGAGTTCGTCACCCAGGAGAGCATCCCGATCTCGTTGTCCAACTGGACCGCGACCACCGGCCCGCCCCGGTCGGCGAGCCGCTCGGCGATCACCGGCATCACCTCGGCGTACCAGCCGTCGGCGGCGGCGAGGAACTCCGGCGCCAGGTAGTCGATGGTGCGGGTGTCGATCGGCGCGCCGTCCCAGGTGGTCGGCAGCAGGTGCGGGTGCTCGTCGTACAGCCGGTAGGGGATGCCCTCGTTCTTGACCTCGGCCATGATGAACGGGCCGGGCCGGACGATCGCCCGCAGGCCCCGCGCGTTGGCCAGGTCCAGGAAGCCGCCGAGGTCGCGCTGTTCGTGGGTGCGGCCGGTGAGGTCCACTGTGCCGTCCGGTAGTTCGTGCCAGAGCCACGGCACGTAGGTCGCCACGGTGTCGCCGCCGCACTCGCGGAGCCGGTCGAGCCGGTCTGTCCACTGGGCCCGGGGCAGCCGGAAGTAGTGCACCTCCCCGGCGAGCAGCAGTCGGGGTCGACCGTCGACGACGATCCTGCGGTCGTGGAGAAGAACTCGCGACATGAGTTTCCCTCTTCCTCTCGCCGGACTTCCCAGGCGTCCACTTGTGATCTGGCTCGCACCTGCTTATGGTGCCTGAAACCGGTTTCTGTTAACCGCACGTTACGGATCGAGGGGGCCATGGGCAACAGTCGGGTCACGGTTCGGGAGATCGCCCGGTTGGCCGGCGTCTCCGTCGCCACGGTGTCCCGGGTCTGGAACGGCACCGGCCAGGTGTCGGAGGAGATGCGCCGGCGCGTCCTCGAAGCCATCGAGGAGCACGGATACCGACCGGACCACCTCGGGCGAGCGTTGGCCGCCGGCCGGCACGGCGCGCTCGGCCTGGTCTTCCCCGGTCTGTCCGGCCCCTACTTCACCGAGCTGATCCAGGGCTTCGAGTCGGAGGCGGTGCCGGCCCGGGCCAGCGTGCACATCCTCTGCACGCACATGCGTGAGGACTCCGACGCGCAGGTGCTGGAGATGGCCCGCCGGGTCGACGGAATCGCGGTCATCGGTGGCACCATCTCCGAACCGGTCCTGCTCCGGCTCGCCGAGATGGTCCAGGTCGTCGTGCTGGCCGGCCGGGGGACGGGGACGGTTCCCTCGGTCAGCGTCGACAACGCGCCCGCCATGACCCGGCTGACCCGGCACCTGCTCCTCGACCACGGCCTGCGCGACCTGGCCTTCGTCGGCAACCCGGACGGGTCGCCCGACATCAGCGAGCGGTGGGCCGGTTTCCTCGCCGCCCACCGGGAGCTGGCGCTCACCCCGCCCGCCGAGCCGGTCCGGGTCGCCATGCAGCAGCCCGACGGCGTCCTCGCCGCCGAGCAGCTGCTGCGTGACGGGGCCGCGCCGCAGGCGGTCGTCTGCGCCAACGACGAGATCGCTCTCGGCGTCCTCGTCGGCGCCCTCGGCCGGGGCCTGCGGGTGCCCGAGGACCTCGTGATCACCGGGTTCGACGACGCGCCCATGGCCGCGCTCGTCTCGCCCCCGCTCACCACCGTCCGGCAGCCGGTGCGGGACCTGGCCGCGGAGGCCGCCCGGCTGATCCTGAACGCCGTCGAAGCCCCGGGCGCGGCGGCTCCCGACAGCATCGTCCTCCCCACCGAGCTCGTCGTGCGCCGCAGCTGCGGCTGCCCGACGGGCGCCCCCCTTGGAGGTATCGGTCAATGAAGAGATCGAAGCTCGCCCGGATCGCCGCGATCGCGGCCGCCGTCACCCTCGCGGCCAGCGGCTGCACCGGCACCGAACAGAAGTCCGGCCCCGGCACCGACGGGCGGGTCGCGTTCCTCGACTACGGTGACTTCGGCGGCGGCAGCAACCCGCAGGCCAACTACAACCCGTACCTGGAGGCCAGCCGGCTCGGCGCCACCGAGTACGTCTTCGAGCAGCTGATCACCTACGACAACTACGGGTGCCAGGCCAAGCCCTGGCTCGCCACCGAATGGAAGTGGACCGACCCGCAGACGCTCGTCTGGAAGCTGCGCGACGGGGTGAAGTGGAACGACGGCAAACCGTTCTCCGCCGACGACGTCACCTTCACCTACGACATGCTCAAGGCGCACAAGGCGCTGGACGTCAAGGGCATCTGGCGGTACCTCAGCGCGGTCGAGGCGACCGACCCGGACACCGTCACCATGCGGTTCACCCAGCCCGGCGCGGCGGCGTTCACGCTGTTCAGCGAGATCAAGGTCGTGCCGAAGCACGTCTGGTCCACCGTCGGCGACCCGGTGACCTTCACCAACGCCGAGCGGCCGGTCGGCACCGGACCGTTCACCGTCAAGGCGTTCAACCCGCAGCAGTTGACGCTCGGCCGCAACGCCGACTACTGGCAGGCCGACAAGGTCAAGGTCGACGAGCTGCGGTTCCACAAGGCCGACGGGGGCGGGCAGATCGACCAACTCAAGCTCAGCCGAGGCGAGTACGACACCAACGCCATGTTCGTGCCGGACGTCAGGAAGGCGTACGTCGACCGGGACCCGGAGCACAACAAGTACTGGTACCCCTCCGGCAGCTCGATCAGCGTGTACATGAACCTCACCAGGGCGCCGTTCAACGACACCGCCTTCCGCAAGGCCCTGGTGCCCGCGTTCAACCGGCAGGAGATCGTCGACAAGGCGCAGCTCGGCTACGTCAAGCCGGCGAGCCAGACCGGTCTCGTGATGCCCGGCCAGGCCGACTGGCTGCCCAAGGACATCCCTAACCAGGGCGTGGTCGGCTACGACGCGGCCAAGGCCGACGCCGACCTGACCGCCGCCGGCTATCCCCGCAACGGCGACGGCAAGCGCGTCGGCAAGGACGGCAAGCCGATCTCCTTCAGCTTCCGGGTGCCCGGCTCCTGGACCGACTGGGTGCAGGCGCAGCGGATCATCGTGGCGAACCTGACCGCGCTCGGCTTCGCCGTCCGGGCCGAGACCCCCACCCCCGAGGCGTACGAGAACGACCGCGCGATCGGCAACTACGACATGCTGCTCGGCGTGCACGGCGGCAGCTGCAACATGTTCCGCAACTTCCAGGAGCCGCTGGCCAGCGACCAGTCCGCGCCGGTGGGCAAGAAGGCGGTCAGCAACTTCGTCCGCTGGAACGACCCGCGCACCGACGAACTCATCGACAGGCTGCGCACCGCCACCGACGAGGCGGCGCAGAAGGCCGCGGTCGCCGACCTGACCAAGGTGATGACCGAGCAGGTGCCGATGATCCCGCTCTGGTACGGCGCCAAGTGGTTCCAGTACCGCACCGCGAAGGCGACCGGCTGGCCCAACGAACAGAACCCGTACGCCGCGCCCAGTGACAACCTGCTGATCATCACCAACCTGCAGCCCGCCGGGACCGACGCCAAGTAGCCGATGGCCGGCCGGCGCCCCGCGCGCCGGCCGGCCCGTCCCCGAGAAGGGATGGCTCCCGTGGCCTACTTCGCCAGACGCTTCGCTTTCTTCCTCGGCACCCTGTGGGCCGCCGTCACCCTCAACTTCCTGATCCCCCGACTGCAGCCCGGGGACCCGGCCGAGGCCATCGTGTCCCGGCTGGCCGGGCAGAGCGAGAGCGTCGACCCGGCCCAACTGCAGGCCATCCGGATCATGTTGGGCACCCCCGACGGCAATCTCTTCGAGCAGTACCTGCAGTACCTCGGCGCGGTGGTGCAGGGCGACTTCGGGGTGTCGTACACCTACTTCCCCTACAGCGTGACCCACATGATCGGGCAGGCGCTGCCGTGGACCGTGATCCTCGTCGGGGTCACCCAGATCATCTCGTTCGTCGTCGGCACACTGCTGGGCACCTGGGCCGCGTACCGCCGCAACAGCCGCGTCGACTCGGTCATCACCCTCGGTTCGACGTTCCTCGGGACGCTGCCGTTCTTCTGGCTCGCCCTGCTGCTCATCTACGTGTTCGCGATCACCCTGCGCTGGTTCCCCGAGCGCGGCGGGTACGGCGGCGGCAGCTCACCCGGTTGGAGCTGGATCTTCATCTCCGACGCCTTCCAGCACAGCGTGCTGCCCGCCGTGGCGCTGCTCATCACCGGCCCGATCGGCTGGATCATCGGCATGCGTAACAACATGGTGCAGAGCCTGGGCGAGGACCACACCCGCCTCGCCGTCGCCCGTGGCCTGCCCCGGCGACGCGTCGCCATCACCTACGGTGCGCGCATCGCGATCCTGCCCAACGTCACCGGCTTCGCCATCGCGCTGGGCAGCGTACTCGGCGGCACCGTGCTGGTCGAGACGGTCTTCAACTATCCCGGCATGGGCCGGCTGCTCCTCGAGTCGGTGTCCAGCCGGGACTACCCGCTGATGCAGGCGATCTTCCTGTTCACCACGATCGGTGTGCTGGTGGCGAACTTCCTGGCCGACCTGCTGTACGGCTTCCTCGACCCACGGGTGCGAAAGGTGGAGTCGGCATGAGAATCGCCCGCGACGAGCGGGGTGAGGTCGCGTGAGCACGCCGGCCCCCGCCGTACCCGCCCGGGGCACGGACACCGAAGGCGTCCAGGCCGCCGCCACCGAACTCGCCCGCCACAGCCGGCTGCCCGGCTGGTTCGTCATCCTCTGGCGCAACCGCAAGTGCCGCATCGGGCTGCTGATGCTGACCGCCTTCATCGCGGTCGCGGTCTTCGCGCCGCTCGTCGCGCCGTACGACCCGCGCGACGACGCCTTCCCCACCTCGCTCGGCCCGACCGGCAGCCACTGGCTCGGCACCACCGCCCAGGGCGAGGACGTCCTGTCCCAACTGGTCGTCGGCGCCCGCACCTCGCTCGTCGTCGGCCTCGCGGCCGGTGCCCTGTCCACCCTGATCGGGCTGGTCATCGGGTTGACCGCCGGCTACCTGCGGGGCTGGGTCGACGAGGTGCTGTCCTTCCTGATCAACCTCGGGCTGGTCGTGCCCGCGCTGCCGCTGATGGTGACGCTCGCCGCGTACGCCCCGGTCCGCGGGCTGTGGCTGATCATCTTCGTGATCAGCGTGACCGGCTGGGCGTACGGCGCCCGGATCAAGCGGTCCCAGATCATCACGCTGCGCACCCGCGACTACATCACCGCGGCCCGGTTCGCCGGCGACGGCACCGCGCGCATCATCGCCCGGGAGATCGTGCCGAACATGACCTCGCTGATCGTGGTCGGCTTCATGGGCGCGGCGCTCGGCGCGATCGGCGGCGAGGCGGGTCTGGCCTTCCTCGGGCTCGGCGACCCGCAGACGGTCAGCTGGGGCACCATGCTCAACCAGGCGAGCCTCGGCGGCGCCCTGCTCACCGGCCAGTGGGCCTGGCTGGTCGCCCCCGGCCTGGCCCTGTCCCTGCTGATCACCTCCTTCACGCTGATCAACTTCGGCATCGACGCGCTGAGCAACCCCCACCTGCGGGAGGACTGACATGACCCTGCTCGAGGTGGACCACCTCACCGTCACGTACACGCCCCGCGACCTGCCGGCGAACCGGGCCGTGCACGACGTCTCGTTCACCGTCGCCGAGGGCGAGTTCGTCGGCCTGCTCGGCGAGTCCGGCTGCGGCAAGTCGACGCTCGGCAACGCCGTGCTGCGGCTGCTCTCCCCGCCGGCCCGCATCACCGGTGGCCGGGTCACCTTCGACGGCGTCGAGTTGACCACCGCCGGCGAGGAGCAGTTGCGGGAGCTGCGCTGGGCGGACCTGTCCACCGTCTTCCAGAGCAGCATGAACTCGCTCAACCCGGTGATCCGGGTCCAGGCGCAGTTCGCCGACACCTTCGCCGCGCACAAGGTGCCCGGCGACGTCACTGAACGGGCCATCGAGCTGCTCGAGCTGGTGGCCCTGGACCGGCGGGTGCTCCGGGCGTACCCGCACGAGCTCTCCGGCGGCATGAAACAGCGCGTGGCGCTGGCCCTCGCGCTCGCGTTGCGTCCCAAGCTGGTGCTGCTCGACGAGCCCACCACCGGGCTGGACGTGGTGGTGCAGCGCGAGATCCTCACCCGGCTGGCCGAGCTGCGCCGCGAGCTCGGCTTCGCGGTGCTGTTCATCAGCCACGACCTGGGCACCGTCCTCGACATGGCCGACCGGGTGATGGTGATGTACGGCGGCGAGATCGTGGAGGACCGGCGGGCCGCCGACATGCTCCACGAGCCACGGCACCCCTACACGCGCGGCCTGCTCGGCTCGTACGCCGACCCCCGGCTGCCGGACGTGCGGGTCACCTACATTCCCGGCCGGCCACCGGACCTGTCCCGGCCGCACACCGGCTGCCTCTTCACCCCGCGCTGTCCGCACGCCGAGGACGCCTGCCGGGCGACGCACCCGCAGCTGCTCCCCGACCACGGCGGGCTGGTCCGCTGCCTGGTCGCCCAGGAGGACCGGCTGCCGGTCGTCACCCTCGGCGCCGCCGCCACCCTCGACAGCCACTTCCCGGCCGCCGGCACCCTGACCCGGCAGGCCGACACTCCCGCGGGCGAGGGCGACGCGGTGCTGTCCGTGGAGAACGTGAGCAAGCGCTACCCGAGCCGGCGCGGGTTGCGCACCAGCACCGTCGAGGCCGTCCGCGAGGTGTCCTTCGCGCTGCGCCCCGGCGCGGTGACCGCCCTGGTCGGGCAGAGCGGCAGCGGCAAGTCGACGATCGCCCGGATCATCACCGGGGTGGAACGCCCCAGCGCCGGCGAGGTGCGGTTCACCGGCGGCTCCGGAAACGGGATCCGGGTGGACCGGCTGCGCGGCCGGGCCCTGCGTGACTACCGGCGGCACGTGCAGATGGTCTTCCAGGACCCGTTCAGCGCGCTGAACCCGACCCGCACGGTGGCGTACGCCCTGTCCCGGCCGCTGGTCAACTTCGCCGGGCTGCGCGGCGACGCCGTCCGGGAGCGCGCGGCCCAGCTGCTGGAGCGGGTGGGGCTCGCCCCGGCCGGGCAGTTCCTCGACAAGCTGCCGCACCAGCTCTCCGGCGGGCAGCGGCAGCGGGTGGTGACCGCCCGGGCCCTCGCCCCCGACCCGCAGGTGCTGATCGCCGACGAGCCGATCTCCATGCTGGACGTGTCGATCCGCGCCGAGATCCTGGAGCTGCTCGGCGAGCTGGTCCGAGAGCGGCGGCTGGCGATGCTCTACATCACCCACGACCTGCTCAGCGCCCGGCTGCTCGCCGACGAGGTGCTGGTGCTCCACCAGGGGATCCTGGTGGAGCGCGGCCCGACCCGCGAGGTGATCGGCGCCCCCCGGGACGACTACACCAGGTTGCTGCTCGACTCGATCCCCAACCCGTTCGCGGAAGCCACCGGCAGGGAGAGCACGCCGTCGGCCTGACATCAGGGCGCCCGCCATTGCCCGGCGGCCCCCGGGCCCCGACCGGCCTCCCCACGGTGACGGGGGAGGGGAGGCCGGCCGGTCAGGCCAGCCAGGCGGTCGAGCGGGCCGGCAGCTTGTCGGCCCCCGCCGCGCCGCTGGCGAGTAGGACCCGGTCCCCGTAGGGCCGCCAGTCGACCGGCCCGTCACCGAGGTTCACCAGGCAGGTCGGCCCGCCGGCGCCGCGCCGGAAGGCGAGACAGCCGGCCGGCGCCTCGCGCCAGGACAGCCGCGCCGGTCGACCCCGCCAGCAGGTACCGCGCAGCGGCAGCGCCGCCCGGGCCAGGGCCAGCGTCGACGTCCGGTCGTGGCGTTGGCGGGCCACCGAGCGCGCTCCCCAGCCCGACGGCTGGGGCAGCCACGGCCTGGACCCGGCCGGGCCGAAACCGTACGGCGCCGGGCCTGCGGTCCACGGCAGCGGCACCCGGGCGCCGTCGCGTCCCCGGTCCACGCCGCCGGAGCGGCGGAACACCGGGTCGCGGATCGCGTCGTCGGGCAGCGCGACGTCGGGCAGGCCGAGTTCGTCCCCGGCGTACAGGTAGACCGCGCCGGGCAGCGCCAGCATCATCAGCAGCACCGCCCGCGCGCCGTCCGGTCCCCACCGGTCGGCCGCTCGCCGTACGTCGTGGCTGCCGTGCACCCACGTGGGCAGCCGCCCGTGCCGGGTGGTGGCGGCCAGGAGCGCCTCGACGCCCTCGCGCCACGGCTGCGGCCGCAACGGCCAGTAGAGCGGGTCCATCGCGAACGCCTGCCCCAGCTCGTCGGGGCGCAGGTAGGGCGAGAGCACCTCCGGCCCGCCCCAGGTCTCCGCCACGCCGAGCCGGTCACCCGGGTAGGACCCCAGCTCCCGCGCCCACCGGCGGTAGATCTCGTGCACCTCGTCCCGGTCGCTGTACGGCGCCGGGTCACCGGGCTGCCAGCCGGGCGGCAGCTCCGGGTAGTCGGGGTCCTTCCACAGCGAGCCGGCCGCGTCGAAGCGGACGCCGTCGACCCCGCGGTCCAGCCAGAACCGCAGCGTGGCCAGCGCGTCGGCCGCCACCTCCGGGTGCTCGTGGCGCAGATCGGGCTGCTCGGTGTCGAACAGGTGCAGGTACCACTCGCCGTCGCCGAACGGCGTCCACGCCGAGCCGCCGAAGATGGACCGCCAGTTGTTCGGCGGCTCAGCACCGGCCGGGCCGCGGCCGGGCCGGACGTGGAACCGGGCCCGCTCCGGCGAGCCGGGGCCGGCGGCGCGGGCGGTGACGAACCACGGATGGGCCGAGGAGACGTGGTTGAGCACCAGGTCGACCAGCACCCGCAGGCCGAGCCGGTGCGCGTCGGCGACGAGGCGGTCCACGTCCGCGAGGGTGCCGAGCCGGGGGTCGACATCGCGGTGGTCGGTGACGTCGTACCCGGCGTCGCGGTCGGGGCTGGGATAGAACGGGGTGACCCAGACGGCGTCCACGCCGAGCGCGGCCAGGTAGGGCAGCCGGGAACGCAGACCGGGCAGGTCCCCGAGGCCGTCGCCGTCGGCGTCGGCGAAGGAACGCAGATACACCTCGTAGGTGACGGCTTCCCGCCACCATGGTCCGGTGTGGGTCATCGCGGGGTCAGCTCCACCAGGGCGAGGGACGGCAGGGGCAGGGTCAGCGGCAGCCGCAGGCAGCCGCCGTCCGGCGCGACGGTGACCGGCGGTCCCGCGTCGGCGAGGGTGTCGGCGGCCCGCAGCCCGGCCCACTGCTCCTCGGTGGGCCAGCCGTCGACGCCGAGCCGGCGCGCGGTCGCGGCGAGGTTCGACGTCCGCTCGTCCAGCCGGCGGTGCCGGAGTTCGTACCCAGCTGCGGGCAGCCCGTCGATGCGCAGCCGCACCGTACGGCTCAGCCGGCGGCGCTGGTCGGGCCGGCCCAGCACGCCCTGGTCCAGCGTGCCGTTCCAGAGCACCACGGCGACCCGCCCGCTGTCCGGGTCGACGGACGGCCAGGCCCGCACCAGCGTTCCCGCGCCGTCCCCGTCGAGCCGGGCGGCGAGCTGCACGGGCGCGAGCTGTTCCAGCATCCACAGTGCCCAGAACCGGGGCTTGGCCAGGTTGCCTACCGACAGCAGCCCGAACCCGCCGTGCAGCAGCGCGGGCGGACGGCCCAGTTCCTCGAAGTGGTCGCTCGCCACCCAGCAGGCCAGCGCCGCGACCCGGCCGGCCGCCTCCTGCATCCCGGTGGCCACGAAGGCGGCCGAGAGCACCGAGTCGTTGACCGGCGCGAAGTGGGTGGGGGAGGGGCCCCACTCCGTCCAGAGCAGTGGGGTGCCGGCCCGACCGTGCCGCTCCAGGGCCGGTCGCAGGTCCAGCGGCGGGCTGCCGTAGACATGGGTGGAGAGGAAATCCAGCGGCGCGCCCGAGGCGTCGACGTGGTCGAGGAACGGCTCTATCCATCTCGTCGCGGCGGTCGCCGGCCCGCCGACCGGCAGGCCGGGGCAGGCCTCGTGCACCGCCCTGGCCGTCACGTCGTACATCCGCAGGTAGTCCTCGCGGGTGCCGGTCCAGAAGCAGTCCAGGTCCGGTTCGTTCCACACCTCGACCGCCCACCGCCGCAGCTCTGCGTCGCCGACTCGGGCCCGCAGGTGCCGGATGAGGCCGCCGACCAACGCCGCCCACCGGTCCCAGTCGCGGGGCGGGCTGGACACGCCCGCCGCGGTGACCTCGCGGGACGGGTCGCGGGCCAGCGCCCGCGGCACGAACGACAGCTCCAGCACCGGCCGTAGGCCGGTCGGGGCGAGTGCGTCGAGCACGGCGTCGACGCCGGTGAAGTCGTGCACCGCGCGGCCGTCGACCTCCTGGTAGACGCCCAGGTCGTCGCCGAGGATGCCGTGCGCGCGGACCCGTTCGACGCTCAGCTCGCGGCGCACCCGGCCGAGCGCGGCGGCCAGCCCGGCCCCCATCTCCTCGCCGCCCACCCGGTCGGTGCAGAGCAGCAGGCTCAGGTGCTCCGAGCCGACCATGTCCCGCCACGGGCGGGGCACCGGCCCGACCGGGCGGGCGGCGTCGACGGTCACCCCGACCACCGCGTCACCGCCGTCGCGGGCCGTGACCGGCGCCGATCCCGGCCCCAGCGGACCGTCGCCGGGCCGGTCCGGGTCGAGCACCGGGCGCACCGCGTACCGTACGCGCCGCCCGGGCTCGACGGTCGTGTCGGCGTACGGCGGGCCGGGCACCGCGAGCAGGTCACCGCCGCGATGGTCGACCACCCGGTACGGGCCGTCGCCGTCGGCCCGGTGCACCAGGTAGCCGGCGGCGCCGGGCACCGGATCCCAGTCGACGTCGACCTGCCCGCGACCTGCCCGTACCCGGATGCCGTGACCGTGTCCCCGCGCCGGCAGGCCCGGGGGCTCGCGGCCCGCCCGAAGGCCGGCGGACGTGGAGCCGCCGGCCGTGGGCGTGGCCGCGCCGGACGTCGTGGCGTCGGGCGGCGGAGGGTTCGGCCGCACGGTCAGCCTCCGGCCACCTCGACGAGCACCGCGCCCGGCTGCGGCAGGTGCAGCTCCACCACCGCCGCCGTGCCCTCGACGGCGGTGGCGACCTCCTCGATCGGTAGCGCGTCGACGGCGCGCAGCGCGTCCCACTGCTCCCCGACCGGCCACTCGGTGATGCCGAGCTGCTCGGCCAGGGTGGTGATGTCGCCGTGCTCGCGGTCGAGCCGGGTGGCGGTCACGGCCCGGCCGGCCGCGCCGTCGACGACCAGGCGGATCCGGCGGGCGAGCGCCGGGTCGCCGTCGCGCTTGGACTGGTCCAGCGTGGACGACCACACGAGGACGGCCAGGCTGCCGTCCGCGCGCCGGCTGGCCCAGGTCTGGACGAGGCCGCCGGCGCCGTCCCCGCCGGCGCGCACCGGCAGCTCGGTCTCGCCGAGCCGGCTGAGCATCCGTAGCGCGTGGTAGCGGGGCTTGGCGATCCCGCCGACGGTGATCAGGCCGAAGCCGCCGTGCAGCAGCCGCGGCGGTCGGCCCAACTCCTCGAAGTGGTCGCTGGCCACCCAGTAGGACAGGGCGTCCACCCGGCCCGCTGCCGAGCGCATGCCGGTGAGCAGGAACGTTGCCGCGGAGGTGCCGTCGTTGACCGGGTGGAAGTGGGTGGGCGTCACGCCCCACTCGGTCCACAGGATGCGGGCGTGCCCGAAGCCGAGCCGTTCCAGGGTGGGGCGCAGGTCCAGCGGCGGGCTGCCGTAGGTGTGTGTGGAGACGAAGTCGACCGGAGCGCCGGAGCGCCGGACGTGCTCCAGCAGCGCGTCGACCCAGCCGGCGGCGGCGGACGACGGCCCACCGACGGGGATCCGGGGGTCGACGTCCTTGACCGCCTTGGCGGTCACGTCGTAGAGCCGCATCCACTCCTCACGGGTGCCCGACCAGAACACCTCCAGGTTGGCCTCGTTCCACACCTCGAAGTCCCAGCCCAGCACCTCCTCGCCGTACCGGTCGAGCAGGTGCGCGACGAGGGCGCGGACCAACTCGCCCCAGCGGTCCCAGTCCTTCGGTGGGGAGATGACCCCCCGGTACTCGAAGACCGTCCGCTCCGGGTCGCTGGCCAGGTCGCGGGGCATGAAGCCGATCTCGACGACCGGTCGCAGCCCGACGGACAGGAGCAGGTCGTAGACCCGGTCGACGCCGGAGAAGTCGATCACCGGCTCGCCGTCGACCTCCCGGTAGACGCCGAGGTCGTCGTGGAGGATCGAGTGCGCGCGCACCGTCTCGACGCCGATCTCGTCGCGGATGCGGCGCAGCGCGGCGAGCAGTTCGCCGCCGATCTGCCGGCCGCCGGAGGTGTCCGTGCAGAGTAGCTGGGACAGCCGCTCGCTACCGATCATCGGTTGCCACGGCCGGGCCAGCGCGGCGCCGTGCGCGGCCGCGTCGACCTGGAGGACGACGGTCGGGGCGACGCCGGTGGCGGGCAGTGACGCGCAGGTCACCCGTGCCCCGAGCGGGCCGGTGACGGTGACCTCGGGGACGGCGGCGACCGCGTAGGCGTACGACTGGCCGGGCTCGCCGGTGGTGTCGACGTACCAGGTGTCGGGGATGGCGAGGACGTCACCGCCGAGGTGGTCGATCGGGGTCAGCTCGCCGTCGGCGGCGCCGTCGCGCACCGGCGCGCGGTGCACCAGGTAACCCACCGCGCCGGGCACCGGGGACCACGAGAGACGGACGTGGTGGACTCCGGCGACCGCCGCCAGACCTTCCGGCGGGGCGAGGACGGGCGTGCCGTCGGTCGTGCCCGCCTCGTCGCTGCGCAACGCGATCCGTGACTCCCAGTCGGATCGGGCGTCTGCCGGCTGGTGGTCGCTGATGCTCGTCACCGGGGCACCTCCTGTCGTCGTGTGGTCCGGTCCGAGCACTGTAACCGGTTTCTGTGCGAGTCGCTCCCCTCCGCCCGCACCCTTGCGGACTCTGATCGGGTTCGCTCCGTCGGACGCACCCCGGTGCCCCGGCGCGGTGAGCGGGACGAGCCCCGACCTCCGCACCTGGCCCGGCGCGCTGCGGCCGGCGCTCCGGATGGCATCCTGAGCGCCGGCCGTGGGCATGTGAGGTCAGAGCGTGGCGCACTGCCCCTGCACGGGGCCGGTCACCGCGTTCGGCTGACCGTCGTCCTGCGGCGCCGGCTCGTTGCCGGTGCAGCGCAGGGGGCCCTCGATGACGTTGCCCGCCAGAACCGACGGCCCTCGTCCGTCGACCACGGTCACCGGCCCCGCCACCGACGAGTCGACCAGCCTGAAGTCACCGGTGGTGCCGGTGGCGGAGAGCGGCCCGACCACCGAGCTGTCCCGTACGGTCACGCCGGCGGCCCGTCGGGCCACGACCGGTCCCTCGACGGTGCTGTCCCGGACCACCAGCGTCGCCCCGTCGCCCACCGACACCTGCCCGGACACCGTGGCATCCCGCAGGCAGGTGGTCCCCGTCGTGATGTCGAGCGGCCCCGCGTAACTGCCACTGACGACGCGGCTGCACACCGCCGGGAGCGTGAAGTTCCACCGGTACAGGCGGGACACCCGACCGTAGTAGAGGTTGCCGTCGCCGCCCTTGGTGAGGAACGCCACCCGGCCGGCGGCCAGCTCGACGGCGTCCCACGTCGCCGGGTCGATCCGCCAGAGGCTGTCGGACACCGACGCGTAGAAGAAGCCGTCGTCGGCGCGGACGAGACCCCGCTCGTGGCCGTACATCGTCGTCTCGTTCGGGAAGAGCCGTTCCGACCTGGTGACCGCGCGGGTCGCCGGATCGAAGGTGAACAACGTGCCGTCGGACAGGCCCCAGATGGTGCCGGACGGGTCGACGACCAGCGCGTTCACGGCCGAGCCGCCGGGCGCGGGGACCACGCGCTCGACCACCTGCCGGGTCTGCGGATCGAACACGAACAGTTCGGCCTCGGTGGCGGTCGGCTCGATGCCGTACCCGCCGTTGACGGAGGTGCCGCCGTAGAGCAGTCCGTCGTGCTCGACCAGGCTGACGACGCTCTGCTGCGGCACGATGTCCCGGTAGGTCTGCACGGCACCGGTCGACGGCGTCCAGAAGCTCAGGGCGCCGCCGAGGCGACCCGCGCGGGGGATGCTGCCGACGGCGACCGTCTCACCCAGGTCGACGAAGGCCTGCGCCCGCTGCTGTTCGTCGCCCAGGACTGTCCTGGGAGCCGGGTTGGACCCGTACGCCCACGGCCTGGTGGTGTCGTAGGAGAGCAGGTTGCCGTCCGGGTAGCGACCGTAGAGCAGGTGGTCGCCGCGGGTTCCGAAACCCTCCACCTGCCCGGCGCCGGACAGCAGGGTCATGGAGTCGTCGGCCGGGTCGAAGCGCGCCATGCCGGGTGGGGACAGGAACCCGCCGATGTAGACCGATCCGTCCGGCCCGGTCCCCATCGCCTGGATCGGGTTGGGGGCGCCCTCCAGGTCCTGCTCGCCGATGTACCGGGTCAGCCGAGTCTGCGGGTTCCACAGGTAGACGCGGCCGTAGTAGTACGTCATCGACAGGGTCGGTCCGGGCCACGCCGGGTCGGCCAGGTCGACCCATTCCCAACTGCCCGGCAGCGCGTTCGGCTTCCAGCCGACCGGCGTGTAGGTGTGGGTCTGGAGGTCGTACCGGACGATGCCGTCGGCCACCATGCGGAAGTAGACGTACCGGCCCGTGGCATCGGTTTCGGAGACCATCCGACCGGAGATCGCGGGGACGATGTTCACGACGACCCCGTCGCTGAGGCGGTAGACGAGCAGGTCACTGGAGTGGTCGAGCCGGATGAACAGGTATCCCCCGGCGAGGGTGAGGTCGTAGACGGCCTCCTCGTCCGCGTACTGGGCGGGCAGCGTGATCGGCCGCACCTCGCCGGTGGCGCGGTCGAAGCGGGCCAGCTTCGCGTTCGGCTTGGTGCCGAAGTAGACGTACCGGTCGTCGATCGCGAGCGCCTGGCCGTAGGTCTCCCCGGGAACGATCTGACCGTGATCGGTGAACCGCTTCGTGGCGGGGTCGTAGGAGAAGAGCTTTCCGCTGGGGTACGTCCCGCCGTAGACGACACCGTCCGGCGCCGCGGCCATCCGCCAGATCTGCTCGTCCGGGTACGGCACGCCCAGGGACGTGACCGAGGTGTCCCCGGGGGACCAGGTGTAGACGGCGCCGTTGGTCATGCCGAAGTAGACGGCACCTTGCGGCCTGGCGAAGGTGACCGCCCAGCTACCGGTACCGGAGGGCAGTCGCTGGCCGAAGACCACCTTCCCCGACCGGATGTCCGTGACCTGGAACATCGCCGTGACCTCGCTGTTGCCGGCGGTCACCCAGTAGGCCTGTGGGCGCCCCTGCTGGTCGACGCCCTGCGCCTGGTACTGCGAGAGCACCCGCGAATTGATGGCGTGGCCCAGGTCCTGTTCCGCGCCGACGATCGGGGCGGGAGCCGGCGGCGGGGCGGCGTTCACCGCGCCGCCGGCGGTGGCGACGAGCAAGCCGGCGAGCAGCCCGCCGGCGGTGAGCAGGGCGGCGGACCGCAGTCCTGTCCGTTTCATCGGTCTCCTTCACTGATCGATGGAGTGTGGCTCGATTGTTGCGGCCGGGGCCGTAACTTGCCCAGAGTCGCCCCGGACCAAGAACCTCGACCAGCGCCGGCGGCGACGCGACGCCCTGGCGGACGCGGACGGATTGCAGCGGGCGGGCGGCGGGCACCCGATCCCGGTACACGCCGCTGATCCGCCGTAGCGTAACTTGCGGTCTGGGCCGAAACCAGGCCTGCGAGAGTTCGACCAGGACTACACGACAATCACCGGTCACCCCGAGAAACGGAACCATGATCGACAGCTTCGCCACGGGGAACGCGGACGTCGCGTATCTCGGCATCGACATCGGGGGCACGAAGACGATCGCCCTGCTGCTCACCCCCGACGGGCGGGTGGCCGCCCGGGTCCAGGCCCCCACACCCGCCCGACACGGGCCGGCGATGGTGCTCGACACGGCCGCCGAACTGGCCGGGCGGCTCCTGGACGGCGGCCGGGTCGCGGGCATCGGGGTGGGTGCCGCCGGCACGCTGGATCCGGCCACCGGCACCGTCCGGTACGCCACGGACAGCCTGCCCGGCTGGGCCGGCACCAGGATCGCCGACGAGTTGGGCGCCCGACTGGGCCGCCGGGTGCACGTCGACAACGACGTGAACGCCGCCGCGCTCGCGGAAGCGTGGACGGGCGCGGGGCGCGGCCGGGAGCACCTGCTCCTGCTCGCCGTCGGGACCGGCCTCGGCGGGGCTCTGGTCTGGCGCGGCGGCCTCGAACGCGGCGCCCGGGGGGCGGCGGGCGAGGTCGCCCACCTGCCGGTTCCCGGCGCGGGGCAGCTGCGCTGCGGCTGTGGGCACCGGGGGCACCTGGAGGCCGTGGCGTCCGGCAGCGGGATCGCCGCCGCCTACGCCCTGGCCGCCGGTGAGCAGGTGAGCGGGCGGGAGGTCGCCGCCCGGGCCGCAGCCGGCGAAGCCGCCGCCCAGCGCGTGCTGGATCATGCCGGCGAGACGCTGGGCGCGGCCCTGGCCGGACTCGTCGCGTTGCTCGACCCGGCGGCGGTCGTCCTGGCCGGCGGCGCGGCGCCGGCGGTGCTGTCCGCGGCGACCCGCGCCTACCAGGCGGAAGTGCTCCCGGCCTGGTCCCACGTACCGCTGCTGCCGTCGGCGCTCGGTGACAACGCCGTGGCGATCGGCGCGGCCCGAATGGCGATGGAGGACAGGTGACGGTCTTCGACGTCATGCGGGGTGGTCTGGTGGTGTCCTGCCAGCCGCTGCCCGACGAGCCCGACGACCCGATGCGGGACGCCTACGTGCAGGCCCGGGTGGCCGCCTCGGCCGCGGCGGGCGGTGCGGTGGCGATCCGCGCCAACGGGCCGGACGACATCGCGGCGATCCGCGCCGCCGTCGACGTGCCCGTGATCGGCCTGGTCAAACACGGCACCACCGGAGTGATGATCACCCCGACCCCGGCACACGCGGTGCGGGCCGCCACGGCCGGGGCGCACGTCGTGGCCGTCGACGCCACCGACCGGCCCCGCCCGGACGCGGGCAGCTTCGCCGACACGGTACGCGCGGTGCACTCGCGCACCGCCGCCCTGGTGCTGGCCGACATCTCCACCCTGGCCGAGGCCCTGGCCGCGGTCGACGCCGGTGCCGACGCGGTGGCCACGACACTCTCCGGCTACACGCCGACCAGCCCGCCGACGGAGGGCCCCGACCTACGACTCGTCGCCCAGCTCGCCGAGCGGCTGGAGGTGCCGGTGATAGCGGAGGGTCGCTACCGCACGGCGCAGCAGGTCCGGCAGGCCTTTGCGGCCGGGGCCCACGCCGTCGTCATGGGCAACGCCGTCACCTCACCACTGTGGATCACGCGGCGTCTGGTCGAGGCGACGCCCCCTGCGTCCGAGCGCCGTGGGCGGTAACGCAGCCGGGTGACGGCAGCAGGTGTGCCGCCCCGGCGAGGCACCAGCGTCCCCCCGCCGCGCAGGCGACCGGCACCGAGAAGGGCCAGTGCCCTCGGAGCTGGCCCTTCCCCGTGACCGGACCGGCCCGGTCGTGACGCGATGATCAGCTGACCGACCTGTTGTAACTGTCGATGGCGCCCTGCACGCTCGTCGCGGCGTCCTTCATGGCCTGGTCGGCCGGCTTGCTACCGACGATCGCCGCCTCCAGGCCGTCCTCGGACGCCTTGCGGGCCTGCGGCATCACGCCCAGCAGGCAACCGGCCGACGCGACCGACGGCGGCAGCGCGTGCAGCTGGTCGACCGCGGTGCGGAACTGGGGGAACTTCGCCATCCAGTCCTTGTCGATCTGTTCGTCGAGCGCCTTGGCGTTGATCGGCACGTACCCGGTGCTGGTGTGCCACTTGGCCTGCTGGGCCGGGGTGGAGGCGAACTTCACGAACTCCCACGCGGCGCGCTTCTCCTTGGCGCCGTGACCGACGCCGTTGATCCACAGGGAGGCGCCACCGATGATCGGTCCACCCGTGGACGAACTGCTCACCTTCGGGTACGGGGCCGTGAGGACGGTGAACCTGCCCTTCGCGGCGTCGACGTAGCCGCGCAACACGCTGGTGGACTCCAGGTGCATGGCGACCGTGCCCGCCTTGAACGCCGCCTGGGCGTCGTCGGTCTTGCGGCCGGTGTTCGTCGCGTAGCCGCCCTTCACCAGGTCCGTCCACCACTGCGCGACACGCACGGCCGTCTCCTGGTCGAACTGCACCTTCGAGGCCAGGCCCGTACGCCCGTTGCCGTTGTCGCAGTACTCCTTGCCGTCGGTGGCGAGCAACTGCTCCAGCAGCCACCCGTAGATGGCGGCGCCGAAGCCGTACTGGACCGTCTTGCCACTGGCGTCCTTGACGGTCAGCTTCTTCGCCAGGTCGCCGATCTCGGTGAGGTTGCTCGGTGGCTTCGTCGGGTCGAGGCCGACGCGCTCGAACGCCTCCTTGTTGAGGTAGAGCAGGGGCGTCGAGGAGTTGAACGGCATCGACCACATCTTGCCGTCGACGGAGTAGTAGCTGGCGATGTTCGGCTCGATGTCGGCCGCGTTGAAGCCGTCCTTCTCGATGAACTTGTGCATCGGCACGACCTGCTTGGAGTCGACCATGAAGCGGCTGCCGATGTCGTAGATCTGCACCAGGGCCGGTGTGCTCTTCTGCTGGACCGAGGCCTTGTACTTCGCGATCGTCTCGTCGTAGCTTCCCTGGAAGACCGCCTTGACCTCGACCTTGCCCCCGCTCTGCGCGTTGAAGTCGGCGATGAGCTGGTCGACGGCGGTGGCGTTGGCCCCCTTCATCGCATGCCAGAACTCGATCGTGGTCTTCTCCGTGGCCTTCTCCAGCACCTCGGCACCGGGGGCGTCGAGCGCGTCACTGCCGCTGTCGGTGCCGGATCCGGAGTCGCCGCAGGCCGTGAGCGCGGCGGCGGCCACGAGGGCGACGAGCGCCGCTGTGGTCCGGCGGAGCCGAGGTCTTCTCATTGGTTCTCTCCTTCTCGAAGGTTCAACGCAGCGCGCCGGCGGTCAGGCCGCGGACGATGTGGCGCTGACCGAGAATCACGACGGCCAGCGTGGGGAGCAGGGAGAGCGCGACGCCGGCGAGGACGAGACCCGGCTGCGCCGCCTCGGCGTCGTTGAGCTGGGAGATGCCGATCTGAAGCGTCTGGAATTCGGTGTCGCGGATCAGGATCAGCGGCCAGAAGTACTGGTTCCACGCCGAGAGGAAGACGTAGACCCCGACCGCCGCGATCGAGGGCTTGGAGAGGGGCACGACGACCCGCCACAACAGGCGCCAGTGACCGCACCCGTCGATCACTGCGGCGTCCCGCAGCTCGGTCGGGAACTGCAGGAACGCCTGACGCAGCAGGAACGTGCCGAACGCCGAGGCGAGGAAGGGCAGCACCAGGCCGAGGTACGTCAGCCCACCCCGCGTCAGGCCCCAGCCGGAGATGGCCAGGTAGTTGGGAATGATGATCGCTTCCCACGGCACCATGAGGGTGGCAAGGAACAGGCCGAAGGTCGCCGCCTTCGCGGGCAGGCGAAGAAACGCGAAGGCGTACGCGGCGAAGATGCTGGTGACGACCTGTGCCACCGTGATGACCCCGGCCTGGACGGCGGAGTTCACGTAGAAACGGCCGAGCGGCACCGAGCGGAACACGTCCCTGATGTTCTGCCAGTGCAGCTCCTGCGGCACCAGCGCGGGCGGGTAGGTCGCCAGGTCACCGGGGCCCATGACGGCGCCGACGAAGCCGTAGTAGACCGGGAACAGAACGGGGATCGCGGCCAGGCCGAGCACGACGTAGACGGCGGCCTGCCCGAGGCTGGGCTTCTTCATCGGTAGTGGACCCGCCGTTCGAGGATGCCGAATTGGACGGCCGTGCAGCCGAGCATGATGACCAGCAGTACGACGGCCTGCGCGCTGGCCGCGCCGAAGTCGGCGGAACCGAAGGCGAACGCCTTCTCGTAGATCGAGTAGACCAGCGTCGTCGTGGCCTGGTCCGGTCCGCCCTTGGTCAGGATGTGGATCTGCCCGAAGCTCTGCAACGCGTGGATCGTGGACACCACGACGAGGAAGAACAGTTGCGGGGAGAGCAGCGGCACGGTTATCCGCGACGCCAGCCGCCAACCGGTCGCGCCATCCAGCCGCGCCGCCTCGACCACCTCGGGCGAGATGGCCGATACCCCGGCGGAGAGCACGAGGATGTTGTAACCGAAGTTCATCCACACCGTGGCGACGCAGACGGCGGGCAGCGCGATCGACGGGTCGGTGAGCCAGTTGACCCGGTCGATCCCGAGGTATCCGAGCAGGCCGTTCGCCACTCCGATCGCCGGGTTGTAGATGACGGCGAAGACAACCGACGCGGTCGCCACCGAGAACGCGAACGGCAGCGCGAACGCGGTGCGCAGCACCCGTACCCCGCGTATGCGCGCCTCCAGTAGCAGCACCACGAAGAGCGCGCCCAGGACGGCCGGCACCACGGAGAACAGCGTGAACAGCGCCGTCGTGGCCAGCACCTTGCCGAACTCCCCGGACAGCATCTCCCGGTAGTGCTCCCCGCCGACGTACTCGGACGGGGCGCCGAAGATGTCGTTCCCGTGCACGGACAGATAGAGGGTTCGCCCGAGTGGCCAGAACACGAACAGGGCGAATATCGCCACCGAAGGCAACAGCATCAGCCACGCGAGACCGGGTTCGCCGAAGCGTGCGAGCTGCCATCGCCGGAATGTGGAACGCGTGGATTCGACGGTCAGGGAGCGGTCGCCCGGTGGCGTGCTGACGGTGCGAGGGGGAGACACCGCAGCACAGTACCAACATCATCGAAAGATGGAAATTAGTGCTGAGCCATGTCCGCGACCTCGTCGGCCCACACCCGCTCGGCGGTTTAAGTTGAGGGCTACAGCGGACCCCGCCAGCGGTTGCCGGTGTCCGGGAGTTGGCGTTCCGCTGGCCGCGACGCCTGACGTGGTAAGCGACGGATGAGTCGACCCGTACGCCGAATTCTTGGTCTTTGATCTCTGCCTTCGTGCTGCAACACTGCTGGCGAAAGCCGGTGATGGACGCCTCTTGTGCCACGAAGGAGTCGGAGTTGCGCCTGCCCCGTGAGCCGCACCCGGTTGACCGGCCGGGTCCTGTCCTCCTCATGATCGTGTGCGCTGGTCTCGGCACGGTCGCCGCGAGCGGATGGAACGGTGACGGAGGCCGCATCCAGCCGATCGCGGCAGTGCTCGCCATCGTGCCGTTCGCGTGTTTCCTGATCCTGTTCGCGGTCTTCTGGGTTGGGTGGCTGATGCGAGGACACGAGTTGTGGCGCGAGGAGCGGCGACGGTCAGGAGGCGCCGACAGCGATTGAGCGTGGTCAGGCAGGCCGAGGCTCGTGCCCGATCCGTCCCCGACACAGCGGTCCTTCGCCCGGCCCTTGGTGAATGGCCGCCACCCAGGCACCCTGCGTATGCGCTCCGGGCTCCATCGGCCTGTGTGGTGAAGGGGCTTCGCCTAACCCGGCGAACCTATGCGGCCACGGCACGAGACAGGTGGGGCGCCATGTGGCGGAGGATCAGCCGAGCTGGCTCGTGATATTCGAGAACGACGTCGGGCTGCGTGTCGGCATCCGGGGTCCCGCCACCTGCCTGGCCGTGACCGACGACCCGTCGGGGTGCCGGCGACGCGCCAGCGATCACGTCGATGTTCACGCGCTGCACGTCAGCGTCGGTCTGCGCGAACGGTTCGCTGGTGATCACGGCAAGCGCCGACTCAGGTTCTCCGTCTTGGGACGGCAAGCCGGCGACGGACGGATTCGGCTTCGAAACCACGCAGCGGCATGCCAGGCCACGAGCGTGCAGCGCCCGCGTGAGCTGACCGACGAAGGTGAGGTGCGAATCGGGGCATGTGACCGCCACACGCAAACTCCTGCCGGCCGCCGCGGCTGCGATCGCATCGGCGACGGCGGAAAGCACCTCCCGCTCTCGGGCGATCGCAGAAAGATCATGCACAATTGGCCCCTTCCACCCGGAGTGCCGCTCTGGCGCGTGATGAAGATCCCGCCTGGTACACAGGTCTGGCCCCCGGCTACGTGGCCGGCGCGACTTCCACCCCTGCCAGCACAAGCGCAACGAACGTGAGTACCTGTTACACCGTCCTCACCAATCTGGCCGTTGCGGTGAGCCGTGCAGTCCGAAGTGCGGCAACCGACTCATCCGCCGGCGCCACGGTCCGACCGGTTGGATCTTGTGTGCCGCCCCCTTACGGAGCTCGCTGCCGCGCCTCGGTCGCCTTCCGCCCACGCAAAACGCTCGGCGGGGAAACCCCAGCCGAGCGCCTGCGGAAACCACTCGCCGCCTGATCAACACGACCACGTGGTGCGACGACCCCGAGAAACCGCCCTCCGAGCTGGCCCTTCTCGACCTCGCGCGCCGAACCGGTGAAGGCACGCTCCTGCCGTGCTGATGCCGCCGCCGTCACCGCCTCCCGGCGCCGAGGTGTCCCCGCTGGACACCCCGCAACTGCGTCCTGTCCTGGGCACCTTCGCCACCGGGGTCACCATCGTCACCGTCGGCGGGACTGACCCGCACGGGATGACAGCCAACTCCTTCACCTCCGTCTCGCTCGACCCGCCCCTCATCCTGATCTGCCTCGAGAAGAGCACCCGCACCCTTGACGGCGTCGTGGCGGCCGGGACCTTCGCGGTCTCGGTCCTCGCCGCTGACCAGGACGCGGTCGCGCGGCACTTCGCCCCACGACCGCCCCCGCTGCCGTTCTACTGCGGACAGTTCCACCGTGGGTCCGTTACGGCAGCGTCAGCTTGAGTCGCTGCCGACGCCGGCCTGGACCCTCGCGACATCGCGGACTCGGGTCAGTGCGGGAAGACCCGGGGCGCGCGCCGCTCGATCTCGTCGCGGAACTCCTCGATCCGAGACGCCACCTGCCGCATGCCCACGGTGTGCTCCAGGCGGTCGAGGTAGAGCGAACGGCGGGCCAGACCGTCGAGGTCGAAGCTGAAGTAGATCGCCATCAGCGGGTTGACGAACAGTGTGCTGCCCCGGGTGCGGCGGGTCCCGTGTACGTCCCCGTCAGCGCCACGGGTGGCGGCGGCGATCTGTCCGTGCACGATGCTGGGCCGCAGCGGCGTGGCCGCCTGCCCGTACGCCACCGCGTCCCGGTACAGCTCCGCCTCCCGGCTGGTGCCCGGGATGGACAGTGCGCCCAGGTACGCGCCGTCGCGGTCGAGGGCGGCGATGTTCTCCAGCACCTGGGTGTGGTTCACCCCGTGATAGGCGTCGATGCCGAACCCGAGGCAGACCACCACCTTCACCGGCACGTCGAGCCCGGCGACCGCGGCGAGACTGGTCATGTCCTCGACGGGGGTGCCGAGGCCGGCCTCGTCGCCGCGCATCAGGATGTCGGTGCCGCCGTCGACCAGCACCACCGCGTCCACGCCGAGCGTGTCGACCAGGTGTCGGTAGGCGGCGCGCAGCGGACGCACGCCCACCCTCGCGAAGGCGTACACGGTGCACGGTTGGTCGCTGGCGGCGAGCCAGCGGGCCAGCGCGCGTTCCGGGAAGTAGTCGTCCGGGCCGGCGGTGTCCGGGGTGACGGCGGCGACGTTCTCCGCCTGCCAGGCGTCCAGGTCGAGCAGTTCGAGCTGGGTGAAGGAGAGGTTGGCCAGGTGCACGGTCCGGCCGGTGTCGCGTAACGCGACGGCCAGCGGGATCGCGGCGTACACGTCGAAACCGCCACCCGCGCCGGCGATCAGCACGGTGCGGGCGGGCTCCAGCGCGGCGAACAGCGGTGGTACGCACAGCGACGGCATCGGGCCTCCTCAGGCGATCGTGGCGGGAGCGTCCGGGGCCGCCGGGGCAGGATCGGCGTACGCGGCGGCGACCGTGGCCCGGTCGAAGACCCGCCAGGTCACCGCGATGACCGCCAGGGCCACCACGAGCCCCACCCAGTACGGCGCGGTCAGCCCGAACCGGGCGGCGACCACCCCGCCGAGCAGCGCGCCGAGGCAGTTGCCGCCGGCGGCGATGAACAGCGTCGTGCTGCCCACCCGGCCCTGCAGGGCGGACGGGGTCAACCGCTGACGCAGCGAGTTGGCCACCATGTTCCACAACGCGCCGTGCACCCCGAACGCGAACAGCGCCACCCCGACGACCACCGCGCTGCGGGACGCGGCCAGCGCCAGGTGCAGCCCCGCCTCGATCAGCAGGCCGATCCGGATGGTCCACGTCGCGGTGACCGCGGCGACGAGCCGGTCCCCGACGACCGAGCCGAGCAGCCCACCGACCGCGAGGCAGGTGAAGAGGGCGCCGTACCCGACCGAACCGAGGCCCAGCCGTTGCGTGGCGAGCAGCACCAGCACCGCGAGGGCCGCGGTGAGGGTGAGGTTGAGCAGCCCGATCAGCAGGGTCATGGTGCGCAGCAGCCGGTGGGAGAGCAGCCAGCGGAACCCCTCGGCGACCTCCGCGCGCACCGAGCGGCGTCCGCCCGTCTCCGCCGTCCCGCGGTACGACCCGGCCATCAGGCCCACGAGGAGGGCGCTGAGGGCGTACGTGCCGGCGTTGACACCGAACGGGATGGCGGCCGCCACCACGAAGAGGAACCCGCCGAGCGGCCCGGCGACCATGTTGTGCATGACTGTGGTGCCCGCGCCCAGCCAGCCGTTGGCCCGTTCCAGCCGCGACCGCGGCACCACCGCCGGCAGCACCGCCTGGGCGGCCGTGCGGAACACCACCTCACCGGCGTTCACCACGAACAGCACCGCGTACAGCAGCGCCACCCCGGCCCGACCGGTGACGATCGCGGCGGCCAGCACCGCCAGGGCGGCGACCCGTACCCAGTCGACGGCGATCATCAGCCGGCGCCGGTCGACCCGGTCCGCGAGGACCCCGCCGGGCAGCGAGAAGAGCAACCACGGCAGCCACGCCACCGCGGCGCCCGCCGACACGACCAACGGGTCGTCGGTCTGCGCCGCCACGTACAGCGGAGCCGCCACCGTCGCCATCCCGCTGCCCAGCGCCGACGTGGTGCTGGCCGCCAAGAGCCGGGCGAAGCGCCCGCCGAGTCGTTCGCTTCTGGTCGCCGTCACGGCGAGCGAACCTACCAGCGGCTGCCGGTTCTCTCCGACCGGATTAGGGGACCGGATCCTGCGCGGCTGGCCGTCGGGCGGCTGGCCGCCGTGCAGGCGTTCGCGGCGCACGCGGACCCCTGGTCATGCGAAGCGGCGCCACGCGTCGTCGGCCACCGCGTCGACGCTGCGGCCCGCCGAGGCCAGGTCCGCTGCGGTGAACTGTTCCGGCTCACCCGCACGCCGGCGAACCGCTCGTCGCGCGAGATCGGCGTACGCGGGGAACAGTTCCGCGAGGTACTCGGCGGCGGCCGCCTTCGAGATGACGTCCTGGTGGGCCAGCGTGTAGTGCAGTCGTGCGGGGCCGAGCACGAACCAGCCGACGGTGTCGGCGTCCACGACCTGGTCGGGTGGCACGTCGGCCAACGCGGCCGGGATCCTCGCCGCCGTCGCCTTCCAGTACTCCCGCAGGTTGTCGAGGTTGTACCGGCGCAGTTGCTCCGGGTCGACCCGTATCCCCAGGTCTGCGACGGCCGGTCCACGCACCGGGATGCCGTACCGCCGCAACGTCAACCACAGCACCGGAGTGAGCTCGCCGCACGGCCGGTCGGGCGTGAAGTGGCCGTTCACCACGAACGGCACGATCCGGTTGTCGATCGGCCAGACCTGCGCCAGGGCCGGCGCGAGGTAGACGCCGTCCAGGCGTGGCGACCCCGGCATCTCGCGGTGGATCCTCGCGAGCTGGGTCAGATCGTCACCGGTGGCCGGCCGCGACGTCAGGATCACGGTGTCCACGTCACTGGCGCGCGGCTGCCAGGCGCCGAGCGCGGCGGAGCCGACGACGTAGAGGCCCCGCACATAGCCCGGCAACTCATGATCGACCTTTGCCAGGTAGGCCCGCGTCAGATCCTGGATCATGCCGGCGACCGTAGCAGTGCCGCACGGAACTCGATCGCCTCGGCGTACGTCCGCTTCGGCCGGAGCCGGGGATACGACAGAACGCTGGGCCCGGCAATGCCGGTTCAATACCGTCCGCCGTATTGGGCGGCGGTTACCTGGCGCCGGACACCCGATGCGGCTGTCGCCCCCCGAGGGGATGGACCGCGAACCACTCGGGAAATGTCCGGTGCGACGACGTCACGGGCACCGTCGCGGGCGAGCAACTCTCGATGACCATCGCGTGGAACAACGGCACCCGAGGCATCTACACCAGTCGTCTCCACCTGGAGGACGGACCCTTCACGACCTTCGGCCAGGGCATCATGCGGGGCGACACGTACGACGAGCGTCACCCGGACGTGCGGGCGACCTGGGAGGTCCACGACCGGGTGTTCATCCGCCTGGACCACATGTAGTCGGGGTCCTGCGCCCCACTCGGCATCGTCGGTGCGTCGCCATGCCCGGCGCGGGCGACCGGGCACGAGCCGTTGCCATGGTGCCGCTGCCGCCCGACCAGCCCGCCTCGGCTCAGAACAGGGTCGACGGTCCGACCGGGATCGGCTCGGGCAGCGGTTCGACCTCCGGCAGGCGCGCCCGGATCTCGTCGTGGAACCTGCGGGCGAGGTCGGGCGCGTCGGCGTTGTCCGGGGTGTGCACGAACATGGTCGGGGAGCGGCCCTCGCGCAGCCAGCCGGTCACGACGTCGAGCCACGGTTGCCAGCCCTCGACCGTCCGGGCGGGGTCGTCCCGGCCGAGGTACCGGACGATCGGCCGGTCGGTCAGCGCGCGGGTGCGCAGCGGCGTACGTGGCTTCCTGGTCCACGCCTCCCGTTCCGCGTCGCTGGTTGGCGGCTGGCGGAAGAACGCGGTGGTGTCGAACGGGATCCACTCCGCGCCGACCGTGACGAGCGTGTCCTCCAGGGTCAGCGCCGCCCGCGGGTCGTCGAAGAACGCGGGGTGGCGGACCTCCACGGCGTACCGGTGGGTGGTGGGCAGCCCACGCAGGAAGCGGGCGAGCGCCGGCACGTCGGCGGGGCCGAACGAGCCGGGTAACTGGATCCAGAGGGCGTGGGCCCGTGGGCCGAGGGGTTCGATCGCGTCCAGGAAGACCCGGAGTTCCTCGTCGGCGCCGGTGAGCCGGCGTTCGTGCGTGACCGTCTTGGGCAGCTTGAGCACGAACCGGAAGTCGGGGTCGGTCTGCCGCGCCCAGGACGCCACCGTCTCCCGGGCCGGGGTCGCGTAGAAGGTGGTGTTCCCCTCGACCGCGGTGCACCAGCCGGCGTACGCGCGCAGCCGCTCGTGGGCCGGCAGCGGATGCGCCAGAAAGCGTCCCTGCCAGGACTTGTGCGTCCACATCGCGCACCCCACGTGCAGGCGCATCCGATCCTCCCACCGCTCGACGGCCCGCGCGGGCAGGCCCGCGCCCGGGTACGGTATCCGGCCGGGCGACCCGGCTCCGCGCACACCCGCCGGCTCGGCCTTCGGCTCGCGCCCGACGTCGGGCCGTCCGCCCCTCGCGTGTTCCCCGACCCGCCCTCGGCCGCCCCGGGCAGCGGTATGGGGGCGGTCGGCCGTCAGCGGCCGAGGAGTCGCACGCCGACGTAGGCGGCGGCGGCCACCAGGACCCAGCTCGCCAGTCCCAGTGCCAGGGTGCGGCCGCCGGTGCGCCGGAGGGTCGGCAGGTGGATGCCGGTGCCGAGCCCGAACAGCGCGGCGACGAGGAGCACGTGCTGCACGTGACGCGCGGCGTCCGCCAGCGGGTCCGGGACCAGTGGGGTGCTGGCGAGGCCGACCGCGACCAGGAACCCGACGACGAACAGCGGCACCGCGGGTGGCCGGCGGCCCGACCCGCCCAGTGCCCCTCCCGCGGCGCGGCGCGCGGCGACGGCCACCGCGGCCACGAGAGGCGCGAGGAGCGCGACCCGCGCCAGCTTCACCGTGACGGCGGTGGTGAGCGCACCGGGCACCTGGTTGGCGGTGGCTACCGTCTGCCCGACGTCGTGGACGCTGGCGCCGACCCATTCGCCGAACGCGACCGGGTCCAGGGCCAGCGGGCCGCGCAGCAGCGGCAGCAGGGCGATCGCGAGGGTGCCGCACAGTGTGACCAGCGCCACCGCGGCGGGGACGTCGTCGTCCTCGGTGTCCGTCACCTTCTCCATCGCCGCGATCGCGGAGGCGCCGCAGATGCTGAAGCCGGTGGCGACCAGCAGCGAGCGGGCGCGGGACACGCCGAGCAGTCGTCCGAGCAGCCGGGTGCCGGCGAAGGTGACCGCGACGGTGCCCACCACCACGGCGAGGCCGGGGACGCCGATCTGCGCCAGGTCGCCGAGGCTCAGTTGCAGGCCGAGGAGCACCACCGCGAGCCGCAGCAGGGGTCCGGCGGCGACCCGGGTGCCGGCATGAAACATCGGGCGGTGCACGCCGAGATTGACCACGACCATCCCGAGCGCCACGGCGACCGTCGACGCGGGCACGGCCGGCAGCATGCGCGTGACGGCGAACGCCACCGCGGTGGCCGCGGCGACCAGGAGCAGTCCGGGGACGGCGCCCGGCGGCCGGCGTGGTTCCGACCCGGGTGGATGCGCTCGACCCTTCCCGCACCGACGGCCAGCGCCGGGTGCCGTGAGGGTGGGTCTGCTCGGGTCTTCGTCGACCACCGTGCCTCCCGAAAAGTGAGATCTCCTTGACAGTGCAGCAGCGGCGGTCGGGCCGGTAGGTGGCTCAGTGTGATGGGCTCATCAGGGCGGCTGATGGGTCGGCGTAGTGTCTGGGCGTGGAGTTGTCGCGGGTGCCGGATCTGGACGCGCTCGAGCTGTTGCTGCTGGTGGATGCCACCGGAAGCCTCGGCCGGGCGGCACAGGCACGGGGGATCGGGCAGCCGGCCGTCACGGCTCGGGTCCGCACCATGGAGCGGCTCGTCGGTTTCCCCCTGGTCGAGCGGGGTCCTCGTGGATCCACGCTCACGCCTGAGGGGCGGCTGGTGGCTGACTGGGCACGCGACGTGCTGCAGGCGGCCGCGACACTCGACGCCGGCATCCGCTCGTTGCGCGCGGAGCGGGACGTACGGCTGCGGGTCGCGGCGAGTCTCACCGTGGCGGAGCACCTGTTGCCGACGTGGCTCGTCCGGCTCGCCGCGCAGCGGCCGCAGACCGCCGTCAGCCTGCACGCGATGAACTCCACGGACGTCGCACGGGCGGTCGGCGACGGCACGGCGGACCTCGGCTTCGTGGAGGGGCCGCGCGTACCCACCGGGCTGGACTCACGCATCGTCGCCCGCGACGAACTCACCGTCGTGACGCATCCCCGCCACCCGTGGGCACGGCGGCGCCGGCCGGTCGACGCCGCCGAACTCGCCGCGACCCGACTGGTGCAGCGGGAGCCCACCTCCGGCACCCGGCATGCCCTGGAAACAGCCCTGCGCAGCCACGCGCCGCTCGCTCCGCCACTGCTGGAGCTGTCCACCACGAGCGCGATGCGAGCGGCGGTCGCCGCCGGCGCCGGCCCCGCCGTCCTGAGCAACCTGGCCATCGACGACGAGCTGGCCGCCGGACGTCTCGTCCGGGTCCCGGTGACCGGCGTGGATCTCAGCCGGCCGCTCCGCGCGGTCTGGCCGGCCGGTCAGCGACCCACCGGACCGGCCCGGGACCTGCTCGCCATCGCGGCTCGACGCGGTCGAGGGCCCGGCTGATCCGGCACGGGCGCATCGATGACGCGGGCCACGGCCGGCCACCCCGCGGGACGCAGAGGGCCCGGGTCACGTCCTCGGTGACCCGGGCCCTCTGCACATCAGGCGATGTCGTACCGGTCCAGGTTCATGACCTTGACCCACGCCGCGACGAAGTCGGCCACGAACTTGTCGTGCGCGTCCTGGCTGGCGTAGACCTCCGCGAGTGCCCGCAGCTGGGAGTTGGAGCCGAAGATGAGGTCAACCGCGGTGGCGGTCCACTTCACCTCATCGGTGGCCAGGTCCCGGATCTCGTACACGTGCTCGTCGGACTCCGATGCCTTCCACCGGATGCCCGGGGAGAGCAGGTTGGTGAAGAAGTCGTTGGTGAGCACGCCGGGCTGGTCGGTGAGGACGCCATGCCGCGTACCGCCGACGTTGGCCCCGAGGGAGCGCAGGCCGCCGATGAGGACGGTCATCTCGGGCGCGGTCAGGTTGAGCATGTAGGCACGGTCGAGGAGCAGTACCTCCGGCTGGGTCTTCTCGCCGGGGCGCAGGTAGTTGCGGAACCCGTCGGCGCGCGGCTCGAGGACCCGGAACGACTCGACGTCGGTCTGCTCGGCAGTGGCGTCGGTGCGGCCCGGGTGGAACGGCACGGTCACCTCGACGCCGGCGTCGCGCGCCGCCTTCTCGACGGCGGCCGAGCCGGCCAGCACGATGAGGTCCGCGAGCGAGATCTTCGCGCCGCCGGCCTCGTTGAACTCGCGCTGGATGCCCTCGAGGGTCTCGAGGACCGTCGCGAGCTGCTCCGGCTGGTTGACCGCCCAGCTGCGCTGCGGCTCGAGACGGATCCGTGCGCCGTTGGCGCCGCCGCGCTTGTCGGTGGACCGGAAGCTGGCGGCTGAGGCCCAGGCGGTGGAGACCAGTTGGGCGGTCGTGAGGCCGGATTCCAGGACCTTCGCCTTGAGGGCGGCGACGTCGGCGTCACCCACGAGCTCGTGGTCGACGGCCGGCACCGGATCCTGCCACAGCTGCGCCTCGGGGACCCACGGTCCGAGGAAGCGGCTGACCGGACCCATGTCGCGGTGCAGCAGCTTGTACCAGGCCTTGGCGAACGCCAGCGCGAACTCGTCGGGGTTCTCCAGGAAGCGGCGCGAGATCTTCTCGTACGTCGGGTCGACGCGCAGCGACAGGTCGGTGGTGAGCATCGTCGGCTTGTGTTTCTTCGACGGGTCGTGGGCGTCCGGGATGATCGCCTCGGCGTCCTTGGCGACCCACTGCTTCGCGCCGCCCGGGCTCGTGGTGAGTTCCCACTCGTAGCCGAAGAGGATCTCGAAGAAGCGGTTGCTCCACTGCGTCGGCCGGTCGGTCCACGTCACCTCGAGACCGCTGGTGATCGTGTCCGCGCCCTTGCCGCTGCCGTAGGTGCTCAGCCAGCCCAGGCCCTGCGCCTCCAGCGGGGCGGCCTCGGGCTCGGGACCCACGTGGTCGTCGGCGACGCCGGCGCCGTGGGTCTTGCCGAAGGTGTGGCCACCGGCGATGAGGGCGACGGTCTCCTCGTCGTTCATCGCCATCCGGGCGAAGGTCTCCCGGATGAAATGCGCCGCCGCAGCCGGGTCCGCGTTGCCGCGGGGGCCCTCCGGGTTGACGTAGATGAGCCCCATCTCGGTCGCCCCGACGCCGGCCGCCATCTCCTTCTCGGAGACGTAGCGTTCGTCGCCGAGCCAGGCGTCCTCCGGACCCCAGAAGATCTCCTCGGGCTCCCAGACGTCCTCCCGGCCGAAGCCGAATCCGAAGGTCTTGAAGCCCATCGACTCCAGGGCGACGTTGCCGGCGAGCACGAGCAGGTCGGCCCACGAGATCTTCTGGCCGTACTTCTGCTTGACCGGCCACAGCAGCCGGCGGGCCTTGTCGAGGTTGGCGTTGTCCGGCCAGCTGTTGAGCGGAGCGAACCGCTGACCACCGTCGCCGGCGCCACCGCGACCGTCGTGGATGCGGTAGGTGCCCGCGGCGTGCCAACTCATCCGGATCATCAGGCCGCCGTAGTGGCCGAAGTCGGCCGGCCACCAGTCCTGCGAGGTGGTGAGGACCTTGATGATGTCCTGCTTGAGGGCCTCGACGTCGAGCTTGGCGAACTCCTTGGCGTAGCTGAAGCTCTCGCCCAACGGGTTGCTCTTGGACGAGTGGGCACGCAACACCGAGAGGTCGAGCTGGTTGGGCCACCAGTCCCGGTTGGTGCGCGGACGACCTCCGGTCTTCGGGGCCGGCGAGTCGATCGCCGGGTTCTCGCTCTCACTGCCGTGCGCGGTCACGGAGTCGTGCGCGACCGGGCAGCCGGCCGCCGCCTTCTTGTCCACGCCCTGCGCGCTGGAGGGGCCGTTGTCCTGGTTGTCGCTCATCTGCTTCCTTCCGAACTGGCGAATCACTGGGAGGTGCGTTCGGTCGCACAGTCGGGGCAGGTGCCCCAGTAGACGACCTCCGCCTCGTCGACTGTGAAGCCGTGGTCGTCGGAGGCGGTGAGACAGGGAGCGTGGCCGACAGCGCAGTCGACGTCGGCGATCGCGCCGCAGGAGCGGCACACGACATGGTGGTGGTTGTCGCCCACCCGGGACTCGTACCGGGCGGTCGCACCGGCAGGCTGGATGCGCCGCACCAGACCGGCGTCGGTGAGCGCGCGCAGCACGTCGTACACCGCCTGGTGGGAGACCGTGGGCTGATCCGCCCGTACCAGGGCGATCACCGTGTCGGTGTCGACGTGCGGATGGTCGCGCAGCGCTGCGAGCACCGCCAACCGGGGCCGCGTCACGCGCAACGAGACCGCCCGCAGCTGAGTCTCGAAGTCGGACGCCATGTGATGAACATAGTCCATTCTTTTGGAATGAATCTAGTTTTGCTCGGCTCAACCCGCACACCTTCGACGCAGACCTGGGCGCCCAGCGGCGGTGGCACTACAACGAGCGGGGCGGGCGTGGCCCGGTGGACCGTCCCCGTCGCTGGTGCGCCCGCTGCGGTGGGACCGTCTCCTGTCCCGAGGGGCTCGGGCGTTCGACGCGGGTGGGGTTGCCGCGGACGAGTTCGTCGTGGACGCGCCAGCGGGCGGTGGTGGCGGCGTTACGCGCTGTCTCGTCGCCGTGCTCGACGCGTTGCCGCAGCAGTTGGACGGCGATGCGGCGGTTGAGGCTGAACTGCCGTTCGGTGTCGACCACGACGACGAGGCCCGTGGGGCGGTGGGTCGCCCGTACGGCCGTGCTGGCCTTGTTCCGGTGCTGACCGCCGGGGCCGCCGGTACGGCAGGCGACGATGTCGACGTCCGCCTCCGCGAACGTCGTGGTCGGGGTGTCGACCTGGCACGGTCGGGCGGTGACGTACCAGTTCTTCCGGCCGGTGCTCGCCCGGTAGGGGCTGGGCGCCTGCCAGCACAGGGTCCCGGTCCACGAGGCGGCGAACGCCTCGGCGCCGGCACCGGAGATCCGGATCAGCACCGACCGGTAGGTGTCGGGCCGATCACCCGGCACGGTCTGCACCCGGCGGGTCGGCAGACCGTGCCGGGTGGCGTCGGCCTCCAGGCGACGCAGCAGCCGGGCCAGCGCCCAGGCGCACTCCTGCGGGCCGCGCCCGGCGGAGACGAGCAGGTGGACGCTCATGGCCGGCCTCGCCTGCGGCGGTTGTCCCGCCGGTCCGGTCGGGAGGCGGGCCCGACGTCGGGTGTCTTGTAGGTGACCAGCGGGACCGTGGTGGCCACGGGGGTGGCCAGGCCGTGGTCGACGAGGTCGCTGACGACCTGCTCGATGCGCTTGTAGGCCGTCGGGGCCTCCTCGAAGAGCAACTGGCGGTCGCCGCACACCACCAGCGACCCGACCGGGGTGCGGCGCAGTTCCTCGACGGTGTGCTTGGCCCGGCCCCGGCGCAGGGCGTCGGCGCGGGACATCTTGCGGCCCGCGCCGTGCGCCACGGAATGGTTGGCCTCCGGGCCGGCGTGGCCGGCGACGAGGTAGGAGGGGGTGCCGCGCGTGCCGGCGACGAGCACGTCGCGGCCGTCGCCCGGCGCCGCGCCCTTGCGGTGCAGGTAGATGCCGTCGCGGACCTCGACCAGGTTGTGGCACTGGTCGACGATCGGCTCGGTGGGCTCGGCCCCCAGCGCGTGGGCGACCCGGGCGGCCAACAGCCGCCGGTTGAGTGATCCCCAGCGTACGGCGTCGTCGTGCATGGCCAGGTAGGTGGCGGCGTCAGGGGCGGGGCCCGCGCCGTGGACCTCGGTGTGCGCCCGCAGGATCCGTTCGCCCAGCCCTCGGGAACCGCTGTGGACGATGAGCACGAGGTCGCCGGCGGCGAGCCCGAGACGGCTCGCGTGGCCCGGCTCGAGGACGGTCTCGATCCGCGACAGCTCGACGAAGTGGTTACCCCGGCCGACCGTGCCGAGGCCCTCGACGTGACCGGCGGGAACGTCGCCCTCCACGACGGCCCAGGCCGGGTCGTCGGCGTCCTGCTCGGGGTCCAGCGCGCGGTCGAGGTCGGGGAACCGGGCGGCGAGCCTCTCGGGTACGGGGCGCTTGAGCCTGATGGGAAACACGGCGATGCCGCAACCGATGTCGGAGCCCACCAGGAACGGGTACAGCACGGTCGACGCCATGGCGGCGCCGATCGGGGCGCCCTTGCCCGGGTGCAGGTCCGGCATGGCGGCGACGTGGATCATGCCGTCGAGGGCGGCCACCTGCCGGCACTGCGCCAGGGCGTCGGACTCGATCCAGCTCGTGGGGGAGGCGAACACGGTGACGGTGGCAGGGGCAGGGGCAGGGTTGGACTGCGGCAGGGACTCCCGCCGCGACTGGTGCGGAGACAAGGACGCTCGCTTTTCGCTGAAAGGGGACGGGCGGACGGCACGACGGCACCGGTCGGCGCCGTGGGGCCTGGGAGCAACGGGGGTGCTGTCCGTCAGAACGTCATGGACCCAGCCTCCCGGAGCCCGCGGTTGGCGGCAAGCGACTTTTGGCGGCGCGGGCGGTGCTCCGCTGGACGTCATGCCCGACCGCCGACCGGGCCGCCGGCCGACCGGTACCCTGCCCCGGTGACGCGCGAGCGGGAGATCACCGAACCGGTCGACCTGTGCCTGCCCGACGGGCGGCTCAACCCGGCGGCGGTCGGCTGGAGCCGCAGACCGCTGCACCGGGCCAACCTGCGCGGCTGGGGACGGACCAAGCGGTGGGAGTACTGGGGAATCGTCACCCCCACGCACGTCGTCGGCCTCGTCGCGTCGTCGCTGGACTACGCGGGCGTGCACAGCGTCTACGTCCTCGACCGCCGCAGCGGCGTCGAGACCACCAAGGAGACGGTGGTCCCGTTCGCCCGCCGCGCGCTGTTCCCGGCGGCCAGCGGCGCGGGCCGGGTACGCGCCGTCGGCGGCGGCCTGTCGATCGACATCGACCAGCGCCCGGACGGCAGCACGATCCGCGCCACCACGCCCGGCGTCCAGGTCGACCTGGAGGCGCCGCTGCCCGCGGAACACGAATCGCTCGGCGTCGTGGTGCCGTGGGACACCCGCCGGTTCCAGTACACCGTCAAGGACCTCGGGCGGCCCGTGCGCGGCACCCTGTGGGTGGGCGACACGGCGTACCCGATCAGCGAGAAGGACTCGTTCGCCGTGCTCGACCACGGCCGTGGCAGATGGCCGTACGCCATCCGGTGGAACTGGGCGGCCGGCAGCGCCCCGGGCCGATCCATCCAACTCGGCGGCCGATGGACCGACGGCACCGGCTCCACCGAGAACGCCCTCTTCGTCGACGGGCGGCTGCACAAGATCGGCGCCGACCTGACCTGGCGCTACGACCGCACCGACTGGCTACGGCCCTGGCGGATCACCGGCGACCGGGTGGACGTGGAGTTCCATCCGTTCCACGAGCGGGTCGCCCGCATCAACCTCGGCGTGCTGGCCAACGAGACCCACCAGTGCTTCGGGCACTTTACCGGCTGGGCGCAGACCGACGACGGCGAGCGCACGGACCTCGACGGCCTCGTCGGCTGGGCGGAGGAAGCACGCAACCGCTGGTAGTCCGACACGGACCGGCGTCGGCGGACCTGCCGGCGTGCCGCAATGGGAGGATTGCCGGTGATGCGACGCAGTAAGGGAACCGCGCGGAGGTTGCCGCGCGTGGCGGGAGCGGTCGTCATCCTCGCCGTCCTGCTGGTGCCGGGTGCCGCGGTGGCGAACCCGTCGCCCGCTCCGGTCCGGGGGACGCCGCTGTGCGAGGTGCGTGACGACCGGCTGACCGAGATCTCCGGCCTGGCCGCCACGGACGACGGGTACGTGGTGGTCAACGACGGCGCGGACGACGAGGCCCGCCGCCGGATCTTCTTCCTCGATCACGAGTGCGCCGTCACGCGGACGGTGCCGTATCCGTCGCGGCCCCGCGACACCGAGGACCTCGCCGTCGGCGTGGACGGCACGGTCTGGGTGGCGGACATCGGCGACAACGACCGCTCCCGGCAGACGGTCGCGGTGTGGAAGCTGCCGCCGGGCGCCGACCGTCCGGTGCTGCACCGCATGGCGTATCCGGACGGCCCGCACGACGCCGAGGCCATGCTCGTGACCGGCGACGGCCGGCCGGTGATCGTGACCAAGTACTCGGCCAACCTGTACGCCCCGAGCGGCCCACTGCGACCGGGCACGACCGTGCCACTGGCGAAGGTGGGACAGGTCCGGTTGCCGGCCTCCACGACGAGCAACCCGTTCTCGGTGCTCGGCCGGACAGCGGTCACCGGCGCTGCCACCGCGACGGACGGGCGCAGGATAGTGCTGCGCACCTACGCCGACGCGTACGAGTTCGACGTCGCCGACGGCGACGTGGTCACCGCGCTGACCAGCGGGACCCCACGGGTCATCCCGCTGCCCGACGAGCCGCAGGGCGAGTCGATCACCTACAGCCGCGACGGGCGGTCCCTGCTCACCGTGTCCGAGACCGCCGGCCGGCCGCCGGGAACAAGGGCGGACCTCCTCCGCTACGCCCTGGCCGCGGCCGACCCGTCGACAGCGCCGGTTGCCACCCCCGCGCCGACCGCGCGCGCCGCGGACGACGACAGGGCGGACCACCCCGACGACGTGGCCACGTTGATCGTGGCGGCCGGAGCACTCGGGCTGGGTCTGGTCGTCGTGGCGGGGGTCGTGGTGGCCCGTTCCCGGCGGGCCAGGTCGCGCTAACCGTCCTGGCCCGGTCGGTCGAGGCGGCGGACCCCGGACCTCACCCGGCGTTCGCCGGCCGCGTCAGCGCTCCTCCAGATATGTCCGCCTGGACGCATATCCTGTCTCCCGATATATTGTGGCCATGGTGACTCGACCGATGACCGAGGCGGCGTTCTTCGTCCTGACAGCGCTGGCCGGTGGGCCCTGCCACGGCTACGGCGTCGTCAACGAGGTGAAGGAGTTGTCGCGGGGGCGGGTGCACCTGAGGGTGGGCACGCTCTACGGCGTGCTCGACCGGCTCGTCACCGACGGTCTGGTGGAACTGGACCGCGAGGAGGTGCAGCAGGGTCGGCTCCGGCGGTACTACCGGCTGACCAACTCCGGCGGGCGGGCGTTGGCGGAGGAAGCTGACCGCCAAGCCGCCAATGCCCGTGCGGCCGCTGAAAGACTCGGTGTGTGGCGGCCGGCCGCCGGCGGTGCGGCATGACGAGCAGTCTGGAGCAGCGGTACCGCCGGCTGCTGACGCTTCTGCCAGCCTCCTATCGCCGGAGGTGGGAGGACGACATGGTCCGCACCTTCCTGGAGTGCGTCGGCGCTGAGGAAGACACCGAGGACGCCGCGTACCTCCGGGACCACGGCCGGCCGGACAGAGACGAAGTCCTCAGCGTCCTGGCGCTTGCTACGCGGCTTCGGCTCGGCGGCGTCGGCGCCGAGCCGAGGCCGCGGCTCCGGGGCGATGCGATCCGCGCGGTGGCGCTGCTCGGCCTGCTCTTCCATGCCGTCACGGCGGCGGTGGAGATCGGCGTCATGCCCTGGCTCGCCGGCGACTTTCCGCCGCTGCCGACGCCGCCCACCGAGCCGGTGTTCGACCTGCCCGGTGCACCGTGGCGCCTGGCGTTCAATCCCCTTGGTCTGTTCGCGATCGCCGCGTTCGTCGCGCTCGCGGTGAATCAGCCCAGGCCGGCCCGCTGGCTGGCGGCGGTGCCCCTCGTCGCGGACTGGGTCGCCAGGACCTACGAGGCGATGTTCCTGCCTGGCGGCACGCCCCCCACCACCTGGCTCATCGTGCTCGTCAACACCGGCCTGGTGCTGGCGTTGGTGGCGTTCCATCGGGAGGCTCCGCCCGTGCGCACCCGGACCTGGATCCGTGCCTTCGTCGCCGGTGTCCTCCTGAGCCCCCTGTACGTCATCGGGATGTGGACACTTCCCGTGGAGCAGGAGCTGCGACTCGCCGCACTCGACTGGCCGGGCCTGTGTGCGTTGTCGGTGTCCGCAGCGGGTGTCGGCTACCTCGTCCTGCGCGCGTCGGCAGTGGCCCGGGCAGCCCACTGGCCGCTGACTCTCCTGTTCCTGGGGATTGCTGCCCTCGCGCTGCGCGGCGTGTCCGTCGCCGACTACGTCCTGCGGGGCGGCGTATCTGCTGCCGTGACAGCGGTGTGCGCTGCCGAGGCAGCGATCCTGCTGCTGGTGTGCGCGCCGCTGGCGATGCTGGCGCTGCGGGCCACCCGGGAACTCTCCGTGAACCCCGCCGACGTGTCGGGATGACGTGATACGGGCCATCAGATGGCCAGCGACCCATCGAGTTGTGCGAGAGGAGATCCCCTCATGTCGGAGCCTGACAAGCCGCGCAGGACGCAGGATCCCGGCGGCGCGGAGAAGTACCGGCGGTTGCCGGCACGCGTACGCCTCGACCAGGTCGTGACCACCCAGGCCGCGACCCCGGCCGGCCTGTTGTGGCTGGCGACCTCGGGTGACACCGGGGGGTGTGGCGGCGGCGACGGCGACGGTGACTGAGGCGAAGCCTCCTCACGATCGCGCCGGTGGTGCCTGGGCGGGAGAGTGGCCGGAGCCGCCGTTGCGGTAGGTGGCGGCGGGCGATGGCTGGCGCGACCGGTGCGTCATGCCGGCCGATGATCGACACCTGCCTGTTTGACCCTGCCCCTGGGGCGGAGGGCAGACTCGCGACCATGCCACGGTGGTTGACGAGCGGTGAGTTCCTGAATCGGTCCCGACTGAGCGCGAAGGCGTTGCGCCTCTACGAGGAGCGTCAACTGCTGTGCCCGGCCCACGTCGACGCCCGGACCGGCTACCGGTACTACGGCGACGCGGAACTGGAACGGGCCCGCCGCGTCACCCTGCTGCGCGCGATCGGCATGCCCATGGCGGCCATCGCGGAGGTGCTCGGCCTTCCCGGCCCGCAGGCGGTCGACAGGGTGGAGGCGTACTGGCGGGACGCCGAGGCCGCGCACCACGCCCGTCGGCCGCTGGTGCGTCACCTGCTGGATCTCCTCGACGATCGAGCGGCCTCGGGGGTCGCGTCCGGGGTCCGGTGCCGCGACGTGCCCACCCAGAAGGTGATCTTCATCCAGCGACACGTGACCGCCGATCGCCTTCCGTCCTTCCTGCCCGAAGCGACGCGCCTGCTGTTCGACCACCTGACCGCCGCCGGCGGCACGCTGTCCGGGCCCGTGTTCGTCGCCTACCACGGCCTGGTCACCGAGGACTCCGACGGGCCTGTCGAGGTGTGTGCCCCGACGGGTGATCCGGTAGAGCCCGAGGGGTCGGTGGGGGTCCGGATCGAGCGAGCCCACCGGCAGGCGTACGTGTCGCTGACGAAGGCGGAGGCGGTCTATCCGGCGATCCTGCGGGCCTACGACGCGCTGGACACGTGGCTCCGAGATCACGACCAGCGGCTGAGTGCGTCCGCGCGGGAGATCTACTACCAGAACTGGGACACCGCGACCGACACTGAACCGTGCGTCGACGTCGCCTTCCCCTGCGAACCGGCAACACCCCGACAGGCCGCGACATGGCCGGCATCACCGTCCGACCCATGACGCCACAGGACGCCGAGCGGATAGCATCCGCGAGCGGGTCGGCCGCCACCACGGCCGCTGGCGCGACGTGGTCCTGCTGGAGCGCCGCAGCCCCGTCATCACCGGAACCGGCCGGTTCCGCCTGCCTGGGCCGCACGGCACACCGGTGATTCGGCGGGGTCGGGGGCGTGATCAGCGGCGCCGCCAGCGGATCGGCAGGCGCTTGACGCCGCGCTGGAAGTTCGAGCGCAGGTAGTCGGGTGGGCCCGCGTACGCGACGCTGGCGGTGCGGGCAAGCAGTTCCTGGAGCAGCGCACGGAGCTGGCACCTGGCCAGGTGCGCGCCGAGGCAGAAGTGCGGCCCGTGACCGAAGACGAGGTGCGGGTTGGGGTGACGGGCGAGGTCGAGTCGGTCGGGCTCGGCGAAGACCCGTTCGTCGCGGTTGGCCGACGCGAACGAGACCACCACCTTGTCCCCGGCCCGCACCGACACCCCGGCGACGGCGGTGTCCACCGTGGCGGTACGCCGGAACACCATCACCGGCGTCCACCAGCGCAGCAGCTCGTCGACGGCGGTGTCGAACAGCGTTGGGTCCCGGCGTAGCCGCGCCATCTCCGCCGGATGCTCCAGCAGGGCGATCATCGCGCCGGGCAGGCCGTTGCGGACGGTCTCGTTGCCGGCCACGGCGAACAGCCAGAACATGTTCTCGAACTCGTCCACCGAGAGCCGGTCGTCGCCGCGGTGCGCCAGCAGGATGGACATGACGTCCTGTCCCGGGTTGCGGCGCTTCGACCCGGCCAGCAGGTGCGCGTACGCGTAGAGGTCGGCCATGCCGGCCCGGGCGCGCGGATCCGGCATCCGGCTGTCGGCGTCCGGCACCGGCCGGTGCCGCAGCGCCTCGCGGGCCGCGGCGGTGCCGGCCTGCGGGTCGAAGGCGGCGGACACGGCGTAGTCCGGATCCTGGAAGCCGATCACCCGGTTCGACCAGTCGTACAGCAGCCAGCGGTCGCGCTCCGGCACCCCGAGCACGTCCGCGAGGGTGAGCAGCGGCAGGTCGGCGGCGAGGTCGCGGACGAAGTCGCAGTTGCCCTCGTCCGCGTCGCCGAGCGCGCGTTCGACGAGCGCCGCCGCGTTCGCGCGGATCGACGCCTCCAGCGCGGCCACCGCGCGCGGGGTGAACGAGCGGGCGACCGGCCGGCGCAGCCGGCCGTGCTCCGGCGGATCCATGTTGAGCATCATCCGCCGGACGTAACCCAGGTCCTCCGGGGTCGCCGGGTCGCGGATCTGGGTGGCGCCGAGCGCCGACGAGAAGAGCCCTGGCTGCCTGAGCACGGCCGTCACGTCGGAGTGTCGGAGCACCAGCCAGAAGCCCGGACCGCCGGGCAGCCCGAGCAGCGGGGGCTCCTCGACCCACACCACCGGGCTGGTCGCGCGCAGCGTGGCGAGCAGGTCGTACGGAACGCCGTCGACGTAGGTGCGGGGATCGACCAGGGGCGCCGGATCGACGCTCACTGCCCGAGGAACTCCTCGAGCACCGTGACCAACCGCACCGGGGTCTCGTACATCGCGTAGTGCCCCGCGTTGGCGAGTACCTCCAGCCGGGCGTTCGGGTAGTGGCGCATCCAGGTCTCGCGCATCGTGTCGGCGCCCAGCGCCGGGTCGTGCTCGCCGACGACGGCGAGCGCCGGCACCTGGTTGCCCTTCACGTCGTCCGTGAAGTCGGTACGCGCCCAGGCCGTGAGGTAGGCGCCGAACGCCTCCCGGGTGCAGTGGTCGAGGGAGAACCGCACCATCTCGTCCAGCCAGCGGCCGGAGAGCCGGTTGCCGGTGGTGAGGTCGATGATGGCGCGCCGGTTGCCCGGGTTGGCGGCGGCGCCGTCGAACAGGGCCCAGCCCTGCAGGTCGAAGGGCACACCACCGGCCGGGACCGGGCTGATGCCGACGAGCCGGTCCACCCGCTCCGGCGCGTCGGCGAGCACCCGCTGGGCGGCGCTGCCGCCCATGGAGTGCCCGACCACCGAGAACGTGTCCCAGCCGAGGGAGTCGGCGAGGGCCAGGGCGTCACGGGAGATCTCGGCGATGCTGTGGTCGCCCGCGACGCTGGTGCGCGCACCGTAGCCCCGGTAGTCCAGGAAAGCCCAGGTGAAGCGCTCGACGTCGATCAGTTCCGGCAGCCAGCCCCAGCCCCGCGCCGACCCGAACCAGCCGTGTAGCGCCAGCACCCTGCGCGGCCCGTGCCCGACGGTGACCGGGCTCGCGTCGGAGTCACCGACACTGGTGTGGCTGATCGACATGACGGCGACCCCTTTCGCTGTTGCGGCGCTGCGACCGAAGTGAACAACCTGGAGCCGACAAGGTGAAGGCTGTCGTCGTGAAGGCGACCGTAGCCCGCCTCAGGTGGTGGCCCGCTGAAGCTCCGGCTCGTGGGCGACCGGCTCGGCGCCGGCCCGGCGGATGGGCGTGAACAGTCCGCCGACCGCGACCAGGAGACACCCTGTTCCGGCGACGAGAGCCACCGCGGTGACGCCGTACCGGCCGGCGGCCCAGGTCAGCACCGCGGCACCGGCCGGGCCGAGCGAGTAGTGCGTGCTCCAGAAAGCCGACGTGACCCGCCCGAGCAGGTGATCGGGCGTGATCTCCTGGCGCAGCGACATCGAGCAGATCCCGCCCACGCTGACGCCGCACAGGTATACCGCGGTCAGCACGGTGACGCCGTGCACGTCTCCGACGACGCCGATGCCGGCGATGGCGAGACCGCACATCGACACCGCGCCGATCCAGGTGACTCCGAAGCCACGCCTGCGGCGTAACGGCGCCGCCAGCAGCGCTCCGGCGATCGTGCCCAGCGCCGCCAGCCCGAGCACCGTGCCGACGGTGCCGTCGGAGCCGCCGAGGTCGTACTTGACGTGGTAGATGAGCACGTCGGTGAATCCGTACGTCAGGAAGATGAAGACCGACAGCAGGATGGTCAGCGAGCGGAGCACGGGCTGACGCCAGAGGAACCGGGCGCCGGCCAGGAACTCGGCCAGTCGCGTCTCCCGCCCCAGCCCGCCGCCGGTCCCTTCACCCTCGGCGGGCTGCCGGAGCCGGACCAGCCAGAGGCCGGCGGCTGACAGGGCGAAACTGGCCGCGTTGATGGCGATGGCCGCCGTGGGACCGAATCGGGCGGACACCACACCCGCGAGCAGTGGCCCGCCCACGGCCGCCGTCGCGTAGGTCGCCTGCAGCCGCCCGTTGGCTTCGGTGATCCGGTGTCGGTCGACGAGGTTGCGTACCGCGGTCACCGCGGCGACCTGGAACACCATGCCGGCCGCCTCGCAGATGGGCAGGACGACGAAGAGCAGCCAGATCTGTGGGCCGGCGAGCCAGGCCAGGGGAACGAGGGCGTAGAGCACCAGGCGGGCCAGGTCTGCGGCGACCATGAGTGTCCGCCGGTCGTACCGGTCGACCAGGACGCCGCCGAAGACCCCCGCGCCGACGGAGGCGGCGCCGGCCACGGCCGTGAGCAGGCCCATCTGGGCGACCGACCCGGTCGCGTGCAGCACCAGCAGCGGCACCGCGATGTAGGCGAACGAGTCACCGGCGGCGGAGAGCGACTGCGCCGCCCAGTACGCGCCGAAGTTGCGGTCACGCCACAAGGGAGGCTGGGCCGGACCGACGCGTTGGCTCATACCCGGCGAGGATAGTCCCGCCACCCCGGCCAGGCTGGCGAGCCTGACGGCGGGGTGGGACACGGTGGACCGGGCGGTGTGGCGCCACCGGCGTACGCTGCCGCGATGAGCGCTCCCTCGCGCATCCTCATCTACGCGGTGTACGGCGCCGGCAAGTCCACCCTGGCGGCGCGGCTGGCCCGGCACCTGGGGTTGCCGTGGTACCCCGTCGACGACCTGCTCTGGGAGCCCGGCTGGGTCGAGGTGCCGGTCGCGCAGCAGCGCAGCCGGATCGAGGCGATCTGCCGACGCGACCGATGGATCCTCGACGGCGCATACCACGGGTGGCGGGACGTGGTGCTGACCCGCGCCGACCTGGTCGTCGGCCTGGACTACCCGCGCTGGTGCTCCTTCGGGCGCCTGTTGCGTCGCACCGTCCGCCGGTTGCGGACGGGGGAGGAGATCTGCAACGGCAACCGCGAGTCGCTGGGCAGCGTGCTGTCCCGGGACTCGATCCTGGTGTGGCACCTCACCGCCTTCGGCCGGGCCCGGCGACGGATGCGGGCCTGGCAGGCCGACCCGACCGGGCCGCCGGTGCTGCTGTTCCGCTCGCCGGCAGCCCTGGACCGCTGGTTGGCCGGCCTGCCCCGCCTGGGAGACGGGGCCGGCACGCCCGGCTCACGTCGTTGACGGCGGTCCACCGGTAGAGTTCGTGGCGGGGACGAGCAGGTGACACGGGAGGTTCACGATCTCCGCTCTCGACCACGTCGTGCTCACGCTACCGTTTCGCGGCACGTGGCTCGCGCGCAACAGCCCGGCCCGGCGCGTGCCGAGCCACGGCACCCACCTGTTCGCCACGACGTACGCCATGGACTTCGTCGCGGTGCGGGGCCGGCGCACGGCGACCACGCGGGACTGGCGCGCGCTGTTGGCCACGGAGCCGGCGGAGCGGTTCTTCGCGTTCGGTCAGCCCATCCTCGCGCCCGCCGCCGGCAGGGTGGTGTCGGTCCACGACGGCGAGGTGGACCACGTGGCGCGGCGGTCACCGCTCGCGCGGGTGCCCTACGCCCTGACCCAGGCGTCCCGGGCTCGCGGGGGCGCGGGCGCGCTCGCCGGCAACCACGTGATCCTCGAGCTGGCGGGCCGTCGCGGGTACGTCGTGCTCGCCCACCTGCGCGCCGGCTCGATCCGGGTGGGCGAGGGCGAGCCCGTGGCGGCCGGCCGGGAGTTGGCCGACTGCGGCAACTCGGGCAACTCCACGCAGCCGCACCTGCACATCCAGGTCATGGACTCCGCGGATCCGTTCGCCGCGCGCGGCCTCCCCATGTCCTTCCGGGACTACCGGGCGTGGCGTCGACCCGGCGGGCCGCCGGTGGTGGTCGAGCAGGGCATCCCCCGCGAGTCGGAGATCGTCGAATCGGTGTGACGCGCCGGGTCCGGATCGTGGGGGAGTGCCGCGGTGGCCTCAGCCCACCTTGGGCACGGCGCGGGAGATGATCGTGGCGAAGTCGACTCCGGGCGGCAGGGTGCCGAACGCGTGGCCGTGGTCCCCGCCGAGGCGCGAGGCGCAGAAGGCGTCGGCGACGGCGGGGTGGCCGTGCTGCACCAACAGCGAGCCCTGCAGGACGAGCGCCAGCCGTTCGACGACGCGGCGGGCCCGCAGCTCGAGGTCGCCGTGGTCGGCCAGGTCGGCCCGCACCCCTCGTACGGCGGCGTCGAGCCGCGGGTCGGCGCCGGCGGCGGTGGCCACCTCGGCCTGGAAAGCCTCCATGACCTGCGGTTCCTTGGCGAGGGCGCGCAGGACGTCCAGCGCGGCGACGTTGCCGGAGCCCTCCCAGATCGAGTTCAGGGGCGACTCGCGGAACAGCCGCGGCATGCCGGACTCCTCGACGTAGCCGTTGCCGCCCAGGCATTCCAGGGCCTCGGCGGCGTGCGTCGGCCAGCGCTTGCAGACCCAGTACTTGCCGATGGCGAGGGCGAGCCGCTTGAACGCGGTCTCGCCGGCGTCACCGCGCGCGGAGCGGTCGGTCGCCCCGGCGAGCCGCATCATCAGGACGGTGGCGGCCTCGGACTCGACCGCGAGGTCGGCGAGGACGTTGCGCATCAGCGGCTGGTCGGCGAGGTACCGGCCGAAGGCCTGCCGGTGGGTGGCGTGGTGGACGGCGGTGAGCACGCCCTGGCGCATCCCGGCCGCCGCGCCGATGACGCAGTCGAGGCGGGTCAGGTTGACCATGTCGATGATGGTGCGCACGCCACGGCCCTCGTCACCGACGCGCCAGGCCAGCGCGTGCTCGTACTCGACCTCCGCCGAGGCGTTGGACCGGTTGCCGAGCTTGTCCTTCAGGCGCATCAGCCGCATCGGGTTGCGCGTGCCGTCCGGGAGGACCCGCGGCACGAGGAAGCAGGTGAGCCCGCCCGGCGCCTGGGCGAGGGTGAGGAAGACGTCGCACATCGGCGCCGAGGTGAACCACTTGTGCCCGAGGAGCCGGTAGGTGCCGTCCGGCTCCGGGCGGGCGGTGGTGGCGTTGGCGCGTACGTCCGAGCCGCCCTGCTTCTCCGTCATCGACATGCCGGCCAGCAGCCCCCGCTTGCCGAGCGGCGCGCGCAGCCCGAAGTCGTACGTCGCGGCGGTGAGCAGCGGCTCGTACCGTGCGGCCAGCTCCGGGTCGTGCCGCAGCGCCGGCACCGCCGCGTACGTCATGGAGATGGGGCAGCCGTGCCCGGCGTCGGGGCGCCAGGTGTAGAACTTGGCGGCCCGGGCCACGTGCGCGCCGGGCCGGTCGTCCGCCCACGGCGCGGCGTGCAGCCCGTGCGTGACCGCGGTGCGCATCAGCTCGTGCCAGGCCGGGTGGAATTCCACCTCGTCGATCCGGTGGCCGTAGCGGTCGTGGGTGCGCAGGACCGGCGGGTGTTCGTTCGCCAGCCGCCCGTACTCGATCGCCTGCTCGGCGCCGCCGATCCGGCCGAGCTCGTGCAGCTCCGCGGTGGCCCACCCGGCACCCTCCCGGGCGAGCCCGTCGAGCAGCGCCGGGTCGTCCGCCGCGTCGTAGCCGGCCAGCGGGGGGACCTGGTTGCGAACCTCGTGCGTCGTCAAGGCGACACTCCAATCGCACGGTGGATGAACGTGATCAGGCTGGGGATGGTGCTCGGGCCGGCGACCCCGGCCGCCAGCGGGCCGACCATCGCTTCGGCCAGGGCACCGACGAGAGCGGTCGCGGTCAGCTCCGGGTCCTGCGGGGGCAGCTCACCGCTCGCCACGCCGGCCGCGACGTAGCCGGCGATCAGTTCGGCGTACGCCCGGCGGAAGACGAGCCGCTCGGCGTCGACCGCCGGGTCGACCGGCTCGACGAGCAGGGCGTACGCCAACCGCGGGGACTGCAGCGCGCGGCCGGAGAACGTCTCGATGACGGCGGACACCTGCGCGGCGACCGTGGGCTCCAGCGCTGCCGCGCGCGCGACCGCGTCCACCTCCCGCTGGGAGGCGGTGCGGAACACCTCGGCGAACAGGTCGGCCTTGGTGGGGAAGTGGCGGTAGACGCTGCCGGTGGCCATGCCGGCCCGCTCGGCGACGGCGGCGACGGAACAGCCGGCGTACCCGTGCCCGGCCATGATCTCCAGGGCGGCGACGATGATCCGGTCGCGGGACGCGCTCAGCCGAGCCTTCACACGGTCGGTGCTCCGGTAGACCACGCAAGAATTGAACCATCATTCAAACCTTGGTCACAAGGTGGCGGCAGGCGTGGAGGACCTCCTGCACCGGGCCCTGCGGCTGAGCCGGGAGATCGGCTACCGCCGCGCGGAGGTCTGCGCCCACATCGGTCTGGCCACGGCGCACCGGGCGGGAGGCGGAGGCGGCGCGGCACGCCCGCCTCGGCGAGGAACTCGCCCGGCGCTCCGAGCACCTCCTGCTCGCCCGTCAGGCCCGGGACGTGCTGGCCGACGGCGGGCGGCTGGCGTCGGCGAGCTGACCGCCGAGGGGCCGCCGGTCCTGATGCGGGCCGCCGGGGTCACCGTTCTCCATCGAGGTGGCGAAGGCGATGTCGCGGCGGGAGACGGGCCGCAGCGAGGAGCAGGACCGGAGCGCCGTCGTCCTAGACCGGCACGACCGCGAGGGTCAGGGTTTGAGGACGACCTTCACGCAGTCCTCCTGCTTGTTCTTGAAGATGTCGTAGCCGTGGGGCGTGTCGTCGAGCCGCATGGTGTGGGTGATGATGAAGCTCGGGTCGATCTCGCCCTTACGGATGCGTTCCAGCAGCGGCCGCATGTAGCGCTGCACGTGGGTCTGGCCCGACCGCATGGTCAGCGACCGGTTCGTGAACGAGCCCATCGGGAACTTGTCGATGAAGCCGCCGTACGCGCCGATCACCGAGATCGTGCCGCCGTTGCGGCAGCTCAGGACGGCTTCCCGAAGCGCGTGCGGTCGGTCCGTCTCCATCTTGAGCGCCTGCTTGGCCTTGTCGTACGCGTGCAGCGCCGCCGAGGCGTGATGCCCCTCCACGCCGACCGCGTCGATGCAGGCGTCGGGCCCGCGCCCGGCGGTCATGTCCCGCAGGGCGTCGAGGACGTCGGTCTCCTCGTAGTTGATCGTCTCCGCGCCCGTCTTCTCCCGCGCCATCGCGAGGCGGTACGGGAAGCGGTCGATGACGATCACCCGTTCCGCGCCGAGGAGGAAGGCGCTGGCGGCGGCGAGCTGACCGACCGGCCCCGCCCCCCAGATGGCGATGACGTCGCCGCGCTCGATGTCGCACATCTCGGCGGCCATGTAGCCGGTCGGCAGGACGTCGGACAGGAACAGCACCTTCTCGTCCGGCAGGTCGTCCTCGACCTTGAGCGCCCCGACGTCGGCGTACGGCACGCGTACGTACTGCGCCTGACCGCCGGCGTAGCCGCCGAGCAGGTGGGAGTAGCCGAAGACACCCGCGGGCGAGTGACCCATCGCCAGTTCGGCGACGGCCGCGTTGGGGTTGGAGTTCTCGCAGATGGAGTAGAGGCCGTTCGCGCAGGCGACGCAGTTGCCACAGGCGATCGGGAAGGCCACCACGACCCGGTCGCCGACACCCAGCCCGTCCCGGACGCCGTGGCCCAGTTCCACGATCTCGCCCATGAACTCGTGGCCGAGCACGTCGCCCTTCCTCATCGCCGGGAGATATCCCTGGAGCAGGTGCAGGTCCGAGCCGCAGATCGCGGACGACGTGATCTGCACGATCGCGTCCCGGGGGTTGATGATCTGCGGGTCGGGCACGTCGTCGACGGATACCTTGTTCGGGGCGACCCAACAGGTGGCTCTCATGTGCTTCCTGCCTTCTCTCGACCGGTCAGCGGGTCGGCAGCGGCTGGGCGGGGCGCTGTTTCACCTGTTGCTGGACGCTGCTGCCCTGCGGGCTGCCGTCGGACTTCGTGATCTCGCCGGTCTCGATGACCTGCTTGAACCGCCGCAGGTCGTCGCAGGTCTGCTGCTGCGGGCTTTCGCCGAACATCTTGGCCACCATCGCGCCGAACCGCCGGCCCGGCACCGAGTACGTCAGCTCGACATGGACCTCCGTGCCGCGTCCGCCCGCCGTCGGCCTGAACCGCACACACCCGGAGTTGGGCACCTGTGCCCCCGCCACGGAGCGCCACCTGATCAGCTCGCCGGGGCGGTCGTCGACGACCTCCGCCTCCCACTCGACGCTGCCGCCGGCCGGGGCCTTCGCCGTCCAGCGGGAACGCCGGTTGCCGGCTATCCGCACCGACTTCAGGTGGTACATGAACCGTGGCAGGTTCTCGAAGTCGTGCCAGAACCGGTAGGTGTCCTCGACGCTGCGGTTGACCGTGATCGACGCCTCCACCTGGTTGTCGCCCGTCATCCGTCGGCCCCGGGTGACCCGTACCGCGGTGTAGAGGTCGACAGCGGTGATGCCGGCGAGCGCCCAGGTCGTGTAGCGCAGCCGCCGTCGCCGCTCGTCGTGGCGGTTCCGCAGCGCCCGGCCGCTGGCGGCGAGGTCCATGATGTCGCCGGCGACCCGCGTCCACGCTCCCCACCCCGCCCGGCGCGGAATCAGCAGCGCGGCGGCGTGCCCGAACTCCCGCACGCCGGCGATCCGCAGCACCGTCCGGGCGGTGCGCGAATCGTCGATGCCGCACATCCGGCTGACCTGCGGCCGGGCGCCGAGCGCCGCTGCTCCGAGGCCGACACTGGCCCAGCCGAGGAGCCGCGCCAGCCTTTCGGACCTGCGGCCCTGGCTCGCCCGTTCGATGCCGAGGCTGTCCGTCAGCGATCGGACGCCAAAGGTGGTTCTTCCTGCCATCTACCTCGCTCCACTTCCGGATCGGTCCCAGGCGGCGATAAGCCCGCTGCCCGCGCACGGGTCATGTCCGCTCGCCTCGCACCCGGGCGCCCGGGGCAGCGCCCTGCCGCGCCCGTCTTCCCGGAAATGTCGAGATCACGCCCGGGAGGGGAGCGTCACCCGGTGCCGCCGGGCAGGATGGGCACGTGTACATCGAGCCGGTCGACTGCGCGCCCGAGCAGGCGTTCCCGCGAGCGATCCTGCGGCAGCGCTGGGAGGACCTCGCCTTCCTGCACTGGGCGGTCGCTCCGGAGCTCGTCGCGCCGCTGCTGCCGGCCGGCACCCGCCCGGACACCCTCGACGGGCTCAGCTATGTGGGCCTGGTCGGCTTCCGCATGGTGGGGCTGGGCCTCGGCCGTGGGCCGGGGGTGCCGTACCTCGGCAGCTTCTGGGAGACCAACGTCCGGCTCTACTCGGTCGACGGCGCCGGCCGGCGGGCCGTGGTGTTCCGCTCGCTCGACGCGTCCCGGCTGGTCCCGGTGCTGGTCGCCCGGGCGACCCTGCGGCTGCCGTACATGTGGTCGGCGATGCGGCTGGACCGGGACGGCGACCGCCGCACCTACCGGTGCCGGCGTCGCTGGCCCGGCCCGCCCTGTGCGGCGAGCCGGATGGTGGTCCGGGTGGGTGGGGCGATCGCCGAGCCGACCCCGCTGGAGCATTTCGTCACCGCCCGGTGGGGGCTGCACACCCGGGCGTACGGTCGCACGCGGCACCTGCCGAACTGGCATCCCCGCTGGCCGCTGCACCGGGCCGAACTGCTGCACCTGGACGACGAGCTGGTCACCGCCGCCGGGCTGCCGGCGCCGACCGGACCGCCGGCCAGCGTGCTGTATTCCCCCGGCGTGCCGGTCCGGTTCGGCCCACCAGTCACCCTGCGCCCGTCTCGCTGATCACCGGCCCGAATCGCTGTGGGCGGCGCGCACCATCAACCGGGTGGCGAACGGCACCGCCGACCCGAACACCCGGCGGGCGTGCGCCGTCCGCCGGCCGTCCGGCGCTAGGGTCGGGCCCTATGCGGACGAAGCAGGAGCTGAGCGCGGCCATCCGGCGGGAGCGGCGGGCGGTGCTGGTCGTCAACGCCCACTCCCGCCGGGGCCGCCAGCTCTACGAGGAGACCCGGTCGCGGCTGGTCGCGGCCGGCTTCACCCTGCTGGGCACCTATCCGGTCGACCGGCCCGCCGAACTCGAGCAGAGCCTCGCCGCCGCCGCCGACCTCGGGCCGGACCTCCTGGTCGCCGGCGGTGGCGACGGCACGATCGGCACCGCCGCGCGCCTGCTCGCCCACCGCGACATCGCGCTCGGCCTGCTGCCGCTGGGCACCACCAACAACTTCGCGCGTACGGTGGGCATCCCGCTCGACCTCGACGCGGCGGTCGCGGTCCTCACCGACGGCAAGGTGATCGACGTCGACCTCGGACTCGTGGGCAACATGCGGTTCACCAACCACATCGGCATCGGCCTCTCCGCCGACGTGATGCTCAGGACACCGCCCCGGCTCAAGCGGGTCATCGGCCGGATCGCGTACCCGATGACCGCCCTGGCGCTGCTGACCCGGCACCGGCCGTTGCGCGCCGCCGTACGCGCCGAGGGACGGCGGCACGAGTTCCTCACCCACCAGCTGTACGTCGCGAACGGCGGCTTCCACGCGGGGCGGCCCATCACCGCGGACGCGGACGCCGACGACCGGCTGTTGGTCGCGTACCCGGTGGGTGGCCCGACCCGCCGCGGACTGCTGCGGGACACGGCGCGTAACGCGGCCACCGGCCATCGCCGCACCCTCGTCGACGAGCCGTTCCTCGCCGTACGCGAACTCTGGCTGGAGACCGACCGGCCGGCGCCCGTGGAGGTGGACGGGGAGCCGTACGGCGAGACCCCGATCCGGATCGGCCTGGACCCCAACGCGCTGCGCGTCATGGCCGCCGCCGACAGCCCGGACCGCTAGGCGACGCCCGGGACCGCGCAGGCCAAACACCACACGACCAGCGTGGGCAGCCGATGAGAGAGCGACAGCCCGGGCGCCTGGACCGAGCCTCGCCAGACACCGGTCATAGGGCAAGTGAACAAGCAGTCGCGACCGAACGCGCCGTGCGGGCGCGGAGCCTCGGGCGAGCTGTCGTACGCGCGGTCGCGTCAGTCAAGCGCGCGATGTATCGGGGAGGACGGCCGAACGGGCTCATGCGGCTGATGAACCAGCTCGATGTCCTGGTGTACGAGGGCTCGGTGGTTGTCGCCGCGCCACGCTGCCGTGCTGAAGGTGCTGGGGCATCACAGCGGCAACGTCACCTCGCTTCCGGTCGCGTCACGGCCTACCGCCGTGCCGAATACCTCGTGTCGATGCTCGGGCCGGATGCGAACTGGGTGCGGAACGTCCAGGCGGCGGGCGGTAGGGCCGCGCTCCGCCGTCGGGGTCGCGAGACCCCGATCCTGATCGAGGAGATCGCGTCCGAGCGTCGCGCCGAGATCCTGCGCCGCTACCTCGCCGCCGCGCCTGGCGCACGGGCGCACCTGGGGCTGGGGCCGGCAGCCCCCTTGCCGGAGTCCCGCCGGATCGCGCCTCGTCACCCCGTGTTCCGAATCCGTGAATGCCCCGTTCGTGCCCCCACGTGAGAGGTGGACGAGTGAGCGACAGCGCCTCGCGGCCTCGTCGCCTGTCAGCCGGTCGAGCGCGGCCTACGCCTGCTCGGTCCACAGGCGCGGTCGGCGGCCGGCGTCTCCTTTCCGGTGCCGCCGTCAGTCGACGGCAGGTCTGGGCCGACCGCCGTCGTCGGCAAAGTGCGGCAGGACCATCTCGACCAGTGCCGCGACGTCAGCGTCGGTCATCGGCTCGCCGGTCATGCCCATCCGGTGGAGCAGGGTCCCGACGACGACGTCGATGAGGAGCAGGACCCGGTTCTCCGGCTCGCCGAGGGCTTCCTGGAGCGCGAGCCGGTACGGCTCCTGCAGCCGCGCGGACAGGATCTCGCGCAGGGTCGGATCGCTGACGGCGTCACTGAACACGCCGGCGAACGCGTCGCCCACCCCGGGCTCGCCGATCTTCGCCGCGATCCAATGGATGGCCGAGGAAACGAGCTGAGCTCGACTGCCGCTCGCCACCGGCACCGGGCCGAACGCGTCGAGGAGGCAGTCCACGACCAGCGCGCCCTTGGACGGCCAGCGACGGTAGATCGTCGTCTTCGCGACGCCGGCCGTGGCGGCGATGCGGTCGACGGTGGCGCGCGCGTAGCCCAGCTCGTGGACGGTGCTCAGCGTCGCGGTGAAGACGGCGGCGTTGACGCCGGTGCGCGGACGGCCGGGCGGCCTGGCGGATGTGGTCCCAGGGGTCATGTTGACACGGTAGCCGATTACGCTACCTTAGGTATCGATACTCTCGGTATCGAAACCACAAAGTGTCGAGGAGAACCATGAGCGAGGTCACCGCGGAGCGGGCGCCGCTGGGCATCCGGCTGATGCAGGCCCTGGGCAAGGAGCCGGACTGGTCGGCGATGACGGCCGAGGAACTGGTGGTGCTGCGGGAGGCGGTGAACCGTAAGCGGTCGTCCCGCCTGGCGCGGCTGATCACCGGGTTCCCGGACCGCGGCGTCACGATCCAGTGGCAGGAGGTCGCACTTCCCGGACGCAGGCTCCGCGTCCGGACGTACCGGCCGTCGCCCGGGCGCGAGGGCGAAGGCGCCGCCCGGGCCGGCCTGCCACTCGTGCTCCATGTTCACGGAGGCGGATTCGTGGGCACGGCGGTGCAGAGCGACTGGGTGAACAGCCACCTCGCCGCGCGGCTACCCGGGCTCGTCGTGTCGGTCGAGCATCGGCTCCTCGATCCTCAGACTCCGCTGCAGGCGGCCGTCGACGACGGCTGGGACGTGCTTCTGCACGTGGTACAGCACGCCGCGCAGTGGGGCATCGACCCGGCCCGGATCGCCGTCTTCGGCGAGAGCACCGGCTCGATGGTCACCGCCCTGGCCGCGATACGGGCCAAGAAGTCCGGCCCGCTCCTGCGGGCACAGGTGCTGGTCAACCCGGCCGTTGACCTCACCGCGGCGGGGTTCGAGCACGCTTCGATGCACGAACACGCCAACAGCCCGACCCTCACCATGCCGCAGATGCGGCTGTTCCAGCGGCTCGCCGTGCCGCCGGGAACGGATCCTCGCGCGTTGTCGCCGCTGTATGCCGACGACCTGAGCGGGCTGGCCCCCGCGCTCGTCGTGGTGCCGACCCTGGATCCGGTGGCCGATCACGGCCGCCGTTACGCCGAACGACTGCGGGCGGCCGGGACCGCCGCACGGCTCACCGAGTACCCCGGAGCCACGCACGCGTTCCTCAGCATGCCGGGCGTGGTACCCCAGGCCAAGGCCGCACGAGCGGAGATCACCGAGTTCCTCCGCGGGGGCCTCACCGGGTGATCGCCTCGGCCGGCCGGTTTCTGTTCCACGTCACCGCCGCCATGGCCCACATGGCCCGGGCGATCGACACAACCGGCTGGCCGACCCGGGGTACGGCCATCGGCGCGACCGCCGGCCTGGTCGTGAGGAGAGATCGATGAAGACGGGAGAACGATGAACGCCTCGGACCTTGCCCCGGTGGGGGAGCGGTCTGCCCCACCACCAATGAGGGACGCCGAGCCCGCGGCGGAACAGACCGTGACGCGGCTGCTGCGTCCGCACCTCTGGAGTTTCGCCGCCAGCTTGTCGGCTCCGCTGAGCCGCCGTGGCGGATGGGTTGGTGGTCCGCTCCTTGTCGCGCTGGCCAGCCGTGGCGTCCTCACCCGCCGAAGAGCGGATGCTGAAGTCACCGACTGCACCGACGGGACCGGGCGGCTATCCGAAGCGGTCAGCCAGCTTCGTCAGCCTGGTGACGTACGCCGGCCAGTCATAGTCGTGAGGGATGTTGGTGTTCTCCCGCCGCAGGCCGATCGCCGTGTCGTGCTGCTCGCGCATGATGTCGGCGTGACCGGCGTGACGAGCGAGGTCGCAGGTTACGTGGACGATGATTTTTTGAAGCGTCACGTCCTGTCCACCTGGCCGCCACCACGACACCCGCCCCGGCGCGTCGAGCGGTAGCTGTTCGATCGTCTGATCCGCGAACACCCCGACACGGCGATACAGATCGATCAGCCCATCCTTCGTCTCCTCCTCCCGCGCGTACCAGTCTGCCTGCGGGTCCTCCTCGAACGCCTGCATGGGGACCAGTTCCTCAGGCGTCGGGAATTCGCGCCCGAAGGTAGGCCCGAAGTAGCCGGCTTCGACATTGAGGCAATGCTTGACGACTCCCAGCAGGTTGTTGCCGGTCGCGGTGCGGGGCAGTCTGGCCTCGCGTTCGCTCAGCCCGTCGAGCTTCCAGATCAGGTCTTCGCGAGCCGCCTGCAGGTAGTGGTGTAGCGCAGCCTTCGCATCGCCCAAGTCAGCCATGCCCGCCAGTGTTCCGTATGCGCCGGGCATCGTGCGAGGTGTCGCCTGCGAGATCAGCGCTCGGCTGGAGCGGTCGGGCATCCTCGTCCGTAGCCGCCGAGTGGGCGCTACGTACGGTCGCCAGGCGGGCGGCGCCACCCGCTCGTGCCGATGACAGCGCGTTCGATCCTGGCATGGGAGCTACTGCTGGCTGGCGTACGCAGTCGATCTCTCCGACCTGGGTCTGGTTGTTGGGGCCGAGGCTGGCTTCGGCGACCTCCGCAGCGAGTGGCTGGCGGTCCGGCGGCCCGCGCGGGACCGGGCCGTGGCTCAGATGGGGATCGACGAACCGATCAGCGGAACGCCGCTCTCGTCACGCGCGCCGACCGACAGGGAGAGCGCGTCCTGGCCCCTGCCCCTGCCAAAGCAAGCTCAAGCGTGGTCGAGCACGAACGCCCGCATGAGCTTGGCGCACTCGGCCGCGTGCGTCTCCAACAAGAAGTGCCCGCCGTCGTAGATGTGCGCATCCATGCGATCGAGGGCGCGGTGGTAGGCGAGGACCTCGTCAACGTCGAAGTACGGGTCGCGCCGTCCCCACAGCACGAGCGCCGGCGGCTGGTGAGCCCGGTGGTACTCGGCGATCTCACCGAAACGCGCGACGTGGCTGGCGTAGTCACTGAACAGCGCGAACTGCGCGTCGAGGTTGCCGGGGCGGCTCATGCGCTCCCAGTCGAGGTGCCACGACTCGGGAGAGTGCAGCGTGCGCAGGTACTCGGGCAGCCCGGCGAGGTACTGGTCACGGGTGCCGGCGAAGTTCAACCAGTCCGGCAGTTCGGCGCGCCTGGCGTCGGTCGGGTCGGCCCAGTACGCCTTGGCGCTGTCCCACTGCTCGCCGAGGCCGTCCTCGTGCGCGTTGCCACTCTGGACAACAAGGCCGCGGATGCGATTCGGGGCGCGAGTGGCCAGGTGGTATCCCACCGCTGCGCCGAAGTCGTGCAGGTAGACGAAGAAGCGCTCGACCCCAAGCTGGTCGAGTAGGTTCTCGATCGTCCGTGAGAGGTTCTCGAAGGTGTAGTCGTACTTGTCGAGGGTTGGCGACGAGGACATGCCGAAGCCGGGAAGATCAGGCGCGATCACGTACGCGACGTCGGCCAGCGTCGGCATGACCTCCCGAAATGTGTGCGACGAGCTCGGAAACCCGTGCAGCAGCAGTACCGTCGACCGGCCGGGACGCCCGGCCTCGCGAAAAAACACCTCCAGACCGTTGACGTCAGCCTGTCGATGGCGGACCTTCTGGATCGCCTGCATTGCGTCCTCCTCCCTCTACGTCCACGCCGCCGTGATCGGATGGGCCAGCCAGTACGCCGTCGACCAGATCACTCACCAGCCCATCGTGCCGGAACTCGAACCCGTACCGCCCGACTCGCTTCGACACCCCGCATCCGGATCTGCCGCCGTCCGCGTGCTGACTGATCAAGAGCGGTCGCGGTCGGTAGGTGGCCTGAGTCGAGGGGGCATCCTGAACTGCCGATGGAAGTGCGCTGTGCGGTCGCTGTTGCAGCGGCCGTGGACGGAAACTGCCCTGACACGGCGTGTTTCTCAATCCGCGCGTCGTGGGGAAGCCAGATCGTGGTGGGCAGGTTGTTCAACGATGCTCGGGGATGCGTTCGCCATCCGTCATCGGGCTCGAGGTTGGCGATGAAGCCGGCCACGCAACGTCGTCAATCGCGAGCCACGGCGCGGCGGCCACGGCCGTGGGCGTAAGCCCGGCAAACGCCCTGACCTCACGGTGAAGGTGGGACTGGTCGACGTAGCCGCTCTCGATGGCAACGCTGGCGGGGGAGTGGCCCGCCGCGAGAAGGTGGGCGGCGTGGTCGAACCGAACCAGTTGGGCGGCGCGCTTGGGTGTGATGCCGAGTTGGGACCGGAAGCGGGACCACAGGCGCTTGCGGCTCCAGCCGACCTCGTCCGCCAGGCCATCGACCCGCACTCGCCCCCGGCTGGTGAGCGTCCGCCGCCAGGTGTAGGCGACTTCCGGATCGATCGGTGGGCGGGCGCCGAGCCGTCGGCCGAGGATTTCCACCGCGATCGTGAACCGTTCGTCCCACGAGGCGGCGGCGCGCAGCCTGCGCTCGGCTCGCACGGCGTCGTGGCCCCAGACATCGTCGAGGGACACGACTGTCCCGCTGAACTCGGTCGATGTGCCGAGCACCGCTGCCGCCACGGACGGCTCCAGCCGGATCTGGAGGCACTCGCCGACCCCCCGGCCAGTTGCCCGAAGATCGCCGGGGAGAAGCCCGATGACGACGCTACCGCGCTCGTGCCGGCCAGGGGTGTCGTAGACGAGGCCTTCTCCCTCGCTCAGATCGACGAGCAGGGTTACGGATGGGTGTGCCACCATGGCGATGTCCACGGGTGTGGGGACACGTTGGCGGAACCCGGCCATGCTGATCCCCGGCAGTCGACCTGACAGGCGCGGCACTGCAACCTCCAGCGACGCCCAGTCGGGTTGTGTCCCGGTCGACAGCACGTGACCAGCCTATGCCTGAGGGATCACGGGCGGGGTTGGTGTCGCCGTGAAGCCCAGCAGCAGTTCGCTGGTCGCCTCGGGCGCCTCGAACATGGGGATGTGCCCGACGCCGGGCAGCAGTTCGACCCGCGCGGTCGGCGCCGCGTCGTACTGGTGCGCCGACGACGGGTCCCAGCGGGGATCGGCGGCGCCGAAGATCACCAGCACAGGGACCTCGAGGGCGGCGAGACGCTCGGGCACGCTCCGCTCGGCGATGTACTCGGTGTTGCGGCGCAGCACCGTCCTGAACACGCGGTAGGTGATGCCCTTGAGATCGGCGATCGCGTCGTCCGGGATGTCCACCGGCCGTGCGGTTGTAGCCCTGATCCCCTTGCCGATCATTGCGTCCGAACGCCTCGACCAGACGACCGGGCCGAAAATCGGGCCCAGCAGGACCCGAAGGATGGCCGGCTGTGGGAGGAGCGCCTCGGGACTCGGGCCGGTGCTGACCAGGGCGAGCGACCGCACCAGGCTGGGGCGCTGTTCGGCAAGCGCGGTGGCGACGTAGCCGCCGCTGGAGTGCCCGACCACGGCGACGTGCCGAAGGCCGAGGTCGTCGAGCAGCGCCGCCACCCTGCCCGCCTGCGCGGGCACGTCGTACGACAGCGCGGGCGGGGACTGGCCACAGCCGGGGAGATCGACCCGGATGACGTGATGGTTGGCGGCGAGTGTCGGGATCATCGGGCTCCAGGAAGCGCCCGAGGCTCCCGATCCGTGGATGAGCAGCAACGGCGGCGCCTGCAGCGGGCCGTCGTGGACCACGTGCATCCCATGCGAGTGCTCAACGTCGTACTGACTCATGCGGGGGATGATGCATGGGCTGCCGGCTATCAGTCTTGGACAAATGTCGTCGTGGAAGGGGCCGGGGCCGACCCTGAGCTGCTCGCCATCGTGCTGACCGCCGGACACCGCGGCGACAGTCCGCGGTTCATCCCGGTCCTGGACGCCATCCGTGTCCCACGGCCGACGACCGGACGCCCGAGAACTCGCCCCGGCCGGGTCCTGGCCGACACGGCGTACGCGTCGGACCCGCACCTCATTACCCCACCTCGCGCCGGGCTGCAGGTGATGGACCACGATGCGGGCTGCCCAAGTCAGGCAGGCATCAGGAACCGCTGACCCGCGGCTGCTGGTGGTCGGTCAGCCGGAACCCGACGCCGCGTACCGCGTCGATGGTCACGCCGGTGCCGAGCCCGGCGAGCTTGCGCCGCAGCCGCTTCACCAGCGACTGCACGTCGGCCCTGCGCTCCAGCCCCTCGTCACGCCAGACCGTCCGGTGCAACTCGGCGTAGCTCCACACCCGGATCGGCTCGGTGGTCAGGCTGATCAGCAGGTCGTGCTCAAGCCGCGTCAGGCCGACCTCGCGATCCCGGCAGCGAGCGGTCGACCGGGCCGAGTCGATCAGCAGCATGCCGTCGGCCGCCTCGGGCGCGGCGGCAGGGGCCGGCCCGGACGACGCCGGGGGGAGCCGCTGCGGGGCCGCGATCAGCCTGCGCAGCTCGTCGAGATCGGAGACCAGCAGCAGCGGTGCGACGCCCTCGAGGCGCTCCGCGAGTCGGATCCGCTCGGCCCGCGACGGTGCCACCGCGATCACCAGCGGAAATTGTTCCTCGGCCGGATCGCGCCCGTCCGACGCCGTGCCTTCGTCGTGTGCCCCCACAGCACCCACCCCGAAACGATGGGCAAGTTTCTGCCCAGCCTCGTCATGATCGTGACAAAAATTGGCAAGCTTCCCGACGGCTGGCCAACTGTTAGTGACAGATTGCTTACGGCAAGTTCTTGATCGTCCTTTCATGTCGATCATAGTGTCCAGACGGGCAGCCGGCGTGACCCGCGCGGTTGCCTGGGGGCCATGGAGGGTGCGTTCCGCTTCGTCCACTTGGGGAGGCGTGTTCCCCGCACCCTCCACCATGGCTCGTTCCACTCTGGGTCGTTCTGGAGGAGGCGCCACCTATGTTCAGACGTCCATTCACGAGACGCACAGCCAGATCCCTGGTGAGTGCCGGCGCGGCCTTGGTCCTCGCCGCGACAGGCCTGGCCGCATTCGGTTCCGGCGCACAGGCCGCGCTGGCCGGGGCAGGAGCAGCCTCCGCAGACGGCAAGATCCGGCCGGAGCTCAGCAAGCAGCTCCAGGGCAAGACCGAAGGGGACTTCTGGATCCGCTTCAAGGACCGGGCGGACCTGAACCAGGCCGCAGCGATCAAGGACTGGGACAAGCGCGGCGCCGCGGTCGTGGCGGCGTTGAAGAAAACCGCCGCCGAGAGCCAGACCAAGATCCGTGCCGAGCTCGACGGCGCGGGCGCGAAGTACGAGACCTTCTGGGCCACCAACGCGATCAAGGTCAGCGGCGGCTCGCTGGCGATGGCGGAGAGCATTGCCTCCCACGCGGAGGTCGAGGGCCTGTACGCCCCGGTCGCCTACCAGGTGCCCGAGGTCACCAAGGGCACCGACGAGAAGACGGTCAACGCCCTCGAGTGGGGCATCGCCAACATCAACGCCGACGACGTCTGGTCCCAGTACGGCGTCAAGGGCGCCGGCATCACGGTGGCGAACATCGACACCGGGGTCCAGTTCGACCACCCGGCGCTGGTGAACTCCTACCGCGGCAACAACGGCGACGGCACGTTCGACCACAACTACAACTGGTACAACGCCGCCGGGACCTGCGCCGCGGCGCCCTGTGACAGCAACGGCCACGGGACCCACACCATGGGCACGATGGCCGGCTCCGCGGGCGCGAACCAGATCGGCGTGGCACCCGAGGTCAAGTGGATCGCCGCGAACGGCTGCTGCCCCAGCGACGCCGCGCTGGTCAACTCCGGCCAGTGGATGCTCGAGCCGACCGACCTCAACGGCCAGAACCCGGACGTCAGCAAGCGGCCGAACATCATCAACAACTCGTGGGGGACCACGAGCCCCTCCAACGAACCGTTCATGGAGGACGTGACGCTGGCCTGGACCGCGTCGGGCATCTTCGGTGTCTGGTCCAACGGCAACAACGGGTCGGCGTGCCAGACCAGCGGCTCCCCGGGCAGCCTGGTCAGCAACTACTCGGCCGGCGCCTACGACATCAACAACAACATCGCCGGTTTCTCGTCGCGTGGCGTAGGCCAGAACGGCGAGATCAAACCCAACATCGCGGCGCCGGGCGTGAACGTCCGGTCGAGCGTTCCGGGCGGCAGCTACGCCAGCTACAACGGCACCTCGATGGCCGCCCCGCACCTCGCGGGCGCGATCGCGCTGTTGTGGTCCGCGGCACCGGCGCTGGTCGGCGAGGTCAACCCGACCCGCGCGCTGCTGGACAACGCGGCGGTCGACAAGGCCGACACCCAGTGCGGTGGCACCACCGACGACAACAACGTGTACGGCGAGGGTCGGCTGGACGCGCTCGCGCTGCTCAACGCGGCCCCGATCGGCGACACCGGCACCCTGGCCGGCACGGTCACGGACGCGACCACCGGCGACCCGATCGCGGGCGCCAAGGTGGCCCTGACGGGCGCGGCGGACCGCGAGCTGACCACCGCCGCCAACGGGACGTACTCGTCGCTGCTCCCGGTCGGTGACTACCAGGTCGCCGTGACGGCGTTCGGCTACCAGGGCAAGACGACGCCGGCGACCGTCACCCGCGACGCGACCACGACGATCAACGTCGCGTTGACGGCGGTGCCCAGCGTCACCGTCAGCGGCTCGGTCACCGACGGGTCGGGCCACGGCTGGCCGCTCTACGCCAAGGTGACCGTCGAGGGTCCGTCCGGTGTGTCCGACTACACCACGCCCGTCAACGGCCGATACAGCATCAAGCTCCCGGCCTCGGCCACGTACAACCTCAAGGTCGAGTCGCAGTACCCGGGCTACCAGGCCGTCACCAAGGAGGTCGTGGTCGGCGGCGGCAACGTCACCGCCAACGTCGCCGTGCCGGTGGAGACCAACTCGTGCACCACGGCGCCCGGCTACCGGTTCGGCTCCGACGGCGAGTACGAGACGTTCGACGGCGCCACCGTGCCGGCTGGCTGGTCCGTGGTGGACCACGCGAACACCGGTCAGGTCTGGAAGTTCACCGACGAGGGCGGCCGCCGCAACCTGACCGGCGGCACCGGCAACTTCGCGATCGTCGACAGTGACGAGTACGGCTCCGGTGGGCGGCAGGACACGTCGCTCGTCAGCCCGGTCGTCGACCTGACCGACGTCGCGGCTCCGGTGATCCGGTTCAACCAGGACTACAACTGGTTGGGCAGCGACCGCGCCGATGTCGACCTCAGCGTCGACGGCGGCACCACCTGGACGAACGTGCTCCGGCAGGCAGCCGACGTCCGCGGGCCGCGGGTGACCGAGGTTCCGATCCCGCAGGCCGCCGGCCAGGCGCAGACCCGGGTCCGGTTCCACTACTACGACGCCTCGTACGAGTGGTGGTGGCAGGTCGACAACGTGCTGATCGGCAGCCAGGTCGTCTGCGAGCCGACCAACGGTGGCCTGGTGCTCGGCCACGTCCGTGACAAGAACACCAACGGCTACGTCAACGGTGCCACCGTCACCAGCGACGAGCGGCCGGCGGAGAAGGCCACCACCGTGGCGACGCCGGACGACGCCGGGCTGGCCGACGGCTTCTACTGGCTGTTCTCGTCGCTGACGGGCAACCACAAGTTCACCGCGAAGGCCGGCAACTACGTCAGCCAGAGCAAGCAGGTCGACGTCCAGGAGGACTGGGCGACCGCCGCGAACTTCCAGCTGGCGGCCGGCCGCCTGTCGGTCACGCCGGCTGCGGTGAGCGGAACGGTCCAGATGCCGACCGGCAAGGTCAACAAGCCGTTCACGGTGACCAACACCGGCGGGGCCCCGGTCGACGTGGAGTTCAGCGAGCGCGACGGCGGGTTCACCCTTCTGCGTGCCGACGGCTCCCGGATCAGCAAGCAGCAGGTGCTCGGCTCCACCGGCGCGCCGGAGCAGCGGCTCACCGCCCCGACGTCGTTCGCCGCGGCGGCGACGGGCAAGGCGGCGACGGCGGCCTCGGCTGCGGTCGGGCCGCAGGCCGCGCCCTGGACCGACATCGCCGACTACCCGGCGAACGTGATGGACAACCGGGTGGTGAACCTGGACGGCAAGGTGTACTCGATCGCCGGCACCAACGGGTCGGCGTCCACGACGAAGAACTTCGTCTACGACCCGATCGCGCAGATCTGGACGCCGATCGCGGATCTTCCCGGCGCCCGCAACGCCATGACGGTGGGCGTCGTGGACGGGAAGATCGTCGCGACCGGTGGCTGGGCGGCGTCCGGCCCGGACGGCACCACCTGGTCGTACGACCCGGCGGCCAACACCTGGACGGAGAAGGCCGACAACCCCGCGCCGCGCTCCGCGGCCGGGCAGGCGGTCGTCGGCGGCAAGCTGTACGCCATCGGTGGCTGCACCACGTCGTCCTGCACGCCGATGTCGAACGACGTGGTCCGGTACGACCCGGGCAGCGACAGCTGGGAGACGCTGCCCGACTACCCGAAGTCGGTGGCCTTCGCCTCCTGCGGCGGGGTCGACGGCGTCGTCTACTGCACCGGTGGCAACGACGGCTCCGCCGTGCTGAAGTCCAGCTACGCCTTCGACCCGGGGGCCAACACCTGGACCGCGATCGCCGACGCGCCGGTCGACAGTTGGGCCAGCTCGTTCGCTGTCGCCAGCGGCAAGCTCCTGGTCGTCGGCGGTGTGCAGGGCGGGGCCATCACGAACGCCGGCTTCGCCTACGACCCGGCCACCGACTCGTGGTCCAACCTGCCGAACGCCAACACGCCGCGGTACCGCGGTGCCGCGGCGTGCGGCTTCTACAAGGTCGGTGGCTCCTCCGGCAGCTTCAACGCCACGCCCGACAGCGAGGCGCTGCCCGGGTTCGAGGAGTGCGCCGAGGGCGGCGCCGACGTCAGCTGGATGACGATCGACAAGACGGCGGTCACGCTGGCGCCGGGCGAGCAGGTCACGGTCACCGTCGGGATGACGGCGAACGTCGACCAGCCGGGCACCTACTCCGGTTCGGTCGCCATCAAGGAGAACACGCCGTACACGGTGGAGCCGGTGGCCGTGACGATGAACGTGAAGCCGCCGACCACCTGGGGCAAGTTGATGGGTACGGTCACCGGGACGAGCTGCCAGGGTGCCAGCTCGCCGCTTGCCGGTGCCGTCGTCCAGATCGACTCGTGGGCGATGTCCTGGACGTTCGCCACCGACGCCGAGGGCAAGTACGCCTACTGGATGGACCGTCGGAACAACCCCATGACGATGATCGTCGCCAAGGACGGCTGGAAGCCCCAGACCCGTCAGACGAGGATCAACACCACCACCCCGACGGTGGAGGACTTCGCTCTGTCCCCCATCCGTTGTTGACAGTTGACCGCTAGCTGACAGTCCGGCCCGCCTGGTCATCGACCAGGCGGGCCGGATCAGTTTCGAGGGCGGCGGGCGGTGCGGCGTTCGAAGGCACAGGATTGCGCGTCCGAGGGCTGCTGGCGGTGCGCGTTCCGAGGGTGCGAGCGGTGCGTGGTGTCGCCCGGCAGCGTCTCCGGGCTCGCTCGGCGGCGGATCGTGGTCAGGCCGGGGCGAGGCGGAAGCCGACCCCGCGGACGGCGTGGATCGTCGCCGAGGCGTTCAGCCCGGCCAGCTTGCGCCGCACCCTCCGCACGACCGAATGCATGTCGGAGCCGCGGCCGAGGTGCTCGTTGCCCCAGACCTTGAGGTGCAGCCGCTCGTACGTCCAGACCTGCCCGGGCGCTCCCACCAGGCACAGCAGGAGATCGTGCTCCAGGCGGGTCAGCTCGATCTCGCGGTCCCGCCAGCGCAGCACCCGTCGGTCGGAATCGACGCTGAGGTCGGGTGGTGGCGCAGTGGTGCCGCCGGCGGCCGCCGTGACCACGGTCTGGACGGCTGGGGCCGCTGCCCCCGGCGGCGGGGTCTCCACCACGTCGAGGAACTCCCGTGCCTGGTCGACGCTCGAGACGATCAGAAACGCCTCCGTCCCGCCGAGCAGTCGCGCGAGCTGCCGGCGCTCGGCCGGCGAGGAAGCGATTCCGATGACCAAGGACACGGCCGGGATCCTCCTCATGCCCCACCCCTTCCGGCTCCCCACCCGTTCCGGGACAGTTGCTATACGACGCCGATCAATCGGTTTGTGACCCTGACAGGATGTCATCCTGCCTCGGCCAAAGACGGTTACATTTTGGCATCCATAAATGGGTTGACTTCCCGGTCCGGACGGAAGCGGCGAGGCCTTTGGTGGTGGGTTGACCGATCTTTCGGACATGGGCGCTCCGCCGGCGACCGGGCGAGGGCTCCCGACGCCTGCGTACCGGCCGCCGTGTCCAGCCCGCTGGTCGTTGCGGGACGCGGGCGGACGGCTCGGGCGTCGCGGCGGCCGACGTCTCGTATGCGGCGTGGTCGTTGTCCGCTTCAGCCGACACCCTGCTGAAACACACGTATGCTAATTACGGTCACGGGCCGACGGTATTTCGGCACGGGTCCATGTCGCGTCGCCCGACGCATCGGCCTGAATTGCTTGGCGGACAATTCCGGTATCGCAATGACACTGCCGCGCTCGACATGCGTGGGCGGGCAGGATGACCATGCCAGGGCTGGAACGGGCCTCCGGGCTGCCCCGCCCGGCGGGTGGCGGTGCCGCCGGGGTCAGCCGCTGAGCGGGGCGTACATCATGACCGCCACCCCGACGAGGCAGATGGCGACACCGTACCGGCCGCCTGCCCGGTCACGGACGCGCGGGGTCGCGGCCGTCCTGCGGGCCGGTGTCGGCACGCCGGGCGGCGGCGAGGAAGGCGTTGTACCGGGCGAGGTCGTCCTCCTCGCCGGTGGCCTCGGCCCGGTCGGCCGCCCGGTCGAGCCGGCCCTGCTCGCGCTGGTCGGCGCGGATCCACTGGCGCACCAGCACGATCATGACGAACGCGGCCGGTATCTCCCCGAAGGCCCAGGCGATCCCCGCGCCCAGCCTCTGGTCGTCGATCATGGAGGACGCCCACGCGGGGTGGACGGCGGAGTACCAGTCCGGGGCGATGACGGTGGTGCTCTGCATCAGGACGAGGCCGAAGAAGCCGTGGGCCATCATCGCGGCCAGGTGGAGGATCACCAGCAGGGGAGGGGCGAGCCTCGGCCGGCCGGGGTCGACCCCGATGAGCACCCAGAACAGCAGGTACCCGGCGGCCACGTAGTGGACGAGCATGGCCAGGTGGCCGACGTGGGACCGCATCAGCGTGCCCAGCAGGTCGCTGAAGTACAGGCCGAAGAGGCTGCCGGCGTAGATGCCCAACGCGACCACGGGATGGGTGAGCAGCTTCGCCGGTCGGCTGTGCAGCGCCATCAGCAGCCACTCCCGGGCGCCGCGGACCTGCGGGTCCGTGGGCCGGCGCAGGGTGCGGAGGGCGAGGGTGACCGGGGCGCCGCCGACGAGCAGGATCGGCACCAGCATCGACAGCACCATGTGCTGCACCATGTGGGCGCTGAACAGCACGTACGCGTAGCGGGCCACGCCCAGGTCGGTGATCGCGGCCAGCAGCAGCATGCCGGCCAACCAGCTCGCGGTGCGGGCGACCGGCCAGCGGTGCCCGGCCCGGTGCAGCCGCCACACGCCGGCCAGGTAGCCGCCGACCCCGGCGACGGTGAGGGTCAGGAAGAACATGTCCGGCAGCGGCTGGCCCGCCAGGAGTGCCGGGGTCGGCGCGGCGGGCATCGGAAAGCCGAGCAGCTCGGTGATCGGATCGGCGTCGAGCGGGTCCCCGGACACCGGTGCGGGGCTGCGGGACAACGCCACCGACAGCCCGACGGTGGCGGCGAACACGACCAGCTCGCCGGCGGCCAGCCGACGGAACGCGCCGGGGCGGCCCGCGTGCAGGGCCGGCAGGGTCCGCGACCGGTGCAGGGCGCCGAGGACGCCCAGGATCGCCAGCGTGACGAGCTTGCCGAGGACCAACCAGCCGTAGCGGGACTGCCACAGCTCCGCCAGGGAGCCGAGGCGCACGGCGGCGTTGGCCGCCCCGCTCACGGCGACGGCCGCGAAGCAGCCCAGGGCGAGGCGGCTGTACCGGCCGGCGGTGTCGGCGAGCTGCCGGCTGCGACGGATCATCAGCAGCGCCGCCAGCCCGCCGACCCACAGCGCGGCGGCCAGCACGTGCAGGGCGAGGCTGGTCACCGCGACCTGGTGGTTGCCCGCCCCGGCGGCGTGCCCGGTGAACGCCGGCGGCAGCACCGCGACCAGGGCGACCAACGCCACCACGGCGGCGAGCCCGCGTGACACCCCCGCCCGGGCCAGCACCGCCGCCGTCAGGGCGAGCCCCGCCTGCAGCAGCAGCGCCTGGCCCTGGGAGATCGAGGAGGCGAAGGTGACCACGGTGGCGAGGCTGAGCCCGTCCACGGGGACGCCGAGCAGGTCCGAGACCGTCAGCACGATCAGCGTGGACGCGGCCACGGCCCAGCCCGCGGCCGCCGCGCCGGCGCGGCGCAGCAGCAGCCAGCCGTGCGGGGACACGCTCGGACCGTCGCCGGGCAGCAGGAACGCGGCCGTCACCACCATCCCCACCGTCAGGGTGGCGAGGCCGTCGGCGAGCAGCCGAACCACGGGCAGCGCCCACGCCGTGACCGGCCCGGGATCGGGCAGGCCGGGGATCGCGGCGGTGAGCGCGCCGCCGGCGCGCAGGCCGAGCAGGAGCACGGCCACCGCCGACGCCACGGTTGCCACCGGCACGAGCCACCCGCCGCGACCGCTGGCCGCCGGACCTACCCCGCGGGTGGTCGCCCCTGCGGTGGGGCCGGCATCCGCCGCCGCGCGCCCGGCGTCCGGGACGGGGGCCGGGTGGGACTTGGTGTCTGGCACGTCGCTTCCCTTGCTGGTGGGGAGGGCGGTGGTCGCCCGGTCGGGCTGCCCGGCGGGGCCGCCGCGACAAGGCGTCGACCTTTCCGGTCGGCTGGGCCTCGTCAGGCGCCGGCGCGGCGACGACGCCACAGCATGGCGGCACCGCCGATGACGGCGGCCAGGACGCCGGCGGCCACCACCAGCGTCGCGGTGCCCGGCCCCCCGCCGGAGCCGCCCGCCGAGGCGGCGGGGCCGGCCGACGGGGTGGACGGGCCGGCGGCCGGTGGGGCGCTGCTCGCCGCGGTCACCTGCGGGCTGGCGCTCGCCGAGGGGTCCGCGACGGTGAACCGGTACGAACCCTGCACGGGGTGCCCGTCGGCGGAGACGACCCGGTAGGCGACGGTGTAGGTGCCGTTGGCCAGCGGGCGGTCGATCGTCACCGTCCCCGTCGTTCCGGTGACGACGGGCTCGCCGGTGGCGACCTTCGTTCGGGCGGCGTCGGTCAGTGCGATGGTGGTGAAGGCCGGATCGAGCTTCTGCATGAACGTCAGCCTGACCTGGGTCGGCGCCGTGGCCAGCTGGGCCTCCTTGGCGGGGCTGGCGGACTGCAGCGTGTTGTGCGCGGCGGCGGGAGCGGCCGGCACGAGCAGTAGCGCGGCGGCGGCCAGCGCGGCGGTGACGAGACCGGCTGCGGTCGGGCGGCGGAATCGGGTGGGCATCTCTGGTGCTTCTCCTGGTGGGTGGTGGTCAGCCGAGCAGTTGTTGGCCGATCCAGCCGCCGTCGGGGCAGCCGGGCGGGACGGCGAAGACGGCGGAGCCGATCGGGGTGGTCCACTCGTTGAGCAGGTCCCGTTCGGCGAGGCGCCGCTGGATGGGGAGGAACTGGCGGGCGATGTCGGCCTGGTAGGAGGCGAAGATCAATCCGCTGTCGGCGGTGCCGTCGGCGGTGGGTACCCCGTCGTAGTTGTACGGGCGGCGCAGGATCTTCAGCCGGTCCTCGCCGACGTGGGCGCGGGTCAGGTGGGAGAAGTCGGGGATGACGGCGAGCCCGTCGGGGCCGGTGGCGGCGAAGTCGGGCACGTCGTGTTCGGCGGCTCCGGTCAACGGGGCGCCGGTGTCGAGGCGGCGGCCGACGGCGAGTTCCCGGTCGGCGCGGCCGAGCAGGTCCCAGGTCTCCAGGTTCATGCTGATCCGGCGGACGACCAGGGTGCTGCTGTCGCGCAGCCACGCCGGCCCGTCGGGCACCCACACCGCGGTCTCCAGCGGCCCACCCGGCCTGGGGTTGGCGGTGCCGTCGAGTTGGCCGAAGAGGTTGCGCTGGGTACGCCCGCCGGGTTCGACGCCGGCGCCGCGCCGGAAGCCCTGCTGCACCCACCGGACGGCGGCGAACGGCCGGCTGTCCTTGACCAGGACCCGTTGGGCGTGGGCGACGGTGACCGGGTCGTCGGCGCAGATCTGCAGCAGCAGGTCCCCGCCCGACCAGCGGGGCTGGAGCCGGTCGACGCGGAACGAGGGCAGCGCCGCCACCGACGCCGGCCGCCGGTCCGCCAGGCCGGCGGCGGCGTAGAGGCCGGGGCCGAAGCCGAAGGTGACGGTCAGCCGGGCGGGCAGCAGCCCGAGTTCCGGCTCGGTGTCGGCCAGCGCGGGACGCCCCTGGGTGAGGCGGGCCGCGTCGTCGGTGAGCAGCCGCAACATCCGGCCCAGCGCCGCCCGGTCGGTGCCGGGCCTCAGGGTGAACGCCACGAACGACGCGTGTGCCTGCGGCTCGGTGGCGACGCCAGCCTGCCGGGGCCCGTGGAACGGCTCGACCGCACCACCGACCTCGGCCACGGGCAGTGCCTCGACGGGCCGTACTCCCGGGTCCGAACGGGTGGCGGCGCCGGCGGCGGCGCCGGCCAGGGTGCCTCCGGCGGCCAGGGCGCCGCCGGCGAGCAGGCCGCGCCTGCTTACCGGGCGGGCGGTGGGCACTCCGGTCACGACGCCGGGCCGGTGGTCGTCGCGGGCCTGCCGCTCGTGTCGGGCGCGGGTTCGCCGTGGCCGGGGGCGTAGCTCTCCTGCGCACCGGTGAACGGCTTGGCCACCGCGGTGAACGTCTGGGTCCGGCCGTCGGCGAAGGTCAGCGTGAAGCTCACCTGGTCGCCGGCCCGCACCGGCCGTTTGAGGTCCATCAGCATCAGGTGGTCGCCGCCGGGCTCCAGCACGTGCGTGCTCCTGGCCTTGACCACGATGCCGCCCTGCTTGGCCCGCATGACCATCTGGCCGTCCCGCATGGCCATCTCGTGCAGTTCCATCGCCGACACGTCGCTGGCGGCGCCGGTGATCGTGACGTCGGTGTCGCCGTCGTTGACCAGGCTGCCGAACGCCGCGGTCATTCCCGTGTCGGCTGCCTTGACCCACGGGTCGCGGACGCCGAGCACACCCGCCGCGCTCGCCGTGGCCGACGGTGACGGGCTGGGCGCGCCGGCCGACGAGCCGTCGGACGAGCCGCAGCCGACCGTTCCGCCGAGCAGGAGGGCGACGCAGGCGAGGAGTGCGGCCGGGCGGCGACGCGAGCCGGCGAGCATGGTGTGGAGCATCCGGGCAGGTCCCTTCGAACGATGACGCGACGTTCGGTTGGTCGGCTCGGTAGTCGGAAAAGTTCCGACCGGGAGCCGATCCTGTCCGAAATTGATCAGGCCGCCCGGCGGTCGGGGACGCGGGCGGAACCGGGGTACGGCGGCAGCAGCCGTAGCCCCGGCGACTCGGGCTGCTCCTCGGCGGGCAGGTGCCAGCGAGGCTCGTCGGTGCGGTTGCGCCGCACCGGGCCGTCGGGGCGCAGCCCGGGGCGGGACAGCGCGACGACGAGCACGTAGCCCACGAGCAGGAAACCGTGGCTGACCAGCCGGGTGGTGTCCACCCGCCCCGTCGCCAGGTCGTTGACCGACAGCAGCACCAGCATGCCGACGAACGCGCTCAACATCGGCACCAGCCCCGTCGGGGGAGTGCGCCGGGCCGCGACGAAGAGGAACCCGGCGCCGACCGCGACGTTCCAGGCCGCCGACTCGTGCCACAGATGCCCCGCCGCCAGCCCGTCGGCTGCCGGATGCACGTGTGGGCCGGCGACGCCCCGCCCGATCTGCGCCAGGCCCAAGACCAGCTGCAGCGCCCCGATCAGCCCCAGCACCGCCCGCAGGCTGACCACGGCCCGCCCCCGCAGGCTGAGCACGGCCCGCCCCCGCCGCCGGTGCGGCGGCACCTCGGGCAGTGCGTCGAGGACGACGTCCGTGAGGTCGTCACCGGCGGCCATGATCGACAGCCGCGCCCGCCGGGTCACCGCCGCGGCCTGGTCGTACCACGTCCGGCAGCCGCCGCACCCGGCCAGGTGCGCCTCGGCCGCCGTCCGCTCGGCCGGGGACTCCTCCCCGTCCAGCTGCGCCGACAGCACCTCACGCCACTGCTCACACCCCATGCACGGGTAGTCGTTCCGATGCGGCCGTCGGTTCCCGACGTTTTTTCGCCGGCCGCCGCCGCGGCCCTGCTCAACCGGGGTGCGGCCCGCTCAGCCGGCCGCGTTCCCGCCCGGCCGCGCGGCCGTCGACCGGCCGCCGCCGTCCATGGCGGCCACGAGGTCCTCCCGGGCCCGGGCCACCCGGGAGCGGATCGTGCCGACGGGGCAACCGCAGACCTCCGCCGCCTCGGCGTAGGACAGGCCGAGCACCTGGGTGGCGACGAACGCCTCACGCCGGTCCGCCGGCAGCGCCGTGATCAGCTGCTCCAGCACCACCTGCCGATCGAACGCGCTCCGCGACGCGTCAGCGGTGTCATGCCCGTCGGTCAGCGGCACGGTCCGCGGACGGGACGTGGCGCTCCGGATGTGGTCGACGGCGACCCGGCGGGCGATCGCGAGCAGCCACGTCCGCGCCGACGACCGCCCGGCGAACGACCGCAACGACCGCACCGCCCGCAGGAAGGTCTCCTGCGCGAGGTCGTCCGCCTCCGTGGGGGAGACCAGCACGGCGAGGAAGCGCCGGACCTGCTGCTGCGTCGCCCGGACGAACCGGGCGGCGGCGTCCCGGTCACCCCGGCCGGCGGCCAGCGCCCACGCGGTGATCTCCGCGTCGTCGTCGGCCATCCGGCACCTCCCGTCAGCCCACCGGAGGAGGACGGACACCCCCACGGCGGTCACGACAAGTCGTAGTAGTAACCGGACGGTACCGTATCGCGGGCGACGCGACGTATCTCTCCCTGCGGTTGTTCGCCGGACCGGATCGGTTGACCGCCTCCCCGCGGTCGAGGGACGTCGGCATGCCGACGCCGCTGCGCGGCCCGGGCACGGCGACCGCGTCGGATCATCGGCCTGGCGCCGCACGACGGCCACCGCTGGATGGTCCGGCGGATCGCAGACCCGCCGGACCATCGACAGGTGTCAGGCCGTGGTGAGCGCCCGGTGCAGGCGTCGGGCCTCGGTGACCAGGCGGGACGACCCGCCCTGGCCGGCGACCTCGCCCAGGCCGGGCACCTCGATCCGGACACCGGTCGCGGTGGCCGTCTCCGTCGCCAGGGTCAGCAGGTCGGGCAGGCCGCGCGGCGGCCTGGGTGCGGCGAGGACCGCCGGCAACGCGGCGGCGACCAGCCGCCACACGGTCAGCGGCGCCCCGGCCAGGGCGGCGTCCCGCAGCGGCTCCACCACCCGGGTCAGCTTCACCAACTGCCTGGCGACCAGCCGGCCGAGCTGCTCACCCGCCCCACCGGCGTCGAACTGCCCCGCCCCGGCGAGCCCGAGCAGGGCGTCCAGGGCGGCGACCCGGTCCGCGCCGTGCCGGGCCCCGAGACCGTAGGCCAGGGCGAGGTCGAGGGCCACCCCGCCGGTGCCGCTGCTCTCGGCGAGTAGCGGCAGCACCACGGCGCCGTCGCGCTGGTCCATGTCCGCCGCCCCGGCCACCAACGGGAGGGTGTACGCGGCGACCACCCCCCGGTGCCCCGGCAGGATCGACGGCCACATTTTCATCCAGCCGGAGTACTCGACCCCGATCGGTGCCGGGTCGGCGGTCAGCAGGCCGTACCGGTCCTCGTACCCGTCGGGCGGGCGCAGCTCGACCAGGATCCGCTCCGGCGCCAGCTGGTCGAACTCCCAGTCGTAGCCGGCCTTGCGGGGTCGCCGGGTGACGGTTGTGGCCCGCATGACCGGCTGCGGCAGTCCGCCGCCGCGCAGCCAGGCGGCGAGCCGCTCCCCGGCCGGCGTGCCCAGCGCCGCCGCCTTGTTCGCCACCGCGTCGTCGGCGTCGGCGGGCAGGCGCAGCAGGGCCTGGGTCAGGTCCCAGTACCAGGGCGTCCGGTCGCCCCACGCCGCGAGCCGTTCCACCAGCGCCAGCGGGTCGAGCAGGCCGTTGGCGGAGGTGGGGGCGGCCAGCAGACCGGGCTGCCCCGGCTCGTCGACGTGCGCGCCGATCTCGGCGAGCCGGGCCCGCAGTAGCCGGTGCGGCGGGGGCACCCGGGGATCGGTGGTGGCCAGCTCCGGCGCCGACGGCGTCCGGTCGGTCCGGCGGACGGCGGCCAGCAGCGCCGCCCACCGGCTGCGGCGCCGGGGCTGCTGCTCGGTGGAGCCAGCGGTGAGGAGCACGTCGACCAGCACCTGGCAGAGGCAGAGCGGGTCGTAGCGGTGCTCGTTGCCCCACGACCAGTGGCGGCGGTCGACGACGGGGGCGAGGGCGGCGTGCACCCGTGGACCCTCGGTCGTGGTGACCCGGACCAGCCCGTCGAGGATCCGGTCCAGCGGTGCGCCGTGCGACGGCGTGCCGAGCAGGGCGGCGACCTCCTCGGCCAGCTCGTCCACGTGGGTGATCGGGTCGGGCGCCGGCGCGGGCGGCGCGGGCGGGGGAAGGTCGTCCCCGCGCGGCCGGCTGACCGCCGGGCCGGTCCCGACCGTCGCCGGGTCGTGACCGTGCCGGGCGGCCAGCGTGCTCGCCCGGTCGCGCAGCTCGACGGCGGGATGCCCGAGCGCCACCCCGATCACCTCGGCGACCTCCACCGCCCGGTCCCGGTGTTGCCGGGCCAACCGGTCCAGCCAGGCCAGTTGCGCCCGTACGAGCGTCTTGTCCGGCCGCAGCAGCACCTCACGCGAGGCGTCGAGCACCGCCTCGATCTCCAGGTCGGGCAGATCCCGCAACGCCTTCTGCGCCATCGTGGCGACCGGCGCCGGCGCGTCGGTGAGCAGGCGGAGGTAGTCGGTGGCCCGGGCGGCGACCTCGGCGGTGGTCGGGGTCAGCTCGTGGAGCAGGGTGGTGAAGGCGCGCAGCGCCGCCGCCCGGTCGCCGCGCAGCAGCCGGCCGAGCGAGCCGTCGATGAGCATCGTCCGGTCGACGACCCCCTCGGCGGCGAGCCGCGCCAGCGCGGTCGGCAGGACGTGCCGCTCCCGCTCCTCCCAGGTCGTGGCGACCTCGTCGAACATCATCCGCGAGCCGAGACCGTCCACCTCGAACAGGCGGGGCAGCATGGCGGCCAGGAACGGGTCGCTGCGCAACCGGTCCACCAGGGGAGTCGGCGGCCCGGAGCGGCGTCGGTCCGGCAGCTCCACCGCCCCCAGCCACAGCTCCACGAACCGGTCGTCGGTCGGCGGGGCGACCCCCTCCGCCCGTAGGAGCGCGGCGACGAACCGCCACCGCTCGACCCACGTCTGCTGGTTGACCTTCGCGGCCAGCCGGTGCGCCAGGTCGCCCAGCCAGGTGATGCCGCGCTCCTCGGCGACGCCGGACAGCAGGGCGGCGGCCCGCTCGCCGTCCGGGTTGACCGAGTTGCGGGCGAGGATCGCCGCCGCCTGTGCCGCGCTGGGCAGGCAGCCCACCACGGCGACCGCCAGGGCGGTGCCCGATCCGACCGGCCACCAGGTCGACCGGTTCCGCTCCTTGAACCAGGCGGTCAGCTCGACGCCGATCTCCCTGCGGCGCTGCTCGGGCAGGCCGGCCAGGGCGTCCGCGACCAGCGTGGCGGAGCCGTTCTGGACCAGGTCGAACAAATCGCTGGTCCCGCCGGCGGCCAGCTCCCGGCGCCGCCGTACGGTGCTCTTCATCAGCAGCGTCTGCTGGGCCCGGCTCACACCCGCTCCTCGACCTGGTCGGTGGTCAGCATCCGGGCGGCCAGCGCGTGCCGGCACGGTCCCCGCTGCCCCCGGTGCTTCGCCCACCATGGGCAGGTGCAGGTGAACCCGCCGTCCGGCAGCCGGCGGACCCGGTACACCTGGTCGCCGCTGCGGATCGTGGCGGACGTCCCGTCCCACTCGACCGCCCCGGCGTCGAGCAGTGCCCGCGCGCCGACCAGACGCGGATTGTCCCGCTCCGCCCGGCCCGCGTCGTACGGCATCACCCGGTGGAAGTACGCGGCCTCGGAGACGTCGTATCCGACCCGCCCGGCGGTGCCGAGCTGCGCCAGCGCGCCCCGGACCCGTGCCGCGTCGATCCCGGCCTCCGCCGCCAGCCGATCCACGTCGATGGCCGGGTCCCAGGAGAGTAGGGCGGCGACCAGGTCGGCGTCGTCGACGACCTCGTCCCCGGCCAGCGCGGTGAGCGCCGCGCCTTCGCCGGAGAACCCGCGGTACGGCTCGGGGGAGAGGGTCAGGGAGAGGCGCAGCGCGCCCGTGTCCAGCTCCCAGGTGCTCGGCACGGGTGCCGACCCGGCCGCGACGGTCGGCCCGTACACCCGCAGGGTCCGGGCGAACCGCAGCATCGGGCGCAGGGCGGCCAGCCGGCTCGCCCCGGCCAGGCAGACCGCGCCGGGCACGGGCCGGGAGGTCAGCCGCAGCGAGCGCCCGGCCGGCACCACCCAGAGCACCGACCGGTCGGCGGTCGTGGGCAGCCGGCGCAGGAACGCCGCCGCCTCGGCCGCCGGGACCTCCGCCCGGGGCTCGAACCTCGCGGCCAGCACCTGCACCTCGGCGAAGCCGCGCAGCCACCGCACCGGCAGCGGGACCTTCTTCTCCACCACCGCGCCGTCCATGGTGGAGACGGTCAGGTCCTCCGGGCCGACCGACAGGTGCAGCGGGTCGAGGCCGCCGACCCGGGCCAGGGCCTCCCGCAGCGGGTTGTTGACGTCGACGTTGGTGGTGCCGTGCTCCACCACGTCGCCGTCCAGGCCGTCGGGCAGGGCGTCGAGGCGGGCGTAGACCCCGCAGCAGCCGGAGAAGGACTCGAACCGGAGCCGGTCCCGACTGCCGGTCACCACGGGGTCGAGGCTCGCCGGGCTGACCGGCCGGTGGTACCGGGTCCGGGCCACCTCCGCGACCGCCAGCAGGCCGACGGCCGCCGCGTGCGGGGTGGTGAGGAAGCCGGTGAAGAACCGCGGGTTCGGCGCGGGCCCCCCACTCGTCTGCAGGGCGAGTCCATCCTGTCCCAACGCGGAGGACCCCAGATACCGGTACGTCTGCACTGCGTTCACGTCCGCGGACAGTAGAGGACCCCACCGACAGGAACCAGGCTCGTTTCCCGTCGGCTGCGATCCGGACCCGTGCGGCCTCCCGCGCGGTGGCGGCCACCTGTCCGGGGCGTGGCCTCCGGACCGGGTAGGCGGGCCAAGGAGCGCTGGACGTGCGACGCCCGGCCCTTGTCAGGACGCCGGGGTCAGCTCGATGAGGAACTCCTGGTGGGCCTCGCCGGTGCACGGCCCCTGCATCGCCTCCGCGCCGATGGGCGTGCGGGCGTCGTCCCGGATGCCGACGCACAGCCCGCTGGCCGCCGGCCGCAGCCGGTAGCCACCCGGGACCGGCGCGTCGACCCGCTCGACGGCGAACAGTTGTTCCTTCCTGCTGGCGCTGCAGTCCGTCCAGGGTTCGAGCATGTCCTGGACCGGTGGTGACTTCAGGACGGTGAGGCAGCCGATGCCGAACTGAGGATGATCCCACTGGATGTGGACGAGGTTGTCCCGGACGGGTTCGATGCGGGTGCGGGGCAGGTCGGGTTTGTCGCAAGGCTGCAGGGTCGCGACCGAGCTCGGGTACCGGCCGGTGTGCTCGCGCCCTTCCGAGAGGCACAAGGTGGGCGAGCCGACCGGATGGATCTGTGCCCACGCTCCCCCTTCGGGCAGGTCCAGGCTGCCGGAGACGACGGGCCGCTCCGGCTGACGGTCTGGCTGGTCACGCTGGTCCATCGCCCACACCGCAAGCGGGATCGCCAGGCCGGTGGCAGCCAGCAGGGCGAAGGCAGGGCGCAGCCATGGCCACCTGCGTCGGACCGGTGGGGCGTCACCCGGATCGGGTGCGTCCGGGACGTCACCCGGATCGGGTGCGTCCGGGGGCGGTGCCGTGGGCTCGGTCGCGGTGCCCAGTCGATCCCGTGCCCGCAGCCAGACGTCCACTTCCTCCTGGTCGCCTCCGCAGGCGCGGACGAACGCGGCGAGGACCTCGGCGCGCGGTAGCGCCGGCCGGCGCAGGACGTCGGCGATGGTGCTGCGCGGCAGCGCTTCGCCGCCCGCGACGGCCCGTTGTTCGAGCTGCCGGTACGTGCACCCGGACCGCTGCTTGAGCCGTGCCATGAGCGCGACGAGTTCAGCGACGGTGGCAGCCTCATCCGGTCGTTCGTCCCCCGTAGCCCCGGCCGACATGGCCCACAGGCTATCGCCACAACTCGATCGGCGGGGGCCGGGTTCGGGCGGTGAGCTGTCCGGACAGGTCCGAGGCACCGCGCTGACCAGGCCGGACATGTCGGCCGTGACCGGGACAGGCGACTGTCCTTGCCGGACACACCCGGTCCCCCCGAGGCTGACGGGACCTCCCCGTCGCGGCAGGAGCGCGCGGCGGCGGAGGCCCCGGCAGACCGCTCCCGGTCCGGCCGGTCCGGGCACCGCTCGTGCGCCCGTCGCCGCTCGGGCACGGCGGAGAGCGGTGACCCGGTGAACGAGACGGATGTCGCACTGATGTGGGAGGCGGAAGCGTGGCCCTGCCCGAATCGATCCGATACCGGATACTCGGTCCCGTACAGACGAAGTCGGCCGACGGCACCTGGCAGGACTTTCGACAGGACAAGTGGCGCACGCTGCTCGCGGTCCTGCTGGTCCGGTCGAACCACGTCGTGCCCTGCGGCGAGTTGGTGCGGCAGCTGTGGCCGGAGGAGGCGCCGGGCAGCCAACGCAAGCTGGTGCAACAGTACGTCCACCGGCTCCGCCGGAGCCTGGACGACCCCGACGGCGAAGTCCTGCGGACGCGGCCCGCCGGGTACGAGTTGCGGGTGTCCCCGGGCGAGCTGGACGTGGACCGGTTCGACGCGCTCTGCGCGGACGGCCGACGGGCGCTCGCGACGGCGGCGTACGAGGAGGCGATGGCGCACTTCGGGCAGGCGATGGCGCTGTGGCGCGGAACGGCCATGGCGGACGTCGGGAACGCCCCCGCGGTCGCGGCCGAGCGGATCCGGATGACCGAGCGCCGGCTCGCCGCGACCGAGCTGTGGTTGCGCGCGGGGCTGGCCTGCGGCCGGCACGACGTCCTGATACCGGAGCTGGAATGCCTGGTCGTCGCGCACCCGCTGCGGGAACGCTTCCGGGAGCTGCTGATGACCGCGCTCTACGAGACCGGCCGGCGGGCAGACGCCCTCAGCGTCGCCCGGCACCTGCGCTGCCTGCTCAGGGAGGAGCTGGGCATCGACCCGGGGGCCCAGATCCAGCGGCTGGAACGGACGATCCTGCTCGGGGAGGACGTGGACCTGTCGCTGCTGCGCCCGCTCGCCGTGCCCACCGACTTCTGACCGGCAGGTCACGACGGGGCGATCCGGGGTGTCGCCGCCCGACACCCCGGACCGCCCCGTCCAGACGGGGGCGGGACGCTCAGGCGGCCACCACCACGTGGTGCCCTCGCTCGGCCGGCCGACCCGGATCGCCGCCGTGCCCCGGTGCGTCCAGCAGCAGGACGTTCGCCACCCGGTGCGGCATCGCCACCCGGAGCAGGCCGTAGCCGATGCCGGCGAGCCCCATCAACAGCCCGGGCGTGCTGACCTGCTCCGGGACCCCGGCCCGGGGCGTGCCGGCGAGGACCTGCTCGGCGATCGCCCGCGCGCACCGCAGACCCAGCGCCGCGCCGTCCGGCTCGTCGAGTGCCGAACTGGCCGCCAGCAGGGTCTCGACCAACCCGAGGTCCCCGTGGCAGATGGAGTCGTTGCCGATGCCCGTGTACCGCCCGTCGACGACCAGGTCGTCGCGGACCTTGCCGGTCGCGATGCGCAGGTCCTCGCGGATCAGGTCGTGCCAGGGAGCCAGCACGGGCAGTCGCAGCATCGCCGCGCGTGCCAGTCCGATCCCGGCGGCGCCGTGGCACCAGGCGTTCATGAAGGCGCCCGGACCACTGATCACCCGCAGGTCGGGCCAGTTCCGGCGTTCCGGCGACAGGTGGTGCCGCTCGAAGCGCAACGCCCGCCCGCACACCTCGGCGAGCTGGTCGTCGCCGGTGAGCTGGGCGATCCGGGCCAGTGCGTACCCGATGCCGCTGGCGCCGTGGGAGAACCCGAGCAGCGCCGGCGCGTTCTCGTACTCGACCTGCCATCCTGTCCCGCCGGGCACGTCGATCGCGCGGTCGGCGATCGTCCTACCGGCCGCCTTGAGGGCGTCGAGGGTCTGCTCGTCGGGATGGGCGTCGTGCAGGGCGAGGATCGCCAGCGCCGCCCCGGCGGTGCCGCTGATCACGTCGAGCACCTTGTCCTCGGCGAACCGCTCCTGGCACAGCGCCGCGGCCTGCCGGGCCGCGTCGACGAGCGCGGGCGCCCGCAACACCTCGGCGAGCTGGCCCAGTACGTAGACGAGGCCGCCCAGCTCGCCGAAGCCGCCGATCGGCAGCCCGGCCCCCCGGTCCGGGCTGGCGGCGAGTTGGCGGGTCACCTCGGCGAGCTGGGCGGCGAGCTGTTCGGCGGGCCGGCGGAACCGGGCGTCGCCGGTGGCCGCGCCGAGCTGGCCGAGGAACAGGGCGACTCCGGCGACCCCGCTGTACAGGTCGATGCCGGCGTGGCCGACCTTCCAGTACCGGTCGCCGATGAAGTTCACCGACAGCCACGACGGCGCCTCGCCGTCGGCGGCCAGGGCGGCGTCGAGCAGCAGGTCCGCGATCGACCGGGCGGCCCGCACGGCGAGATCGACGTCGATCGGCGCCTCCGGCAGCGGCCTGGAGTCGACCCGCTCGGCGCGGGGCGTACCCACCGTGAGCCCGGACATGGAGGCGCGGATGCACCAGAGCTGTCGCCGCAGGTCCTCCTCGGACATCGCGCCGATCCGCGCCCGCACGGCCGCCAATCCGCTGGTCTCCAGGAAATCGCGGGCCACCACTCCCTGCGCGTCGTAGAGGTCCGTCGAGCCGGGGGTGGTGTGGAACGCCGGGATGTCCTGGTCGGCGAGCTGTCGATGTTCGCTGCCGAAGAGCACGTCGCGGTCCGGCAGGTCGACGAACGCGGAGGAGAGCACCTCGTGGAAGATCTCCCGGTCGAGCGAGTCGCGCAGCAGGTCCGGGTGCCAGGACTCCGACTGGACCCGGCCGTACGTCATCGTGGGGCGGGGGATGAACCGCACCTCGTCGTCGCGGAACCGGGCGACGGGTCCGCCGGCGGCGAGCAGGTCGTCGCGGTGGGCGGAGATGATCTGGTAGCAGTCGGTGAAGCCGGCGGCGAGGGCGTCGGTGTGGGCCAGCGCGTTGACGGGCCGGCCGTCCAGCCGTACGCGGTTCTGCGTCTCCGGCATCTCCCGGCGGTCCCGCACGACCCGCATCTCGTCGGTGCCGCCGGCGACGAAGGTGGGCAGGCGGGCGGGTGAGAGTTGGCCGCCGGAGCCGGCCAGGCCGCTCACCTCCGCGTCGTAGATGCCCTCGTCGTCGGCGGTGATGATGCGCTCGGGCAGGAGGCCGACCCGGAGCACCGAGTCCCGCACCACGCGGGGCGCCTCGCCGAAGGTGAGCGGCGCCAGTTGCGCCCCGGTGACCCGGGGCAGCACCTGGAAGATCGCCTCCAGGTCCACGGGGACGGGGTGCTCCCCGGCCGCGATGACGTTCTCCAGGTGCAGGTCCGAGCCGCAGAGGGCGTGGAACAGCGCCAGGAACGCGCCCTGCCGCCAGAAGAAGCGGTCCACCTGCTCCTCGTTCTCGCACGACGCGACGTCGACGTGCTCCACCCAGCCGTACTCGCCCCGGTCGAGGACGAGCAGCGGCCGCAGCGGTTGGCGGAGCCCGTGGGCGTTGAGCCAGTCGAGGACCTGGTTGAAGTGGACCTCCACGCTGAGGCTGCGTGGCTTGTACACCAGCTTGCGGCCGTCGGTGAAGGTGAGGATCGCGACGGTCTGGCCGCCGCGGTGGGTGTCCCCGGCGCCGAAGCTCACCCGGGCCAGGTCGGCCAGTCCGTGCCAGTCCCCACCGAAGGTCTGCCGCAGCTCGGGCAGGTCGGTGAGGAGCCGTTCGGCGAACCGGGCCCGGACGTCGACGGTGGTGCGCAGGCAGGTGACCAGCTCCCGGGCGAGCACCGGGTACTCGGCCAGGATGCCGAGCGCCGTCTCGGGCGTACGGATCTGCGCGATGAACGACGACATCCGCTCGGCCGGTGTCGCCCCGGCCAGCCGGCCCTCCACCCGGGCCACGTTCACCTCGAGGATCATCACGGAGATGATCATTTGCAGGAGTCGGTCGAGCGGCGGTTGCAGCAGCGAGTGGTCCGCCGGCAGGGTGTCGCCGTGGCCGTGCCGGGCCGCCAGCCGGGCCACCCGGCTGCCCAACTCCTCCTGGCCCCACGCCAGCAACGGCGCGATCAGGTTCAGGAACACCACGTTCCCGGCCTGGTCGTGCCCGTGGTCGTGGTCGTCGTGATCGCATCCGGTCGCCGGGCCGCCACCGGCGAGGTCGTCGAGGCGCGTCGACCCGAACCGCCGCCACGCCTCGGCGATCACGTCCAGCCAGGCCGGCCGGTCGGGGATCCTGGCGGCGAGCGACTCGGCCGGTTCGGCCAGCAGCTCGACGATCCCGTCCTCGGCCAGCCCGAGTCGTTCCCACCGGTCGAGCGAGATGTCGGTGCCGCGCAGGATGTGGCCGCCACGCCAGGCGTCCCGCCGGCGGCGACCGTAGTCGCGTTGCTCCTCCGTGATCAACGGCGTGCCTCCGGCCCGTTCGGACCGGGTCAGGCCACGCCACCAGTTCGGCGTCTGAAGAATCTCGTCGAACATGTCTCCGCCCTCATCTATCCGCGTCCGGAACGGCCGCGGCTGTCGTGGCCCGGCCTTCCGGCCCGGGGTGGACACCGTCACCACGATGCCCACCCCGGCCTGCGTGGAAATCGGTCAGTCGTCGGTATTGGAATGCGGTTTGTCGACCGCCGTCAGCAGCTTCCCGACGTGCATCCGGCCGTCATGATCCAGCAGGTGTTGGTGCAGCCGAGGCTGCCCCACTGGCAGGTGAAGCAGGTGTAGAAGGTGAACGCCCGGTCACCGCCGAAGATGTCCGCCAGATCCGAGTCCAGGCCACCGACGGCGCCCACCGGGCTCTCCGGCAGGAGGGCGATGTCGGCGTCGTCGAGCGTGGTGCGGAAGGCGGGGTCCTTCCATGCGCGCACAACCGTGTTGCTCATCAGCATCCCCAGCAGGTGCGGCAGGTCCACAGCGGGTAGCAGGTGAGGCAGGTGCGGAAGGTGTAGGGCTCCCCGTTGCAGCAGCCCATCGTCGCGGTGGACTCGGTGCCGGCGCCCCGGGTCCCGTCCGTGACCATCTCACCCAACTCGACCCGGCCGACCGGGTGGGCCGGCAGCACGGCGAGCTCGCTGTCGTCGAGAGTGGCCCGGAAAACCGGGTCCTTCCACGCCCTCGCAGCAGTTTCCATGATTTCTCCGATCGATAGAAGAAGTGTCGCCACGCCTGCCACTCCACCCGGGTGACGGGTGCGGAGATTGCGGCGGGCGGCGATGAGCCCGCGGTCAGAACAGGCGACGGAATCGGAAACTCGGCTCGGCCAGGAACCGGTGCCGCCCGATGGCGGCAGAAACCACACTGGACGCCGCCGGCTCACCGGTCAAGACCGACGGCGACCGGCTCTACCGCGACTGAATCGGCAGCGAACCGAGCGTCGACCGGAAAACAACCGGCGTCTGAAACGCTCATTCCGCTCGGCCAGAACAGCGACGGTTCGCGATCTGACGAGGGGAGGTGACAGAAATGACGGAACGACCGGAACTCGTCGAGGACCCGATCGGTCAGCTGGACCTGACCGACCTCGACCAGGAGATCAACGGTGGTAGCAGCGCGGTGTGCTTCACCATCACGGTCACGATCTCCACCTTCAAGCACAGCATCTGTGGCACCTGCGGCATCTTCAGCGTCGGCTGCTGCTGATCTCGCGACGGCGATCGGCACTCCGGTCGCGTCACCGGGTGGGCGGAGACGCCCGCCGTCTCCGCCCACCCGGAACCCGTTCCATCGTGACGAGCCGCAACGGAGAGACGTGATGGCCCCACGCAACACCGCAACGAGCGATCGCGCCGACCTCGGCAGCGACGTGTTCGACCGACCAGCCTGGTGGGCTGCCCTGTCCCTGGAGGAACGGCGGCGTGTGCCGGTGCCCGACACCGAGGCCGCCCGCAGCCGGGGCGCGCGCCGGCTCGACGCCTGGCGGACCGTCCGGGCCGCCACCGGCGGACTGGAGCCGAACCTCGCCCGGTGGCACGAGGCGGGCCTCAGCGAGGAGGAGTTGGAGCTGCTCCTCGGGGAGTCCTCCGACAGCCTGCGCGACCGGGTGCCGCAGCCACCGTCGTGGCTGACGAGCGTGGCCCAGGCGTGGTCCACCGACCCCGCCGACCTGCCCGCGTTCGACGCCGGGCCGACGGCCGACCTGGGACCGACCGCCGACCTGCTCGCGCTGGTGCACCCGTTGTTGCACCGCTATCAGCAGCGGTTGCACGAGGAGGTGCGCCGGCTCGCCCGTGACCTCGGCCACCGGGGCGAGGTTCCGCCGCACCATCCGTTGCTGCGGCCGAACCACGAGGTCCACCTGGCGATGATCAGTCCGGTGCTCGCGGTCCACCTGCAGCGCGCACGCAGCGCGGGGACACTCTCCGGTGACACGCCGGCAGCACGGTTCGGCGACTTCGCCCGGCAGCTTCGCCAGCCCGCGTACGCCCTGCGGATCCTCGCCGAGTATCCGACGCTCACCCGGGAGCTCGTCGACGAGATGGAGACGTGGCTGACGGTACGCAGCGAGCTGGCCCGACGCGTGCTGGCCGATCTGCCGGCGCTGCGCGCGGAGTTCGGCCTGACCGCCGCCTCGCTCGACGATCTCGTGGAGGTGCAGACCGGTGCCGGCGACACGCACCGCGGCGGGCGGAGCGTCGCGATCCTCACCTTCGCCGGCGGCGGCAAGGTGGTCTACAAGCCGCGCCCGCTCGCCGTCGAGTCGCACTTCTACGCCCTGGTCGACTGGCTCAACGCCAAGGGGATGGCCTGCTCACTGCGCCGGCTGGCCATCGTGGAGCGGACGGGGTACGGCTGGGTCGAGTTCGTCCACCCCGAGAGCTGCGCCGACGAGGAGGGGCTGCGCCGCTTCTACTGGCGCCAGGGCGCGTACCTGAGCCTGCTGTATCTGCTGCGCGCCTCGGACATCCACCTGGAGAACGTCATCGCCGCCGGCGAGCACCCGGTGATCGTCGACCTGGAAGCGATCTTCCAGCAGGCTCGGCCGACCACCGACACCCGGCCGCTGGTGCTGCCCGCCGAGGCGATGCAGCGCATCGATGAGTCCGTGCTGTCGATCGGCCTGCTGCCGCAGCGCCTGATCCAGCAGGACGGCGACGCGGTGGTGACCACCGAGCTGTCCGGGATGGCCGGCGGGCGAGGAGAACTGAGCCCGATGAAGGTGCCGCGGTGGCAGGACACCGGCACCGACCAGATGCGGCGGACCCGGGCCCGCATGGAGATGCCCGGCGGGCACAACCTGCCCACGGTCGCCGGCACCGCGGCGGACCCCGCCCGGTACAAGGCTGACCTGGTCGCCGGCTTCGAAGCCTGCTACCGGCTGCTGCTCGCGCACCGTGACGAGCTGGTCGCACCCGACGGGCCGGTTGCCGCGTTCGCCGCGGACGAGATCCGGTTCATCGTGCTGCCCACCATGGTGTACGGCCGCATCCTCGGCGAATCCTGGCATCCGGTGGTGCTGGGCGACGCCCTGGACCGGGAGTGCCTGTTCGAGGTCCTCGCCACCCGCCACCCCGAGTTGGTCGCTGACCGAGCCGTCGCCGCCAGTGAGATCCGGCAGCTCGCCCGGCGGGACATCCCGTTCTTCCGGACCCGACCCGACTCCCGGGACTTGTACGACGATCGCGGCCTCGTCGTACGCGACTTCTTCCCCCACCGGGGACTGGACCTCGTCCGGGACCGGATCGCCGGGCTCTCCGCCGCCGACCTGCGCCAACAGAGCTGGGCCGTGTCGGCGTCGCTGGCCGCGCTGCAACTCGGCGACGGCCAGGGGGCCATCGCACCCCGGACGCGCGCGGCGCCGGCCGAGGAGATCGACCAGGCGCTCGCGGAGCGGGCCGCCGTCCGCCTGGGCGACCGACTCCTCGAGACCGCGCTCGGCGACCCGGCCCGGCCGGTGTGGCTGACCCTCGCGCTCGTCACCGACCGGCACTGGAGCGTCGTACCCACGGCGTTCGAGAGCTACAGCGGGCTGTCCGGGATCGCGGTGTTCCTCGGCCAACTCGGCGAGCGGACCGGCCTGGCGCGGTTCCGGTCCGCGGCCGAGGCGATCGCCGCGATGCTCAGCGGACACGTCGACGCCCTGCTCGACTGGCCGGAGACCGACCGTGACCTGCTTGGCATCGGGGGCTTCAGCGAACTGGGCGGCTACGTCCACGCGCTGACCCAGCTCGGCGCGCTGTGGCGAGCGCAACCGCTGCTGGACCAGGCACGTCGGCTCGTCCCGGAACTGCTCCGGCGGTTCGACGGCGACCGCCACCTCGACGTGGTCGCGGGCACCGCTGGGGCGGCGCTCGCGCTGCGCGCCCTGCACTCGGTCGATCCGGACGAGCGGACGTCGGTGGCGCTGCGGGCGGCCGGCGACCACCTGCTCGCCACCGCCTCGGCCCACGACCCCGGGTTGGCGTGGCCGTCCGCGATCCCCGCGCGATCGCCGCTGCTCGGCTTCTCGCACGGGGTGTCCGGCATCGCCTACGCACTCGCCGAGATCGCCCGGGTGACGGGCGGGCAGCGCTACCTCGACGCGGCCGAGCGTGCCGTGCGGTACGAGCACCTCCAGTACGACGCCGCCGCGGGCAACTGGCCCGACCACCGTGACGTCACCCCGCCGGGCACGTTCATGAACGCGTGGTGTCACGGTGCGGCCGGCGTCGCGTTGGCCCGCGCGGCCATGCTCGGCACCGTGCCCATCCCCGAGGTGCGCGCCGACCTCGACGCGGCGGTCGCCTCGGTGCGGCGCAGCCTCACCTCGGGCGAGCTGCTCACCGGCACCGGCAACGACTGCCTGTGCCACGGCGACCTCGGCCTGGCGGAAGCCCTGCTCACCGCCGGCCTGGCCACCGGCGACGGGACTCTCGTCGCGACGGCGCGCAGGGCGACGCGCGCGGTCGCCGAGACGGTGCTCGCCGGCGAGGAGCTCTGCGGCGTACCGCAGGGGATGCACGTGCCGGGACTGCTGATGGGTGCCGCCGGCATCGGCTACGGGCTGCTGCGGGCCGCTCGGCCCGACCGCACGCCGAACGTCCTGTTGCTGGCTCCGCCGGTCGGCGCGGCGCCCCGCGACCGCCAACCACCCGGCCCGGCCACCGCCGCCCGTGCCGTCGCCGAGGAGGAAGCGTGACCCGCGTACCGGTGATCGTCCAGATGAGCAGCACCGAGTGCGGGCCGAGCTGCCTGGCCATGGTGCTCGGCGGGCTGGGACGCGCCACCGAGGTCCGGGAGTTGCGCGCCCACTTCGGGGTGGGACGCGACGGCACCAGCGCCCGCCGCATCCTGGAGGTGGCCCGCGAGTACGGGCTGGCCGCACGGGGACTGCGGGTGAACGAGGCCGGGCTGGCCGGCGTCCGCCTGCCCGCCATCGCACACTGGGGCGAGGACCACTTCACGGTGCTGGAGAAGGTCGGGCGGCGCCGGATCCGGATGGTGGATCCCGGACACGGCCGGCGCCGGCTGACGCACGAGGAGTTCTTCGCGGAGTTCTCCGGCACCGTGCTGGAGTTCACGCCGGAAGAGTCGATGCGGCGCCGGCGCCGCCCGATCCGCGACCACCTCGCCCTGCGGTTCCTCCGCGACCTGGTCCGGCTGGCGCCGCTGCTCATGGTGTTGGCCGTGGCGCTCTCGGCCGTGGTGCAGGTGCTCGGGCTCGCCTCCGCCTGGGCGACGAAGTACGGCGTGGACGTCCTCATCGGGCAGCGGGCGGACACCCTGTCCCTCTTCGCCCTCGGCGTGGGCGCGTACATCGTGACGCACACCCTCGCCACCCTCTCCCGGGGGCTGGCGCTGCTGGTGCTCCAACGTCGGCTTGACGGCACCCTGGGTGAGCGTTTCATGGGCCACCTGATGCGGCTGCCGTACGCCTACTTCCAGACCCGCGGCGCGGGCGACCTGATGGGCCGGCTGAGCAGCAACATGGCGGTGCGGGACATGCTGACCTCGCAGCTGGCCACGCTCCTGCTCGACACCGTCTTCGTCTTCATCTACACCGCCCTGCTGGTGGCGCTGAGCCCGGCGTACGCGGCGGTGGTCGCGGTCCTGGCGGTTGCCCAGTTCGGCATCGTGCTGAGCACCATCCGGCTGGTCCACGAGCGTGCCCAGCGCGAGCTGGCCGCCGACGCGAAGGCGCAGAGCAGCGCGATCGACGCGCTGGCCGGGGCGGAGTTCCTGAAGAGTTCCGGGCTGTCCAACTGGGCGTTGCGCCGGTGGGCCGACCGGTTCACCGTGTCGGTGCGGGCCGGGTTCGAGCGGCGGCGGCTGGACCTCGTCAACGAGTCGGCGATGGGGATGTTCCAGGTCGCGGCGCCGCTGGTGCTCCTCCTGTTCGGCGTCGTCCAGGTGGTGGCCGGCCGGATGTCGCTCGGCACGATGCTCGGCCTGAACGTCGTCGCCGGGCTGCTGCTGGCACCCGTCGGGCAGGTGATGGGTGCGTTGCGTTACCTCCAGACGATCGGGTCCCACCTGGAGCGCATCTACGACGTGCTGGACGAGGAACCGGAACGGGCGTGCCCGCAGGCCCACCAGCCGGTCGAGCTGCGCGGCGAGATCGAGCTGCGCGGGGTCGACTTCCGGTACGACCTCGGCACACCGCTGGTGCTCAAGAACATCGACCTGCGGGTCGCGGCCGGGTCGAAGGTGGCGGTCGTCGGGTCCACCGGCTCCGGCAAGACCACCCTGGTGCGGCTGCTCACCGGGCTGCTGCGGGCGAGCGCCGGGAGCGTCCTGGTGGACGGGCGGCCCCTCGACGAGTACGACCTGGAGCCGCTACGCCAGCGCTTCGGCGTGGTCACCCAGTTCCCGTACATCTTCGGCGGTTCCATCCGCGACAACCTGACGCTCGGCCGGCTCGACGTCACCGACGACGAGCTGCGCGAGGCGTTGCGCAAGGTGCAGTTCCTGCCGGATCTGGAGCGCATGCCGATGGGCCTGAGCACCGGCGTCGGTGAGGGCGGCGGCGCGCTCTCCGGTGGCCAGCGGCAGCGGCTGGCGATCGCCCGGGCGTTGCTGGCCAGGACGAACGTGCTCCTGCTCGACGAGGCGACCAGCCACCTGGACACCCTGACCGAGGCGGCGATCGCCGCCGAACTGTCGGCGCTCGGCTGCACCCGGATCGTGATCGCACACCGGATCAGCACGGTCAGCGACGCCGACCAGATCGTCGTGCTGCATCAGGGCGAGATCGTCGAGCGCGGCACCCACGAGGAGCTGATGACACTGGGCGGCCGGTACGCCGAGCTGGCGCGGCGGCAGACGGGTCGGTTGACGGAGCGTGCGACAGCCGGGGGCTAGTCGAAGGTCCCCTGCTCAGTGGCTTCGATCCGGTCAGCGCGTTCTGCTACCGCCGCGCTGATGTTCAACCAGCGGCCCGTGTCCGACACGGACACTCGGTCGTGGGCCCGCTCCCGGGGAGTGCCGCGCGGCAACGGCGAGATCAGCGGCGGCGTCGGCCTCCGGTGGGAGGCCGACGCCGTGGCGCGATCAGAAGGGCCAATGCCCGCGGGACCCCGCCTCGATGAGCGGGATCATCGCGAACGCCGCGTCGGACAGGCCGCCGAACGTGTGCCGGTTCCCGGCCGTCGGGGCGTGCCCGACCCGGTATCCGGCCAGGTTCCAGGTGTACACCGGCACCTGCCCGGGCACCGCGGCCGTCACGTCCACCGAACGGTGCCAGTGCGCCTGCTCGTCGGTGAGGATGACCACCCGGTCGTGCCCGGCGTAGTGCCGGCGCACCGCCTTCTCGGTCTCGGTCCCGCCGCCGTAGAAATAGCCGCCGTCCTTGAACCGGCGCACCGCCGCCAGCACCGACTCGCCCGCGACGGCCGGGAACACCCGGGCGTCGTGGGAGAAGGACACGACCGTCGCGTCCTGCGCGCGGGCGGCCAGCGCCAGGCCGAACACGGTGGCCGCGTCCCAGCAGCGCAGCGTGCCGTCCTTGCTGAAGGCGCTGTTCATCGAGCCCGACGTGTCGATCAGGACCAGCGTCCGACCGTCCAGGGCGGGCACGTTCGCCAGCGCGTGCTGCAACGCCTTCTCCAGCGGGTACCCCCACCGCAGGCTCGGCGCGGCGTTGGAGGCCGACAGGAAACGCATCGGCAGCACCCGCGACCTGGCGACCTCGCCCGGGTCGGACAGCTTGGCCGCCACCGTCTCGGCGACGGCGTCGCTGACGCCGGCCTGGTCGAAGTTGCGCAGGTTGCGCAGCAGCGCCAGGTAGCCCATCGTCGGGATGATCGCCTCCCAGGCCGGGGCGTCCATCGCCGTCTGCCGCCAGCCGGCGAGGGCCTCCCACGTCATTCCGGCCGCGCCCAGCACCGCCGGGTCGGTGATCTCCTGACGCCGCTCGACCGGCAACGCCATGAGCTCGGCCCGCGCCGCCAGCACGGTCAGCGACGCCGGCAGCGGGTTGTCCCGCTGGTGCCGCCGGTCCAGCGCGTGCCGGAACAGGTCACCCTGCCGCTCGTCCTTCGCCGTCGGGTGGGTCAGGTCGATGACGTCCCCGAACCGGACGGCGTTGCGGTCGGAGTCGTACTTGAGCAGGCTCCGCTCGTGGTACAGCCGCACGGCCGCGTCGGCGATGCCCCGCTTGACCGGCTTCGGCAGCGCACGGCCGTGGCGACCCAGCCAGTAGGCGAGGGCCTCGCCCGGTTCGTCCGCGCGCTGCAACGCCGAGTCCACGATGGAGCGCGATCCGGGAATGCCGGCCGCCACCTGCGCGCGGGCGCCCTCGAGGGCGGCCACGACAGCCGCCGAACGCAGCATCGCGCCGGTGCGCAGCCACGGTACGAAGCGGGCGAACCAGTCGGGGTCGGCGACGGCGACGGTGGCGACCAGCTCACGGAACCGGGCGTCCCGGTCGGCGGCGCCCTCGTAGAAGGTGTCCTCGCCGACCATGTTCGACACGCCGAGCAGGAACAGTTCCGTCCGCGGCTCGCGGGCGAAACCCGGGGCGCCCTCGGCGGTGACGACCTCGTAGTCGTCTTCGTGCCGGTTCCTGCGCAGCTTGAGGTTGAACTTGGCCATCACGTCCCCCATGTTTCGTACGAGAGGACGCGGCCACACGCACACCCGAGACCAGAGTCGGCGACGGACTTGTCCGCCGCTCTGTCCGATTGAGCTACCCGCCCGAAGGCGTGGGGGGACTCGAACCCCCAACCTGCGGATCCGTGAAGTAACCGTCGCCTGCGCACCGGGTGTGGTGTGGTCGCGCCTCCCGAGATCGGAGCCGGCGACGGACGGGTCCTTCGCCGGGGCGTTCGCCCCTCCAGATGTAACCGTCACCTTCGCACCGGGAAGTGCGGACCCGACCGTAGCGGCGGCACCGGCGGCCGGGCAACGGAGTTTGCCGTTCCACGATGGTGGGTGGCTGGAACGGTCGCGCCGCGTACCCGAGACCAGAAGGTCGACGACGGAATGCCTATTGCTCTGCCGACTGAGCTACCAGCACAACGGCTGGAGGGGACTCGAACCCCCGACCCATAGATTAGAAGTATCCGTCGTCTGCGCACCGGGTACGCGGCGTGAGCACGTCCCGAGACCGACAACGGCGACGGGCTCGTTCGGGAAAGAAGTATCCGTCACCTTCGCACCGGGACGTGCGACGAGAACGTACAGGCTGAGGCGCCGGAGCGGCAAGGGGTTTCGCGTCCGTAGGCGTTCACGCCGCTCACCCGAGATCGAGGTCGGACACGGCGTGTGCGGGTTCGAACCGCAAGGCCCTTCTTTGTGGGCCCTCTACCAGAAGTAACCGTCCCCATCGCACCGGGTAAGCGGCGTGAACGCGCCTCCCGAGGTCGAAGCGGCAACGGAGACCGGCCCTCGCGGGCCAAGGTGACCTGGGCCGCTGGTCGACACCGCGCATCGGCGGCGGCGGGATTCGAACCCGCGTCTCCCCGTGGGAAGCGGAAGTAGCCGTTGCCTGCGCACCGGGAGGTGCCGGACCACGGTACCCACCCCGTACAGGTGAGCCAACCGCAATTGCCGCCCGAACGGCGGAAGGTCAGCGGCCGCCGCGCTTGTGCTTGGAACGGCTTGTGAACGCGGCACCGTCCCGCTTCGGGGCGGCCGACGACCGCCGCGGCGTACGCCGGGGGAACCAGCGCCCGAACGGGGCGCGGGACAGCGTCAGGGGGACCGCCACGACCAGGATCCCGAACCCGACGGCGCCCAGCCCTCCCTGTACGCGGCCCCGGTGCCCGCTGAGCTGGTCGAAGTCGGTGACGAAGTCGCTCGGATCGCGCCGGTTGACCCAGATCGGCACCTCGTCGCCGATGGACCGGCACACCTCGAAGCAGGCGACCTCCCGCGTGTACGTCCGGCCGGACAGCTCGTACCGGACGTGCATCGTGGTCGACGTGCCGCCACGCTTGGACACGCGGTCGTAGACGAGTGCCCGCGCCGGCACACCCTGCGCCCGCAGGTCGGTCTTCCAGTCGTCGAGCGCGTACTGGGTGTGGAACGGCAGCCAGAGCAGCGCGCCGCCGACCACCAGCAGCAGCACGCAGCCGGCGGTCACCCAGGCCGGGGACCGTCGCGGTGTGATCGCGGTACGCACCCGGCCATCGTGCCGGCCGCCCGCAACCCCGACCGGGAGCGGGCGGCGGGACCTCTTCGCCTCCTTCGCATCGAGGGAGGCAGGCATTCAAATGGCTCAGCTCCAGGCAGCTCAAACGCCGTTTCCCGCGTGGGAGAAGGCCGATGGCTAGCCGTCCCGGTCGAGCCCATCCAACAGGGCGGCGGCCTGCGTGAGCTGGCCTTGATGGAAGACGGGGATCCCGGCGCGGACCAGCAGTTCGGCGGCCAGACCGCGCCCGGGGATCGTGCGGCCCGTGAACGACCCGTCGTGCACCTGGCTGGTGCCGCACGTCGGACTGCGGTCCACCAGAACGGCGAGGACCACCCCGGCCGCCCGGGCCCGGTCGACGGCCCGTCGCGCCGCCACCCGGAACAGGTCTGTGACGTCCCGCCCGGTCACCTCCCGCACCCTGCCGTCACCGTCGAGCACCTCCGCCGCGACGCCGCCGACGATTTCGGCCGGTGGCCGGGGCACCGGCAACCCCACCGACAGTTCGGGACAGAACGACACCAGGCGACCCTCGGCGGCCCAGCGGTCCCAGATCGGCGAGCAGACATCCACCCCGGTCGCGTTGAACCGGACCGGACTGCCCCCCAGACAGCCGCTCACCAGCACCCTGCGCACCGGAGCACCGTAACCGCCGCCGGATGGGCCGTCGGGGCCGGGGGTGGCGGGACGGCAGCGAAGTACGGCAACCGCGCCGGCCGTACCGGACCGAGAGCGAGACCGACGTCAGCAGAGCCCGTGACCTCGGAACCAGCCGGACCAGACCGCGACGCAGCCAGCTCGGATCGAGGGGCGACTCATCGCGACAGCCGCTCGACGACCTCGGCGGTCGTGACCACCTCGCCGAGCTGGCCCCACGTCTCCAGGCTCGCCCGGTGGGCCTCGTCGGTCGCGGCCGTGCAGGCGTCGGAGACGATCACGGGTCGGTACCCGTGGTTGACCGCCTCGAAGGCGGTTCCCGCCACGGACAGGTTGGTGGCGACGCCGGTGAACAGGATTGTCTCGACCTGTCTGCGCCGCAGCACCGTGTCGAGTTCGGTACCGAAGAAGCCGGTGAGCCGCACGTGGGTGATGACGACGTCGCCCGCCTCCGGCGCGACCTCGTCGATGATGCGGGACTTCGGCGCGCCCTCCAGGAATGCCTGCCGCTCGGGGATCATGGCGAAGCTGGGCGTGTTGGGGATGAGGTCGGGGTAGCCGGGCCGGTGGGCGACCCGCGTGTAGACGACCAGCCCGCCGCTGGCGCGTACCGCCCCGGCGACCTGGGCGGCGTACGAGGCGACGCGGTGGCGGGCGACCTGCTCGGCGAAGAAGGGACCGAACAGCCCGTCGGGGCTGACGACCTCGTGCTGCCAGTGGACGCCGACCACCGCGGTGCGCGCCGGGTCGATCTCTCGCATTGTTCCTCCCGTCACAGGGCGGAGAGTTGCTGCGGTGCCGCCTGGTAGCCCTGCCTGCCTGCGGCGGCCGGCCCCCTGCCGTAGGCGTCGAACCGCCCCCACCGGCCGGGGATGCCGTGCAACGCCACGAAGTCGAGGTTAGCGGGAAGGGCGGGCCTGACGACGAGGTCTTCGCCCACCGGGTGGAGCCCGAGCATCGTCCTCAGCAGGAGCAGGGTCGCTCCGGCCGACCACGCCTGAGGGCTGCAGGCGGTGGGATAGTTGACCGGATACCTGGTGTCGGCGCGGAAGGATCCGGAGAAGGCTTCGGGCAGCCGGCCGTCGTAGAAGACGGCGGCGTCCAGGATCCCGGCGGCGATCCGCGCCGCCTCGTCGGCGTACCCGTAACGCCGCAGCCCCCAGGCGATGAAGGAGTTGTCGAACGGCCAGATGGTGCCCACGTGGTAGCCGATGGGGTTGTAGCGGCCCTGGCCCTCGGCCAGCGTGCGGACACCCCAGCCGCTGAACAGGGCGGGCGACATCAGGTGCCGCACCAGGGCCTCCGCCTTCGGCTTCTCGACGATGCCGCTCCACAGCAGGTGCCCGATGTTGGAGGACAGGGCGTCCACCTGGCGGCCGTCGCCGTCGAGGGCGAGCGCCATGTACTCGCCGTCCGCCACCCAGAAGTCGCGGTTGAAGCGCTCCTTGAGGTCGGCGGCCTCCTGCTCCAGTCGGTCCGCGTACGGCGGGTCGTTCCAGACGGTGCGGGCGAGCCGCGCGGTACGCATCTTCGCGTCGTACGCGTACCCCTGCAGCTCGCAGGTCGCGCGGGGGAAGCCCGGCAGCCGACCGTCGCGGTAGCAGATGCTGTCCCAGGAGTCCTTCCAGCACTGGTTCTCCAGACCGTTCCTGGTGTTTCGCCGCTCGTAGGAGATGTAGCCCATGCCGGTCAGGTCGGCGTAGTTGTTGATCCAGTCGATCGCCGCGCGCGCCTCGTGCTCGACCGAGCGCACGAGGTCGACGTCGCCGGTCCACCGCTCGTACTCGTCGAGCAGCACGAGGAACAGGGGAGTGGAGTCGGCGCTGCCGAAGTAGGGCGTGTGTGGCGTCTCCTCGAAGATGCTCATCTCGCCGTACCGCATCTCGTGCAGGATCCGGCCGGGCTCCTCCTCCCGGAAGTCGTCGACGCGGCTGCCCTGCCGGAGCGCGAGCACCCGGAGGGTGGTGGCGGCGAGTTCGGGTGTGAACGGCAACGCCTGCAGACTGGTGAAGATGCTGTCCCGACCGAACATGGCCATGAACCAGGGCAGGCCGGCGGCGGGGACCCTCTTGTCGTCGGCGAGGAAGGGACTGAAGCGCAGCGCGGCCAGGTCGATCAGGCTCTGCCGGTACGTGCCGCTCAGCGGCTCCCAGCCGGATTCCAGGCGCGGCGCGTTGTCCAACCACTCCAGGAGATCCTGTGCCTTGTCCCTGCCCTTGCCTGCTGCCCGCCCTGGGATCACGAGGCGCTCCAGCCCTCTGGGCATCGGGAGGTCCGGCAGGGCGCTGAGTCTGACGGTCCATCGGCTGCGAGGTTCGAGGTGGACCTCGAACGTCAGGCCGTTGTCGTCCCACGCGGCCGGCGCCGACGCGGTGATGATCGTCTCCCGTCGGAACCGCTCCCGTTCGTAACCGAGGACGAGGCGCCCGTCGTCGACCCGCCGGTAGTGTCGGCCCTTCTTCCTCACCGCCGCGTCCTTGACCTCGAAGAGGTCCGCGAAGTCGGCGTCCGCCTCGATCCTGAGGGTCACGTCGGCCGGTTCTTTGGCGTAGTTGATGACGGTCAGGTCCTCGTGGAGGCCGCTGTCCAGGCTGTGCAGCCGACGCACCCCCACAGTGCTGTTGACGTAGACGTCCTGACGCCCGGGAACCTGGAAGAACCGGTTCTCGAAGTAGTGGATGTCGTCGATGGAAAGGGTGGTCAGCCGTTCCCCGTTCACCGTCAGCACCCACTTCGACAGCAGCCGGGTGTCGTGGGCGAACAGGCCCATGGGAGCGTCGGGTGACGGGATGATGTCGCCCGAGCGGTTACACACCATGAAGGTGGTGCCGTCCAGGATGCCCACCTGGTTCTCACTCATGGTCACCTCCTCGGTGCTCCGTCCCCGCCGAACTGGGTGGCGGCGGGAACAACCTACGGAGGCTCGCGAAGAGCCGGGGGCTGCCCGCCACGGTCGCCTCGCCGCGCAGGACGGTGGTCAGGAAGTACGCCTCGCCGCTGGCGATCCGGTCGAACACCGCCCCGTCCGCCTGGACGACCGCGTCCCCGCCGGTCGCCTGCTCCGAGACCCTGATGTCGCCCTTGTCGATGGAGACGAGCCAGCGGTCGACCCGCCCGTCCCGGCTGATCTCGAAGCGGACACTGCCCTCGTCGATCGCCGTCAGACGGCGGTCGTGTCCACGCTGCGCCAGGCTGCGGAAGAAATCCTGGGTGGCATTCCCCATCGCGCCACCTCCTCAGGGCCACCATTCCCGCGAATCGCGGCTTCCGCCTCACCCGAAAGAGGTGAATTCCCCCACCGCCAACCGCCGCTGCTGCCACCCCGGCCTCCTCGACGCCGCCACGCCGCCGGCCACCGTCAGGCCGTCCGCGTCGCGGCGCGCCGGCTCGGGCCGGCGGACCCCGGCCCTACCGGCGGGCGACGCCACTAGCCTGGGACTCGATGGATCCCATCGAGGCAACGCTGCTCCTCGCCGCCGGTGTCGCCACGGGCGCCTTCAACGCGGTCGCGGGCGGCGGCTCCCTCATCGCCTTCTCGGCGCTGCTCGGCACCGGCATACCGCCGCTGACCGCCAAGCTGACCAGCACGGTCGCGGTGTTCCCCGGGAACGTGGCCAGCGTCGTGGGCGGCTACCGGGACCTGCCACCCCGGCGAGACACCAGGCGGATCCTGCCCGCCGCCGTGCTCGGCGGGGTCGCCGGGTCGGCGCTGCTGCTGCTGACGCCCAGCCGCGTCTTCGACATGATCGTGCCGTTCCTGGTGCTCGCCGCCTCCGCGGTCCTCGGCCTTCAGGGCCGCCTGAACGAGCTGGTCAGGCGCTCCGCACTGCGTGGCCGACAGAAACACCCGGCGACGCTGCAGGCGTTGGTCGCCCTGGGCGGGGTCTACGGCGGCTACATCGGCGCGGGGTTCGGCATCGTGCTGGTCGCCAGCCTGGCTCTCCTGCAGCACGAGCCGCTCACCAGGACGGTCGCCCTGAAGAACCTGCTGTCGGCCGTCATCTCGTTCACGGCGGTGGCGCTCTACGTCTTCTTCGGCACCGTCAACTGGGCGGGGGCGGCCATCCTGGTCCCGGCGACCGTCGTCGGCGGCTACGTCGGGGCGCGGCTGCTCCGCAGGCTCCCCGCTGCCCCCCTCAAAGCCGTGATCGTCACGTTCGGGGCGGTCTTCGGCCTGGTCCTGCTCTGGCGCAACGTGCGGTAGACCGGGTCGGTCGACGGCCGGGGACGGCTCGGCGGCCGGCGAGGTGTCCCGGTCCGGTCGATGACCCGGCCGGACCCGCGGCCGGCCGGTCGGCACCCGGGACACCCGCCGCGTTCGCGCACGTCCGCAACGATGTCCCCGGCGGCGTGCGGGGAACGCAGCAGTGGATCCGCGAGCCGGCCCACCGCGTACCGGCACGGCCCGGCGGCCGGTGTCCGTCGGGCGCGGGGGACCCGCCGGGCGGGCCCGGCCCCGGTCATCCCATGGGATGACCGGGGCCGGGCCGTCGCCGGTCAGGCCAGCGGAACGTGGCGGGCCAGCGCGGCGCCGCCGGCCTCGAACGCGGCCAGCAGGCCGTCGGCCGTGCCGCCGGTGACCGGGACCAGCACGGTCACCGGGTCGCCGGGGCTCAGCTGCACGGACCGTTCACCGAGCGAACGGTCACCGTCCCAGGCGTGCAGGTACGCGGTGCCCGCGCGGTCGGCGAGGACCGTCACCTGCACCCCGCCGGCCACCTGGCGCTGGCCGGTCAGCCGCAGCGCCCGCTCGGGAAGTCGGGCCACGGCGGCCGGCGCGACGCCGTCGACCGCGGACTGCGCGATGGTCTGCGGGCTGTGCACGCTGCGGGCGGCGGTGTCCGGGAACACCGGGGCGCTGGGCTGCCGCTGGGCCGGGGTGTACCCGGGCAGGGTCACCAGGCCGTAGCGGTACGGGTCGGCACGGACGCCGGTGAAGGTGGACCAGCCCAGCCGGGACTGGGAGGTCAGGTCCTGGGTGTCCGAGTCGTAGACCAGCACGTTGAAGCCCATCCGGGCCGGGTCGACGGCGTCGGGCAGCACCGCGAACGGGATGCTCGCCTCGATGGTGTAGCCGGCGTACGGCGCGGTGACCTTGCTGACCACCGTCATTCCCGGCGCGGTCGTGGCGCCCGGGCCCTGCCGGTTGTCGGCGTCGCGCTGCCAGCACGGCGGGTCGCCGCCCGCGGGGTCGTCGGTGACCGGGAAGATGCCGGCCTTGAACACCGTCGAGGTGTCCGTCGAGTTGCCCTTCGGGTCGACGATGATCTCGACGCTGTCGGTACGCCGCTGCCGCTTGCAGTCCTGCGGCACCACCTTCTTGCCGAGCACGTCGTCGGTGACCTGGACGAACACCTTCAGCGCGTCCTCGGTCCAGGCGACGCGACCCGTGGCCGAGGCGTCCTGCGGCGTGGTGGCCTGCCCCTCCCAGATCCGGGACAGGTCCAGCGCCTCGCCGGGGTACTCGTCCGGGGAGGCCACCCCGTCGACGGCGTGGTCGTGCCCGGCGTGCGGCACCTCGCTGGTCGGCACGATCTCCAGTGCGCCGGTCTCGACGGTGCTGCCGGCGGCGCTGGTGGTGGTGATGGTGATGCCGTAGTCGCCGCCGTCGCCGCCCTCGTTGGCGGTCGGCAGGGTGGCGTCGCTGTTGGTGACGGTGAAGGTGACCGCCCCGGTCGCGCCCGGCGCCAGCTCGGCGTAGCTCTTGGTCACCGCGTCGGCGGTGAAGCCGGCCGGCAGGCCGAGGGTGACGGTGCCGCCCTGGGGGGCCTCGCCGTGGTTGCGCAGGTCGACCCGGACGGTCCGGCTCTTGCCGGAGCCGACGGTGAGGACCGGCTTGATCAGGGTGTCCAGCTGCGGGTAGCCGCTGTCGCCGGCCCAGGTGCGGAACAGCCCGACCTCGGGCAGTGGCTCCAGGGTGCCGCGCACGTCGGCGACCACCCGGACCGCGCGGTCGGTGCGGCCGGTGCCCTGGCCGGTGGTCAGGCTCGCGCCGACGAGGTGCTGCTCGTTGGTGTCGGCGCCGGCGGGAACGGTCACGGTGAAGGCGACGGTCCGCTCCGTGCCGGCGGGGACGGCGCCGGGCAGCGCGCCGGAGCCGGTGGCGGTCCAGCCCTGCGGCAGCCGCAGGGAGACCCGCGGCGCGGTGAGCGCCCGGTTGTGCGGGGCGCGGACGTGCGCGGTGACCTCGACGGTCTCGCCGGGGGCGAGATCGAACCGGTCGGCGGTCAGGTAGAGCTCGGTGCCCTGGGGAAGCCCGCCGGCCGTCGTCGGCAGCACCGAGCCGCGCAGGATGGCCTCCGGCGAGGTGTCCGCCGGGTCGTATGGGACGCGGCTGTCGACCAGGGTGTAGAAGTCGCAGCGGATCTTCGCGGGGTCGGTGGGGGCGGCGGCGGTGCCGGCCCAGCCCTGGGTGACGTAGTCCCGGCGGGCGTCGACCTCGATCTCGGCCCAGGTCCTGCCGTCGGCGCTCGGGGTGCCCTCCCAGACGCCGAACACCTGGTCGGTCGGGACGGTCGGCACGAAGCTGGACGCGCACTGCGCCCCGGTTGCCGAGCTGCCGGTCCCGCCGGTACGCAGGAACTTCGCTGCCCGGAACGGCTTCAGGCCCTCCTGGGTGAGCTGCTCGGGGAAGGCGGCCGGGTCGGCGGCGGCGTGGAACGCCTCGGCGGCGAACCGGGCGGCCTGCTGGTGGTTGCCGTGGTTGCCGGGCGTCGGCGACGGGTTCATCGTCATGACGATCTCGGGCCGGGTCTGCCGGATCACCCGGACGATCTGGGCCAGGGTGTCGTCGTGCCCCCAGATCTGCTCGGACAGCGGCGCGGAGGCGGTGTACCAGAAGTCGACGCGGTCGAGGTTGTACAGGTTCTCCACGCCGGCCCGGCCGATCGCGGTGCGCTCCTCGCGCTCGCGGATGATGCCCAGCGGCGGGCCCTCCTCGAGGCCGACGGCGTTGCCGCCGCCCTCGCCGCGGGTGATGGTCACGACGCCCGCCTTGGCGCCGTGCTTCTCCTTCCACTGGCCGAGGGTGGCGAGGCTGCCGGCCTCGTCGTCGGGGTGGGCGCTGACGAAGAGGACGTCCAGGTCGACGGTGTCGGTCGGCCGGGCGTCGGTGGGGGCGGCTAGGGCGGCGGCGGGCGCCCCGGACAGGGCCAGGGCGAGCGCCGTGGGTAGCAGGAACGACTTGAGTCGCATGCAGGTCCTTTCGCGACACGCGAGGTCCGCGCAGCGGCCACCGACGTCGGGCGCGCGGTGGCGCGGACGCGGGGTCGTGGTCGGACGGCGAGACGGCGGCGGTGGGGGTGAGGGGTGCGGGGCGCGAGGGGGCGCCCCGGCACCGGGGTACGCAGCGGCACGGAGATCCGTACACACTGGAAGGCCTTCGCCCGGTGACGCTAGGGACCGGCGCGGCGGCCCGTCAATGCTTTGCAAGGTCTTTCTTTCTTTGCGAAAGAAACAAACAAGGGGTCAGGCGGTCTTCCATGCCTCGGTCGGCGGCGCGCGTGCTCGGCCCCGGCGGACCCCGCGAAGGGCGTTTCTGCTGCTCGTGAAGGTGGCCACAAGGTAACGAGACGGTTTCGTTACTTGACTCAATAGTTCGTTCGCCGTAGGAAGGAAGTGTGACTGACGTGGTGACGCCACCGACGAGCCCGGTGAGCCGGGAGCGGTCGAAGGAGATCAAGCGGCTTTCCGTGATCTCCACCGCCCGCCAGGTGCGGGTGCTCTCCCGCGCCGAGCTGACCGAGCTCACCGGCCTGAGCCCCGCCACGCTCACCCCGCTCGTGCGGGAGCTGATCGCCGAGGGTTACCTCATCGAGCGTGGTCCCGGCGCGTCGCGCGCCGGCCGTCCCCGGGCGATGCTGGAGTTCAACCCCCGGGCCGAGCTGGTCGCCGCGGTCTCGCTGGAGCCGTCCCGGCTCAGCTGCGAGATCGCCGACAGCGACGGGACCGTGATCGCCCACCGTGCCGTGCGACTCGCCGGCGACATCGTCGACACCATCTGCCGCTCGGTGCCCGAGCTGGTCGGCGACGGCCTGCCGGCGCTGCGCGGGGTGGCCGTCGCCGCGCCCGGCATCTCCACCGGCGGCGCCGTCCGCCTGGCCCCCTCGGTCGGCCTCGTCGAGGCGCGGCCGGTGGGGGAGTCGGTGCAACGCCGGCTCGGGGTGCCCGTGCTGGTGGACAACGACGTGAACCTGATGGCCGCCGGTGAGCACGCGGTCGGCGCCGGCAGCGACGTCGCCGACCTGCTGCTGCTGCACGTCGCCGACGGCATCGGCGCCGGCCTCGTGCTTGACGGGCAGGTCCGCCGGGGCGCCGGCGGGGCCGCCGGCGAGGTCGGCTTCCTGCCGCTGGACCCGGCCGACCGGGGCCACGACGGGATCGGCCCGTTCGAGGCCCGCTGGTCGGAGAACGCCATCGCCGAGCGGGTGGTGGCGCTGGCGCCCGGGCGGCGCCCGGACTCGCCCGTGGCCGCCCTGGTGGAGCTGGCCGCCACCGACGGGCGGGCCGCCGCGTACCTCGACGAGCTGCTCGCGGCCTGGTCCCGGCTGATCGTCTCCTGCGTCTGCGTCGTCGACCCCGGGCGGGTGCTGCTCAGCGGCGCCGCCGCCCAGCTCGACGACGCCGCCGTCGACCGGCTCCAGGCGCTCGTCAGCGCCGCCGCGCCGAGCGCCACCGACGTCCGCCGGGCGGTGCTCGGCGACCGGGCGGTGCTGCACGGCGCCGTCAGCTACGCCCTCTCCGCGGCCGCCGCGGGCCTGCCCACCCTGCTGCCGACCCCCTGACCTCACACCCCGAACAACGTAGTTCCCCTCACCCTCGGAGGTACCCCATGAAACGTCGCCTTCTCCTCGCCGGCGCGCTCGCCACCGTGCTCGCCGCCGGCACCGCCTGTGGCGGCGGCGGTGACGACACGGCCAGCGGCGGCAGCGCCGAGAAGCTGACCATCTACACCGCCCGCGACAAGAAGGTCTCCGACTACGTCGTGGACCAGTTCACCGCCAAGTACCCCGAGTACAAGGGCAAGGTCGAGATCCTCAACCTCGGCGCCCAGGAGATCCTGGAGCGGGTGCGGGCCGAGAAGGCCAACCCGCAGGCCGACGTCTGGTGGGGCGGCACCCAGCAGGGCCTCGCGGCCGGCGCGTCCGAGGACCTGCTGACCTCCTGGCAGCCGGCCTTCGCCAGCAAGATGGACGCCAAGTACAAGGACGCCGAGGGCCGCTGGTTCGGGGAGATCCTGCTGCCCGAGGTCATCATGTACAACAACAAGGCCCTCACCCCGGAGCAGGCCCCGAAGGACTGGGACGACCTGCTCAAGCCGGAGTGGAAGGACAAGATCATCATCCGGGACGTGGCCGCGTCCGGCACCATGCGGTCGATCTACGCCGCGATGATCGTGCGCCAGTCCGCGGACGGCAGCAACCCGCAGCCCGGCTACGACTGGCTCAAGAAGCTCGACGCCAACACCGGCGCGTACGCGGCCAACCCGACCGACCTCTACCTGAAGCTGTCCCGCCAGCAGGGCACGCTCAGCGCCTGGAACCTGCAGGACATCCTGCTGCAGGCCCACCAGTCGAACATGCCGTTCGGCTACGTCATGCCGGCTTCCGGCGCCCCGGTGCTGGTCGACGGCCTGGCCGCGGTCAAGGGCGGCAACAGCGAGGGCGCGCAGAAGTTCATCGAGTTCCTCTTCGACGACAAGCTCCGCGCCGACCTGGCCAAGGACTACTACCAGATCCCGGCCGTGGACATCGCCGAGAAGCCGGAGTGGCTGGCCCAGCTCCAGCTCAAGCCGCTGGACGTCGACTGGAACGTGATCGGCAAGAACGAGACCGAGTGGATCAACCACTGGAACAGCCAGATCAAGAACAAGGGCTGATCGCCCGGGCGCCGGGGGCGGGCCCGTCCCGTCCCCGGCGCCCCGCCGCCCGCCCCCGGGGCGCCGGCAGGTGTGAGAGGGGAGCCCCTCTCCGCCGGAGGCGTCAGGAAGGTGCCCTTCCCGTCTCCCGCCCCCCATCCCACGACCGACAGGTCCGGTACCGCACGAAGGAGAGGACCTCATGATCGATGTCACGCTGGAGTCGGTGAGCAAGCGCTTCGCGCGCGGCGGCGACACCGCGGCCGTGGACGACGTCGACATCACCATCGCCGCCGGGGAGTTCTTCACGCTGCTCGGCCCGAGCGGCTGCGGCAAGACCACGACCCTGCGCATGGTGGCCGGGTTCTACTTCCCCACCTCCGGCCGGATCCGGTTCGGCGCGGAGGACGTCACCCGCCGACCGCCGAACAAGCGCGACACCGGCATGGTGTTCCAGAACTACGCGCTCTTCCCGCACATGAGCGTGGCGCAGAACGTCGCGTACGGACTCAAGATCCGCAAGGTCGGCCGGGCCGAGTCGCGGCGCCGGGTCGAGGAGGCGCTCGGTCAGGTGCACCTCGCCGGCTACGGCGACCGCCGCATCGACGAGCTCTCCGGCGGCCAGCAGCAGCGCGTCGCCCTGGCCCGGGCCCTGGTGATCCGGCCGCGCACCCTGCTGCTCGACGAGCCGTTGTCCAACCTCGACGCCAAGCTGCGCGAGGAGACCCGGGTGGAGATCCGCCGCATCCAGCGCGAGGCCGGCACCACCTCCATCTACGTCACCCACGACCAGGCCGAGGCGATGGCCATGTCGGACCGGATCGCGGTGATGCAGTCCGGCCGGGTGCAGCAGATCGGCGCCCCGCAGGAGATCTACCACCGCCCGGCGACCAGCTTCGTGGCCCGCTTCATCGGCCGCAGCAACGTGCTCTCCCTGCCGGTGGCCGGCGCTTCCGAGCAGGCCGTCACGGTGAAGCTGCCCGCCGGCGGCGAGATCGCCGTCCCCGCCCCGACCGGGCACGGCCTGCGCCAGGGCGACACCGCGCTGGTGTCGGTCCGCCCCGAGCACATCGGCCTCACCTCGGCCACCGACGCGGACGCGCTGCCCGGCCGGGTCACCGAGGTGGAGTTCACCGGGATGGCCACCAACCTCGTGGTCGACGTGGCCGGCGAGTCGGTGCAGGTCGCCGCGATCGACGTGCCGGACGGGATCGCCGCCGGCGACCAGGTCGGGCTGCGGCTCAACCGCGAGCGGATGTGGGTGGTGCGCCCGTGAGCACCATTCCCGCCACCCCCAGCCCGGCCACCGTCGCCCCGGTCACCCAGGAGCCGACGCCGCCGCGCGCGCCGCGCCGCCGGCTCGCCGACCGGTTCGCCGGCGGCACCGGCTCCCGCTGGTTCCCGTACGTCCTGGTCTTCCCGCTCGCGCTGATCCTCTTCGGGTACGTGGTGCAGCCGATGTTCGCCACCTTCGCCGAGAGCGTCGGCGTGGACGGGGTGGAGAACTACGGCGCCTTCCTCTCCGGCGACGGGGTGGCCCGCTCGTCCCTGGTCACCTCGCTGATCATCTCCGCGGCCAGTGTGCTGCTCTGCGGCATCGTCGGCGTGGCGATGGCCTTCCTGCTCAAGCGGTTCTCGTTCCCCGGCCGCCGGCTGATCGAGGCGATCATCCTGGTGCCGGCGGCCCTGCCGCCGCTGATCGGGGCGATCTCGTTCCAGCTGCTCTACAGCGAGACGGGCATCCTCCCGCGCGGGCTCCAGCAGCTCTTCGGCACCGAGAACCCCGTACTGCCGTTCAGCGGCATCGCCGGGGTGCTGGTGGTGCACACCTTCACCATGTACCCGTACTTCTACCTGTCCGCCTCCGCCGCGCTCGGCGGAATGGACCCCTCGGTGGAGGAGGCCGCGTACAACCTGGGGGCCGGTCGGGTCCGGGTGTGGCGCACGGTGCTGCTGCCGATGCTCACCCCGGCGCTGGTCTCCGCCTCGCTGCTGGTCTTCATGACCTCGCTGGCCTCGTACACCGCCCCGCTGCTGTTCGGGGTGGACCAGACCATGACCATGCAGATCTACATCAACCGCACCAACGGCGACCTGCCGATGGCCTCCACGTACGCCTCGGTGCTCGGCGTGGTGTCGGTGCTGTTCCTGCTCGGCATGCGCTGGTACGAGGGGCGGCGCAGCTACCGGTCCCAGTCGAAGGGGGTCGCCGCGCACCGGCGGGAGATCACCAACCCGTTCGGCAAGTGGCTGGCCCTGGTCGCGTCGATCCTGGCCACCGCCGTGCTGCTCGCCCCCGTGGCGACCATCGCCCTGGTGGCGTTCTCCGCCGACGGCTCCTGGACCACCGAGGTGATCCCGGCCGCCTACACCACGCAGAACTTCGTCACCATCTTCTCCGACCCCGAGGCGTTCCAGCCGATCCTCAACTCGCTGCAGATGAGCCTGATCGCGACCGTCGGCTGCGTCGTGGTCGGCGTGCTCATCGCGTACGCGGTGCGGCGGCTGGACTTCCGCGGCCGGGGCCTGCTGGACGTGGCGGTCATGCTGGCCTGGGCGCTGCCCGGCACGGTGGTGGCGATCAACCTGATCTCGGCGTTCAGCACCGGCAACGCGTTCAGCTTCGGGCAGGTGCTGATCGGCACCTTCTGGATCATGCCGCTGGCGTACTTCGTGCGGTTCCTGCCGCTGGTGTTCCGGTCCAGCTCGGCCACCCTGGCGCAGATCGACCCGTCGCTGGAGGAGGCCGCGCGCAACCTGGGCGCGTCCTGGTGGCGGGCGTTCGGCACGGTCACCCTGCGGCTGATGCTGCCCGGCGTGGTGGCCGGCGCGCTGCTCGCCTTCGTGCACGGCGTCGGCGAGTTCGTCGCCTCGGTGCTCATCTACACCTCCGACACCGCGCCGATCTCCGTGGAGATCAACAACCGGATGTACTCGTTCGAGGTCGGCACCGCCGCCGCGTACGGCATGCTCCAGGTGGTCCTGATCTTCGTGGTGATGGTGGTCTCCGGCCGGCTGGAGGGCGGCCGGCGCTCCAGCCGCGAGGCGGCGCGGTGGACGGCGTGAGCGAGGCCTGGCCGGCGGGCGGCGGGCTGGTCCCCGCCGCCCGGATCCCCGGCGGGGAACTGGCGGCGGTGGCCGAGGCGGCGGACTTCGCGGTGCTGCCGGTCGGCGCGGTCGAGTGGCACGGCCCGCACCTGCCGCTCGGCACCGACCTGATCCTCGCCCAGGGCTTCGCCGCCGAGAGCGCGGTCCCCGGCGCCGGCGACGGGACCCCGGGTGCCGCCGCGACCCCGGCCGGCGCACCCGGCACGACGGCGGGTCCGCGCGGGGTGCTCTTCCCCGCCGTGCCGTACGCCGCGTGCCCCGGCCAGACCCGGCCGTGGCCCGGCACCGTGGCGATCCGGCCGGAGATCGCGGTCGGCTACCTGGCCGACGTGATCGAGGGCATCGTGGCGGCCGGGTTCCCCCGGCTGCTGATCGTCAACGGGCACGACGCCAACATGTCCACCGTCCGGGCCGCCATGGAGTGGGTCTCCGGGCGGCGCACGGCCAGCCTGCTGCTGGTCAACTGGTTCCAGCTCGTGACCCCGGCCGAGACCGCCGAGCTGTACGGGCCGCTGCCGGCGCGCGGCCACGGCGGGGCGTACGAGACCGACGGGGTGCTCGGCTTCGACCCCGGCGCGGTGCGCCTCGACGCGGTCGCCGACCTGCCGCCGAGGCCGAAGCTGCCGGTGACCCACCCGTACGTGCTGGTGGAGTCCCGCCCCGACCCGTGGCAGGGCTGGTCGGGGCACGTCTCGCTGGCCGGCGAGGAGACCGGCCGGCGGGTCCGGGAGCTGGCCGCGACGCGGCTGCGGGAGGTCGTCGCCGCCTGGGTGGCCGCCCCGCCTCCCGCCCCGCCCACCGACGCCCCGCTGCCCGCCGACACCCCGGTCGGCGCCGCCCCGCCGCCCACGGACGTTCCGCCCGCCGGCACCCCGCCCGCCGGCGGACCCGAGCCAGAGGAGGCACCGTGACCGTCGACCGCGGACTCGACGTCGTCGACTTCCACCTGCATTTCCGCATCGGCGCCGACGAGACGATCCGGGCGTGCGAGCACGCCGCCGGCATGCACCCCGGCGGCGAGCACGAGCGCGCCGTCCGCGCCGCCGGCTCCGCCCCGTACGCGGCGCAGTGGCGGCAGGCGTGGGGCTTCCCCGACCCCGAGCCCCCCGCGCCGCGGTGGCAGGACGAGGCGGACCGGTGGGCGCAGGAGCTGCGCGCGGTCGACATCCGCCGGGCCGTCTTCGTCACCGGCGGCGGCAACGACACCGTCGCCGACGTGGTGGACCGCCACCCCGACCTGCTGCTCGGCTTCGCCCACCACGACCCGTACGGCCCGGACGCCGCCGCCGAGCTGGAACGCGCGGTGGTCGAACGCGGCCTGCGCGGGCTGAAGCTCTTCGCCCCGCTGCTGCGCGGCCCGCTCGACGACGAGGCCCTCGACCCGCTCTGGGGCACCGCCCAGCGCCTCGGCGTGCCGGTGCTGATCCACATCGGTCACTACGGCAGCGCCGGCGGCCTCTCCCACGGCCGGTACGGCGGCCCCGACGAGCTGGCCCGGATGGCCCGCCGCTTCCCCGAACTCGCCGTGGTGGTGCCGCACTTCGGCGTCCAGCACGTGCAGGACCTGCTCTTCGCCGCCTGGGGCTGCCCCAACATCCACGTCGACACCTCCGGCTCGAACCAGTGGGTGCGCTGGATGCCGTACAAGCTGACGCTGGACGAGCTGTTCCGGCGCTGCTACGAGACCATCGGCCCGCACCGGATCGTGTTCGGCAGCGACTCGTCGTGGTTCCCGCGCGGCTACGTCACCCGCTACCTCGACGACCAGCTGCGGATCTGCCGCGAGCTGGGCCTGCCCGACGACCACCTGCGCGCGATCTTCGCCGGGAACGCCGAGCGTCTGCTCGGCCTCGACCACTGACCGGCTGACGACCGGGCGCGGCGGGTGACCGGCGCGCCCGGCACGGAAGGAAGTAGAGAACCGTCATGAACACACCCGCGCTGACCACCTACCAGCGGCACCACCTCCGGCCGACCTACGACCACCACGTCGGGCACCTGTTCCCGGCCATGGTGCGGGCCAGCCAGGCGCACGTGGTGATGCTGACCGAGCAGGGGCTCATCCCCGCCGAGCGGGGCGCCCGGCTGCTGCGCGGGCTGGCCGAACTGCGCGCCGACACCGCCGGCGCGCCGGAGTTCGACGGCACGTTCGAGGACACCTACTACCTGATGGAGAAGCGGCTCGCGCAGGCGTGCGGCATCCCCACGTCCGAGCTGGACGTGCAGATGGCCCGCAGCCGCAACGACCTCGACGCCGGGGTGTTCCGGATGCTGCTGCGCGACCAGCTGCTCGGGGTCCTCGACCGGGTCCTGGCCGCCGGCGCGACCGCCCTGGACTCGGCGCACCGGTACGCCGACGTGGTCATCACCGGCTACACCCACCGCCGGCCGGCCCAGCCCACCACCATCGGGCACGCCCTCGCCGGCTACGCCGAGGCCCTCGCCGGCGAGGCCGTCGCGTACGCCGACCTGATCGAGACCCTCAACACCTCGCCGCTGGGCTCCTGCGCGTTCGCCGGCACCGACCTGGACATCTCCCCGGCCCGCGTGGCCGAGCTGCTCGGCTTCGGTGGCCTGGTCACCAACTCCTACGAGGCGGTGGCCGGCGCCGACCACCTCGTCCGGGTCGGCACCCTCAACGCCCAGGCCCTCGCGACCGGCGCCCGGCTGGCCCGCACCCTGATGGACTGGCTGAGCTGGCGCTGGGTGACCACCCCCGGCGACTTCACCCAGGGCAGCAGCATCATGCCGCAGAAGCGCAACCCGGTGGTGCTGGAACACCTCGTCTCGATGGCCGGCGCCACCGCCGCCGACGCCGCCTCCGTGCTCAACAACGTCGGCGCGGCCTGGTGGGAGGACTCCAACAACGCCACCACCGACGTGCAGGTCCGGCTCTGGGAGAGCAACGACCGCACCGACCGGTTCTTCGCCCTGCTCGGCGGCTTCCTCGCCGAGATCGAGCCGCTCGAGCCGCCGTCGCGGGAGGAGATCGTCGCCTCCGGCGCCACCACCACCGCCGCGGCGGACGCGCTGACCCGGCACGGGGTGCCGTTCCGGGCCGCCCATTCCGTGGTCGGCCGGCTGGTGCGCGGCGGCGCCCCGGACACCTGGACCGCGCAGACCGTCCGCGCGGCAGCCGAGGGGATCGCCGCCGGGCTGGCCGACGCCGCCGTCGCCGACCTGATCGCCGCCGCCGTACGCCCCGAGCTGGTGCTCGACCGCGCCCAGGTCGACGGCCCCGGCGCGGACGCCGTCCGGGCCCAGGTGGCGGTGCTGCGCGGCACCTTCGACACCGTCGCCGGCCGGCTGGCCGCCGTCCGGGACCGTCTGGCCGCCGCCGAAAAGGCGTTGGACGCGGTCGCCGCCGAGCGGGCGGGCCGATGAGCGCCGGCGCGAAGGTCGTGGACACGGGGACGGGACGGTGAGCGTGCGGTTGGCCGGTCGGGCCGCCGAGGCCGCCGAGGCCGCCGGCGACGCGGGTGTGCTGCTCGGCATCGACTTCGGCGGCACCAAGATGGCGGTCGGGGTGGCCGACGGGCAGGGACGGCTGCTGGCCCGCGAGCGGGTCCCGACGTACGCCGAACGGGGCGCCCCGCAGGCCCTGGACCGGGCGTTGGAGCTGGCCGCGAAGCTGGTGGGGGAGGTCGGCTCGCCGGTCGTCGCGGCCGGCATCGCCTCGCCCGGCGTGGTGCGGCCGGACGGGATCGACCTGGCCCCGAACGTGCCCGGCTGGGACCGGCTGCGGCTCGCCGACGCGGTCCGGGACCGGTTGGCGGTGCCGGCGGTGGCGGTCGACAACGACCTGAACGCCGCCGCCCTGGCCGAGCTGCGGATCGGCGCGCTGCGCGACGCCGACCCCGGCCTGGTGGTCGGCCTCGGCACGGGCGTCGCGGCGGCGGCCACGGTCCGCGGGGCGGTGCTGGCCGGTCACCACGGGGCGGCCGGCGAGATCGGCTACGCCGTGGCCGGCGGCCCGTGGCCGGGCACCATGCTGGAGCTGGACTTCTCCGGCCGGGCGCTGGACGGGCTCGCGGACTCGCTCGGGCTGCCGGGCGGCGCGCCTGCCCTGGCCGCCGCCGCCGAGCGCCCCGGCCCGGCCCGGGACGCGCTGACCGCCCGGGTGGACGAGCTGGCCCGACACCTGGTCACCTGCTGCCTGCTGCTCGACCCGCAGCGGGTGGTGCTGGTCGGCGGGGTGGCCGGCAACGGACTGATCCGGGGTCTGCTGGGGGAGCGGCTCGCCGCGGTCCTGCCGTACCCGCCGGAGGTGGTCCTGTCCCGGTTCGCCGACGACGCCGCGCTGCTCGGCGCGGTCATTCTCGCCCGCGAGGCGGTCCCGACACCCCGGTGACACCCGGCGCTGACCGGCGGCCGGCTCCCGCACCGGGGGCCGGCCGCCCCGTCGTTTGTCGGTGCCCGCCGATAGGGTCCCGGCCGTGACGCACACCGACTGGTCAGACGTACGCGGGCGGCTCGCCCGGCTGGCCGCCCACCCCGACGGTGACAAGGTCTTCGGCGCCCAGTCGCACCGGTGGACGCTGGAGCCGCCGCTGCGCGCCGAGGAGATGACCGAGCTGGAGGGGCAGCTGCGGGTCGAGGTCCCCGAGGAGTACCGCTCGTTCCTGCTCGCCGCCGGCCGGGGCGGCGCCGGGCCGACCTACGGGCTGTTCCCGCTGCGCAGGGTGGACGGCCGCTGGGCGTGGGAGGGCGACGGAGCCGACCTCACCGATCGGGACACGCTGCACCAGCCGTTCCCGCACACCGAGCCCTTCAACCCGGCCGACGGGCTGCCCGAGCCCCCCGACGAGGAGGGCTACGACACCGTCGAGGCGTTCAACGAGGCCGAGGACGCCTACTGGGAACGGCACGACAGGCTGGTCTACTCCCCCGAGCACTCGATCGGGCTGCTCTACCTGTGCCACCTCGGCTGCGCGCTGCGCGAGGCGCTGGTGGTCAGCGGCCCGGCGCGCGGCCAGATGTGGGCCGACGACACCGCCGAGGGGAGCGGATTCCGGCCGCTGCGCGACGCCGACGGCACGCCGCTGGGCTTCGCCCGCTGGTACCGGCGTTGGCTCGACGAGGCCGACGCCGCCGTCGGCTGACCGTCAGCGCGGCCGGCGTACGCACGTGGCAGCTCCGTCGAACCGACGGCCGGCGAGGGCGGCAGAAGTGTCGGTGGGCCCGGCTACGGTGCGGGGCATGACCGCCCCCGGAGACGTGCCGCCGGAGTTCCTCGACCGGCTGCGGCCGATCTGTCGCGAGCTGCCGGAGAGCTACGAGGAGCCGGCCTGGGTGGGGGTGCGCTGGCGGATCCGCAAGCGCACCTTCGCCCACGTGCTCACCGTCGACCCCGACCACCAGATGGCGTACGCCCGGGCCGCCGCGACCGACGAGCCAACCTGCGTGCTGACGTTCCGCTCGCCTCTCGACGAGGTCCACGCGCTGGTGGCCGGCGGTCACCCGTTCTTCAAGCCGGACTGGGGCGCCGACGTGCTGGGCATGGTGCTCGACGACGGCGTCGACTGGGCCGAGGTCGGCGAGTTGCTCACCGAGAGCTACTGCCTGCTCGCCCCGAAGAAGCTGGCCGCCCGGATCACCGGGCCGGTTGGGCCGGCCTGAGTCCCGGCAGCACGCCGGTCACGACGACCGCCGCACCCGGCGGGCGGGTGCGGCGGCGAAGACGTTCGGCACCGACCGGCGCGTACGTCCGGCTCGGCCCGAGGTTGGCGCCCTACGCGGCCGACGCGGCCGGCCGGGGGCGTCGCGCCGACCCGGCCACGGCCGGCCGGTCGGTACGGTCCGGCTGCCTCGGGACGCCGGGCGACGACGGCTGCGTGGCGGAGTCGGCCCGGGCCACGCGCAGCGCGTGCTGGGCGTTGTTCCAGGCCGGGCAGGGCCACGCCTGGTCCGCGCAGAGCAGGTTGCGGCAGCCGCCCTCCCCGTCCGGTTCGTGGGCGTCGGCCACGTCCAAGGCGAGCTTCCACAGCAGTGGATCGGTCACCTCGTCAGGACGGTCGGCCTGTCGGTCGGACCGGTCGATGCTGGTGTCGGACACGAGTGATCCCCCCTCGGGCGCAGGTGCGACTTCCACCTTTTCCATTTTTCGTGCCGGTGAAACCTCTACCCCCGGCACAGCGTGGCAGGTGTCGGGCGGACGCCCGGGGAGGCTCGCGCGGTCAGTTCAGGTCGAGGCGCATGGTGGCTGTCTCCCAGGCCCGCATCGGCGGTCGGACCACGCCGTCACCGTCGGTGGTCAGCAGGTCGCCGGGTCGGCCGAGGCGGTCCGCGCGCCACGCTGCTCGGACGTCACCGTGCCGACGACCGGGGTTGTGGCGGTCGGTCTGTGCGACCATCCGCACCTCGGTACGGCCGTCGTGGTCCCGGACGCTGGTCAACACTACACCGTGCCCGTCCACCGCCAGCCCAGTGGTCGGGGCCGGTGGCGGGAGTGACGCTGGTCGGGACGAGGCACCGCCGAGGGGCTAAGGCCGAGGGGGACCCTGCGCGGCGCGTAGGTAGGCGACCAGGAGGTCGACGATCTCGTTGGTCAGCTGTGGGGTGTCGATGTCGTCTGGTTGCTGGCTGACGTACCGGTGGACCAGGGACTCGATGACCGCTACCACGATGCGGGCGTTGCGTGCCGGTTCGGGGAGGTCGAGGGCGGGGTCCTGGCGCAGGAGTTGCTCGACGGTGTCGGCGGCGTCGGGTTCGGCCTGGTGGAATCGGGCCAGCAGCTCGGGCGGGCGCGGGGACTCCTCGAACAGCACCTTGTGCAGGCGTGGGGTCGCGTGTGTGCAGGTCGGCGTACGCGGCGACGGTCGCGGGTAGCCAATGCATCAGCGTCGGAGGGGTGGCGGTGACGGCGAGGGCCGCTCGCACGGTCGCGGCGCTCTCGTCGATGTGTGCGAGTGCGAGGGTGAGCAGGAGCGAGTCCTTGTTCGGGAAGTACTGGTACACCGAGCCGACGGAGAGCCTTGCGGCCTCGGCGATGCGGTCGGTGGTGCCCGCGGCATGCCCGTAGTCGGCGAAAACGCGAGCCGCGGCGTCGAGGATGCGCTGGCGGGTCTGCCAGGAGCGTTGCCGTTGGGGCGTTTTCCTGGGCTGATGCGGTGACGGCCGAGATGGCAAGCACCACCTGCGCTGGCTGGGCCGGCTTCACATCCCCATGTGCTGGGTGGCGAACATGGGCGCGATGAGCAACGATTCCGCGTTGACGGCGCTGGTCGCATCAGATCCCGCCGGCGGCGGCAATCGCGTCTCGCTGACGTTCCTCCGTACCTTCCTGTCCTCAGCACCACCGGTGGAGCCAGAGCAGTTCACCGCCTGCCCGGTGCTGATGGCCCACCCGGCAGCCGACCGCTGGACCCCACCGGAACTGAGCCTGCCCTTCTTCGGACGTATCACCGCACGCACGAGACTTGTGCTGTTGGACAAGGCCGGGCACCTGCCGATCGAGGAACCGGGCCTCTCCCAGATGCGGCAGGCCATCGACGGCTTCGTCAGCCAGCTTCTGCCGAGGTGACACCGCTGATCCTGACCACGAGCTGGCTGCGTGCCCGGACTGCGGCGGCCACCCTGGCGCTGCCGGCGTTCGCGCGGAGCAGCGGGTGTCTCATCGCGGCGTTCGGGCGGCCACCCAGGGAGTTGAGGTCTGGTCTCGACTCGGATCGAATCTGGCAGGAAGGGGGGAGTCTTCGTTTGCCTTGGTGGGCATCCGGCAGGCTTGGGCTATCGTCTGGGCCATTTCGTCGATGCCGTGGACCAGTGCGGTTCCGTTGATGTGCACATGATGTTGTGTGGCTGGGTGGGCATGGAAGAAACTGCCGGGATGAACGACGATGCCGTGCCGACTGAGTCGGGTGCAGACCGAATGCTCGTCGGGAACCGGCAGCCAGATGTGGGGTCCTTCGGTCGGTTCGAGGTTGAATCCGCGTCTGGTGAGGGCATGGCTGAATTCGGAATGCCTTCGCTTGCACTCCGCGATGAAGTCGTTCGTGTGGCGTATCGCATTCGCGTCCGTCAACTGGAACGCCAGCGCGAGTTGCAGGACGCGGCTGACCCAGCGTGATGAGTAGGTGAGTCGCAGCCACATCATGTCGATGTACTCCGGCGAGCCGCCTACCACGGCGACGCGCAGGTCGGCGCCGAAGAAGAAGTTGTAGGCCTGCATGTGCACGACACGGCTCGGAAGGTGGGTCGCCAGAGAACGCTGTGCTGACCGCATGAGGGCGGTCTGCGAAAGTTCGAAGATGGGAAATGCTTCATTCTGGAGCAGGGATGCCGCCCCGTCGATCCACGCTTCGCTGACTGTCAGTCCGGACGGCGCGTTTCCGCTGGGCTGGTAGATCATCGCGGTTGGTTTGCTGATCAGCGCAACCCGTAGTTGATCAAGATCTGGGCCGCCTGGTCGGTAGTCGATGGGGATCGTGGTGGCACCGATGGAATCCAGGATGTCGAGCACTCGTGCTTGGGTGGGTGACTCGATGATGACCCGATCGCCCGGGCGGACCACGGCGGCAAGCGCCAGTTCGATGGCGTCGATGATCCCGTGGGTGGCGAGAAAATGGTTGGTCTCGAACGGCCAGAATGGCTGGACCGCCTCCGCCAACTCGGGGGCGACCGGGTCGGCGAAGGTGTTGTGCAATGCCCGGTTGCTCAGCGCGTAGGCGAGAGCGGGCGCCAGGTCCGGAGGGGGCAGGTCATCCCTTCGTAGATTTCCCAGATCGATGGGCATCGTCGACGAGGTGCGCACCATGCTGTCGAATCGCCTGGCCCGTGGCGGCTGCGGCGGCCCGAGGACGAAGGTGCCGCCGCGGCGCCGGGTCTCGATGACGTACCGGGAGCTGAGCATCTTCCAGGCCTGCGCCACCGACGACCGGCTCATTCCCAGTTTGGCCGCCAGATCCCGCACGGTGGGCAGCTGCGACTGGGCCGGCAGGTCGCCGGACGCGATCAGGTCGAGGATCGCCCGGGCCAGCGCGTTGGTCGTGCGCAACGTGAGCCGCGACTGGATGAGTCGCATGCATTCCTGGCCATCCAGCGGCGCTGGTGGTGTCACGGTTGGTGTCCTCCGAATAGCGATACGCGCCCGAGGGTCGACGCCGTCGACCATCAAGCGCCGCGGTCGGCGGGGTAGGCGTGCCGGGTGGTGACTGTAGCCGTCGGGCGTGGGCCGCGGGGGGCGCCGGCCCGTGGGTGCGGGGCCGACCCTCGAGGAGGCGGCCAGGATATGTCCATGGACATTGGGATGTTGACCAGAACATAAGCCGAACTTAGCTTCAACGGCGTTGACCTCGAACTTTGAGGGTCCTGGCCGCGGAGTCCAGCCACCCTGGCAACCGCCCCCCGGAGTCGAACACCAGCCACACGACGTCGCGTACCCCCATCACTTGAACCAGAGGACGTGTGCCCGTGAAAGCCTCTCGACGCCTCGTGGTCGCTGTCGCGCTCGCCGCGCTGGTCGGGCCCGCAGGTTGCACGAAGATCGACGATGACAAGTCCCAGACGCCGACCGCCGCGAGCGAGGTTACGGCCGGCGGGACGTTGACCTTGGCCGCTACCAGCGCTCCGGTGGACTGGAACCCCCTGTCCGCCGCGGGCGACACCACCGGCCAGCGCCAGCAGCAGTGGCCCTTCTATCCACATCCGTTCCTGACCAACCCCGACACCAGCGTGGTGCTCAACAAGGCGCTCCTGGAGTCCGCCGAGGTGGTTGGCGCCAGCCCGATGAAGGTCGAATACAAGATCCAGCAGAAGGCCGTCTGGTCGGACGGGACCCCGATCACCGGCAAGGACTTCGAGTACACCCAGGCGGTGCAGGACCCGAAGAAGTGCGCCGGGTGCAAGGCCGCGTTCACCGAAGGCTACTCGCTCATCACCTCTGTCGAGACCAGCAGCGACGGCAAGACGGTGACGATGGCGTACGCGAAACCGTTCGCGATGTGGCAGGCCCTGTTCAACTACATCCTGCCGGCGCACGTGGCCGAGACCTACGGGGACCTGGCGACCTCCTTCAACGAAGGCTTCGGCAAGAACGTGCCGAAGTTCTCGGGCGGGCCGTACCTGATCAAGGACTACCAGGACGGCGTCTCGATGACCATGGTCAAGAACCCCAAGTGGTACGGGGATCCGGCGAACCTGGACACCATCACGACGCGCTACATCTCGGGCCAGGGCGCGCAGATCACGGCGCTGCAGAACGGTGAGATCGATCTGGTCTACCAGAACCCGACTCTCGACACCGTCAACCAGGTGAAGGCCATGAACGGCATGACCGTTCAGGTCGGTTCGACGCTCACCTACTTCCATCTCGGCATGAAGACCACCGGCGACGTGATGAGCGACGCGGCCCTGCGCAAGGCGATCGCCACCGCGCTCGACCTCGACGACATGCGTAAGCGCACGGTCGGCCAGTACGCGCCGGACCTGGTGACGATGAAGAGCAGCACGTACGTCCCCGGGCAGAAGGTGGGTGGCATCGACGCCTACCGCGAGAACATCGACGAACTCAACATCGGCAAGGGCGACAGCAAGGCCGCGCTCGACATCCTGGAGAAGGCGGGATATCGCGTGACCGACGGCAGGCTGATCCTCCCCGACGGGAAGCCCCTGCGCGATCTGAAGATGTTGACCCTGTCCACCGACGTGCTCCGCATGGAACTCGCGCAGATCACCCAGTCCCAACTCAAGCAACTGGGCATCACCGTGGCCATCGACGCGGCCGACGGCTCGCGCTACTCGCCGGCGCTGCGTACGGGCAGCTTCGACCTCATGGCCACCGGAACGGCGCTCGACCTGGGTGCGCTGTCCCTGCAGCAGTGGTACGGCACCGGCGCGGCCCGCTCGTTCGGCTACTCGTCCGCCGAGGCGGACCGGATCCTGGCGGCGGCCGCCACCGAACTCGATCCGCGCAAGCAGGTCGAGCTGATGAACGAACTCGACCGGACCCTGATGTCCGACGGTGTGGTGCTGCCGCTGTTCGCCAGCCCGCAGATGGCCGTCCACCCGAACAAGTTCGCCAACATCTTCATCAACCCCAGCAAGTACGGAACCACCATGAATGTCGAGCAGTGGGGTCTGCGCAAGTAGTCGCGCAGACATTCGAGAAAGGATTCAGATGACCATCGACTTTGTGGTGGCCACCCCGCATGACGCGGTGGAATTCAACGACGTCTACCGCAACACCACCGCGAGTGCCGGATACATCGCCTGCAACAACATCTACAACCGGGTGGTTCTCAACGAGTGGTTCGAGATCAACCCGTTCCCGGACCTGGCCACGCACTGGGAGCAGTTGGACGGGTCGCGCCGGTGGCGCTTCCACCTCAACCAGGCGGCCCGCTGGCAGGACGGCACGCCGCTGACCGCGCACGACGTCGTCTACACCCACCTGCACGCGATGAAGATGGGATACACCGGCGGTCGGTTCCTGAAGGACGTGGAGACGATCGTCGCGGTGGACGACCACACCGTCGACTACCACCTGCACACGCCCAACGCCGGATTCCTCGTCCTGCTGGGGAACTTCATCTTCACCCACATCCTGCCCCGGCACCTGTACGAGGGAACGGACTGGGCGACGAACCCGCACAACCTGAAGCCGGTCGGCTCCGGCCCGTTCCGGCTGGCGGAATGGATACCGGGCGAGCACGTCGTCATGGAGGCGGTGAAGAATCACTGGGGGCCGCAGCCGGAGATCGACCGACTGATCCTGAAGATCGTCCCGGACCGGGACGAGTGTGTCCGGATGGTGGCCCGCGGTGAGGCTCACTTCTTCCCCCAGGACACCCTGACCAAGGACCGGCTGCACCTGCTCGACGGCGCCACGGCGGACATCGAGCTGCTGCGTGATCCGGGGCCGGGAATGGCGCTGCTGGACTTCAACCACGGCCGGGAGTTCTGGCGGGACCAGCGGGTCCGGGAGGCGGTCGCCCTCGCCGTGGACCGGAAGGAGATCGCCGAACTCGGCGACCCGGGAGTTTCGCAGGCGTGGGACCACTACCTGCTGGGTTCGGTGGAGTGGGCGTTCAACCCGGATGCCAAGGCGCCGGGCCATGACGTGGAACGGGCGCGTGCGTTGCTCGACGAGGCCGGCGTGACGGCCGACGCCTCGGGCGTACGGGCCCGGCTCTCCATGTTCTACATGGACAGCTTCCACGGGCACAAACCACTGGCGGAGATGATCACGCGTCAGCTGGGCGCGATCGGCCTCGACGTCACCTTCGAGGGACTCTCGTCCGTGGACTGGGCGCGCCGGGTCACCGGCGCCCACGACTTCGACCTGATCATCGTCGGCGGATCGATGGCGCCCGACCCGGAGATCACCGCACCGAAGTACACCAGCGGCGGCCAGGGCAACATGGCCCAGCACCACAACCCTGACGTCGATGCCGCCTACCTCGCCGCACGCACGGCGGGCAGCCTGGCCGAACGCGGCGCGCACTACCGGCGCCTGCAGGAGATCTGGGCCAGGGACACCGAGTGGGTGCCGCTGTTCTGGTACGGCACGTACTTCGCCCGCAGCAGCAAGTTCTACGGCTGGTCCGACCAACTCGGCTACTCCGTGCCCTGGTGGCACTGGGGCCGCATCCGCGCGGTCTGAACCCGCGGTAACCACAGGCAGATCTCCCCGAGGAAAGGAGGCGCGGAGACATGATTCGGTTGATCCTTCGACGGCTGGCAAGCGCCGTCCTGGTCTTGCTGCTCGCTTCCATCGTGATCTTCACAGTGATCTCGGTCTCGGGAGATCCGCTGGCCGAGCTCCGGGACCGGCAACCGCCGGTCCCGGAGTCGGTGATCGCCGCCGAGGAAGCGCGGTTGGGACTGAACCGGCCGCTACCGCTGCGCTATCTGACCTGGCTCGGCGGGGTGCTCACCGGCGACTTCGGTCCGTCGACGATCGCCACCCGCGACATCGGGGCCGAGCTGGGCACCCGGGTCGGGGTCACCCTGCGCCTGGTCGTGTTGGCCATCGTGCTGGCGCTCGTGCTTTCCCTGATCGCCGGCACGGTGTCCGCGCTTCACCAGCGTCGCTGGCCGGACCTGTTGATGACCCCGGCCGCGTTCGTGCTCCTCGCGCTGCCGTCGTTCTGGCTGGCAGTGCTGTTGAAGCAGTGGGGGATCGGGCTGAACGACCTGACCGGCTACCAGATCTTCTACACGGTGGGGGAGGCGTCGGTGCCCCGACCAGAGGGCATACTGCCCCTGGCCGGGGATATCGCCGGGCACCTGGTCCTGCCGACGATCGTGCTGGCCCTGGTGCACTTCGCGACCTGGAGCCGCTACCAACGCGCGGCGGTGGCCGAGGGACTGGCCGGGGACCACGTCCGGTTCGCCGTGCTCAAGGGGCTGTCCCGCCGGCGCATCGTCAGGTCGTACGTGGTCCGCCCCGCGCTCATCCCGATCGTGACCATCGTCGCGCTGGACCTTCCGGTCGTCTTCTCCGGCGCGGTGATCACCGAGACGGTCTTCCAGTGGCGCGGCATGGGCGGGTTCCTGCTCGAGTCGATCGCGCTGCGCGACACGAACGCCGTACTCGCGTGGTTGCTCATCGCCGCGACCGCCGTGGTCGTCTTCAACCTTTTCGCCGACATCCTGTACGGCCTCGTGGATCCGCGGGTGCGTTATGCCAAATCCTGAGCTGACAAAAGATCTGGCGATCGAACCCGGCACGCCGGAGCGTGAACCCGGGACGTCGAGGCTGGCCGTCACCGCCCGCCGGTTTCTCCGGCACCGGGTGGGCATGGTCGCCCTGGGCGTGCTCGTCGTCGTCATCCTCGCGGCCGTCATCGTCCCGCCGCTCTGGCCGTACAACTACACCGACATCACGTCCGAGCTGTCGCAGGCACCGTCACCACAACACCCGATGGGTACGGACACCCTGGGCCGTGACCTGTTCGCGCTGGTGCTCCGCGGCATGCAGCAGTCGCTCCTGATCGCCTTCTCGGTCACCATCGTCGCCTGCATCATCGGCGTGGTCCTGGGCGTGACGGCCGGGTACTTCGGCAGCCTCGTCGACGCCACCGTGATGCGCGCCGTCGATCTCGTGCTCACGCTGCCCACCCTCGCCCTGGCCGCGTTCCTGGGATCGCTGGTCGCCGGCCGGGGAGTCTCCTGGCTCGGCCTCGCGCTGGTCCTCGGGGCGCTCATGTGGACCTCGGTCGCCCGCCTGGTCCGCGGCGTGGTGCTGAGTCTGCGCGAGCAGGCATTCGTGGACGCGGCGCGGGTGATGGGGGCGAGCCCGGCCCGGATCATGTTCCGGCACCTCGTGCCTAACGTTTCGGACCACATCGTGGTAGCCGGCACGCTGATGTTCGGCGTGGCGATTCTCGCCGAGAGCAGCCTGTCCTTCCTCGGGTTCGGGGTGCAGCCACCGGACACCTCGCTGGGCCTGCTGGTGGCAAACGCGCAATCGGCGGTGCTGACCCGGCCGTGGCTGTTCTACTTCCCGGGTTTCCTGATCATCACCATCGTGCTGGCGGTCAACTACGTCGGGGAGGGGCTTCGGGACGCCTTCAACCCGAAGTCCTCGCCCACCAACCCACTGGCGACACCTCGCTCAACCGTCAGCCGTCGCCGCCGCCGGGAGTTGCCCGTGCGGGAGGTGGCGGGGGAGGCACTGCTGAAGGTGTCCGACCTGTCCGTGCGGTTCGGTGCGCAGGTGGCGGTGGACTCGATCAGCCTGGAGATCCAGCCGGGCGAGGTGGTCGCCCTCGTCGGCGAGTCGGGGTCAGGAAAGTCCTTGACCGGACTGTCGCTGGTGGGGCTGCTGCCCAGCAACGCGACGGGCACCGGGTCGGTCGTCTTCGACGGCGACGAACTCACCGGCCTGAGCTTCGAGCAGTGGCGGACGTACCGGGGGCGGAGGATAGCGATGATCCTGCAAGATCCGTCCACCACCCTCAACCCGGTGCTCACCATCGGCGCCCAGTTCGAGGACTCGATGAAGCTGGCCGGCGCCGTCAGCCGCGACGAAGCCCGGCGGCGGGCGGTCGAACTCATGGAGAGCGTGGCCATCAAGGATGCGGAGGCCCGCCTCGACCAGCATCCCCATCAGCTCTCCGGCGGCATGCGCCAGCGGATCGCCATCGCCCTGGCGATGGTCCACGACCCGGATCTCATCATCGCCGACGAACCAACCACCGCCCTGGACGTCACGGTGCAGGCCCAGGTGATGGCCACCCTCGCGGTGGCTCGGGAGCGTACCGGTGCGGCCATGCTCTTCATCACCCACGATCTGGCCCTCGTCGCCGGTATCGCCGATCGCGTCGCCGTCATGTACCAGGGCGAGATCGTCGAAGAACGGGACGTCTTCGACATATTCGACGACCCTCGATCGGACTACACGCGGAAGTTGCTGTCGTTGGCCCCACGGCTCACAGGCAAGGCGGTGGAGGGGAAATGAGTGCGGAGACACGCCCCGGCGAGGCCGCCGAGCTGTTGCGGGTCATGGAGCTGGTGAAGCACTTCCGAGCGCCGCGCGCCGCCCGTCGCAGTGGACAGTCCACCGTGCACGCCCTCTGCTCGGTGTCATTCTCGGTCGGCCCGGCGGAGACCCTCGGCATCGTCGGCGAGTCAGGTTCGGGTAAGACCACACTGCTACGAACCATCCTCGGACTACAGCGGCCGACCGCGGGTCGGGTGCTGTTCCTCGGCGAGGATGTCTCCCAGCTCAAGGGCGCGAGCGCCCGCGCGTCGCAGCGTGAGCTGTCGGTCGTGTTCCAGGACCCGTACACGTCGTTGGATCCGCGGATGACGGTGGCGGACATCCTCGCCGAGCCGGCGCAGATCCATGGCCTGCCGGCGACCAGCCGGCAGGCGCTGGCCCTCCTTGACCAGGTGCGGCTGCCGGCGGCCAGCCTGCGGAAGTTTCCGCACGAGTTCTCCGGTGGTCAGCGCCAACGCATCGCGATCGCCCGCGCGCTGGCCCTGAACCCGAAGCTGATCGTGCTGGACGAGCCGGTGTCCGCACTCGACGTTTCGGTCCAGGCGGCGATCCTGGGCCTGCTGAAGGAGTTGCAGCGGGAGCGGCAGGTCTCCTACCTCTTCGTGGCGCACGACCTTGCCGTCGTCGCGGAGATCGCCCAGCGGGTCGGCGTGATGTATGGCGGGCAGATGGTCGAGTTGGGCGCGACCGAGCAGGTGATCGGCGAGCCGAGGCACCCGTACACCCGGGAACTCCTCGCGGCCGTGCCGGTGCCCGACCCGCGGATCGAACGAGCCAAGCCCCGAATGCTGCAGCGCCGGTGGCCGACGGAATCCGACGGGCTGCCGCCCTGCCCGCACGGCGACCTTCATTAGCGACCGCCGAATGGCCAGCTACTTGTCGAACTGCACAGAAACGGAGAGACGCGCCTATGTCTGTCGATTTCGTCGTGGCGACGCCGCATGACGCGGTGGAGTTCAACGATGTGTACCGGAACGTGACGGGTAGCGCCGGCTATCTGGCCTGCAACAACATCTACAACCGGGTCGTGCTGAACGAATGGTACGAGACCAACCCGTTTCCCGACCTGGCCACGCACTGGGAACAGTTGGACGGGTCGCGCCGGTGGCGCTTCCACCTCAACCAGGCGGCCCGTTGGCAGGACGGCACGCCGCTGACCGCGCACGACGTCGTCTACACCCATCTGCACGCCAAGGAGATGGGCTATCAGGGCGCGATGTTCCTGACGGATGTGGAGACCATCGTCGCGGTCAACGACCACACCGTCGACTACCATTTGCACACCCCGAACGCCGGGTTCCTCGTCCTGCTCGGCAATTTCATCTTCGCGCACATCCTGCCCCGGCACCTGTACGAGGGAACGGACTGGGCGACGAACCTGCACAACCTGAAGCCGGTCGGCTCCGGCCCGTTCCGCCTCGCGGAATGGGTCCCCGGCGAGCACATCATCATGGAGGCGGTGAAGAACCACTGGGGCCCGCGACCGCAGATCGACCGGCTGATCCTGAAGATCGTGCCGGACCGGGACGAGTGCGTCCGGATGGTCGCCCGCGGTGAGGCCCACATCGTTCCCCAGGACACCCTCACCCGCGACCGGTTGGGCCTGGTGGAAGGGGTGCCGGGGGTCGAGATCCTCAAGCGCGAGGGTCCGGGCATGGCGCTGCTGGACTTCAACCACGGCCGCGAGTTGTGGCAGGACCGGCGGGTGCGCGAGGCGATCGCGTACGCGGTGAACCGGGAGGAGATCGCCGACCTGGGCGATCCGGGGGTCTCCCAGGCATGGGACCACTACCTGCTTGGATCCTCGTGGGCCTTCAACCCGGACGCCAAGGCGCCCGGTCATGACCCGCAACGGGCACGCGCCCTGCTCGACGATGCCGGTGTCACCGCGGACCGGTCGGGAGTGCGGGCCAGGCTGTCGATGTTCTACATGGACATGTTCCACGGCCACAGGCCACTGGCCGAGCTGGTTGCGCGCCAACTGGGCGAGGTCGGGTTCGAGGTGACCTTCGCCGGCCTGTCGTCGGTGGACTGGTCCCGCCAGGTACGCAAGCAACACGACTTCGACTTGATCATCGTCGGCGGGTCGATGGCGCCGGATCCGGAGATCACGGCGACCAAGTACTCCTCCGGCGGGCGGAACAACATGGGCCTGCACCGGAATGCCGACGTGGACGACGCCTACGTCGCCGCGCGGACCGCCGCGACGAGGAACGAGCGCCGCGAGCACTACCGGCACCTGCAGGCGGTGTGGGCCAGGGACACCGAGTGGGTGCCGCTGTTCTGGTACGGCACCTACTACCCGCGTAGCGAGAAGTTCTTCGGCTGGGCCGACCAGATCGGGTTCTCCGTACCCTGGTGGCACTGGGGACGCATCAGGCCGGTCTCCTGACCGATGACGACGTCCGGGTGGGCGTCGAGCAGCTCGGTGACGTACTTGTCGTAGGTGCGCAGGTGCCCGGCTGTGCCCGCTGACGCTGATCGACGAACAGCCGACGCGCCGCCCGACCTCAGGTCGGGCGGCGCGTCGGGGTTGAGACGCTCCAGCGTCGTACCGGCGGTCAGAAGCTGCTGACCAGCTTCACGAATGCCTCGTCGATCTTGGCAGGGTCGGTGGCGTCGAACGCCTTGCCCGACGACGCCTTGGCGATCCGGTCCAGCGTGCCGAAGTCCGATTCCCGGTCGAAGGCGATGCAGAAGACCTTGACCGGGCGCCGCGGATCCAGGGCGACATCGGCGAGCAACCGGGCCAGGTCGTTGTCCCGACCGTACTCGTTCTTGCCGTCGGTCAGCACCACGACCGCGTTGATCCGTTCCGGGTCGTACCGGTCGAGCAGGTGCCCGTGGGCGGCCCGGACCGTCGCGTACAGCGCGGTGCCCCCCTCGACGTGCAGGCCAGCGATTCGGCGAGTGATCCGCTGCTGGTCGAAGTCACCGAGCCGGACCTCCTCCCGGTACGGGCCGTCGGGCCGCTTCGACGTCTCCGAGGAGAACGACCAGAGCCCGACCCGGTCCTCCGCGTTGAGCAGCGCGAGCCCCTTGGCCGCCGCCGCCGAGGCGACCTGGAAACGGGTACGGTCGCCGACTGCCGCCTGCATCGACCCGGAGGTGTCCAGCGCGATCAGGATGTTGGCCTTCTTGCGCAGCGTGCTCCAGCCGTCCAACATCGCGTTGACCACGGCCGGATCCGGCGGCTCGAAGTAGGTCAGCCCGCCGGTGGGCTCGGCGCCGACGCTGGCGAGCAGTTCCGCCGGGGCCCGGCGTTCGTGGTCCCGGAAGCCGAGCCGGGCGAAGCTCCTCTGCTGGGCGTCCTCGGTCAGGAAGGCCAGGAAGTCGGCTGCCGCCACGCGTTGCCGTTCGTCGGCGGAGGGGAGCACCACGAACGGGTGGTCCAGGTTGAAGGTGCCCTCCTTCGGGTGGACGGCGACCAGCGGGACGTTCGGCCGCTGGCCCCGCTCCTGGCCGTCGTGCGTCGGGCTCAGTTTCCCCTCGTTGTAGAGGTGGACCAGTTCCTCCTGCATGACGATCGCGCTCATGTCGTCCGTGCTCCCGCCCCCGCCGGCCAGGTCGGCCTCGGCGAGGTCCCGCAGCAGGTCCACCACGTCGTCGCTGTAGTGCGACACGTTGGCCTCGATCCGCCGGACGAACTGGGTCACCTTCGGGTCCACCAGGTCCGACCGGGTCAGGTCGCTGGACCGCTGTGCGGCGGCGTAGTAGGTGGCGATGGTCGCCGCCAGCCCCGACGTGGAGAGGTTCGGGCTGTCCTTGCCGAAGGTGAAGCGGCCCCACTCCGGCTTACCGAAGCTGGCCCACCCCTCCCGCCCGGAGAGGCCGAGGATGTCCCCCCAGCCCAGCGCCCCGCGCTGGCGTACCAGTTCGCCCTTCGGCTGTCGCATCGCGATCACGAGGGGACTGTTGGCGATCGACGGGTATCGGTCCGGGGTCTGCGGCGCTCGCCCGGCGGCCTGGTCGAACAACCGGAGCTGACCGGTCCACAGGCTCGACGTCGGCAACCAGACCTGCGGCTCGGGCAGGTGGACGCCGCTCCAGCCGGCGCCCAGCGCCTCGGCGGCCTTGCCCGAGTTCAGGGCACTCACGTGCACCTGGGCGCAGCCGCCGCCGTCGAGCGACCGGTCACTGCCGTTGTACCGCTCGGCCAACTCGACCAGCAGCGCCGCCTTCTCCGTCGAGGAGTTGACCTCGAGCTTGGTGGTGCACTCGGCGCGGGGCCGGTCGGTGCCTGCGTCCCGCTGCCGGACCAGCACGAACGCCCCGACGATGACCAGCATCCCGATGGTGATGGCAGCGGTGTACGGCAACCACGGTCGTGTGTGGGGCGGGGCTGGGGCCATCGGAAATGTCCTCCTCGACGGGTTGACGGATAGCAGTCAACCTATCGGTCCAGCGCCACCGGGACGGCTCCGGACCCGGTCCTCAGGAGCGGTCGGCGGGGCCGCCGCCGAGGGCCGTCGCGACCAGCAGCCGGACCAGGTAGACCACGGCGAAGGTGGCCGTCCCGACCGCTGCGGCCACGCCCACCGTGCTCGACGCGACGTAGCCGGCGGCCGCGCCCCCCGAGCCGAGGACGATCGCAGTCGACACACCCCAGGCGTCGACGGACTCACGGCGCAGCCGCTGCCCCCAACCCTCTCCTGGGCGGGACGACGCGGCGGGTGTATCCGACGTCGATGCCGGACGCTGGTCCGGCGGTGTCGGTCGGGTTTGCCTCGGCGCCACACGTGTCGGCTGGGGTTGCGGCGTCGCCGACGTGGGCAGCGGCTCGTTCGTCGTCGGCGCGCCGGCGGTGTCGTTACCCATCTGGAGCAGGTTCTCCTGGCGGACCCGACCGCTGACCCGGACGTCCTGCCCGAGCAGCCGGATCAGCACCTGCTCGGCCGCCGGCCGGTCCGCTGGCTCCTTGGCCAGGCACTCCCGGATCAGTTCCTCCAGGCCCGAGGGGAGCGGCGGCAGCTCGGGCGGGTCGTTCAGGACCCGGTGCATGACCGCGAAGAGCGAGTCGTTGCCGAACGGCGGCCGGCCACACGCGGCAAAGGCGATCGTGGCGGCCCAGGCGAAGACGTCGCAGGGCGGGGCGACCGGGTCGTTGCGGAATCGCTCCGGGGCCATGTACGCGGTCGTCCCCATCACCCGGCTGGTCACCGTCTCGGTGACCCCGAGTGCGCGGGCGATGCCAAAGTCGATCACCCGGGGGCCGTCCCGGCCGAGCACCACGTTGTCCGGCTTCAGGTCGCAGTGCACGACGTCGGAACGGTGGATCGCGGCGAGCGCGGTGGCAGTGCCGACGGCGAGCCGGTGCAGCGCGTTGCCACTGACCGTCCCGTGTTCGCGGACGTGCCGGTGAAGGGTCGGTCCCTCGATGAACTCGCTGACCACGTAGGGCGGTTCGCCGTCCACCTCGGCGAAGAGCACCTGCGCCGTGCAGAACGGCGCGACCCGGCGTGCCGCGGCGATCTCCTTCGTGAACTGCGACCGGGCCCGGGGGTCGCGCAGGTCGATGTTGATCATCTTGACCGCGACGCGGTGGCCCTGGTCGTCCTCGCCGAGGTAGACCACTCCCTGCCCGCCCGCGCCCAGACGACCGACCAGCCGGTAGGGGCCGGCGGTGACCGGGTCGTGCGTCCACAGTGGGGTCAGCCCCGGCACCTGTGCGCCGGCCAGTCCTGTCATCCCGACTCCATCAACGTCGTGTCCCGACCACCCGGCGGCGGAGGACATTGAGTATCGTGCCATGCCGGCGCGGCACAGCCGAGGCTGTCGTCCGGGCAGCGCGGCGGACCTCGCTGACGCGTTCCGCCTACTCGGCCTACCTCCGTCGGCCCGGTCCAAAGCTCGACCTGCTGGCGACTGCGGTGGAGGCACACGGTGGGCGGGTAGTGGGGCGGCACGTCCAGCGGCGGGGTGTCTCGCACGGCGGCGCGGCCAAGATGACCGAGCCGTTCTCGCGGGAGCGTGCGAGTTCGGATGGCGAACCGGGGTCGGTGGCCCCTGCGGTCACGATCGGTGGTCAGCCGGCGGGCTGACAGGTCGATCGGGACCGTAACCTCCAGCCATTTGGAACCCGGTGGCTCAGCCCGCCTGGATTGACACCGTCAGGTCGGTGAAGGACGCGGGACCGGCCCCGCCGGCGGTGTACGCGAGGAACGAGGCGCCCTTGGCCAGTCCGACCGCGAAACGCGGACCGGTCTCCGCGGTCGTGCCGGTCGTCGCGGTGGACCGCCCGGCGTCGGCGAGGTCGAGGGCGGCGTCGCGCAGCGCGTACGGGCCGAACACATCGGTCGACGGCGGTGCCGCCGCGCGGTCGTGCGGGACGGCGGGCGTGCTCGTCGCGCCCTTCGTGACCTGCCACCGGCCGGGATCATAGCTGTCGCCGTCGGTGAGGTAGCTCCACCGGACACCGCTGATCGACCAGTGCCCGCCGACCGTGCCGACCTGGGCCGAGCGCAGGTCGAGGACCGACACCCCGTTCGTGCCGACGACCCGCGCGGTCTCGCTCGCCGTGCCCGCCCCGGTGACCACCAGGGCGGTGTTCTCACCCACCCCGTACACCCGGTCGTGCCCGGTGTCGGCGGCGAGCCGGAGCGACCGCCCGTTGCGGCCGCGCGCGTCGAAGTGGGTGTCGACGAGGCCGGAGGTGAAGAGGTTGAAGCCACCGGCGGGCCAGTAGCCGAGGATCTCGTCGGTGTCGTAGTAGCCGGTGTGTGCCCCGTCGCGGACCCCGTAGTAGCTCGACCCGCCGGTGATCATGTCGGGGCCGGCGAAGATCTGCATGCCGGCGCTGGTGCCCGCGACCGGCGCGCCGGCCTGGAAGCGTTGCCGGATCGCGGCGAGCACCGCACCGTCGGAGCCGTCGGCGTGGATCATCGACTGCACGTAGCGGAACTGGTCGCCACCGGCGAAGAAGAACCCGGTCATCGACGCGGCCAGCGCGGCGTTCGCCGCGTCGTCGCCGCTGCCGTTCTTCTTGACGCTCACCGGGATCCAGGTGGCCTCCGCCGCCCCGTACCGCTCGAGGACCTTGCCCACCTGGTTGGCAGCCCAGTGCGGCGACGCCGACGACGCGCTCAACACGCCGATCCGCGCTCCGGAGCCACCGGCCTGCCGGACGAACGCCCCGTAGACGGCGCTGTTGTCGTCGGCGAGAGCGCCGCCGATCAGCATGACCGCCCCCGGTCCGCTCGCCGATCCCGCGAGATCGGCGGACGCGGCTCTGCCGGGCAGGGCCGCCGCGGCCACGGTGATGATCAGGGCGGTGAGCAGTGGCAGGAACTTGGGCCGGGTCATGGCAACCGACGCTAGACAGCCGCCGGACAGGCGTCAAGGAACGTCGATTCCTGTTCCGCGACGCCCACCTGCCACCCAGCGGGAGCTGCCGTTGGCGGGGGTGCGGTTGGGGCCTCTCGGTAGCGCTTCGGTCCGCGTACACAAAGGGGGTTGACGAGCCGCCGACCGCGGCCCGCCAACCCCGACAGTGCGTGGTTACTTGCCGCCACCGGCCCGGAATGCCACCCAGGCGTCGCTCATCCGGTCCGCCTGCCCCGGGGTGAACATGTTCATGCAGGCGTCCTGCGTGTAGTCCATGAAGTTGTGGATCGGGTCAAGCCCCGGTGCCGTGCAGGTGTCCGCGCCCACCGGGCAGTTGAACTGCGGCGCCGCCTCCCGCGGAGTGTCCGCGACGTAGTCGCCGGAAGCGGAGCACCCGTGCGCGAAGGTGTGCTCCAGCATCAGCCAGTGCCCGACTTCGTGCGTGAGCGTGTCACCCAGGGCGTACTTGCCCGCCGTTCCGCCCGGCATCGACTCGTCGAGCATCACCACGCCGTCGATGTAGTCCCGGCCGTTGTTGTAACCCTTCGGGAAGTACGCCCAGCCGAGGAGCCCGCCGCCGATGTTCGCCGCGTACACGTTCAGGGTTCGGGAGTCGCCGGTGTACAACGCACTCTTCATGTCCCGCTCGTTCTTGCCCGGCACGACCGTGTACCAGTCGCTGTTCACCGTCCACGTCGTGTCGACGAGCGAGAACCGGAACGGCGTGTCGGAGGCGTTCGCCGCGGTGCGGCCCGCGAACGAATCGTTGAGCACCGTCATCTGCGCCGCGATCAGGGTGTTCCACCTGTTCGTCTCGGCCGCGCTCAGGGGGTGGTCGGAGATCATGTGGAAGACCGTGGGCACGGTGACGCTGCCGTTGGGCAGGCGCGGCGAATCCTTGATCACGCCGTAGGCGTTTGCCTCGTTCTTGGAATACAGCTCCGGCTCCTGCGCCGTGGCGCCCTCGCTCACCCGCGCCGCGCTGTGCCCCTCGGCACCCGGCTCGCATTCCGCGACGCCCGGGGAGGCGGTCACGGACGCGGCTGTGCCCACCGCCGCGGAGGCTCCGCCGGCCGCCAGGAACGTCGCGGCGGTGGCGGTCAGGACTGCCAGTCGGAACGTCAGTCTCCTGTGCATCGTTGCACCTTTCACGCATGGGGGATGGGGTCACAGAGCGGACGAGCGAGGGGCGGCCCGACCAGCTCACAGACATCGTCGTCTCGGTATGAGAACACGCCACCGGCGCTAACAACAGGCCCCGAAAGAGGGAGCATCGCCGGTGCGTCGGCGTCCTTCGGCAGTAGCCCGGCGCCGCAGGCCGGGTGGAGCCCCGCAAGAGGCGGGGCCAGGCCGTCGGCCGACCGCCATCGTCCGATGCCGAGGACTACGCGGCGGGCCACGCCGTGGAGTGCGGCATCACCGGCTCACGCGGCACCCGGGGTCGCCACCCGGCGAGTGGGCGCCCGCTGGCCGCCCGGAGCGGCCCGTCTGGCCGGGTGGTGCCTGCGGGTCACCACAACCGGCGGCCCCGGATCAGCGCAGCGGGTCGACGGTTCCGAGCGGCACCTCGGGCCGGCAACGGCGCAGCCGGGCCGCCGCGAGCCGCCCGCCGACGGCCAGCCCGTAGCGGTCGACGGCGGCGAGTCCGTACGCGCTGCAGGTCGGGGTGTACCGGCACTGCCCGGGCCAGCGGTGCGACAGCCAGCGGCGGTAGCCGCGGATCGCGGCGAGACCGGCCCGGTCCAGGGTTCCCGGCCGATTGCGGGCCGATCGGCCCTGCCGGGCGGGCGCCAGGCCACCGGCGGCGCCCGCCATGGCGGCGCCCAGGGTGAGCAGGGTGGAGAAGAGGCCGAGGTCGCAGCAGCCCGGGCTGCTGCAAGGGTCGTCGCCACAGGAGTCCAGGGCCCCCTTGCGGCCCTTGCATCCGGGTCCCTGACGACGGGAGCCGACCTCGCTGTGGCAGTGGCCCACGGCGTGGCAGTGGGCCGGCTTACGGCAGCGGCAGGGCCCCTGGCTTCCGGAGTGGCCGGCGCTGTTGATCGTCATGGGTGAGATCATGCCTGGTCCGGGCAAGGCGTCCGGCCGGGGATACGCCGGGAGGGCGAGCGATCGACGGAGGCCGTCTGGCTGAAGTCGCCGATCAGCGTTCGGGGGCGCGCGACGGCGGCCCGTCAGCCCAGCCCGTGCGGCTGCGCCGGGCTTGGACTCCCTACGGTTGGCTGCCTTCATCCCGCGCGTCAGTGCGCCGCCGTGGGGCCGCCAGGATCAGGACGGCCAGCACGAGGGCGGCGCCGAGGCCGATCCCGGCGGGCACGGACAGGGACGACGATTCCCTGGCCCCGCCGTGTTGCTCGCCCTTGACGGGGACTACGGGCCGGTCGTGCTTCTTTTCCTCGGGTGCGACCAGGTGGCCGACGGACGCGCCGGCAGGAAGCGCGAAGCCCCAGTCGAGCAGCGCTGCCGACTCACCCAAACTCCCCAGCGGCGCGGTCTCCGCCCCGAGCAGGGTCACGGCGAGCCGTCGCCCGTTGCGTTCGGCTACGCCGACGTACGTCTGCCGAGCCAGGTCGGTGAAGCCCGTCTTCCCTCCGAGCGTCCCGGGGTAGTGGCCCAGCAGCGTCTGGTCATGGGTGATCTCGATTGCCGGGTTTCCCGGCCGTGCCGGTATCTGTGCCACCTCGGTGGCGATGTAGCGCCGAAAGTCCTCGCGGGCGAAGACGGTTCGCGCGATCAGCGCGAGGTCGTACGCGCTGGTGTACTGGCCGGGGCCGTCCAGGCCGGAGGGCGTTGCGGCGTGGGTCTGGTTCGCGCGCAGCCGCTGCGCCTCGTCGTTCATCGCGTCGACTCCGCCCTGCCGGCCGGCGGCGCCGCCGCCGACGCGAGCCAGCACGTTGGCCGCGTCGTTCCCCGATTTGAGGAGCAGCCCCAGCCACAGGCTCTCGATCGAGTACCGGCCGCCCTCGACCACCCCCATCAGCGAACTCGCCGGATCGAGATCGTGCAGATCCGCCCGGGTCACCTGAACGACGTCGGCTGGATCGAGGCGGGACATCAGGGACGCCGCGAGCAGCAGCTTCTGCACGCTGGCTGGCGTTCGGTGCTCGTGGGGGCCGCACCCACCCAGGACCTCACCGCTGTTGAGGTCCGCCACGAGCCACGCGGTGGCGGTCACTGCCGGAGCTTTCGGCGCACCCGCAGGGATGGCCAGTCCTGGCGTCGCCAGCGCCTGCCCCCCGACTGCCTGCTGAGCGGGGTCAACCGGTGGGGGAGACGGCGTGGTGGGCGGAGGAACCGACGGCTTCACGGCGGGGCACGGCACGTACGGCGTGGCTACCGCCGGCGTTGGTGTCACGACGAGCGCGCCAGCGGGCAGAACCAGGAGCGCGCTGAGCGTCAAGGCGGTAACCCGAAAGTCAGTCACGTTAACGTACGGTAATCGGCGCAGAGGCGGGTACGGTGCGATTGGAGAAATGCACGTCGCGGTGACGGCGAGGAGCAGGTGGGGAGCGGCGGGCTGCGCTTGACCGACAGCACCGACGGCGCCGCCTGAAAACGGCACCCACTCCCACCTGCCGCTCCATGTTTGCGCTGCTCAGAGGCGGGTAGCATCCCGTTTCGCCACCGTACGCCGCCGCCGGAAGCCGGCTGCCCGAACCGGGCGGGCGCACCCGGTCGGCGGCGGCTCGAGGGCCGGGTCAGCCGGTGCGGCGGGTGCGGGCCAGAGCCAGCCCACCGAGGACGATGCTGATCAGCCCCACCACCAGTGCCACGTAGGCTCCGCCGCGCCCGTTGCCGGTGCCGATGCCACTGTCGGAGGTTGCCACGACCAGTCCACCGAGGGCGATGCCGATCAGCCCCGCCACCAGGGCCATGGTCGCTCCGCCGCGCCCGTTGCCGGTGCCGATGCGACTGGTGGGGCGGGCCAGAGCGAGCCCGCCGATGATCACGCCGGCCAGCCCCAGCACGGCGGCCACGCTGGCCCCGAGTCGCCCGGCGCTCATGGTGTAGACACTGGCGGCGGCCGGCTGGGCCGAGACGTGCGCGGCCGCCGGTGCGGCAAGTCCGAACGCCCCGAGCAGGGCGGCTGCGGCGGCGGCGAGCATGTGGCGGATGGACATCGAGGATCCCTTCGGTCGCGTGACGGGTACAGGCGGCAGCGTATGTACCAGCGTGTCTCCGGGTCGTCATGCCGGAGTTGCCGATGGGCCTACCACCCGGGTCGTACGCGCTCGGGGCGTCGTACCGCTGCGGTTGTCTCCCCGTACCGGCGCAACCGCACACTCGCCCCCGCCGGCAGGCCCGACGAGCCCACCGCCAGGCAGCCGGCGTGCTCTCGCAGGTTGTTGTCAGGAGCGGGCGAGCCAGCCGGGGACGGTCAGGCCGGACTCGTACGCGAGGATCACCAACTGGGCCCGGTCCCGGACCTGGGCCTTGGTCATGATCCGGCTGACGTGCGTCTTCGCGGTGGCCGGGCTCAGCACCAGCCGCGCCGCGATCTCGTCGTTGGACAGGCCGGCGGCGACCAGCGCCATCACCTCACGCTCCCGCTCGGTGAGCGCGCTCAGCCGTGGCCCCGGGTCCGGATGCGTGGCCCGGGCGGTGAACTCGGAGATCAGCCGGCGGGTGATCGACGGCGCGATGAGTGCGTCACCGCGCGCCACCACCCGCACTCCGTGGATCAGCTCCGCCGGCTCGGTGTCCTTGACCAGGAAGCCGCTCGCGCCGGCCCGCAGCGCGCCGTAGACGTAGTCGTCCAGGTCGAAGGTGGTCAGGATGACCACGCGGACATCGGAGCTCGCGGCGATCTCCCGGGTGGCGGCCAGGCCGTCCAGCACGGGCATCCGGATGTCCATGAGGACGACGTCCGGCCGCAGCTGCCGGGCCAGGCGCACCGCCTCGGCACCGTCGGCGGCCTCGCCGACCACCTCGATGCCGTCCTCGCCGTCCAGGATGGACCGGAACCCCGCGCGAACCAGGGTCTGGTCGTCGGCGAGCAGCACCCGGATCACGCCGCGCCCCCCGGTTCCGATCGCAGCGCCGGCGCTCCCGCCGGCACCGGCTCGGGCCGCAGCGGGAGGCGGGCGCGCACCCGGAAGCCGCCGTCCGGCCCGGGGCCCGTGCTCAGCGAACCGCCCAACGTCTGGGCCCGCTCGCCCATGCCGAGGATCCCGTTGCCGGGCGGGCCCGGTGCGCCGGTACCGTCGTCCTCGACCTCCACCAGCACGTCGTCGTGGTCGGGCCGGACTCGGATCACCGCGGCGGCCGCGCCCGCGTGCCGGGTCACGTTCGTGAGCGCCTCCTGGACGATCCGGTACGCCGCCAGGTCGACCTCCGGCGGTAGCGGCCGGGTTTCGGTCAGCTCGGTGCGGATCTCCAATCCGGACCGGCCGGCCGCCGTGACCAGCTCGTACAGGCGGTTCAGGCCGGGTGCGGGCGCGGTCGGCGCCTCGCCCTCCCGCCGCAGTATGCCGAGAGTCGTACGCAACTCGCGCAGCGTCTCCTTGCTCGTCTGTTTGATCGCGGTGAGGGCCTGCGTGGACCGGGTGGGGTCCGGCCGGTGCAGCGCGGCGCTGGCCTGCACGTTGATCAGCGAGAGGTGGTGCCCGAGCACGTCGTGCAGCTCGCGGGCGATGCGCAGCCGCTCCTCGGTGGCCCGGCGCCGGGCCTCCTCCTCCATCCGCTGCTCGGCGGCGAGCGCCCGAGCCTGTCCCTCGGCGAGGTAGGCCCGGCGGTTGCGGGTCACGCCCACGATGACCGCGATGAGCCAGCCGGCGTGCAGCAGCGTCGCCCCGTTCGCGCTGTTCGCCGTCCTGTTGTAGCTGTCCGCGACGGCGAAGGCGACCACCGAGGCGAGACCGAGCCCGATGGCGACCGCGAGGTGCCCTTCGTCGACGACGGTGTAGAGCGCCACGACGAACACCAGCATGATCGGCCCGGGCCGGTGCAGCAACACTCCGTACGCGCCGACGGCGGCCAGCGCCACCACGCCCACCGCGACCGGATGGCGGCGGCGGACGTACAGCGCGCCGGAAGAGGCCAGCACGGCCAGCAGCGCCGCCCGTTCAGCGGCGGTGTCGATGCCACGCGACTGCACCACCAGGCCGACGAGGGCCACCAGGCCGACCACGAGCACCAGGGCGATGTTCGCTGGACGGCCCTGCCATCGCCACCTCGACATGCGCCGAAGCCTAACCTCCCGGCACTGGCCGGGAGAACATCCGACCGGCGGGCGTGCGGTCCAGGTGGCGGCGGCCCGCGCTCGACACCTGTCCGGGAACGCCACAGCGACCCCCGCACCACCGTGGCGGTGGTCGGAGCCGCCGTCGGCCTGCTCGCGGTGCTGTCGACCACGCATCGGGGCCCGGACGGCGGATCGCTCACAGTAGACAGCCGGTGACAGAATCGCCCTGTCCGGCCGTGCGCTGCTGAGATGGGACGGGTGGGTTGGTGCGGGTACTCCAGGTCGCCGTCACCACGATCGTCCTCGCGGTCATCGTCCCGACGGCGGTGAACGTCGAGACCGGGGGCAGTCTCCCGGCGTGGCTGAAGCCGTTCGGTGGTTGGCTGTGGCCTGCCGCGATCGCTGGCATCGTCAGCGTCGTCGCCGTCGAAGCGTGGAGCCGCAGGCCCCCGGCCAGCCGGATCTCGGCGCGCCATCCCGACGATCCCCGCAACGACACCCGTGCCCTCGACCAGGTGCAGCGCTATGTCGAGCTGCGGATGCGCGGGTCGCTGGCCGAGCAGGTGCGGGTGGCCCTGGCGCTGGACGAGCAGCCGACCGCCGTGTTGCCGCCCACGAATCTGGTCCAGCGGGTCAGCGGAAGCGAACACCACCTTCGGGCTGACGACGACATACTGGGCGTGTTCGACGAGATGGGTGAGTCGATGCTCATCCTCGGAGCGCCCGGTGCGGGCAAGACGACCCAGGTGCTCGTTCTGGCCAGGGCGCTGGTCGAGCAGGCTCGATCGTCCCCGGCGGAGTTCAGGGCCCCGATCCCCGTCGTGGTCGATCTCGCCGACTGGTCGCGGTCCCGGCCGCGTCTGCTGCCGTTCGTGGGTACCCGGGACAGCGGCCCACGGGATTTCGTCGAGTGGCTGCTGGACAGTCTTCGGCAGCGGTACCGAATTCCGGACAAGGTGGGCCGGGTGTGGCTGGAGACCGATCGGCTGATCCTGTTGCTGGACGGGCTCGACGAGGTCCGCGACGGCGACCGGGCACGGTGCGTGGCGGAGATCAACGCGCTTCAGGAGCAGTGGGGCGTCACCCGGCTGGCCGTCTGCAGCCGCATCGCCGACTACGAGACCCTGTCGGCCCGCCTGTACCTGCAGGGGGCGGTGCTGATCCGGCCGCTCAACGAGGAACAGGTGGTGGATTTCTTCACCACGGTCAGCCCCTGGCTCAACGGTGTGCTCGACGCCCTACGCGAAGACCCCGAACTGTGGGAGCTGCTGACCTCGCCGCTCATGCTCAACATCATGGCCCTCGCCTACGGTGACCGGCCGGTCGAGATGGCGACCGGTGAACAGGATCCGGTCATGCGACGAAGTCTGCTGTTCGACGCCTACCTGGTGGAGGTACTCGCCCGCCGGGGATCCGGCACGGTAGATCCTGGCCGTGCCCTGCGTGGTGTGCGCACCCTTGCCGTCGCCGCCACCGAGATGAACTCCGGGGTGACGGTGCCAGCTCTCAGCCCGGCGACCGTTCCGTACGTCGTCACCCCGGTCGTTCGTGCCGCCAGCCGGGATTGGGTGGGGCCGGCCACGGGTGGTTCCTGCGCGGTGGCGACCCTCGTCGCGCTGACCTCCCAGACGAGCCTGCTCGCCGGACTGCTCAGCGCCATGACCATCGGTGGCGTCGTCTGGTTGATCACCGCTTACACCAGGCGGGCCTGGTCGGGCCCGTTGGCGCCTCGATGGCTGCCGCTGGCGACCTGGTGGGTGGCGGTGGCGGCGGGCAACCTTACTGCCTTCCTGCTGCTGTGGTGGCTCGCGCGGCTCGTCGCCGACCAGTCCCGGCTCACGCTCGGCGTCACGGTGGTCGCCATCGGAGTCGGCCAAACCGCCGTACTCGCGGTGTTGAGCAGTGTCGAGCAGTTCTGGTCGTACCTGCGCGTGCTCCTCAAGGGAAAGCGGAGACGCACGATCCTGTGGACTCTGGGTGGTCCGGCACTGACCGTACCGCCGATCGCTGTCTTCGGGCTCTCCGAGGCCGCCCTGTTCGGTTGGGCCGTCGGGGTGCCCGCCTGGCTGACCGTGGTGGCCGCCCTCGCATGGTGCACCGAGCTGGAGCCCGCCGCCGGCACCCCCGTGACCGAGTCGATCGAGCCCCGCGGGCATTGGTTGACCTGGCTGGCAGCCTCCTGCCTGGCAGCGCACGTGGCGGCGGTCGTCCCCGCGGCCCTGCTGGTGGCGCCGGGGTGGACAGCGCCATTCTGGTCTCCGCTCGCCGGCTGGTTCGTGGGCGGGCTCTTCGCCCTCTGGCCGGCGACAGCCGGAGCGCTGCTGGTCGACGGCGTGTACGCCCGGGTGTGCATGGCGGTCGCGGGGGAGCCGGACCCGTGGCGGCGCAGGTACCTTCGTCTCGCGGTCGACCGGAGCCTGCTGACCAAGGTCGACGGGGAATACCGCTTCATCCATCTGCTGATCCGCGACCACCTCGCCGGCTGCGACCCGGATTCGCTCGCCGCCGAGGTCGAGCGGCGGCGGGCGACGTTGACCGCGTCCGCCGCCACACCGACCCTGACCTGACTGTGAGGCTGGCCGGGTCGGCCCGTACGTGATGGGTTGATGGCTGGCAGCAGTGGACGTGACCCATGCCCTGACTGGCTTGTGTGCCTTTGAGGCGACTTGTCCGTCTGCTGCTGCCGGCGCCGGCCCGGCGGGAGACGTTTGGCCTGATCAGGAGCTTGACCGCCAGTTAGCGGCTGGCGTGTCTCATCACAGTCCTGCCATCTCCGCACCGGACCGGACCCTTGCGTCCCCACAGTGAGGAGAGAACGCATGTCCATGCTGGCAGATCTGGTCGAGGTCGTCATCGGCGTCGACACGCACAAAGACACGCACACCGCCGCGGTGCTCGACACCCGCACCGGTGGGGTCCTGGGCAGGGCCACGGTGCGCACCGACCCGGACGGCTACGCCGAGTTGGTGGCCCTGGCCGACCGGCACTCGGGGCTGCGGGCGTGGGCGCTTGAGGGCTCCGGCGGCTACGGCGCGGGCCTGGCCCGGCACCTGGCCGATGCGGGTGAGCTGGTCGTCGAGCTGGACCGTCCGCTGCGCCCGGCCCGCCGCGGCGGGGCGAAGTCCGACCCGATCGACGCCGAACGCGCCGCCCGCGACGCCCTGGCCCGCACCCGCCTGGCGCAACCCAAGACCGGCCCCGACAGGGCCGCACTGCAGGCACGGCTGACCGCCCGTCGGGCCGCCGTGGAGGCCAGCGCCACCGCTCAGCGGCAGCTGCACGCCCTGGTGATCACCGCCCCCGAGGCGGTGCGGGCCCGATTCCGCGGCCAGAGCACCCGGGCCATGCTCACCACCGCCACCCGACTGCGCCCCACCACCAACGCCGACGTCGAGGTGTTCACCTGCCTGGCCGTGCTGCGCGACCTCGCCCGCCGCGTCCGCTTCCTCGAAGCCGAAGCCACCGAACACGAGAAGGCGATCCGCGCGATCGTGCGCTCCTGGCGACCGGATCTACTCGACCTGACCGGCGTCGGACCGATCGTCGCGGCGACCGTGCTCACCGCCTGGTCACACCCCGGCCGCTGCCGCAACGACGCCGCGTTCGCCATGCTCGCCGGCACCGCCCCCATCCCCGCGTCCTCCGGCAAGACCGTCCGCTACCGCCTCAACCGCTCAGGAGACCGCCAACTCAACCGCGCCCTGCACACCATCGTCCTGACCCGCCTCCAACGCGACGAACGCACCCGCGCCTACGCCGACCGCCGCCGCGCCCAAGGCAAAACCGACCGGGAGATCAAACGCTGCCTCAAGCGTTACGTCGCCCGAGACCTCTACCGACGCCTCGAAAACTCACCCCAGCCACTTGACGCGGCATAGGAGCGTCGCGTCGCCTCCCGGACATATCGTGGTGGTGCGACCGGGCAGCGAGCGCGACCGTCCTTCAGCCGTGGAGGTCAGAGCTTCGTAACGAGGCGGAACCGCTCCAGCACGACCGGGGTGTCGTCGTTCACGGTGAAGTCCGGTTTGCCCAGCCAGCCCCGGTAGTCCGTTCCGTGCCAGTAGTCCTCGTGCCCGGCTCGCCAGGCCGCAACCGAGTCGTCCCCTTCGCCTTCGTCGCGAGCGTGGTCGAAATCGACGTCACCCAGTCGGCTGACACGTACGTCGGTCACTTCGATCACTGCGACCCGGCGGCCGGCGGAGTCGACCACCGCCGCTCGGGTGCCCACCACCGGCAGCGGCTCGCCGTCGATCTCGTAGTCCTGGAGCAGGCCGGTGGTGGTGGTCTTGGTCCCGTCGAGCACGGCAGCGACCAACTTGTCGCGCAGTGGGCCAGGGAAGGCGAATTCGAACGAGGGCAGATCGGCGATCACCCGGACGAGGGTAGTGCGGTGTCCACTGAAGTTCACCGGGTTTCCGGTGGGCACCGACAACCGCCCTGGCAGGGCTCCGCGTCGGCGTCGTGCTCAAACGAGCAGCCCGCCCGTTGCCCGGATGTTCTGACCAGTGATCCACTGCGCGTCGGACCCGGCGAGGAAGGCGACCACGGCCGCGATGTCGTCGGGCTGGCCGATCCGTTGCAACGCGGTGACGGCGGCGGTCTGGGCCAGGGCCTCCGGGGGGTTGACGGCGCGCAGCAGGTCGGTGTCGGTCGCGCCGGGCGAGATCGTGTTGACAGTGATGCCACGGCCGCCGAACTCTCGGGCGGCGACCGCTGTGAACTGTTCGAGCGCGGCCTTGCTGGCGCAGTACAGGGAGTGGCCGGGCGCCGGCACCACCGTGTTGAGGGTGGAGATGTTGATGATGCGGCCCTTGTCGCGCAGCACCGGCGCCGCCTCGCGCATGGCCAGCACGGGGAACTTGGTGTTGACCGTCAACACTCGGTCGAACTCGTCCTCGGTGATGTCCGCTATCAGCGCCCGGGGGTTGACGGCGGCGTTGTTGACGAGAATGTCCAGGCCGTCGCGAACCGGCTGGAACATCGCCGAGATGCTGGTGAGGTCCTCCTGGTCGGCGCGGACGGCGATCGTGCCGGCGAGTTGGCTGACGAGGTCGTCGGCCGCCGCCTGGTTCTCCTTGTACGTGAACACGACCGTTGCGCCTTCGCCGGCGAGTCGATGCACGATCGCCCGGCCGATTCCCCGCGAACCGCCGGTCACGAGTGCGGTCTTACCGGTGAGCCTCATGCCGGGGACGCTAGCCGGGGACGAGTTCCCGGTATTGAAAGAATGCGCACAGCTCGGTCGGCGTCAGGCCGGACAGGGCGCGGACCTCACGGTTGAAGTGCGGCTGGTCGGCGTAACCGCAGTCGACCGCCGTCTGCGGCAGGCCGGCGGACCGGGTGAGCATGCGCAGGGCGCGCTGAAACCGAGCGATCCTGGTGACAGTTCCGGGCGACAGACCGATCTGTCGCTGGAACCGGAGTTCAAGGGTGCGCCGGCTGACGCCGAGATCGTCGGCCAACGTGCTGATCCGGAGCCGATCCGCCGATTGCTGGAGTCGCCACCAGGCACGCATCGTCAGCCCGTCCGGCCCCGTGTCCGCGGCGAGCCGAGCGGTCAGAAAGTCGTCCAGCACCGCGAACCACGTCGGCCGGTCCGGTGCCTCCCCGAGCCGCTCGGCCAACTCCACCTCCAAGCGGCCGAAGACGTCCGCCAGCCGGAAGGTGCCGCCGGCCACCTCCCGCATCGGCACGCCGAACAGCGCGGTCACTCCGGCCGGCGTCAAGCCGATCGAGACGCCGTCCCCCCAAGCAGTCTGCTCGTAGACGGCGGGGTCACCTCGGGGCCCGGTGACCACCCTGCTCGGCCCGGCGAAGTCGACGATCATCGTGGCCAGGTTCATCGGCAGGACCCGGTGCCGTAAGGCTGCTCCCGAACCTGAGCGGAAGCCCGCGTAACCGACGACATACGGCCGCAGTCGCGGATGCGGGAGGCTGGCGATCGTCTCGCACGGCTCGGGAGGGACCCGCACCGGTATGGAGTGCACGTGGCTCACAGCCAGCCATCATCCACGCGTCCAGGCTCTGGTACGAGTCGCAGTGGCGCACCGACTCGCCCACTCGTGCTGCCCCGCCGGCGCGGACGGCCGGTTGCGCGGTTACCCTGCGGCGGTGGTGCTCGGCGAGGACGAGGAGCGGTTGGCGGCGTCGCTGGCTGACCGGCTCGACGCGGTCACTTTCACCGACCTGACCACGGATCAGGTCACCGCCCGGCTGATCGACGCGGTGGTCGACTGGGCGGAGCAGCGGGGCTGGCGGGTCTACCGGCGGGCGTCCAGCGTGCTGCCGCTGCCACCGCCGATGTCCGCACAGCAGTCGGTGCTCGACGTGGCCTGTGCCCGCCCGGACGGCCCGCCGGTCGTCGTCGAGGTCGATCACGGTACGCGCCGCCGCACCTGGGAGAAGCTGCTCGCCGAAGCCGACGCGGGGCGGATCCCGGTGTGGGTGCGCTGGGGTGCCGGCCGGTTCACGGCCCCGCCTCCGCCGATCCGGATGGTGACCTGCGAGGTGGGCCGGCGACCGGACCCGACTGGCCGGGGCCGGGTGCACAGCCGCTCGCCGCGAGCGGACAAGCTGCCGCCGGCGCACTCCGCCGTGCGGGTGGGAGCGGTCGCCGCCGTCGAACTGCCGCTGCCGCCGCCGGAGTCACCCGACCTCGAGGACTGAGGGGGCAGGGCACCAGGGGCCGTTCTGGCATGTGTTCCCCACGGCGCCGCCGCCTTGCGGGCAGCAGCGCGTGAAGACGTACAACCGCCGGCTCAGGCGAAGTCGCGGTGCTTCAACTTCGCCCGCCGGCCGTCCGGATGGTGCCAGACGATGCCCTCGTACTGAGGGTGCGCCAGCAGCCAGTCACGCAGGCCGGCAAGGTCGCGCGGCACGTCCAGCATCTCCGCGTCGCCGTGCGGTACGAGCTCGTGGCCCCGCACGCCCTCGGGGTTCCCGTTGATCTTCGGGCCGATCAGCTCGTAGGTGCCGGCGCGGCGTCGCTCGGGCGAGCCGGCGAGGGCCTCGGCGTGGTACCGCGCGTACGGCGACTGCTCGATCGGCTCCCACCCCACGGTCTTGCCCGTGACCTCGTCCGTCATCACGGGCCGGTAGCCGGGCGGTCGCGCGCGGCCGGGCCGCACCTCGCGCCGTGCCCACCAGATGCCGTCCTCGTCGAGCATCACGCAGGTGCCGTCGTACTTGCGCGTCGGCGTTCCCTCGCCGTCGAGGACCCACTGGCAGGCAGGGTCTGCCTCGGGCAGGACGCGTTTGCGGTCGTCCGGGTCGCGGCGGAACAGCGTGGGGATCTTGTTCACGCCCGCATGGTCTCACCAGTGCAAAACGGATATAACCTCGCGCTGCCGGCGGAGCTGGCGCGGTGTCGGGTGCTGCCGGGGCGCGCGGCCGTCAGCACTCTGCTCCACCTTCTCCGGCGCCTGCACCAGCGATCCCGGCTGCCCGCGCTGCCCCGGATCGTGGTGATGATCCACTGTGGGACCATGGCGGCTCATGCGCGATCTTGGCGCCGAAGCATTTGGGGGACTGTGTGCGTGGACCAGCGCGACGACTGACCATCTCGATCATCTCCGCCACTGTTGCGGCGGTGGGGCTCGCTTCGCCCGCTCAGGCCGCGACGAATCCGTTCACCGCGGCGCAGGCGTGCAACAACGACTTCGGTGGCTCGTGGGCGTACGCCGGTGACGGCCACCGGTCGATCTACGCGCCGGACGGCACCAGGGTGGGCGACGTCTACCTGATGTACAACAGCGCCACCGCGTACAACTGTGTCGCCACCCTCAAGCGGGTGGCTGTCGGCTCGACGACCGGGGTTTCCGCCGGGATCCGGGTGGAGGGTGGTTCCTGGGTCTACGACTCCGGAAACTTCAAGTACTACGCCGCGATCCAACGTTCTGCCCGTGACAAGTGCGTGATGTACAGCGGCGAGGTCCTGTACGGCACCAGCTGGCAGGGCGCTGGCCGGTACAGCTGGGGCAATTGCGGCTGAGCTGCCCTCAGCCCGGATCCATCGGTGGGCACTGACCGGCCCGGGCGCGTAACTCGTATGCCAGGGGCCGCTCGGCAGGCCAGCGAGAACCGGTCCCACCGCCGGAGACCATCCGGCGGTGGGACCGGACCGACCGCCCCGTGTCGGTGGTCCGGTCGGTCGTCACCTCGCCCAGACGGTCGGTTCACCGAGCTGGCCGATGTCGGCGCCGAGGGCCGGGGTGGCCGCCGTCCGCAGGACCCGGCCACTCGTGTCGAGGATGTTCACTGTGGCCACCTGGCGGGGATCGACGCGTATCGTGCCCGCACCGGCTTCCAGCCGACCGCTAGCGATCGTGCGTCCCCTGCCGTCGAGCAACTCGGCGCGGACCGCCGATTCCGGCCCGACGACCAGCACGCCGCCTGTCTCGCCGGGCACCTGGACGGCCACCAGGTCAGGAAGCCCGGTGGCGGTCCGGTAGGTGACCGGTGCCCCTGACTCCGCATGCTGCGGCTGGTCGGTATCGGTCATCAGCAGGGCGGCGCAGCCGCCGTCAGGCGAGCAGGAACTCACCACCGCGGCTACTGGCGCGCCAGGAACCCAGTCGGGTAACCGTCCGCTCCAGATCACCTGGGGCGCCGGCCCGGTGAGCCCGTGGCCATCGAGCACGTCTTGCAGGGCGCGTACGGCGGTCGTGGCGAGCGTGGTTTCCGCTGAGCCGCGTGCGCCGGTGGTGGAACCCGGCGGCGCGTTCTCCGTCGGGCTGGCCATGCCCGGTCCACCACCGCCCGGACCGGCGTATCGCACGACGCCGTCGCAGGTGAACCGCCACCGTTCGGCCACCTGGCCCGCCCCCCGGACCACGAAACCATCGGTGTTGACCGTCTGCCAGCTTCGGGCGACCGATCCGTCCGGCTGGATCCGGCCGTCGGCGGAGGTCTCGACGCGGCACCCGGCCGGTGCCAGCCCGACGGTGAGGTCGGCGAGACGGCGGCCGTCCACCGGAGACAGCCGGCCGAGGAAGACGATCGGCTCCAAGGGCTGCGGTTCGTCCGGGGTGCCGGTCTTGTCCAGCAGTTCCGGCACGGACGCACCGGCATCACCGAGCCCATGGCGCAGCAACGCGTGCGAGTCGTTCAGGAAGGCCACCACCACCGTCCGGGCACCCGGTGCGTCGTGTGCGAGCAGCACCTTCACCTCGTCCAGCGCCGGGTCGACCAGCAGGTGGGCGCGAGCCGACCGGTACTGCTGCTCGATGTCCGCGATCAGCGCCCGGTCGCCGGCGAGGTTGCCCCGGGTCGGCGAGTCCAACAACCGTCGCACCATCGGCTTGTCGACCCGACTCGCCGGCTGGTACGTCCCCATCGCGGGTGGCGGCGACGACCCCGCGTCGGTGCCTGCCGGGGGGCCGGCCACGCCGAACATCGGCAGCGCCACCGCCACCGCCGCCAGACCGACCACGCCTGCCGCCATCCGCCGCTGCCGGCGCCGCCGGACGCGGACCAGCAACCGGTGATACGGGTCGGGGCGCGGCAGGACTGGCTCGGCGAGCCGGGCCAACGTCTCCTTGATCTCATCGGGCATCGTTCGCACCTCTCCAGCTAGTGGCGGCGGGCAACACGACGGTCGGTGGCGGGTCGGTTGGCAGCGGCTCTTGAGCGCCCGGCCGTGACGACCCTGCCGACGGCGTCGGCAGCACCGCCCGCAGCCGGGCGATCCCGCGGGACGCGAGGCTCTTCACCGTGCCGACCGAGCAACCGAGCGTCTGGGCGGTCTGCGCCTCGGTGAGGTCCTCCCAGTAGCGCAGCACCAACACCGCCCGCATCCGGGGTGGCAGACCGTGCAAGGCGGCGCGCACCTCTTCGCGTACCACGACGTCGTCCGCCACGTCGCGGCTGCCCCGGTCGGCGTGCAGCCGCCAGGCGCCGGTCACGCCGGCCAGAAACTCCCGGGAACCGAACCGGTGCCACAGGCTGACCCGCTCGTTGACCATAATCCGGCGGACGTATGCCATCGGTTCGTCCACGTGCCGCCACCGTCGCATCGCCCGCATCAGCGCGTTCTGCACCAGGTCTTCGGCCGCGTGCCGTGATCCGGTCAGCAGGTACGCGGTCCGCAGCAGATCCGCATATCGGATCTCGACGAACTCGCGGAAGCCGTCTTCCGTCAAGTGCACCCTCCAGCCCTATCTTGGGCATCATCGACGAGAAGATGACCCTGGGACGCCGGAAAAGGTTGACCGGCGGCCACGGCGGCGTGTTCCCGCCCCCTCGGGTGCCGGGGATCAGTGGTGCCCCGGGCCGCCGAGGCGAACCCCCCGGGGGGCTTACCGGAGGTATTGACAGATCACTTTGGGCGCACTGAGGATTGGCGCAGTCCACCGACCGTCACCGGAGCAGCCTCCCGTCCATCAGCCTGACGACGTTTCCGCAGCTCGGCGATGCGGCCAGCGTCGGTCCGCCGCAACCGGACAGCACCACCACCTTCCTTCCACCGTGTCGTGGCGCCGCAGGCGTGGCGCGCGACCGACGGGGCGGAGCCGCGTACCCCGGGCGGGCCCCTCGGCCATCTCGTTCGGTCACCCGTGCCGACGAAACGAAGGGTCGACAGATGCGTGATCCCCTAGGTCCCCGGTGGCGACGCCGCCTTCCCCTCCCCGCCGTGCTGGCCGGGGCCGTGGCCGTGGTGCTGCTGGTCAGCCCGGCCTCGGCCACCGCGCCGTCCGTCGCCCCCGCCGTCGACCTGGTCCGGGTCGGCGACGAGGAGGCGAACGTCGTCGAGGTGCTGCTCGCCGGCACCGCACAGCTGGATGCCCTCGTCGCCACCGGCGTCGACCTCGACCACCACGTCGCCCACACCGAGAACGGCGTCGTCGCGCACGCGGTCGTCACGGCCGGCGAGGCGGCGGCGCTGACCGAGGCCGGCTTCACGCTCGGCAAGGTGCTGCACCGGCCCGCCGACGCGCGGGAGCGGGTGGCGGAACGCGAGGCGACCATCGCCGGCCACGTGGCCGAGAACCGGCAGTTCGCCGCCGCCGCGGCCGACCCGAGCGCCCCGGACGCCTCCGACGTCAAGATCATCCGGGCGGACTGGTACACCTCCGGGACCAGCCAGATCCTCTCCGTCGAGGCGAAGTGGACGCAGGGCCAGACGGCCGCGACCCCCCTCACCGTCGAGCGGGACAGCGGCCCTGGCACGGAGTTCGGCTCCGGCGGGACGCAGACCATCTCCCGGTTCGTCGACGCCGGCGTCTACCTGTACCACCGGGGCGCCGCCACGGTGACCAGCCGCCCCGACCGCATCCGGATCACCAGCCCGACCGGCGACGTGGCCGTCGCGCAGGTGCGGGAGTGGCTGCCGACCCCGGGCACCGGCCCCGAGGGACCGGGCTACCAGAAGGACTTCGTCACCAGCTACCTGACGCCCACCGAGCTGTACGCCCGGATCCACCAGCTGGCCGCCGAGTTCCCGCGGCTCGCCGAGGTCGTGGAGCTGCCCTACAAGACCAACGGCTACCGGCGGCACGCGCAGGCGGTGCTCGGCACCGCCACCGCCAGCCGCGTCGCGGTGGACTCCCTCGCCTGGGGCCACGAGGGCGGCAACGCCATCTCCGTGGAGCTCGCCGACCCGGGCGCGGCGAACACGCCGCTGTCGGTGACCGTCACCGGCTCCGCGGTACGGGTCACCCTGGGCACCGACGGCGCGGGCGCGGTGACCAGCACCGCCGCCCAGGTCGTCGCGGCGCTCAACACCGGCGCCGGGGCGCTGCTGCGGGCGTACACCTATCGGGGCAGCCCGGGCACCGGCGTGGTCGCGCCGGCGCCGCGGACCGCGCTCAGCGACGGCCTCAGCGCGCCCGCCAGCGTCTCCCGCGACCCGCACCCCGTGTACGCGATCCGGATCGGCAAACACCGCGACGGCTCGAAGCTCGGCGTGCTCGCCTACGCCCAGGAGCACGCCCGCGAGTGGGTGCCGCCGCTGGTCACCATCGAGACCGCCGAACGGCTGCTGCGCAACTACGCCCACGACGGCCAGACCAAGCAGCTGCTGGACAGCCTCGACATCTGGATCGCCCCGTCGGTCAACCCCGACGGCGGGCACTACTCGTTCTACGACTTCAACTCCCAGCGCAAGAACATGACCAACCACTGCCCGTCGACCGGGGCCGCCGACTTCCTGGCCCGCAACTCGTGGGGCGTGGACAACAACCGCAACTACACCGAGTACAGCCTCTTCGACGGCTACTCCGGCGCGTCGTCGAGCTGCACCAGCGGCACCTACGCCGGCCCGAGCGAGCTGTCCGAGCCGGAGAACCGCAACGTCGACTGGCTGGCCGCCCGCCCGAACATCAGGTTCTCGATGAACCTGCACTCGTCGGGCAACTACTTCATGTGGTCGCCGGGGGCGTACGCGCTGCCCGACCGGGTCTCCGCGCCGCGGCCGACGCTGGCCGAGGAGTCGGCGTTCTGGGGCGCGTCGTCGCGGATCCTGGCCGCCATCAAGCGGCACCGCAACATGGCGGTCACCCCGGCGCGCACCGGCCCGATCTCCGACGTGCTCTACTCGGCGGCCGGCAACTCGGGGGACATGCTCTGGTACAAGTACGGCATCTACGCCTGGAACTTCGAGGTCGGCACCTCGTTCCAGCCGGAGTGGGACGAGGCGCACGACGAGACCATGGAGTTCGCCAACGGCCTCGTCGAGCTGATGCGGGTGGCCCGTGACTTCGCCAAGGACAACAGCCGGCCGCGCAGCACGCTGACGGTCGCGCCGAGTTCGACGCCGGGCATGGTGACCGTGACGTTCTCCACGAGCGAGCCGGCGGCCGTCTTCTACACCCTCGACCGGGCCGCCCCGACGTACGCGTCGATCCTCTACGGCTCCGCCGGCGTCCGCGAGGGCGGGGAGACGCTGACCGTCCCGGCGGGCACGACGGTCCACTGGTTCTCGGTGGACTCGGCGGGCAACGTCGAGAACAACTACCGCCCCGACGGCAACGGCACGAACTACCGCCAGGGCACCGCCGTCCTTCCTGCTGGCTGAGGTCCTCCGGCCGGTACCGATGGCCCGGCGGGCCCCTGCCGCGGAGCCGGGAACGGCGCGGACCACCTCGGGTGGCCCGCGCCGTTCCCGTCCTGCCGGCCGCCGGTCAGGCGATCGGCAGGTTGTGGAAGGTGAGCAGCCCGCTGCCCGTCGCGTTGACGATCCACGGGCCGGCGCGCAGGTGGCTCAGGTAACTCACCCCGGTCGCCCCGTCGGCCGGCGCGGAGAGCGTCAGTACCAGTCGACCGCCCGCCCGGTATTCGACGTCGGTGACCGCCGCCGTGCTGCCGTTGATCCGGAAGTCGGCCGCGACACCAGGATCGACGACCAGCGGGTCGTCGTTGCGCAGCTGCAGCGTCACCTCGGTGCGCTCGACGTTGGAGAAGGTCGCGCTGCGCGGGTTGGGTGGTGCCACCCCGGCGCTGGGGCCGTGATAAAGGTCGCGGGCCACCACGGCGAACGTGTGGTCACCCATCTCCCGGTAGCCCTGTTCCCAGGCGTAGTGGCACCCGTCGTGACCGGACAGGCCGTTCGTGGACAGCAGGGTGACGCCGAGCGTGTCACCCATCTGCCGCTGCGCCTCCCGCAGCGCTCCGGTGGTGCTGTTGCCGCAGGGGGAGGTGCGGACCTGGTAGACGAAGTACCGGGCGCCGTCGCCGGCGCGGGTGCCGATCTCGCTACGCCAGTCGGCGAGGAGTGCGGTGAACCCGGAGACGTGGACGGCGGCGTTGTCGTTGTCGGACTCGCCCTGATACCAGAGGAGACCGCGCACGTCGGCCTGGACTCCGGCGGCGACCAGTCGTTGCCGCAGCCGCCCGTAGTTGGTGCTGATGGCGTCGGGGTCGGCGTCGTCGCGCTGGAAGAACGAGATGGGCCGGCCGCCGTGGCCGCCGTTGACGAGGGCGACCGGGACGCCGTAGGTGTCGACGATCCGGCGGGCCATGCGAATGCCCCACTGGCCGACGGAACCGGGCTGGTTGGTGACCTCGCTGGCGGCGTAGTTCCAGCTGCGTTCCGCCGCGGACAGCACCGGGTCCGCGGTGGGCGAGCCGTAGCTGCGGATGAACGGCGACTCCTCGCCGGCGGACGAACCCCGGTACACGGCGGAGACGGCGTTGGACTGGCCCTGGATGACGTAGGCGTCCCCAGCCAGGACGCCCTCCCACAGGCCGGCCCGGCGGGTGACGCCGGCGCCGAGCGCGCGTAGCTCGAACCGGTACTCGCGTAGCGCGGCGTCGATGCGGGGGCTGAAGGAGAAGTCGCGCCGGTCGGTGACCGCTGCGGTGTAGGTCCACTCGTCCTCGCCGCTCGTCACCGTCAGCTGTACCGCCTTGACCCGCGGATCGGTGACCGTCCCGGACACGGGCACCGTTGCCGCGTTCGAGGCGTCCCGTGGGTACAACTGGCGGTCCTGCGGGTGCTGGTCGAGGGCGAGCACGGACGGCCGGGCGTACACGGTGAGCCGGCGCTGCGTGAAGGTGCCCGCGTTCCCCGCGAAGGTCCAGTCCGGGTGCCCGCTGGGTGCGGGGCCGATGCCGAGCGAGAGCGGCGCCCCGGAGGAGGTGAAGGTGTTGACCGCGAGCACCGTGCGGGGCGCCACGGACGACGGGCGGGTGGCACCGACCTGGTGCACCTGGAACGACCCGTACCCGCCGGACGGGTTGACGGTGTCGTCGGCATCGTAGACGCTCGGCGAGGCACCGGCGATCTGGCGGGACCCTCCGCTGCTGTAGGTGTGGGGCCACATCTCCACGTGACCGGCCAGGTCGGTGCCGGTGGTGACGCCCGGGACGTTCGACGCGACCTCCAGGTCGCTGACCCGCTGTCGGATGATCTCCCCGGTGCGGGTCGGCAGGCCGAGCCGGCCGGCGTCGGTGGTGAACGGCGCCATCGCCGTCCACACCCACTGCGGGCCCGCCGGAGTGGCCAGCTCCAGGCAGTATCCGACCCGGTCGAAGCCGGCGGCCACCTCGGCGGTGTGGTCGAAGGCGTACGGCGGCGTCTGGTTCAACCAGCTGGCCCGTTCGGGCAGGTCCAGCGCGAGGACGGGAGTGAAGTCGGCCATGCCGTCGACGTTGGCGGCGCACGAGGTGCCGTCGATCGGCCTGGAGCTGACAGGGTCGGGTGCGGCGCCGGCGGCAGGCGGCTGCCCGAACACCACTGCGACGGTGGACAGGAGGAGGCCTACTGCGGCGATGGCGGCACGGCGCGTGTCGCGTGTCCGCCGGGAACGGGGTGGACGGGGCATGACTCGGACCTCCAGCAGGTCGGGTAGGTCGGGTCCGCCGGATCGGCGTGGGTCATGCCTATCTATCAATATTCACCGACCGCAATGCGTATGCGATGAGCGGTGGGATCGCCGCGGCGGGAGCGCATGTCACGGCGATGAACGGGCGACCGGTTGCCGGGTGCCGCTGCCTCGCCTCGGCCAGATGCGAGACGACGACGGCGGTCACCGGCGGCATCGGGGGCCACCGTCACGGCCGCTGCTTGCTCCGCCGCCTTCGATCAGTCCGGCAGCAGCGGCATCTCCAGGCCCGGCTCGCGGCCCAGCAGCACCGCCCGGGTGAGCGCCGCCGACCCGAACCGGTCGCGCACCGCGTCCACCGCCGCGTCCAGGTCCGCCCCCGGGTCGCGGTCGAACGGCAGCGGCGGCTGCACGGGGGAGTCGTCCAGGTTGCCCACCGACACGCCGATCAGCGTCACGCCGCGCCGCTCGATCTCCGGCAGCGCCCCCCGCAGCAGCGCCCGCGCGGCGCCGAGCAGCGGCGTCGTGTCGGCGGTCGCCTTGGCCACCGTGTGCGAGCGGGTCGCGCGGGTGTAGTCGCCGAACCGCAGCCGCAGCGTCACCGTCCGCCCCGCCCGCGCCGCCGCCCGCATCCGTCGGGTCACCCGGTCGACCAGGCCGGCGAGAATCGCCTCCAACTCGGCGGGGGAGTGCGGGACGGGACCCAGGGCGTGCTGCGCGCCCATCGACCCACGTCGGCGGCCGACCTGCACCGGCCGGGGGTCGCGGTTGTGTGCCAGGGCGTGCAGGTGCCGGCCGGCCCCCGCGCCGAGCAGCGAGACCAGCGTCGCCTCACCGAGACGGGCGACCTGCCCGACGGTACGGATGCCCCGCTCGCGCAGCTTCCCCGCGGTCACCGGCCCGACACCCCACAGCCGTGCCACCGGCAGCGGGTGCAGGAAGGCCAGTTCCTCGTCCGGCGGCACGACCAGCAGACCGTCGGGCTTCGCGACGCCGCTGGCCACCTTGGCGAGGAACTTCGTCCGGGCCACGCCCACGGTGATCGGCAGGCCGACCCCCGCGCGCACCTCCCGGCGCAGCCGGGCGGCGATGTCGGCGGGCGGCCCGACCAGCCGCCGCAGGCCGCCGACGTCGAGGAACGCCTCGTCGATGGAGATGCCCTCGACGACCGGGGTGGTCTGCCGGAAGATCTCGAACACGGCGCGGCTGGCCGCCGTGTAGGCCGCCATCCTCGGCGGCACGACGACGGCCTCCGGGCAGAGCCGGCGGGCCTGCCGGCCGCCCATCGCGCTGCGTACGCCCCGGGCCTTCGCCTCGTAGCTGCACGCCAGGACCACGCCGCCGCCCACGATCACCGGCCGGCCCCGCAGGCGCGGGTCGTCGCGCTGCTCGACCGACGCGTAGAACGCGTCCAGGTCGGCGTGCAGGATGCGGGCCTCGCGCGACACGAACACATGTTCGCACGGGACGGGTCGACATCGGCGCTGACCTGCCCGGACAGCGCCGGGCGGCCACCGCCGCGACGGGGATGCCGAGCGGCACGCGCCCGCCGCCGTGCGCCTTGCGACTCCTCACTCTGCAAGCGTTGGAGCTTGCCTCCCGGGGCGACGCCGACCGGGCTGTCCGGTCGTGTGCCCGCCGATCCCACTACCGGCGAAGACCACGGCAGCCGACAGGGCGAGTGACGTGGAGGGTGTGCGGAGCTGTCAGGCGACGCGCGGGGCAGCGACGATCGGGAGCAGGCCGCGGGGGGCGGGCCGGTCGATCTCGCCGGTCTGCTCCACGGCCGAGGCGGCACGGGGGCGGGCCGGTGCGGCGCCCTGCGTGGGCCCGTCCGGGGCGGGGGCGGTGATGTCGGTGAGCAGCGACAGCAGCCTCGGCAGGTCGGCGGCGGCCAGCCGGAAGGACCCCCGGCACACCGTGCCCGACCACAGGGACAGCACCACGGCGCCCCGCTCGGGATGCCAGCTCACCCGCATCGTCCGGTCGCTGCCGCGCAGGTCGGTGAACAGGTCACCGAAGCTCGGCATCGGTAACACCTCTCCCATCCGCCAATCATGCCCGACGATCGACAGGCGGCCAAGGCCGTCGGGCTCGCCTACAGGTCGTCGAAGGGGCGGGCGTAGGTGAACTCGCCCCGGATCGACGGCCGCCAGGCGCTCATCGGACGCGCCATGAAGTACCGCGGCCCCCACGGCTGCGGCGGGGTGACGCCGAGGTCGACGGCCGGGCCGAACCCGAAGCGGGGGTAGTAGTCGGGGTGGCCGAGGAGCACCACCAGCGGCTCGTCGAGCGCGTCGGCCGCGCCGAGCACCGCGTGCATCAGCGCGGAGCCGACCCCCCGCCGCTGCCAGGCCGGCAGCACGCCGAGCGGCCCCAGCCCCAGCGCGACCGGCTCGCCGGCCACCCGGCCCCGGGTGCACACCACGTGCCCCACGACCTGCCCGTCGTCGGCGGTCGCGACGAGGGAGAAGGCGGGCAGCCACCCGGCGTCCGCCCGCAGCGCGTCCACCAGCCCGGCCTCCACCGGTACGGCGTCCGGCTTGTCGGGATCGGCGAAGGCGGCGAGGTGCACCGCCCGGACGGCGTCGATGTCGGCGGGGGTCTCGCGTCTGATCAGCACCGCGCCACGATAGGCGGGGCGGGCCTCCCAGCGCTCCCGATTATCGGCGCCGACCGTTCAGTCCGCGCGCCGCCGGCGGGTGCGGCGCACGAACTGCGCCAGCGCCACCAGCGGCAGCACCCCGACGGGGTACCAGGCGAGGTCGACCGGGTCGAACTGGACGCCGAGCACGAGCCGGGCCACGAGGCTGCGCGCCGACAGCGCCGCCGGGATGCCGGTCAGCTGCGACACCTCGACCGCCCAGCAGAAGGCGACCGCCAGCGCGCCCGCCGACAGCGGCGCCGTGCGCGGCCGGAGGAACAGCACCCCGGCCCAGACCATGGACCCGTACAGGGCGGTGCCGGAGTGCTGTTCGAGGCCGCCGCCAGCCGTCGCGCGGATGACGAGGGCGACCGCGAGGAACACGGCCGCCGCCGCGAGCATCAGGATCCGGCACCGCCGAGGAGTGATCGACACTCCGGCGATGCTAGGCCGTGTTTCGCCGGAGACATCGTGGCCACCCAGAGCGGTGACGAGGCGGTTCGACCTGACCCTCCACAGAACGAACCGCCGGGCGGAGTCGAGCCGAGCGGCGACGTGCTCGCTGTCGGCGCGTAACGCGATCCTGCGGTGTCGACTGTGGTCGCCACTGGTGGCGGGGCGTACTGCCAGGTCAGTGGGCCTGGCGGGGGTGCGGTCGCCGGGCCGGGACCGCCGGAGCGGGGCGGTGTTGCCAAAACGAGGTCTTGACGGGCCGGGAAGTTTGACATTTGATAAATCCCGCCGATGCAGGAGGTCTCATGTCAGCTCGCACCCGTCTCGTCGCGGCCGTCGCCGCAGCGGCTCTCACACTCACCGTCGCCGGCTGTGGTGATTCGGAGAAGACCGGTTCCCCCGATGCCGCCTCCGTCACCTACCTGACCTCCTTCGGGACGTTCGGTCGGGACGCGTACGCATACGTCGCACTGGAGAAGGGCTACTTCAAGGAGGCCGGCCTCAACGTCACCATCAAGCCCGGCACCGGCACCGTCGATGTCATGAAGCTGATCGGGTCGGGGCAGGCCGACTACGGCCCCGGCGACCTCTCCGGGGTCATCACCACACTGGCGAACGAGAAGATGCCGGTGCGCGTGGTGGCCGCCATCCACCAGCGGTCGATGGCCGGCATCGCCTCGCTGGACAAGGCGATCGACTCGCCGGAGAAGCTGCCCGGCGCCAGCATCGCGGACAGCTCCGGCTCCACCAACATGATCATTTTCCCGGCGTACGCCAAGGCGGCCGGCATCGACCCGAAGTCGGTGAAGTTCGTCCCGTCCTCGCCGCAGTCGCTCCCGCAGTTGCTCGCCGCCGGTTCGGTGGACGCGATCGGCCAGTTCGCCGCCGGCAAGCCGCTGCTGGAGAAGGCGGCCGGTGGCAAGACCGTCACCATGCTGCCGTACGCGGACAAGCTTCCCGACCTGTACGGCAACGGCCTGCTGGTCTCCGCCGCGAAGCTGGAAAGCAACCGCGCAGAGGTCGAGAAGTTCACGGCAGCGCTGGTCAAGGGCCTGCTCTACGCGGTGGAGCACCCCGAGGAAGCCGCCCAGCTGCTCAAGAAGCACGACCGGACGGCCGACGAGAAGGTCGCCGCCGCCGAACTCACCGAGATGCGGCCGTACGTCCTGGGCGACGGCGGGCCGGCCGGAAAGCTGGACCGGGCGCGGGTGGAGGCGATGATCAAGCTCCTCGCCGGCACCGGCACCCTCAAGTCGACGCCGAACGCCGAAGACATCGGCGTCTACGACATCGCAAAGCCATAACTTCCTCTTCGACGGCGGTGCGCGCGGCTGGTTGCGGCGCGCACCGCGAGGGGCGAACCATGATCGGAATTCGTAACGTTTCGCAGATCTACCGCACCCGGGCCGGCGACGTGGAGGCCCTGCGTGACGTGTCGCTGGAGGTCGCCGACGGCGAGTTCGTGGCGATCGTCGGGCGGTCCGGGTGCGGTAAGTCCAGCCTGCTGCGGCTGGTGGCGGGCCTCCAGGCGGCCACCTCGGGCGAGATAACCGTCGCCGGCACCCCGATCCGGGGGCCACGACGGGACATCGGCTTCATGTTCCAGCGCCCGGCTCTGCTGCCGTGGCGGTCGGTCATCGACAACGTGCTGCTGCCGACCGAGGTGTTCAAGCAGAACCGACGGGACGCCCGGGCACGCGCGCACGAACTGCTCGACCTGGTCGGGCTGAACGGCTTCGAGAAGCGCCTGCCGCACGAACTCTCCGGCGGGATGCAGCAGCGGGTCTCGCTGTGCCGGGCCCTCATCCAGCAGCCGCGCGTGCTGCTGATGGACGAGCCGTTCTCCGCGCTCGACGCGCTCACCCGCGCCGACCTCACGGTCGAACTCCAGCGCCTCCAGATGAAGCACGCCTCGACGGTGCTCTTCGTGACGCACTCGGTCGACGAGGCCGTGCTGCTCGCCGACCGGGTCGTCGTACTCAGCCCGCGACCGGGCCGGCTGCGGCAGATCGTGGGGATCGACATCGCCCGCCCGCGTTCGCTGGGACGCGACGGCCACTCGGCCGAACTCGGCGTGCTGCGCGCCCAACTGCACGACCTGCTCATGACCCCCGAGGAGGTGGCACGGTGACGGTCACTGAATCCCGCCGTACCGGCCGCGACAAGCCACGCGCCGCGGGCCACTGGGCCCAGCAACTCCCGCCGGTGCTCGGCGTCGTGGGCGCCACCGCCCTGTGGTGGGCGACCACGGTCGTCTTCGACGTGGAGAGCTTCATCCTGCCGTCCCCTGGGCAGGTGGCGCAGACCATGGTCGAGGAGTCCGGCTACCTGTGGGACAACACCCTGGTCACCCTCTGGGAGACGCTGCTGGGCTTCCTGATGGCCATCGCTATCGGGGTGCCGCTGGCGCTGATCGTCACCGCCTCGCGGATGCTGGAACGGACCGTCTACCCGCTGCTGCTGATGCTCAACGCCGTACCGAAGGTGGCCGTCGCGCCGCTGCTGGTGGTGTGGATGGGCTTCGGCCAGTTCCCCAAGGTCTTCCTGGTCTTCCTGGTCTGCTTCTTCCCGATCGTCATCTCCACCGCCGCCGGGCTCAGCTCCACCCCGGCCGACCTGGTGGAGCTGGGTCGGTCGTTGAAGACCAACTGGTGGCAGACGTTCCGCATGATCCGGATGCCGGCCGCCATCCCGCAGCTCTTCGTCGGTCTCAAGCTCGCCATCACCCTCGCCGTCATCGGCGCGGTGATCGCCGAGTTCGTCGGGGCCACCGAGGGGCTGGGCTACGCGATCGTCGCCTCCGGCGCCAGCGCCGACACCGCGTTGGCCTTCGCCGCGATGATCCTGCTCGGGGTGCTGAGCGTCGTGCTGTTCTACCTGCTCGCCGCAGTCGAGCGGTTCTTCGTGCCGTGGGCGGACCGGTCATGAGCGCGCCGGACTTCCCGCCGACCGTCCCGGTCCGGTGGCTCACCGACGCCGTCGCCTCGGTCTTCGGCGCACTGGGCTTCTCCGAGCAGGCGGCCGGCCTGGTCGCCGGCTCCCTGGTGGACGCCGACATGCGGGGAATCCCCTCGCACGGGGTGATGCTGCTGCCGATGTACGTGGACCGGATCAGGGCCGGCTCGGTCAGCCGGGCCGAGCGGGCCGAGGTGGTCCGCGACAAGGGCGCCATCGCGGTGCTCGACGCCGGCCACGCGCTCGGGCAGCTCACCGGTGACCAGGCGATGCGGCTGGCGGTGGCGAAGGCGCGGACGTACGGCGTCGGCGTGGTCACCGTTCGCCGGGCGTTCCACTTCGGCGGGGCGTTCCGCTACGTGGACCTCGCCGCGAACAACGGCTGCGTCGGCATCGCGGCGGCCAATACCCGCCCGCTGATGCCCGCCCCCGGTGGCGCCTCGGCGGTGGTCGGCAACAACCCGCTCGCGGTGGGCGTACCCCGTGCGGGCGGCAAGCCGGTGATCCTCGACGTGGCGCTCTCCGAGGCCGCGCTCGGCAAGATCCGGCTGGCCGCCGGTGAGGGCCGCGAGATCCCCGCGAGCTGGGCGACCGACGCGCAGGGACGGCCCACCACCGATCCGGCCGCCGCGCTCAGGGGACTGCTGTTGCCGTCCGGCGCCCACAAGGGATACGGTCTCGCGTTCATGATCGACGTACTGACCGGGGTGCTGTCCGGCGGGGCGTACGGCCGGGGCGTGCAGGGCCTCTACGCCGACGTGTCGGTGCCCAACGACTGCGCGCACTTCTTCCTCGCCCTGGACGCCGAGGCGTTCGCCGAGGACGCGGAGGAGCTCGCCCGCCGGGTCGACGACCTGGCCGACCAGGTGCTCGGCTCCGCGCTGGCGCCCGGCACGGAGCGGGTCCACCTGCCCGGTGACATCGAAGCCGGCCGGTACGACCGGGCGTCGCGCGACGGTGTCGCGCTCCAGCCGTCGGTCTTCGCCGGACTGGTGGAGGTCGCCGCCGGGCTGGGCGTGCCGCTCCCGTCGCCGCCCAGCGCCGGCTGACCCCGGTCGAGAAGGAGGAAAGGACGTCATGCGGGCCAGTTTCGACGCCACCGGCGAGGTGCTCGTGGTCACCGGGGGCGCCAACGGCATCGGCGCCGCCCTCGCCCACGCGTACGCGGACGCGGGGGGTACGGCCGTGGTGTTCGACGTGACATCGGGTCAGCCGCACCCCAGCGGGCGGGTGCACGAGCACCGGGTGGACGTGTCCGACCGCGACGCGGTGCACGCCGCGGTCGCCCGGGTGCTCGCCGAGCACGGGCGGATCGACGCCCTGGTGGCCGGAGCGGCGGTGCAGCCGCGGTGCGACGTGGTCGACATGGACCCCGAGCAGTGGCGCCGCACGCTGGCGGTGAACCTCGACGGGGTGGTCTGGTGCGCGCAGGCGGTCCTGCCGGACATGATCGCCCGCCGCTCGGGCGCGATCCTGGTCTTCGCGTCGGGCCTGGCCACCGCCGGCCGGGCGCAGGCGTCGGCCTACGCGGCGAGCAAGGGGGCGTTGATCGCCTTCGCCAAGTCGCTCGCCGCCGAGGTCGCCGAGCACCGGATCCGGGTGAACACCGTCTTCCCCGGAGTGGTGGACACCCCGCAGTTCCAGCAGGCCAACCCGAGCGGCGGCGAACGGGAGCACTGGGCGAGGGCCACCGGCATCGGCACGCCGGCCGACGTGGTCGGTCCGCTGATGTTCCTGCTCTCGCCGGCCGCGACCATGACCGGATCCACCCTGACCCGTGACCGGGCGTACCCGAGGAGCGAAGCACAATGAGCAGCACGACCGAGCAGTTGCCGGTGGGCATCGTGGGCGCCGGGCCGGTCGGCCTGGTCACCGCGCTGGGCCTGGCCCACTACGGCGTGCCGGTGGTCATCTTCGAGGAGGACGAGCGGCTGTCGCTGGACACCAAGGCCGGCACCGTCCTCACCCGCACCCTGGAGGTGCTGCACCGGTACGGCGCCCTGAACGACGTGCTGGCCGGGTCGCTGCGCATCGACGAGATCGGCGAGCTGGACCGGGCCACGAACACCCAGACCCTCAGCGTCCGGACCGGCGAACTGACCGAGGACACCCGCTTCCCGTTCGTCATCAACATCCCGCAGCACGAGCTGGAGCCGATCCTGCGGCAGCGGCTCGACGCCACCGCCCCCGGCGCGCTGCACATGGGACACCGGCTGCTCGACTTCGTCCAGCACCCGGACCGGGTGGACCTGCGGCTGCGTACCGCCGAGGGGGAGCGGACGGTTCCGGTGCGGTACCTGCTGGGCTGCGACGGCGGTCGGTCCGCCGTCCGGGACCAGATCGGCGCGCGGGTCGAGGGCGAGACGTACCAGGAGCGTTACATGCTGGTCGACCTGAAGGTCGACCTGGACGTGGAGAACCCGCGCGACTACCCGTACCTGGCCTACTTCGGTGATCCCCAGGAGTGGATGATCCTGGTCCGCCAGCCGCACTGCTGGCGTTTCCTCTACCCGCTGCCGGCCGGGCAGGCCGAGCCGGACCGGGAGGAACTGGCCGACAAGGCACGCCGGTTCATCGGGGACACCAAGACCCTGGAGATCGTCGGCACCAACATCTACAACGTGCACCAGCGGGTGGCCGACCGGTGGCAGGACGGGCGGGTCTTCCTGCTCGGCGACGCCGCGCACCTGATCACCCCGATGTGGGCGCTGGGCCTGAACACCGGGGTCCTGGACGCCTCGAACCTGCCCTGGCGGATGGCCTGGGTGCTGCGCGGCTGGGCCGAGCCGAGCCTGCTCGACGGTTACCAGGTCGAGCAGGAACCGGTCGCCACCAAGGGCTCCGCGGCGATGGCCGCGGCGGCGCGGGCCTACATGGCCCGGCGCGCGGACGACCCGGGGGTGATGACCGCCGGCAACTGGGGCAACGCGTTCACCCGCGCCATGCTCGGCGTACGCCTCGACGTGGGCGGCACGGGCGACTGGTCGATGGTCGCCGCCGGCGACGAACCGCTGCCGGTGCTGGCCGGGGCGCGCAGCCCCGACCTGCCGCTGTTCGGTCAGTCCGGCACGGTGCACCTGCACGACCTGGCTGCCGACGCCTTCGTGGCGCTCTACTTCACCGACCCGCGCCGGGTCCCGGCACTGCCGCCACAGGAGTCGCCCGCCCTGCGGCACTACGTGGTGAGCCGGTGGGACGCGCCGCACGACTCCGGGCTGCGGGACCGGGCGCTGTTCGACCCGGGAGACCGGGTGCGGCGCCGCTTCGGGGTCGACAACGACACACTGGTGCTGGTTCGCCCGGACGGGCACGTGGCGGCGATCGTCCCGTTCGACCCCGTCTCCGGCATCGACACGGCCGCTCAGCTCTACGCCCGGGTCACCGGCTGCCCGCCGCCCGTGACCCGGTCCGACAACACCCTCGTCTGCGAAAGGGATGACAATGAGTAACTACGGTCACGCGACCGCCCCGGACGGAACCCAGGTCGAGCTCGGTGCCGTCGGCCAGCAGGTGGTCTTCGAGAACGACCAGGTGCGGGTCTGGGAGATCAGTCTGGCGCCCGGCGAGCAGCAGCCCTGGCACCACCACCTCAACCCGTACCTGGTGATCGCGCTGGAAGCCGCCGACAACCGGATCGACGCGCTCGCCGGTGGCGACCCCCGCCTGGTGCACGAGGACATCGGCGGGGTGGTCTACCGCGAGCCGGGGGAGATCCACATGCTCACCAACAACGGCACCACCCGGTACCGCAGCCGGCTCGTCGAGCTGAAGTGCCTGGGGGAGAACCTCGTGTCCGGTCAGGGCGAGCGATGAGCGACCTGCCGCTCGTGCCGACCCCGCCGGTGCCGGCCGGCGTCGACCCGCAGGAGTGGGCCAACAACCTCTCCGAGCCGTCGAACTACGGCGGCGAGGCCGCCGACCGGTCGCGGGAGGACCTGGTGCCCGGCCCGGACGGCCTGGTGCTGGCCCGCTTCCGCGAGATCCTGCTCCAGACCGACGAGCTGGACTGGGCGGACAAGACGCTGGCCGGCCTCTCCCACAAGGCGCTGTGGCGCAACGAGGAGACCGAGGCGTCCATCTCGCTGATCCGGTTCCGCAAGGGCGCCGGCATCCCGCTGCGCCACTCACACGCGTCCAACCAGTTCATGTTCTGCCTCAGCGGCCGGTACACCTACGTGCCCACCGGGCTCACCCTCACCCCGGGCTCGTTCTACTGGAACCCGAAGGGCAGCCTGCACGGGCCCACGCTCGCCGAAGAAGAGAGCGTCCTGCTGGAGATCTACGACGGGCCGCACTACCCGACCCAGCCCGAGTGGTACACCGACCCGGCGGACGCCCGCTAGCTCCACCTCGAAGAAGAGAAGATGACCATGCCCAAGCAGCAGATTGTTTCCCCCGAGCTGGCCGCCCCGAACGGTCACTTCGCCCAGGCCACCCAGATCAGGGCGCGGGGCCGGATGGTGTTCGTGTCCGGCATGACCGCCCGCAACCGCGAGGGCGGGGTCACCGGCGTCGGCGACATCGCCGCCCAGACGCACCAGGTCTGCCAGAACCTGCGCGCCGCGATGACGGCTGCCGGCGGGTCGCTGGAGGACATCGTGCGGGTGGATGTCTACGTCCGCAACATGGAGGACTTCCACGCCATCCACGAGGTGCGCCGGCAGTACTTCACCGGTGAGCCGCCGGCCTCGACGATGGTGGAGGTCTCCAAGTTCGTGAACAAGGACTACCTGATCGAGATCAACGCGATCGGCGTGATCGACGACGAGCAGGACGCCTGATGAAGCTCGCCAGCGTTCTCACCGAGGCCGGCCGGCGGATCGGGGTGGTGGACGGCGACACCGTCGCCGTGCTCCCCGCCGAGCTGGGCGACCTCGACGAGGCGATTCGTGGTGGCGCGGACGCGTTGGCGGCCGTCCGCACCGCCGCGCGGCAGGTCGCGGCGGTGCCGTTGGCCGAGGTCCGGCTCGACGCGCCGCTGCGCCGGTTCAACCGGGACATCCTCTGCACCGGTTGGAACTACTGGGACCACTTCGAGGAGTCGCGTGGCAAGCGGGAAGGGCAGGACCCCGCGGAACGGCCCAAGCACCCGACCTTCTTCACCAAGGGCCCGGACACGGTCGTCGGCCCGTACGACGACATCGCCTACGACCCGCAACTCTCCGCAAAGTGGGACTACGAGGCGGAGGTGGCGCTGGTCATCGGCGCGGACTGCCGTTCGGTGAGCGAGGCGGACGCGCTGTCGTACGTGGCGGCGTTCTGCGTGGCCAACGACGTGTCGCAGCGCGACCTGCAACGCGCGCACGGCGGCCAGTGGCTCAAGGGCAAGAGCATCGACGCCACCATGCCGCTCGGGCCGTGGCTGACCACCGTGGACGAGGTGCCGGACCCGGCGAACCTGCGCATCCAGTGCGAGGTGAACGGCGTGCTGCTCCAGGACGCGTCGACCGGGCAGATGGCCTTCCCATTCGCCCGCATCATCGCGGAACTGAGTTGGGGGATGACCCTGCGGGCCGGCGACGTGGTGCTCACCGGTACGCCGAGCGGCATCGGGAACGCCCGTGACCCACAGGTGTTCCTGAACGACGGGGACCTGGTGGTGACCCGGGTGGAAGCGCTCGGTGAGCTGCGCAACCAGGTGCGACTGACGAAGCTGCACTGACCCCGCGACGGGTGCGGGGCGGCGCAGCGCGGCGCCGACCCGCACCATTCCACAGCGACGAAATTGGTACCATTTCCAGGGCCCTGATGCGTTTGTGGGATCACCCGAGCACCCATGAACATGGATCATGTCCTGCGAGAACGGGACGAGCACGGCATCCACCAGCGGCTCTATCCGGAGGCAAACCGTGGTAACAACGCATCGTCGATCCGTCCTGAGCGACGCCAACGACGACGACGGCCGGGCCGGTGCCGGTGGAGCCGACGGACAGCACCGCACCCTTGCCGACTCGGCGACCGCGGTCCTGCACGAGGCGATCCTCACCGGTCGGCTGCCGGCCGGCACCCCGTTGCGGCTCAACGAGATGGCCGACCTGCTCGGCATGAGCATGAGCCCGGTCCGCGAGTCGATCCGGCGGTTGGCCGCGCTCGGCCTGGTCGAGGTGGTCCAGCACAAGGGCGCCTGGGTCATGCCGCTGACCGTCGAGGACGCGGTCGACACCCATGAGACCCGGATCGCCATGGAGACGGCACTGATCGAGCGGGCGGCGAGCCGGTTCACCGCCCAGGACGCCCGGCGGGCCGAGGCGGCACTCGACGAGCACATCGCCGCGTCCGCGCGCGGCGACACCACGGCTGCCCGCAGGGCACACACCGATTTCCACTTCACCATCTACCGGGCGGCCGGATCGCGCTGGCTGCTGCGCGGCCTGGAACCGGTCTGGGAGAACAGCGAGCGGTACCGGTTCGCGACGGTCACCCCGACGGGGCAGAACGAGGAGCGGGTCCGCGAGCACCGGGCCATCCTCGACGCGTGCGTGGCGGGGGACGTGGCGGCGGCGGTGGCCGCCGTGCAGGTCCACATCCAGCATGCGGCAGACCGGGTGATCGGCAAGATGAACACCGACGCCGCGGCAGTGCCTGCCGCCCGGGCACCGGGACGCGCGCGTCCCGGGAGCTGACCGCCGGCGCCACCGCGTCAGCCGGTAGTGGCGCCGCCCAACAACCGTCGGGGCACCCCCGCCCCGACGGACTGTCCGCCGCCGGGTGAGCGGCCACGCCAGCCACCATCCCGTACCGTCGGCGCGTCCCGTCGTGACCGCCGGTCGGGCCAACCGTTAGGAAGCCCCGTTGCCTGGCATCGACATGCACGCCCACCTCGCCCCCGACCTGCGCCCGGCCAATCTGCCAGGGGTCGCGGTCGACGGTGACGGCGCCGCCGTTCTCGGCGGCAAACGGGTCGGCCCGCCCGACCTGTACCACCCGGACCGGCTCAAGAACCACCTGGACCAGGCAGGGCTGGACGAGGCGATCGTCAGCGTCCCGCCGCCCTTCTACCGTCAGCGGATGTCCGGACCGGAGGCGGCGGCGTGGGTCCGTGCGGTCAACGACGGCCTGCTCGCCGTGGTCGCCGACCGGCCCCGGCTCACCCCGCTGGCGTACCTGCCGTTCGAACATCCCGAAGTGGCCCTCGCCGAGTACGACCGGATCGCCGCCGACGACCGCTGGGCCGGCGTGGTGGGCGCCGCCGGTGGAGACACCGGACCGCTCGACGGTCCGCCGCTGCACCCCCTGTGGCAGCGTCTCGATGCGGACCGGCGCACCGTGCAACTGCACCCCGCGCACTCCGCGGACCCCCGCCTGGAGCCCTACTACCTGGCCAACCTGCTGGGCAACCCGGTCGAGACGACCGTGGCAGTGGCCCAGCTCGTCTTCGGCGGGGTGCTTGGCGGGCACCCGGGGATCCGGTTCGTGCTGGTGCACTGTGGCGGTTGCGTGCCGGCGGTGGTCGGGCGCTGGGAGCGCGGTCACACCACCAGCAGACCGGGCGTACCGGTGCTGTCGCCCACCCCGGCCGAGGCGGTGCGCGCCCTCTACGTCGACAATCTGGCCCACGACCCGGAGGTGGTCGACCTGGCGGTGTCGGTCTTCGGCGCGGACCGGCTGGTGCTCGGCAGCGACTGGCCGTTCCCGATGGGCACCGACGCTCCGTCCGCCACGGTGGCACACCGGGGCGCTGACTACGCCCGGCAGGTGGCCACCGACAACGCGGCGCGAGCTCTGGGGCGGGCACCCGGCGGTCGGTGACGGATCGGTGCGGCTGACGCCGTCGAGCTGCCACTGCCGCCGCCCGGGTGGGTGGCGTCTCCAGGACGCCACCCACTGTGAGCAGATCTTCATCGACAAGACGGCGGGCACGTTGGCCCGCCGAGCGGAACTCGACAAGGTTTGCTGGGAGTGGTCCGAGGTCACCACGCCTGCAGCGCGGGACCAGTGATCATCCGGTCGTCGAGACCTCTCCGCCGATTCCGGTCTCGTTGCCGTCGCTGTCGTGGAAGACGTACTTCCAGACCGAGTCGTGCTTCTCAACGTCGACCGGCTCCAGGCCCTGTCCGGAGATCCTCGCAACCTCGGCGACCGGGTCGTCGACCCAGATCATGCTGACAGCTCCGCCGGCCCGGTCGGGATCCTGGATGATGTACACGTACCGATCCTCGGCCAACTGCCAGACCGCCTCGATCTCGTTGGGATAGAAGGCCGGTTCAGCACCGAGCAGCCGCTTGTACCACTCCAGGGCGCTGTCATAGTCGCGCACCGGGATGCCCGCAAACACTCCTACCGCCATGTCTGTCTCCTCAGTCGATGTCGAGCCCGACCGATGCCGGGCCCTGAAGTCAGACCGGACCTGGCAGCGAAACCTGACGGGGTCGACCCGATCGCCTTCGGACGGGTCCCGCGCCCAGGTTACCCCCTGCGGTGGCGGTGTGCGCGGTGCTGGCCGGCGCAGTCACGTTCGCCGACAGGCGGTGGATCGACGGCCCGTCGCCGGTCCGGCCTCACCGAGGGGTGTCGACGAGGCCGGCGCGGTGCGCGATCACGACCAGCTGGGCACGGTCACGGGCGTCCAGCTTGTGGAGCAGCCGACTCACATAGGTCCGAGCGGTCGCCGGGCTGATGAAGAGCCGCTCGGCGATCTCGGCGTTGTTCAGTCCGAGGCCGATCTCGGCGAGGACCTCGAGTTCCCGTGGTGCGAGCCGGTCGATGAGGTCCGGGTCGGGTCCGGAACGGGACCTGACGGCGGCCCGCATGACGGTCGTGGTGACATCGGGGGACAGGATCGGCCGGCCCGCAGCGACCGCCCGGATCGCCTCGCGCAACTCCTCCGGGGCGATGTCCTTGAGTACGTAGCCGGCCGCGCCCGCCCGCAGCGCCTCCAGCACGGTCTGCTCCTCAGCGAAGGTGGTCAGGACCAGCACGGCGACATCAGCGAGAGCGGGGGACTCGGTGATGATCTGGGTCGCTGCGATGCCGTCGAGGCCGGGCATCCGGATGTCCATGAGGACCACATCGGGTCGCAGCTCGCGTACCCGGGCGACGGCGGCCCCGCCCTGATCCACCTCGGCGACGATCTGGATGTCACCGTCATGTTCGGCCAGGGCCTTCAGGCCGCCGCGCAGCAGTACCTCGTCTTCGGCAATGACCACCCTGATCACCGTGCTCCTCCGATCGGCAGTACCGCCTCGACACTGAATCCCGTGGGGGTGGATCCGGCTGTCAGGGTGCCGCCGAGCAGTGCCGCCCGCTCCCGCATACCGTCGATTCCCCGCCCCCCGTCGCCCCGGGTGGACCGGAAGACGGGTTCCGTCCGCGCGCCGTGACCGTCGTCGGCGACGCGTACGCGCAGCTCGTCTTTGCTGCTCCAGATGGTGATCGTGGCCCGGTTGGCACTCGCGTGACGGAGCACGTTGGTAACCGACTCCTGCACGATCCGGAAGGCGGTGCTTGCCGCCGGCGCGGGAATGGCGGCCTCGTCGACGTCGATCGAGACGGTCACGTCGAGTCCGGCGTCGCGGGCCGCCTGCGCCGTGCGTTCGATGCCGGTCAGGGTGAGCAGGGCCCGGCCCGCGTCCTCGCGATCGGACTGGAGGATCGCCAGGGTGCGGCGCAAATCCGCCAGGGATGACCGGGCGGCGTCGACGACGTTGTCGAGGGCCCGCCCGACGGCCGCGTCGTTGGTGCCGAGCGACTGCTGCGCGACGCGTGCCTGGACGGAGACCAGGGACAGCGCGTGGCCGACGGAATCATGGACGTCCCGTGCGATGCGCAGGCGTTCGGCCTCAAGGTGGCGGGCGGCCCGTTCCTGCTGATGGTGACGTTCCAGGGCGACCACTCGGCGTTGCTGGTTGCGCAGGGCGCGCGTGCTGCGGACCGCGAGGGCGAGGGCGATCGCGCAGCCGATGAGGGCCACGTTCGTGATCAGGTCGTAGGCCAGGACGGCGCTGGACTCGCCGTCGGTGGTGCGGAAGTACAACGAGACCGCAAGCAGGACCGCTCCGACAACGGAGGCCACGGCTGCGCGCCCGCGCTCGGCGGCGCCGTAGAAGGCCCCGACCAGCGGCAGCGCCATGCCGATCGGCGGGTATCCGGCGGCGTAGTAGGCGAACACGAGCAGGACCGCGGTGATCAGCACGGCGACCGGCAGCCGGCTGCGGAGCAGCAGCAGCGCACCGAAGCCGGCCGCGAACACGTACGCCCCGACGTCGTGTCGCCCACCGTCGTGCGAGCCGATCGCGATGATGAGCGCGACCGTGATGGCCTGGCCGGCGGCGACCAGAGCCGCGAGGACCCACGGGGCTACCTCATTGTCGCCCGCGCCATGGGTCATGGACGACATGATCGCATCCGTTCGCCGGGCGACGTGTACGTCGAGGGGCGACGTCCCATGTCGCCCCACGGTGTAGCGCCCGCCGAAAAGTGACGAGACTTGACTGACAGGCCGGCCGAGCAGGCGACCCTAGCGTGAAGACATGGAACCTGCCTCAGTTGTTCGACGCCTCAACTGGCCGTTGGTGTTCGGCCTTGCCGCGCTGGCGCTCGTCCGGCCGCTCTTCTCCATCGTCGGCCTGAGCGATGTGTTGGGGAAGCCGGCAACACCGCTCATCCTCACCATCGCCATCACCTCGGCCTGGGTCCTGATCGTGGGCCTGAGCCGGGTACGCGAGCCGCTGCTGACCCTCGTGGCCGCCGGGCTCACCTACGCGGCCGCGGCGATCCTGCTCAGCGCAGTGCTCTCGCCGATTCTCACCGGAGAGCTTCAGGGCCCGCTCGCCATGCCGTTCGCGGTCATCCCGCTGTTCGTCACCAACATGCTGTGGGGCCTCATCGCGGGCGGGCTGGCGGTGCTCGTACGGCGGCTGCGCGACGGCCGGCACGCCACCGCGCATGCCCCAGGCGACAAAGACCGACGCACCCACCGATAGGAGACAGGTATGACGCGCTCGACGGCGGAGCCGGTGGACTCCGAGCAACGGATTCTGCTCCGAATCGGCGCGGTGTGCGCGATCGCTGGGCCACTTGTGCTCGGCGCGTCGTTCGCCCCGCACGGTGATCTCCCCACGCGCGAGGAGAGTCTCGTGGGCGAGGCCGTGGCCCTGCGGTTCATCGCCGACCACCAGACCTGGCTGCTCATCCATCTGGGCACGATCGTGGCTGGGCTTATCTGGCTCGGTGCTTTCGTCGCACTCGCGAACACCCTGATGCCGGGCGCCGCCCGCGCGGTCGGCCGGTTCCTGATACCCAGCGCGATTGTTGGGAGTCTCTTCGTCGTCTTCGACTACGGGGTGGACGGCTACGCGCTCAAGGTCCTGGCCGACGAGTGGGCAACCGCTACCGGCCCGGAACAAGAGGCGCTGCAACGCATGGCCGAAACCGGAATCTGGTTCCTCAACGGCACCTTCCACAGCGAAATAGTCGTGTTCTACGGGTTGACCATGCTCTTGGCCGGGCTGGCGGTCGCCCTCGATGCCCGCTATCCCCGTTGGTTCGCGGTTGCCGGGGCGATCGCCGGCGCGCTGGTGCTCACCAATGGCCTGCTGGCCTTCGCCGGGGTCGGGTTGGCGCCGGCCGGTGGCACCGACCTGTTTCTCTTCGTGATGGTCCTACCGCTGGAATCCCTCTGGCTCATGGTCCTCGGCCGCCTCATGTGGCGGAACGCCAAACGCCGAGTCGCCCAGCCTCCAGCCGAGTAGGGGGTGCACGAAGCTCCTCGGGACGGCGCTCAACTGGGCAGGGCCCCGGCAGGTCGCGGCGGATGTGCGGCATGGTCTGGTCGGTCGGTGTCGGGCTGTTGGGCGGCGAGGATGGTCAGGACGGCCAGGGCGAGCATGGCCAGGGTGATGAACCGGTGTCAGCCGGTCCAACCGCGCACCTGGTTGTGGTCCAGGCCGACCTGGCCCTTGCCGCTCTGGTCCATCCGCCGACGCCGCCACCGAGCCCGAGCCAAGACCAGCCACTACACCCGACAAGACCTCATCAAGCCATGATCACGGTCCCCGGCTGGAGCACTAGATGCCCGCGTCGAGCGCCAGCGCCGTCGCCTCGCCGCGGGAGCTGACTTCCAACTTTTTCAGCAGACCGGCGACGTGGAACTTCACAGTGCTTTCGCTGATGCCGAGCTCGATGCCGATGGCCTTGTTGCGCTTTCCTTGGGTGACAAGGCGAAGTACCTCGAGTTCCCGCCGGTTCAGGCTGCTCAGCCTGCTTCCGCCGGAACGATCGGGAGCTGGAGCGAGCGGAAGGCTGATGGTGGCGCGGCTGCCCCAGTCGGGTACGGCGTCGAACTCGACGGTGGCGCCGAGCGCACGGGCACGGCCGTCGAGCTCGCGGCGCAAGGCGTGGGTGTCAAGGCGGCCGGCGCCCTGGTCGCGCACATCGACCCGCAGCGACGTGCCGTCGCAGTCCCAGGCGATACGCAGCCGTGCGAGCCCCGGCTGGGCGGTGAAGGCCAGCACGACCGTACGGGTCATGGCGTGCGCCGCGCGGGCGATCTCGCCGGGCACCGGGCGTACGTCCTTGGGCGGTGGCACGAAATCCAGCTGCGCGTCGTGGTGGCGCAGCACCTGGCGGATCTCCTTGCGCAGCTTGGCGAACACGGCCGGCGCTGGTTCCTCGGACGAGGCCAGGTCGGACTCCTGAGCGGTGCGCAACGCCACGAGCGCGGCGGACGCCGAGTCGGTGGCGGCGAGACGGGCGCGGCGATCGTCGAGGCCGGTGGAACGCAGCGTCGTGAGAATGGTGACGAGCGCGGTCTCGTGGGCCGCGGCCATCTCCGCGATCGTGCGTGCCCGCTCGGTCGACGCCGCGCGCGATTCAGCGAGGTAGTCCGGACTGGCCTGGGCAACCTGCTGCCGGATCGACGTCGCGACGATACCGAAGACTTCCGCCAGGACCTCGGACTGAGGAAAGCGCCTGGCCGCGCTGCGAGCGACGAGGACGAGCAGCGTATCCACCCGATCCCGCACCACCCACACCGCGCGGGCCTCCCCGGCTATCGTCGCCGTGGTGCAGAGCGGACGACCGGGTTCGATGCGCGCCTTGAGGTCCTCCAGTTCCGCGAGAGTGACCCTGTTGATCGTCTCGATCGCCCCGGCCACCTTGCGGGGGCGGCCGGTGCACTCGCGGGTGAAGATGATCAGTGCGGTATGCGGCCAGCGGTCTGCCAGGAACCGGGAGAACCGTCCGGCGATCTCGTGCAGTGGCCCCTCGATCACCTCACGCAGCCCGGCAAGTTCCGTTCCCATTCGAACACCCTAGCCGAAAGACCAGGTTTCTCTCGTCCGCCGGCCAGGTCGCGTACCGGGAAAGCGCAGCTAGTGTCGCTGTCGCATCTACCGCCGATCGAAAGAGGAAGCATCTCCATGCCACAGCAGGTGCGCGGTGTCATTGCCCGTTCCAAGGGTGCGCCGGTCGAGCTGACGGACATAGTCATCCCCGACCCCGGTCCCGGTGAGGTCGTGGTCGCGGTGGCCGCCTGCGGGGTATGTCACACGGATCTGACCTACCGCGACGGCGGGATCAACGACGAGTTCCCGTTCCTGCTGGGCCACGAGGCCGCGGGCACCGTCGAGAGCGTCGGCGAAGGCGTCGAGTCGGTGCGACCCGGCGACTTCGTCATCCTGAACTGGCGAGCGGTCTGCGGTCAGTGTCGGGCCTGCAAGCGGGGCCGCCCGCAGTACTGCTTCAGCACGTTCAACGCGACCCAGAAGATGACCCTGACCGACGGCACGCAGCTCACCCCCGCCTTGGGTATCGGCGCATTCGCGGACAAGACGCTCGTGCACGCCGGCCAGTGCACGAAAGTCGACCCGTCCGTCGACCCGGCCGTCGCGGGCCTGCTCGGCTGCGGGGTCATGGCCGGCGTCGGCGCGGCGATCAACACCGGTGCGGTGGGGCGCGGGGATTCCGTGGCCGTCATCGGCTGTGGGGGAGTGGGCGACGCCGCCGTCGCCGGCGCCCGTCTGGCCGGCGCCTCGACGATCATCGCCGTGGACCGTGACGCACGCAAGCTCGAGTGGGCCCGGGACCTCGGAGCCACCCACACCGTCGACGCCTCAGCCACCGACGCCGTCGCCGCGATCGCGGAGCTGACCGGCGGGTTCGGTGCCGACGTCGTGATCGACGCGGTCGGGCGGCCGGAGACCTGGAAGCAGGCGTTCTACGCCCGCGACCTCGCGGGCACCGTCGTGCTCGTCGGCGTGCCCACCCCGGACATGCGCCTGGAGATGCCGCTGCTCGACATCTTCTCCCGCGGCGGCGCGCTGAGGTCCTCCTGGTACGGCGACTGTCTGCCTGAGCGGGACTTCCCCATGCTGATCGACCTGTACCTGCAGGGCAGGCTGCCGCTGGACAGGTTCGTCACCGAACGTATCGCGATCGACGACGTCGAGAAGGCGTTCCACACCATGCACGCCGGCGAGGTGCTGCGCTCGGTCGTGGTGCTATGAGTGGCGCGCTGCGGATCGACCGCGTGGTCACCTCCGGGGTGTTCCAGCTCGACGGCGGCACGTGGGAGGTGGACAACAACGTCTGGCTCGTCGGCGACGACGACGAGGTCGTCATCGTCGATGCCGCTCACGATGCCGAGCCGATCATCGAGGCCGTGGGCTCGCGTGCCGTCGTCGCCGTCGTGTGCACACACGGGCACAACGACCACGTCACCGCCGCGCCGCGGCTCGCCAAGGAGTGCTACGCGCCGGTCCTGTTGCACCCCGGCGACGAGGAGCTGTGGCGGCAGAGCCACCCGGACGAGAAGTTCTGGCCGGCTACCGACGAGCAGCGGATCGCCGTGGCGGGCACGGAACTGCGGGTGATCCACACCCCGGGGCACTCGCCCGGGTCGGTCTGCCTGCACCTGCCCGAAGCGGGGGTCCTGTTCACCGGCGACACCCTGTTCTCCGGCGGCCCCGGCGCCACCGGCCGCTCGTTCTCGGACTTCCCGACGATCATTTCCTCGATCCGGGAAAGGCTGCTCACCATGCCCGGCGACACCCGGGTCCACACCGGTCACGGTGACGGCACCACGATTGCCGCCGAAGCTCCGCACTTGGACGAGTGGATCGCCCGCGGTCATTGATTCAGGCACGTCCACCCCATCCGGCTGGGGATCGGAGGGTCAGGGGCTCGGCTCCCTTCGGGCGTGCAAGATCAAAAGAGCCTGACCTGCGGAAACGCAGGTCAGGCTCTTGCTTTGCCTATCCCTTGTGGACGTGGGACTGCTCGGTGACTGCTCGTCCGACGGTCTGCGGTACGGGTGTCGAACCGTCGGCGGTACTCCGACGGCGAGGTGTCGAAGGCCGCGGCGAAGCTCTGCCGCAGCGTGACACTGCTGCCGATACCGCATGCGGCAGCGACCTGGTCGACCGACAGCTCCGTCGACTCCAGCAGCCGACGGGCCTCGTCGAGGCGCTGACGCTTGACCCAGGCGGCCGGGGTGACGCCGGTAGATGCCTGGAACGCTCGGATGAAGGTGCGCCGGCTCATGTGCGCGACGCCAGCCAGCCGCTCGACCGTGAGGGGTTCTGCCAGGTGCCGCAGAGCCCACTCCATCGCTTCGGTGATCGGGTCGTCGGAGGAGTGCGGGGGTAGGGGCCGTTCGATGTACTGCGCCTGCCCGCCCTCGCGGTGCGGGGCCACCACGAGACTGCGAGCCACCCGGTTGGCCGCCGCCGCGCCGAGCCTGCTGCGGACGAGGTGCAGACATGCATCGATCGCCGACGCCGTCCCGGCCGAGGTCAACACGTCACCGTGATCGATGTACAGCACGGAGGCATCCGTGTCGACATCGGGGTGCCGGGCGGCGAGCAGGTCGACGGCCTGCCAGTGCGTCACGGCCGCGCGTCGGGACAGCAGGCCTGCGTCGGCGACGGCGAAGGCCCCGAGGCACAGCCCGGCGACCGTCGCGCCGCGGCCGTGGGCCCTCGTCAACGCTCGCTGAAGCGCCGGCCCGGCAGTGCGACCGTCCTCGAACCAGGAAGGGACGACGACGACATCGGCCTCCTCAGCCGCCGCGGGCCCGCGCACCTCGCCGAGTGTGTAGCCCTCGGCGGTACGAATCGACCCCGCGCGGTCCGAGAAGAGCATCGTCTCCCAGTTGCCCAGGCCTTGCCGAGCGACCTCGTCGAAGACGAGTTGCGGCACAGAGAGGTGGAACATCGTGACGCCGTCGAAGGCGTAGACGGCGATCCGCAGAGCATCCTCGGACGTTGGCACGAATCCATCGTAACGCTGCACGCGTGCCAATGGCCGACGCGGTTCACAGCCCGCAGACTCGATGTGCGTCGCCCACGAAGACGGCGGCAACGAGACCAAGGAGCACAGGCCATGACCACCCCTCGCCGCGCACTCATCCTCATCGACGTGCAGCGGGACTACTTCGGCGACGGCCCGCTGGAGATCCAGTACCCGCCCCACGCCGAGTCGCTGCCGCAGATCACGCACGCGATCGACGCGGCCACCGCCGCGGGCATTCCCGTCGTCGCGGTGCAGCACGCGATGGGCGAGGACGCGCCCGTGTTCAACCCCACCCAGCCCGGCTTCCAGCTGCACCCGGAGGTCGAGAGCCGCCGCACGGACGAGTGGAAGTCCGTCGTCAAGCAGTACGGCACCGTGTTCGCCGGCACCGACCTCCTCGCCTGGCTGCGCGAGCACGAGATCGACACCGTCACCCTCGTCGGCTACATGACCAACAACTGCGTGCTGGCCTCCGCCGCGGAGGCCGAGACCCACGGCCTGGCCGCCGAAGTCCTCTCCGACGCCACCGGCGCGATCAACATCGCAAACGAGGCCGGCTTCGCCGACGCGAAGACGGTCCACACGACTCTGCTGGCACTGCTCAACTCGAACTTCGCCGCCGTCGCCGACACCGCGACCTGGTCCGGCGCTGTCGCCGCCGGGCGGTCGCTGCCGAAGAGCGACCTTGGCACCTCCGCCGTGACGGGTGCGCGGCGCGCCGCGTAGGCGTCATCCGCGCCACGCCTCCACCGCCAGCGAGGCTGACAACTGTCGCGCGTGGCGGGGCGTAACCAGATGCCCATAATGGCCCCGGGTGTCCGAGGACGTGCTGCGTGGGGCGTTCGGTTGGTTCGAAGAGTCAGTGCGAGGGGTTCGATGGGTCCCGCATGTCACGTGCGGGCCCCTGGTCACGACCGCGACAGCCGCGGGAATCGCCGTGCACCGGGCCACCTGCTCGCGCTCACACACCTCCGTCCGCGGCTGAGCCTGGGAAAGACCCGCTCACACCTCGCCTGCCGGCTGATGCTGGGAGGTGGAAGACACCGCCAAACCGAAGGAAGGCCGAACGTGGACAGCGCCGACTGGGATGCCCGCTACGCCGACGCCCCCGAGCTTGTCTGGACTGCCGAGCCGAACCGGTTCGTCGTCGAGGAGACCGCCGACCTGCCACCGGGCCGGGCGCTCGACCTGGCCGCGGGCGAAGGTCGCAACGCGGTCTGGCTGGCCGAACGCGGATGGCGGGCCACCGCCGTCGACTTCTCCGCCGTGGCCGTGCGCCGCGGCCAGGACCTTGCCCGCGAACGGGGCGTCGACATCGACTGGCAGATCGCCGACGTCACCGCCTACCGGCCCGAAGCCGACGCCTACGACCTGGTCCTCATCGCCTACCTGCACCTGCCCCGACCCGACCTGGCCACCGTTCTGCGGCACGCGGCCAGCGCCGTGCGCCCCGGCGGGTCGTTCGTCCTCGTCGGCCACGATCTGGCCAACCTCACCGCGGGCACCGGCGGCCCGCAGGATGCCGCGGTATTGCAGACTCCGGAGATGGTGGTCGCTGAACTCCCCGGCATGCGGATCCACCGGTCCGAGACGGCGCGGCGCCCGGTCCGGATGCGAGACAAGACGGTCGACGCCCTGGACACCGTGGTGGCCGCGACCCGCCCGTGACCGCCACCCGCTGAGGCGACACTGCTCGCGGGCCCGGCGACCACTGCGCTGATCATCCCACTCCCAACGACCCAGGGCAGCGCTGCAGGACCCAACCGATGCGCTGAACCCGCTGTTCCGCCACGCTCTGCCGGGTGGCCGATCACGACTCCTTCTTGACGTGGTGATCAGCGGCGCCGTGCTGGGCGCGGTCCTGACGGACTCACCGGGCGACGTAGACCCACGCCGCCGGGTCGACCACGTCCACGGCCCGGAGCATGCCGAGGCCGAAGGCGGGAGGTCGTTGAGTCGGGGTACCCAGGGCGGTTGAGTATCCGTGACCAGGTGAGGGACTTGCGAGGACTCCTATCGTGGACGCGTGGTGATGACCTTCCTGCGCCAGGGGACGCTGCGGCTCACGAGCTTCTCACTGACGTGGCTCTATACGCTGCACCAGATTCATCCGGCGGTGTGGCGACTCATGGCGCGGAACTACCGTCCGTACATGGGTCGATTTGCTCGGCTGCACGCGTGGATGACCTGTCAGTTCGCCGCGATCGACGTGCCCGCGTACGGCGACTTCTTGCGCCGCAACCAATGGCGGTTCCGCTGGTTCGACCTGTCGTCGTACCCGCCGACAGACAAGCAGTCGTACGTGAAGGCGTACCCGGAGGCCCAGCGCTGCTGGCACGGCGAGATCGAGATCGCCGGCAGCGTCGTCGACGAGTCCTCGGGATCGTCCGGTCAGCCGTTCAACTGGATTCGCAGCCGCCGCGAACTGCGCTCGGTCCACAAGAACCTGGCCGGCTACGCGACCATGGTGTTCCCGTCGAAACGGCGGTTCGTCATCAACGCGTACTCCATGGGTGCCTGGGCCACGGGCACCAACACCGGCATCGCCATGTCCAAGATCGCGATGGTGAAGAACACGGGCCCGGATCTGCAGAAGATCGCGGACACGCTGCGGTACTTCGGGCCCGGGTTCGAGTACATCGTCACCGCGTATCCGCCGTTCCTCAAGCATCTGCGCGACAAGCTCGACGCCGAGGGCTTCCCGTGGGGCGAGTACCGGATCAGCGGTCTGGTCGGCGGGGAGGGGATGACCGAGGCGCTGCGTGACTATCTGGAGGAGCGCTTCCTCAAGGTACGCTCCGGCTACGGCGCCAGCGACCTCACCATCGGTATCGCCGGGGAGACCGACTTCACCGTCTGGGTCCGCCGCCGGCTACGCACCGACGTCGCCCTGCGGACCGCCCTGCTCGGCCCCGACGAGCACCGGCTGCCAATGATCTTCCAGTACAACCCGCTTGAGACGTACCTGGAGACCAACGCCGACCTCGAGGTGCTCTGCACGATCAACTCGACGGCGGTGCTCAACCCGAAGGTCCGCTACAACATCGGCGACGAGGGCCGGCTGATCGCGTACCCGGATGTGCTGGCCGCGATCGGGGACCCGGCCGCGCAGTCGGACGCCGAACGCGCCGGACGGACCGACCGGATGCAACTGCCGCTGCTGTTCCTGTTCGGCCGCAAGGACAGCACGATCTCCTACATGGGTGCCAACATCTACCCACAGGACGTCGAGTACGGCCTCTACGCCGACAATCCCCTCGCTCACCTGCTGCACAGCTTCTGCCTGGAGCTGGAGGAGCACGCGGACCTGGAGAGCCGGCCGGTCGTCAACCTGCAGCTGCGCGAGGATCTCGCGCTCGGTCCCGACGAGCGGCTGGCCCTCGCCGAAACCTGCCGCGGTGGGGTGCTGCGCTACCTCGCCGAGGTCAGCCGGGACTTCGCCGAATCCCTCGTCGAGGACCCGTCCGCAGCCGACCTGCGGGTGAGAGTTCATGACTACGGCACCGGCCCGTTCGCCGGCGCAACATCCAAAATCAAGAATGTGTACCTGGTGAAGGGCGCGACGACGTGAGGACCTCCGACTTTTCCGCCGCGCCGCCGGTTGGTCAAGCGACCGCCATGTTCGTCGGCGCCACCCGATACCGGGGGCCCCGCTCGATCCTCACCCTCACCCGCACCTGGTTCAAGATGGTCAAGCAGATGCAACGGATGGACGGATACCGGTGGCATACCGTGTACTACCAGTTCCCGTTCACGCTCGGCACCATCGCGTTCTTCAGCGACCGCGACGCGCTGCTGAGGTTCGCGCGCAGCCGCCACCACCGCGACCTCATGTGCTGGGTGACCGACCACGGCACGCAGAACGCCACCGGGGGCTACATCCGGCTGTACAACGCCGAGCCCGAGGGCTACACCAACGGCGTCTGGCGTGCCGAGGCTGACGGCATGGCGCACATCCAGACGTTCACTCCGCTGTCCACCGAGACAGCCGGCCCGCCGGTGCACCGCGCATGAGAGTATCCGCCGTGAAGTCGCGGGCCGACCTGCGAGCGTTTGTCGACTTCCCACTTCGGCTGCACCCGACCAACCGGTACGTGCCCCTGCTGTCGTCGGTGATCGCCGCACACCGCCGTACCGCCGAACTGTTCCTGATCCGCGACGGACGCGGCGCCGTAGTCGGGCGGACCAGCGTGCACCGCAGCAGCGCCTTCGACGCGAAGGTCGGTCCGCGGCAACTGTTCGGGCACACCGAGTTCGTCGACGACGACGCCGTCTTCGCCGCCATCATGGACACGGTCGAGGCCAGGGCCGACGGCCGGCCGCTGTTCGGACCGGTCGCGTTGCTGCCCAACCAGACCGGCGGGGTGATCACCTCCGGCTTCGCCGAGCGTGGCTTCGTGGACTCAGCCTGGAACCCCGCCTACTACCCGGTGATGTATGAGCGGCACGGCTTCCAACGCCGCTTCGAGGCCGACACCTGGCTGGTCGACCTTGGCCGGGACTCCGGGGCCGACTCGACCCCCGCTCGCGCCCCAGCCGGCACCGACCGTGACTACGGGTTCACCTTTGACGACACCCGAATCCCCGCGGAGCAGCTCATCATCCGGCACGGCTCGCGGCGGCACTTCCGCGAGCAGCTGCCGATCCTGCGGCAGCTGCTCAACGCCAGCTTCGCGCAGCTCGGCTACTACACCGAGATCTCCACCGAGCAACTGGCCGAGCAGACCGACGGCCTCGCTCACCTGCTCGACGAGGGGTTGCTGCTCTGGTTGGAGAAGGCCGGCCGGCCAATCGCGTTCGTGGTGACCGTGCCGGACATCTCCGAGTTCCTCATGAAGGTCGGTGGCCGGCTCGGCGTACTCAATCAGCTGCGCCTGCTGGCGACCCGCGCCCGGTACCGGCGCGACGCAGTGCTCATCATCAAGGGCACCGTGCCCGAGGAACAAGGCAAGGGGTACCTGACGCTGCTGTCTCGGGAGTTGCACCGCAACCTTGCTGCCGGCGGGTACCGGACACTGCGCAGCACCTTCGTCGAGCGGGAGAACGCCGCCTCGGCCGCCCAGTACCGGCGGGCTGGCGGGCGACCGCTGCACGGGTACACATTCTACGAGAAGCGGTCGGCATGACGTGGGTCGAGCAGTTACGGGCGCACGAGGCGACCTGCCGCAGGGCGCCGAGCGCACACAACACACAGCCATGGCTGCCCGAGTACCACGCCGACGAGATCGTCATCAACGTCGATCAGCCCCGCTCCTTGCCCGACTCTGACCCGACCGGACGCGACCTCGGCCTCGGAATCGGCGCGTTCGTCGAGACGTGCCTCATCGTCGCCGCCGACCTCGGCCTCAACGTCACCGCGGCGCCCGGCCCCCGCCTGGTCGCCGCGCCGCACAGGTACCCAACCCCGTTCAGGATCGTGGACATCGAGTCCCGCCGGGTCGCCCGTGGCCGGTACGCGAACGGGCCGGTCGACCCGGCCGTTCTCGCCGACCTGGAACCCGGACTCGTCCACCTTCCCGCCCAGGATCTCGCGCGCGAGTTGGTGGTCGCCGACCGCTGGCTGTTCGGCACCCCGGCCGTCGCGGCCGAGCTACGCGACTGGCTGCGCCTCGACCCACGCCATCCGCGCTACCACCTCGACGGACTCACCGACCGGGCTCTCGTCCTGTCCCGGTTCGAAGCACGGTTCCTGGCCGCCTCGCTGCGCGCGTACCCCGTCACCCGCCGGTTGGGCCTCGCGGCGCTGCTGGCGGTCAGCGGCCGGAGCCTGCTGCGGTACGACGGCAGCATCCTGGTCATGGTGGCGGACGGCGACGATCACATCGCTGCGGGACGCCGTCTCCTGCGCACATGGCTGACCCTCGCCAGGCACGGCCTGGCGGTCCATCCGCTCAGCCAGCTCATCGACTGCCCGGTGACCGCCGCCCGGCTCGCGGGACGGGTGGGTGGCCAGCCGCTCGCGTTGTTCCGGGTCGGTCGGCCCCTCGCCGAGCCGACCCGCTCGGCCCGGCTCTAACGACCTCGCGCGGGGTTGGAGACGGCCGTCCCGGCACGCGCCCAGCGCGACGGGTGCGCGTCCGGCCCGCAGCACCGGGCGAACGGGATAAGTGGCTTGCACAGGCGCCGGTCCGAGAGCTTGACTGCCCACCATGCCATCCCCCTCACCGATCTTCGTCGCGGGTACCGGTCGTTCGGGAACGTCACGGATCGCCGACATCATCGGCGAACATCCGCTGATCCACCGGATTCCCATGGAGACCAGGTTCCTCATCGACCCGGGCGGCCTGCGGGACCTGGCCGACGCGCTCACCGATCGATACGACCCCATCGTTGGTGAGGACGCCCTGTACCGGCTGAGTGACTTCCTCACCGTACGAGTGCCCGGCCGGCGCGACGATCGCGGCAAAACCGTTCCCGAGCTGGTCGGCGAGCGGCGCTACCGAGACGCGGTGCAACAGCTCTGGCCGCAGCTGGTCGCGTACACATTCGACGAACCTGCGCCTGCGGAAGGCTTCGGGAACGCCGACCGGCCTGCCGGACCGTTCGAGCCGTCGAGCCGCAGGCGGGTACTCCCGAGGTTTTTCGGCGATCGGCGCGAACTGCTCGGGATCCTCCGTGGCCTGATCGACACGACGTTCGGCGGCGCAGCCGCCGACGCGGGCAAGCCGACCTGGTGCGAGAAGACACCGTTCAACCTGCTGCACATGGACTTCCTCTGGGAACTCGTCCCCGAAGCGACCATCGTTCACATCAAGCGCCACCCGGTCTCAGTGCTCGCATCCCACCTGGCCCAGCCATGGGCACCGCCCACCGTCGACGGCGCGCTCGCCTACCTCAAGCCGGTCTACACCCGGTGGCTCACCTGGAAGAACACGGTCGACCTTACGGGCAGGCGATACATCGAGGTGAAAGCCGAAGACCTCGCAGCCGACTGGCCCGGGCAGCGCCGCACCCTGTTCGAACGACTCGACGTCGACGACTTTGCCACCCCGTCAACGTTCCAGTCTCACAAGCTGGCGAACCGCAACGACCAGTTCGACGACGAAACCCGCGAGTTCATCGAAGAAGCACTCGGCGACGTCATACCGGCCATGGGATATGAGTGACGTTTCTGGCTCTCCACCTCGAAGACGCCGCGTCGCGCCTCGAACGCCCGGTAGAAGCAAGCTGCTTCAGCCGAGCCGCACCAGTCCGGGCGACGCCCGGGCCGGCGTCCCCTGTCCGACATGTCTACGCCGGCGTGGCACCACGCCAGGTGCTGCGGTTACACGCAACAGCAGATAGGTGGTGAACTGGTCGTGTGGGAGCGTGGCCGAACGGACTTCGCGTAGCTGCAGAAATGCCGGCTCCTGGTTGCTCGAGGCGACAGGGGAGTCTGTCATCACGATCGCCCAGTCGGGAGGCTGTCCATGAAGGAGCTGACGGAGAACACGGCCTGGCCGGGTCCGGCCGGCCCGTATCCGGGCGGGCTGGAGAGGCCGTTGCCTTCCATGGTCGCGCGGTAGACCTCCAGCAGCCGGACGTGGTATTCCAGCGGCGCCCCCTCGGGGTTGGTGCGGCCGAGCGGCGTGGTCGGCTCGGGGCACCAGGTGGTGAAGCGCGGGGTGATGCCGCGCGACATGAAGTACTGGAGGCCCTCGGCGGTGGACGCGATGGCCTCGTCCACGGTCGTGAAGCCGTGCGGGGCGGCCATCTCGACGCCGGCGACGAAGTTCGGGATCACGTTGCGCGGCCCGAAGACCTCGGCCGAGTCGAGGATGCGGCGGTGCCACTCCTCGCGGCCGACGTAGCGCTCCTTGCCGGGGCAGTAGAGCTCGAACAGGCGCTTGTCCCACACCTCGTAGTTGGGGTGGTAGATCTGAATGCCATAGTCTTTGAACCGCTGCACGTCGGTGCGGGGCAGGGCCTGCGCGACCACCTTGCCGAGCCAGCGCCCCGGGAACCGTTCCTCGATCGCCTGGGCGTACCGGCCGTAGAAGTCGGCCTCAGCGCGCCCGTCGACCTTTGAAGTGATACTACCGCCGGTAAGCGTGTACGCCTGGGACGCACGCTCGGTGTCGTACTTGTCGATGATCTCCAGGGCCTCGAGGATCTCGTCGACGGGTTTGATCCCGGTGTACGGGCGCCCGGCCGCCTTGTGCTGCCGCCAGTTGTGGTTGATGTCGCAGTACTGGCACTCCTCCTTGGCGCCAAAGTACTGGCAGACCCGGAAGACGGTCAGGTAGATGAGGTAGCCCCACTGGATCGTCGGGGCTACCTCCATCACCGATTTCCCGTTGGCCAGCGTTTGCTGGTAGTACGCCGGCATTGGCGGCAGCCCGACGTCGGCGATCGGCTTGCCGTCCAGGAACAGTTGCATCCGTCCGTCGTCGCCGGTCTTGACGCGGTACGGCGAGGCAGGATTGGTGCGGACCGACACGATCGTCCGCCGCAGCCCGTACGGCCCGCCGGTGAGCACGATCTCCTCCGGCGGCCGGCGCAGCGCGGCCGTGCCCAGCTCCGGCAGGGTCCGGTGGTCGAAGGAGAAAATGAAGTAGGACTTTGGTTTGACGTCGCCGTTTTCGTTGTCCGTCAGCGCCGAGTCGTCGAAGGCGAGCCCGCCGCGCAGCAGGTCCTCCTTGATGACCGCCTCGTGCGGTACCTGTGGGAAGCGGCTCATCATATTCTCGACGAGATCGGTGCGAGACGGCATACACCCTCCTAACGGGTTGCGCGGGACCGGGTGGCAGGGCGCCACCCGGTCACCCACGTGTCAGCTCTGCTTGGTCTCCCAGAAGATGTTCGCGATCTCCTCGATCTTGGCGAGGAGTTGCTCGGCGACGGCCGGGTCGGCGGAGCCCTTCGTGCCGCTGGCACCGGCCAGCTTGGTGGCCTCGTTGAACAGGCCGTGCAACTGCGGGTACTTCTCGAAGTGTGACGCCTTGAAGTAGTCGGTCCACAGCACCCAGAGGTGGTGCTTGACCAGTTCGGCGCGCTGCTCCTTGACGATCAGCGAACGGGTGCGGAACTCCGGGTCGGTGTTGTCCTGGTACTTCTTGCTGATCGCGAGGATCGACTCGGCCTCGATACGGGCCTGGGCCGGGTCGTAGACCCCGCAGGGCAGGTCGCAGTGGGCGCTCGCGGTGGTCCGCGGGCGCAGCAGAGATGACAGCCTCATCAGATTCCTTCCGGTAACGACGGTGTAGTGACGAAACCCCTGGCGTGACAGACGAGCGGACCGTCGTCGGCCCGAGGAGAACCTCGAGCACAGAAGCCGCGACGAGCGTCGCGGGTCAGGTCAGCCTGCTTGGACCACCGCAGGTGGATGCTGGAACTCGGCGCTACCAGCAGATGGTGGGCGGACTGCGGCTCCGCGACGCCGATTCGTTGATCCACAACAAGGACGCTAGACATTCAACCCGACTTCAGGTCAAGCCGGGGCTGTCCTGCTCACACTTCTCGTCGAGGCGTACCGGTCCCTGGCCCTGATGGCGAAGCCGATCCCCGGGATTGCGCATCCCACATGACCGCATGGAGAGGCAGCCGCACCCGATGCAGCCGGTGAGCTGGCGCTCGAGGTTCCCGATGTAGCGCCGCCGGGCTTCCAACTCGCCTTTCCACATACGCGACACGCGGTGCCAGTCGTGCTGGCTTGGCGGTTGGCCGGCCGGCAGCGTGGCGAGGATTGCGGCGACGTCGGCGAGCGAGACGCCGAGCCGCTTGGCGGCGAGGACGAGAGAGATGCGGCGCAGCATATGGCGCCGGTAGAGGCGCTGATTGCCAGGGCTGCGCTCGGCGGCGATCAGCCCTTTGTCCTCGTAGAACCGTAGTGCGGAGGCGGGCAGCCCGGTACGAGCAGTGACCTCGCCGACGGTGAGCAGATCATCCGGGCCCGCAGGCTGCTCTGGTGGCACCCGGAGACCGTAGAACTTGAACCCTGGTTGAGTTCAAGCGGTTGAGGTGAAGTGCGGTTGAGGTCTTAGCGTTCACGCCGTGACTTACGTGATCGCGTTGCCGTGCGTGGATCTGAAGGTTAAGGCGTGCGTCGACGAATGCCCCGCCGACTGCGTCTACGAGGGCGATCGGATGCTGTATGTCCATCCGGACGAGTGCGTCGACCGCGGAGCCTGCGAACCGGTCTGCTCCGTCGAAGCGATCTGGTACCAGCGTGATCTGCCCGTCGAGTGGAAGGGCTACCGGGCCGTCAACGCCGAGTTCTTCGACGAACTGGGGTCGCCGGGCGCGGCCGGGCGGGTCGGGCCCATCCCGGCTGACCATGCGCTCGTGGCCGCGCTGCCACCGCAGGAGACGGAGTGACGATCGAGTTGTCCGTGGCGATCGTCGGCGCCGGCCCGGCCGGTGTCCACGCCGCCGGTGCCTTGAGCGAGCTCGCACCCGGGACGCGGATAGACATCTTCGAGCGGCTGCCCGCCCCGTATGGCCTGGTCCGGCACGGCATCGCCCCGGACCATCCCGCCCGGGTCAAGCAGCTCACCGACGAGCTTCGTGCCGTGCTCGCCGGCAGCGGCGCCCAGCTCTTCTGCGGTGTCGAGATCGGCACCGACGTCACGGTGCGCGACCTGCGCAACCGCTACGACGCGGTCGTCATCGCCACCGGCGCCCGGCGGGACGTCCCCGTCGAGCTACCCGGCCTCGGTCTGCCCGGCTCCTTCGGGGCGGCGGACTTCGTCGCCTGGTACGGCGGCCACCCCGACGCGCCGCCGGCGTGGGCGCTGCGAGCGGAGTCCGTTGCGGTGATCGGCGCCGGCAACGTCGCCCTCGATGTGATTCGGATGCTGAGCAAGCCCGCGTACGCCCTCGCCGGCACCGGCATCCCGTTGCACGTGTCGAATGAGTTCGCCGCCAGCCCCGTCCGCGACATCCATCTGTTCGCGCGCCGCGGCCCGGCCGACACCCGCTTCAGCCCTACGGAGCTGGGCGAGATCGGTGACCAGGATGACGTCGATGTCATCGTTGACCCTGCCGACCTGGCCCCCGATCTGCACATGGAGCGCATGACCCGGCAATTCGCGCCCACCCGGAAGGTCGTCGACATCCTGCGAGCCTGGTCGCGGATCCCCGCTGCCGCACGGACCGCGTCACGGCGCGTCCACCTGCACTTCTACCGGATCCCCGCAGCCATTCTCGGCGTCGACCGGGTGCAAGGGCTGCGCACCGAACGTGCCGTTCCCGACGGCTACGGGCACATCACCGGTTCCGGTGACTACGAGGACCACAAGGTCCAGGCCGTCTACCGCGCCATCGGCTACGCCGCCTCACCCCTGGCAGGTGTGCCCTTCGACCCCGAAACCCGCACTGTTCCGCATCGCGCCGGGGCGGTGCTCGGCGAGCCGGGACTCTACGTCACGGGCTGGGCCAAACGCGGCTGCATCGGCCTCGTCGGCGCCACACGCGCGGATACCTTCCAAACCGCAAGAACGCTTTTGCAGGATCACGTACGCAAGTGAGGAACCGACCATGCGCAATCCCGCACGGGTCGCCGTCATCGGCGCCGGCCCGGCCGGGATCAGTGGGTAGCGCGGTTTGCGAGGGACGAGTCCGACGGGGCCGCCGCGGGCTCGGTACTGCTTGACAATGGCCGCACCGTCGATCGTGGCGGCGATGACGTCCGGGCCAAATCCGCGTCCCGCATAACCGGGGCAGCGCCCCGTATGCTGCTGGCCATGACCGGGGCGACGCAACGGTTGTGGTGTTCGTCCCTCATCGGACCGGACCCGCCAGCCATGAGGAGACCACGCCCATGACCACACGCGACGAGGCGAGCGGAATGCGACCACTTCGGTATTCCATCAACGTCACATTGGACGGGTGCTGCGACCATCGTGCAATTCCCGCCGACGAGGACTTGCATCGTCACCACACCGAGAACCTCGCCCGGGCCGACGCACTTCTCTTCGGCCGGGTGATGTACGAGATGATGGAGACAGCGTGGCGGCCGGCGGCGCCGACGGGGTCGAGACCTGATTGGATGGAGCCCTTCGCCCAGACGATCAACGCGGCAAAGAAGTACGTCGTGTCAAGCACCCTGGAGCGGGTCGATTGGAACGCGGAGTTCGTGCGCGGGGATCTGGGCAAGGCCGTTCAGCAGCTCAAGCAGGAGTCGGGTAAGGGGCTCTTCGTGTCAGGCGTGCAGCTCCCGCTGGCGTTGGCGGAGCTGGGATTGATCGATGAGTACGAGTTCGTGGTGCAGCCCCGGATAGCGGGTCACGGGCCGACACCGTTCGCAGGTCTATCGAAGTGTGTCGACTTGAAGCTCGTGAGTCGGCTGGAGTTCGCCTCGGGGGCGGTGGTGATGCGGTACGAGCCGAGAAGGTAGCCATCGGCTCGCTTCCAGCGAAAGGCCAACGACTACCTGTTCGCCACCTGATCCACCTCTCACCACGGTACAGTCTTTGCTGAATACAGCGGCTGCTGTATGGTTGGGGGTGTGGAGAGGTTGACGCACGGGCAGGTGCTGGCGCGTTTCGGCCATGGGACCCGGCGGGCGGTGCTTGCCCGCCGGGTGAGGCTGCTGGTCGCCGCGACCATCACCTACAACGTCGTCGAGGCGGTGGTGGCGATCACCGCGGGGACTCTCGCGTCGTCGACGGCGCTGATCGGCTTCGGGCTGGACTCGGTCATCGAGGTCGTCTCGGCGGCCGCGGTGGCGTGGCAGTTCTCCGCCGCCGACCACGAACGCCGCGAACGCACCACGCTGCGGATCATCGCAGTGTCGTTCTTTGCCCTCGCGGCCTACGTGACGGTGGAGTCGGTGCGGGCCCTGGCCGGCGCCGACCGGGCTGCGCACTCCGCCGTTGGCCTGGTCCTGGCCGCGCTGTCTTTGGTCGTGATGCCGGTGCTGTCGGCCGTGCAGCGCCGCGCCGGTCGTGAACTCGGCTCCGCCTCGGCGGTGGCCGATTCCAAACAGACTCTGCTGTGCACCTACCTGTCCGCGGTGCTGCTGGTCGGGCTGGCGGCCAACTCGTTGTTCGGCTGGTGGTGGGCCGACCCGGTCGCCGCCCTCGTCATCGCCGCCGTCGCGGTGAAGGAAGGCCGCGAGGCGTGGCGCGGTGACACCTGCTGCCCGCCGGCCACCGCGGTGTCCGCCATGACCGCCCCGTCCGCGTCCGTGGATGGCTGCGGTGACGACTGCTGCGCCGGCAAGGAGTGAGCCGATGGCCGCCGTCGCCCTACTGATCTACCTGCTCGCCCTCGGACTGGCGTTCGGGTGGCGCAGTTTCGCGCAGTGGCGCCGCACCGGCGACACCGGACTGCGGCTGGACCCCGTACCGGCCGGCACGCTGCGCTGGTGGGCCAAGCTGCTGTTCGTCGCCGCGCTGCTGCTCGGCGCGGCGGGCCCGGTCGCCGCGCTCGCCGGCATGAACCCGATCGACACTCTCGACCGGCCCACGATGCGGATCATCGGACTGGTGCTCGCCGTCGCCGGAGTGATCGCCGCCCTCGCCGCGCAAACGGGCATGGGCACCTCGTGGCGGGTCGGGGTCGACCCTGACGAACGTACCGACCTGGTCACCGACGGTGCGTTCGCGCTGGCCCGCAACCCGATCTTCACCGCGATGATCGTGACGGGCCTGGCCCTGGCCCTGATGGTGCCGAACCCGATCTCCCTCGCCGCCACCGTGGTCCTGGTCGTGTCGATCCAGTTGCAGGTCCGCGCGGTGGAGGAGCCATACCTCGCCCGTATGCACGGCGCTGCCTACGCCGCCTATGCCTCGCGGGTGGGCCGGTTCCTGCCCGGCACCGGTCGCCTCGCCGAGCCCGCCAAGGTCGCAGGCCGCGGGTAGGAGCCGTCCCCGACCTGACAGGTACGGAGACGGTGGTCGGTCAGGCCCTGGCCATACCCGGACCGACCGACTACGGGTGGGTGCCCAGCGCGGCATGCGCCAGGTCGGCTCAGGCCGCCTGCCCCGGGCTCTGTCGAAATGGTCCGGACCGAACGGGCCGAATCCCGTACGCTCCGGCGGTGTTCACCCCGATTCGCGCGCGCCGGCTCACCCTCCGGCCGGTCACGATGGACGACCTTGACGACGTGTACGCGTACCAGCGCCGGCCCGACGTGTGCCGCTGGATGCTCGGCAACGAGCCGCGCAGCCGCGAGCAGTCGCGGGAGTCGGTGGCGACGATGACCCGCGAGGACGGGCTGCGTGCCGAGGGTGACATCCTGACGTTGGCCGCCGAGCTGGACGGGCGGGTGACCGGCACCGTCGAGCTGGTCTGGCGGAGCCGGGCCGACCGCACCGCCGAGATCGGGTACGTCTTCAACCCGGAGTTCTCCGGCCGGGGGCTGGCCACCGAGGCCGTGGCGGCGCTGCTGGGATGGGGCTTCGAGGAGTTCGGCCTGCACCGCGTTTACGGCCGGTGCCACGCCGGCAACGAGGCGTCGGCCCGGCTGATGACCCGGCTGGGGATGCGGTGCGAGGCGCGGCATGTCGAGAGCTACCTGTTCCGCGGCGAGTGGGCCGACCGGCTCGTGTTCGCGATGGTGGCCCGGGAATGGCTGTCGCGATCGGCGGCGCTCCACGATCCCGCTGTCCAGCCGGACGCGCGCCAGCCGGAACCAAAGAACTGAGTGGCGCACATGCTCATTCCGGCATCCCTGTCCGTGCCGCTGTCAGGAGAATCCCGTTGAGGCCCTCCTCGAACAGCAGGTTGTCGTCCCATCGGGTGTCGTCGAGATGGCCAGAGGCGCTGAGGGTCGGATAGGCGTTGGCGCTCGCGGCGACATGGTCGCGGGCTGCGGCTCTCGCGTCAGGGTCCGCGGTCTGGTGCCACGTGGCTTCCGTGAGCGAGGCGCCGATGACGTAGTTGGCCAGCATTCGCGTGGCCACCGCAAGCTGAAGTCCGCAACAGCCGCCGCGCACCAGCGCCGATTGCAGGAACTCGGTACGGGCCAGGACGTTGGGCCCGAGCATCGGACGTCCGACCAGCCTTGGTGCCCAGGGATGGCCCAGCATGGCGCCACGCCAGCCTCGGACGAGGACGCGGATGTCCTCCAGCCAGTTGTCGCTCACGTCCGGAACTGGCACGTCGCCGAAGATCCGGTCGACGGCCAGGTCCAGGACGTCATCCTTCGTCCTCACGTGCCAGTACAACGCAGTCGCCGTCACGTCGAGCTGCTGGGCAAGGCAGCGCATCGTCAGGCCCTCGATGCCGTGCTCGTCCAGCAAGGTCACCGCTGTGTCCACGATGCGCTCAAGGGTCAGCGGCGGTTTGCGCCGTGCACGCGAGGACTCCGCCCGTAGCCACACCGGCGGAGGGGTGCGGCTGCCCCGTCGCCCCGCCGAGGGTGTCGTCGGCACACCGGGCTCTGCGGTGGTCATGGAGCCGACTCTAGTCCAGTGGACAGGCAATTTAACAGCGGTAAGCTAGTCGAACGTACGAAAGGATGGCCTTGACGGTCGGCAAGGAGTTCACGCCATGCCTCTGCTGCGAGTCCACCTCGACAGCGACCGGACCACCGCCCGTCGCGTCCTGCAACTGCACCAAGCGGGCAAGATCCATCACGAGTCGCGGGAAGCTGCTCGGGAACAGGTGTGGCGCCAGGGCTCCACCCCGGCCGGTGACCCGATCTTCGTCGGCATCACGAACGGCCGCCGCAACGTGCAGTTGCTCTACGACGTCGAGGTCTACTCCGACACAGCCCCTTGAGCACCCGCCAAGCACACGGTGGTGAACACCTCGATCACGGCATCGCGGTCGGCGAGGGCGGGGCGCTGCCGCCCCGCGGCGCCTCCGCCGTCATCAGGCGTACGATCTCCGCCCGGTCGGCGGCGGACGGCAGGCCCCAGCCGGGGCGGTACCCGTACACCTCGTGCAGCGGGTGGGAGGCGGTGCGGCCGTCGAGGACCTCGATGGCGTCGGTGTCGATCAGGCCCGGATGCTCGACACCGCACGCCTCGGCGACCTTGAAAAGGTCCCGCCGCAGGGTCCTGACGTAGTTGGCCGCGCGGACCGACTTCCGGGTCGGGTCGAGGCCCCGGGCGAGCCACGGGTTCTGCGTGGCGACGCCGGTGGGGCACGTGTCGGTGTGGCACTTCTGGGCCTGGATGCAGCCGATCGCCAGCATCGCCTCCCGGCCGACGTTCACCATGTCGCAGCCGAGCGCGAACGCCACCACGGCGTTGTCGGGCAGGCCGAGCTTGCCGGCGCCGACGAAGACCACCTGCTCGTGCAGGTCGCGTTCGGCGAAGACCTTGTAGACGCGGGTGAAGCCCTGCTGGAACGGCAGCGACACCGAGTCGGTGAAGATCAACGGCGCGGCGCCCGTGCCGCCCTCGCCGCCGTCGACGGTGACGAAGTCGACCCCGCGCCCGGTGTCGCGCATCAGGGTGGCCAGCTCCTCCCAGAAGCCGAGGTCGCCCACCGCGGACTTGATGCCCACCGGCAGGCCGGTCTCGGCGGCGAGCAGCTCCACCCAGTCGAGCAGGCTGTCGCAGTCGGAGAACTCGGCGTGCCGGGACGGGCTCACGCAGTCCCGCCCCGGCGCGATGCCCCGGGTCGCGGCGATCTCCGCGGAGACCTTGGCGGCCGGCAGCAGGCCACCGAGGCTGGGCTTGGCGCCCTGGCTGAGCTTGACCTCCAGCGCCCGCACGGGCGCCCCGGCGACGAGGTCCCTGAGCCGGTCGAGGCTGAACCGGCCCTGCTCGTCCCGGCAGCCGAAGTACGCCGTGCCGATCTGGAAGACCAGGTCACCGCCCTTGCGGTGGTACGGGGACAGCCCACCCTCGCCGGTGTTCTGCAGGCAGCCCGCCAGCGCCGCGCCCCGGTTGAGGGCCTCCACCGCGTTGCCGGAGAGCGAGCCGAAGCTCATTCCGGAGATGTTCACCACCGACTCGGGCCGGAAGGCGTGGGCCCGGCTCCGGGCGGCGCCGAGCACCTTCGCGCACGGCAGCCGCACATCGTGCCCGGCACCCGGAGTGGACGGCGGTACGGCGCGGCCGAAGGTGCGGTGCTTGATGATCGGATAGCCGGGGGTGAACTCGATGTCGTTGTCGGTGCCGAAACCGAAGTAGTTGTTCTGCTGCTTCGCCGACGCGTACACCCAGCGGCGCTGGTCGCGGGTGAACGGGCGCTCCTCGTTGTTGCCCGCGACGATGTACTGGCGCAGCTCCGGCCCGATCGACTCCAGCAGGTAGCGGGCCCGGCCGAGGACCGGGAAGTTGCGCAGCAACGCGTGGTCGCGCTGGATCAGGTCGCGCGCGGCGAGGGCCGCGACGGCGGCGACGGCGGCGGGTACGGCTCGACTTGCCCACTTCATGCCCGCCACTCTTTCCGCGATCGCCCTCCGCCAAACGGGCCGGCGGGGCGGACCCGGCCGGATCAGCCGTGCGTCGGCTGCCGACGGACCACCAGCAGGGCGATGTCGTCGGTCGGTTGCTCGACGCCGAGGGCCGCCATGACGGTGCGGCAGACCTCCTCGGGAGGGTCCGGCCGGACCGCGTGGACGAGCTGCTGGAGGCCGACGTCGATGACCTCGTCGCGGCGTTCGACGAGCCCGTCGGTGAAGCAGGCCAGGACGGCCCCCGGCGGAAGGTCCACCTCGGTCTGCCGGCGGGCGGGCGGGCGGCGGCCCGTGCCGAGCGGAGGGTCGACGGGGACCGGGACCAGGGCGCCCGGCCGGCCCGGCACGGCGAGGACGGGTTGCAGGTGCCCGGCGCTGGAGATCCGGATCCTGCTTCGATCAGGGGAGACCATGACGTAGAGGGCCGTGGTCAGGCTGCCGGCCTCGAAGTGGGAGACCTTCCGGTCCAGCAGCGCCAACGCCTCCGCCGGATCGCCGCAGACCAGCGCGTACGCGCGCAGCGCGCTGCGGACGCGCCCCATCACCACGGCCGACTGCAGGCCGTGCCCCGACACGTCGCCGATCACCAGCCCCAGCCAGCCCGACGGCAGGCTGAACACGTCGTACCAGTCCCCGCCGACGCCGGCGACGTGACCGGGCACGTACCGGGCGGACATGGCCAGGCCGGGCACCTCGGGCAGCTGGTTGGGCAGCAGGCTGCGCTGCAGGGCGAGGGCGGCGGTCTGCGCCAGGTTGTTCGCCCGGGCGAAATGGGCCAGGCTGGCCCGGTCGGCGACCAACTCCAGCAGGCGGACGTCGTCGGCGGTGAACTGACGGTGCTGCAGCGTGCCGACGTGTAGCACGCCGATGAGCTCACCACGGGCGAATATCGGCACGCCCAGCAGCGACGTCAGGCCCATCGCCAGCAGGATGGGGTTGACCACCGCGTCGGGGGTGACCTCCTCGATGACCACCGGCTGTCGGGTCAGCGCGATCCGGCCGGCGAAACCCCGGCCGACCGAGACGCGGAAACCTTGCCGGACCTCCTCCTCGAGACCCTTGGCGGCGGTGGCCACGAGCTGCTGGGCGTGCGCGTCCAGCAGCAGGATGGCCGCGGTGTCGACGCCGAGCAGATCCCGGACGCGATCGAGCAGCTCGTCGAAGAGATCGGCCGCGTCGAGCCGGGACAGGGCAGCGTCGGTCACCGCCTCGAGACGGCGTAACCGCTCGTCGTCCTGGATGAGCCCCGCGTCGGCCACGACAGGATCCTAGTCCCGCTGGCTGGTTCCGCCGCTATCCGACCTGCGCCGACAGCAGCCCGTACGGTGCGCGACGCCGGCCGGACGGTGACGACCGCGAGGATCGTCCCGAACCGGCCCGTTCGGGTGTTTCGAGACCGGCAGCGGCGCCGGCGGTCCCGGATTCGCGGCCGGTCAGGGGCGGTGCCGGCGGGCGGACATCGCCTGGAGCGTCGGCCGGCGCACCACCGCGATCCGGTCGCCGCGGGCGCGCAGCGACGTACGCCCGCCGCGTCCACGCCGGACGGTCAGGTCGACGGTGCGCCCGCCGACCTGCACGCCCTCGAGGACGAGGTCCGGCAGCCACTCGGGCAGGTGCGGGTCGACGAAGATCGTTCGCAGCGGCGCGGCCGGGCGCAGCGCCAGCAGCGCCTGGATGAGCGCGACGACCGCGCTGGCGGACCAGGCCTGCGGGGAGCACGAGTTCGGGTAGACGCCGGGGTGCGGGTGCGCGTCGTCGCGCGGCAGGCCGCTGAGCACCTCCGGCAGGCGGTGCTCGGTGAAGAGCGCCGCCGCGGCGAACATCCCCTCGGCGAGGCGGTGCAGGTGCTCCCAGCAGCCGTACCGGGCCAGCCCGAGGCCGATCGTGCCCGCCTCCACGGGCCAGACGCTGCCCCGGTGGTAGCTGAACGGGTTGTACGCCGGGTGTGCCGACGACAGGGTGCGCACCCCCCAGCCGCTGAACATGTCGTCGGCGAGCAGCCGGTCGGCGACCAGGGGAGCGAGCCGGGCCGGCACGATCCCGGTGGCGAGCAGGTGACCGTCGTTGGAGTTGACCGAACGCACCTGACGCTTGTCCGGGTCGAGCGCCATGGCGTGACAGCCCCGCTCGGGCATCCAGTAGGCGCGGTGGAAACGGCGACGAAGGACCGTGGCCCGGCGGAGCAGCCGGGCGCCGAGCGCGGGGTGACCGGCCGCGGCGAACACCACGGCGGCGTGCCGCAGCGCGGCGTACCAGTACGCCTGGAGCTCGCTGGTCGCGATCGGGTTGGGCACCACCTCGCCGTGCTCGTCGACGATCGCGGTGTCCGAGTCCTTCCACCCCTGGTTCTTCAGCCCGGCCCGGGACCGGCAGTGGTATTCGAGGAAGCCGTCCCGGTCGGGGTCGCCGTACCGGTCGATCCAGTCCAGGGCGCGGCGCGCGACCGGCAGCAGATCCCGCACCGTGTCGAGATCCCCCGTCCACGCGAAGTACTGCCCGAGGAAGATCAGGAAGTCCGGCGCGGTCGACCAGTCGCCGTAGTAGCCGCTGAACGGGTCGAGCCCGAGCGCGGACACCGGTCCCTGACGGGCCTCGTGCAACGGCTTGCCGGGCTCCTCGTCGCGCCAGTCGTCGATGCGGCGCCCGAGGTGGCCGGCGTTGAGCCGCAGGCTGTCCGCCAGCATCGTCGGCCCGGCGAGCAGGGCCTGCCACGACGCGGTCATCGTGTCGCGGCCGAAGATCTCCTGGTAGATCGGCAGGCCGGCCATCGGCGCCGTCGGCCCGGCCGGCTCACCCAGCGGCAGCACCGCCAGGTCGTCGACCGCGCACCGCCAGGCCGCCGTGACGTCGAAGTTGCTGCTGCTCAGCCGGGTCAGTTCCCGGGCGAGGTGGGCACGGGCGCGGGCCGCGTCGTCGCCCGGCTCGGCGAAGGTCGGCGGCGGCGCGGCGAGACGCCGTCCCTCGAAGACCGGCTCGACCACGAGTTCCACCCGGCCCGACCCCCGGGGCGGCACCGTGACCGCGACCAGGACGGCGTCGTCCACGTACCGGACGGGCGAATCCGCGCGTACGCCGATCGCCACCGCCCGGTCGAGGCCGTCGCACCGGTAGGTCAGGCGCAGCTCGCGGTCGTCGGGGTGCCAGCTCGCGTCCACCGCGCCCGACTGCATCCGGCGGCCGGTCTCGGCCTCGCTGGTGTCGGCGAAGTCGGCGGCGAGATCGATCCGCAGTTCCAGTTCCAGCGGCACCGGGGCGTAGCTGACCACGGTCAGCCGGGTGCGCAGCCCCTCGCCGACGAAGCGCTCCACCAGGAGGTAGGCCGCGCGGGAGGGCAGTGTCTCACCGTCGCCGAGTGCGGCGTACGAGAGCTGGGCGTGGCCGGCCACGTTGGCCGTGCTGAACGGCACCGGCTCCCGGCCGTCCACGGCGAGGCGCTCCGTGCTGAGCACCCGGGTGTTGCGCGCGAAGAAGCCCTGCGGGTCGGCGCCGGTGATCCGGCCGCGCACGTCGGTGACCAGCGTGCTCCAGCCGCTCGCCACGTAGAGCAGATCCGGTCGGACCCGCAGGTTCCGGACGCCGCTCATCGGCCCGGCGGCCGGCGTGGCATCGGCGTCCGGGGCGGCCGCGGCCGGCGCGACCTCCCGCGGCCGGAGGCGGTCCCGGCGGGGCGGGCGGCCGGCGGGTGCGGCGACGTCGCGCGGCCGGCGGGGGTCCCGGCGGCAGACGCGCTCGGCGGCGTCGACGGCATCGGTGCACCCCCTGACCGGCGGCTGCGGGCCCGGGCGCGCCGGTGCGGCGCGCCGCGGACCCGTCGGACAGCGGTCGGTACCCGGTCGCGCCGCCGGTACACCTCCGGCCGGGCCGCCGGGTCGCGGAAGCGCTCCCGAGATCAGCCCTGGGGCTGGACGATGTCCACCATCCAGCGGGTGCCGAAGCGGTCGACGCACATGCCGAACTCGTCGCCCCACATCTGCTTCTCCAGCGGCATGGTCACCGTGCCGCCGTCGGTCAGCTTCTCCCAGTAGCCGCGCAGATCGTCGGCGTCGTCACCGCTGAGGCTGACGGCGACGTTGTTGCCCGGGTCGTGCTCCATCCCCGGCGCGGTGTCCGAGGCCATCAGGGTGTAGCCCCGGTCGGTCTCCAACATCGCATGCATGATCTTGTCGGTCAGCGCGGGATCGTCGGTGCCGAACTCGCCGAAGGTGCTCATCGACAGCGAGCCGCCGAACACCCGCTGGTAGAACTCCATTGCCTCCCGCGCGGTGCCCGGGAAGCTGATGTACGGGTTGAGCCGAGACGCCACAGCACCCTCCTCCGGTCGTGAAGGCGTCATCGTCGCAGATCAGGGGCCGGGTGTGGACGAGGCGCGCCCGCGTTTCGCGGCCCGTGGGAGCGGGAGGCCGTCCCACGGGCCGCGGGCGGTCAGTGCCGGAAGGAGTGGCGCACGACGCCGCCGACGAGGACGCACCACGTGTTGGTGGTGAGCTTGCCGTCGCGGGGCAGGCCGTGCAGCGCCTGGAGGTCCTGGACGGCCTTCTTGGTGGCGTGGTCGTACTCGCCGGTGACGGCGACGTCCGCCCACCCCTTGAAGTTGAGCATGAACTGGGCGGCGCTGACCGGGATGCCGGTGGCGTCCTTGTCCAGCTCCGGCGCCAGCGTCTCCCAGGTCGGCGCGGTGAGGGTGGCGTCGACGTCGACCGGGATGCCGTTGCGGTACTGCCAGTCCTGCACGGCCGCGACGGTGGCGGCGTCGAAGACGCTGTTGACCGGCACGGTGTAGCCGCGGTGGGCCAGCAGGTACTGCACGACCCGCACCGACGGCGAGCCGACGAACCGCCACAGGTCCGGCCAGCGGCGGGCCGGCACGTCCGCCAGGTCGGTGTCGAGCGCCTCGAACACCCGGCGGCGCAGGTCGGGGAACTGCCGGTAGAAGGCGGCGCCGGGGCACTGGGTGGTGCGGAAGTCCCAGTGCCCGAAGATGTCGTGGGCGTGCAGACCGTACTGCCGGCAGATGGTCGTGCAGAGCTTGACCAGCGAGTCCAGCAACGCCTCCGGCGGAGTCTCGGTGACGTACGTGCCCTCGTTCTCGATGCCGATCGCCCGGCCGTTCTCGCCCGGACAGTGCGCCGAGATCATCTGCCGGTCGCCGGCCTGCAGCCGCTCCAGGCTGCCTCGGCGCCCCTCCATGACGTATCCGCCGCGGCTGACGGTGAAGTGCTGGCCGGTGTCGGACCAGCGGTTGCCGTCCATGTGCAGGTCCTGGCAGTCGCGGGCCAGCTTGATCGCCTGCGCCTCGGAGTAGTCGGTGACGTTCGGGAACGCCATGTGGTGCACGATGATCTTGTTGGTGGGGATGGCGCTGACCGACAGCGGGTCCGCCGGCGGACGCGCGCCCCACTCGTCGCAGCTGTAGATCCAGTCCAGGTCGGCGCCGGGGTCCGCCTGCGCGGCGGAGGGGAAGGCGAGTTCGCTTCCGACGACCGCGACCGTGGCGGCGCCGAGGCCGGCCCGCAGCAGGGTCCGGCGGTCCAGTTCGGAGTGGTCGAGGTGCATGGCATCTCCTGTGCGGCCGGGTCGGGGGTGGGAAGGGGGTGTGTGAAAGGAAACTCCAGTGGCCGCCTGTGTTGTGGAAGATATTGCCCAGGCCGCCGCCGCTGGTCAATAAGGAGTCGACCGGTCGTCCAGGTGACCGCCCGTGCCGAGGTAGAGGATCACGGGCAGCGACGCGCAGGTGGCCGTGGGTCGTCGGGTTTCCGACAACGGAGGCTTCGGCCGGTGAACGAGCCGGCTGCCCGGACCGACGACAGCGCGGACCGTCAGGGGGCGTCACCAGGCAGCGTAGACCGGTACGGGCGGATCCGCGGCGCGAACCGGCGTCCGACGATCCTCCGAGAGGGACGGTCCGCCGACGATCGGGTGATCGGGCCGCACCGAGCGGGGGACCACCGCACAGCGGCGTGCCCGCGATACTCGGTCGGCACCGGACCGCGTGCATTCACGGAAGATGCGCCTCAGACGGCCGCATGCCCGTTGTCCCAGTTCCCGGCGGCGCCGGTGGTGCTCCTCGGTGGGGACGTCGCGGCGGGTCAGAGCACCTGGGAGAGGAAACGGCGCAGCCGGGGGTGCTCCGCCCCCTCGAAGATCGCGGCCGGCTCGCCGGCCTCCAGCACCACGCCGCGATCCATGAACGCGACGGTGTCGGCGACCTCGCGGGCGAAGCCCATCTCGTGGGTGACCACCACCATCGTCATGCCGCCGGCGGACAGCTCGGCCATCAGCCCCAGCACCCCCTTGACCAGCTCCGGGTCCAGAGCCGAGGTCGCCTCGTCGAAGAGCATCACCTGCGGCCGCAACGCCAGCGCGCGGGCGATCGCGACCCGCTGCTGCTGCCCGCCCGACAGGTGCGCCGGCCGGGCGTCGGCCTTGGCCGCGAGCCCCACCAGCTCCAGGTGGTCGCGGGCGACCGCCGCCGCCTCGTCCTCACCAAGCTTCCTGATCCGGCGCAGCGCGAGGGTGATGTTGCGCAGCACGCTCATGTGCGGGAAGAGGTTGAACTGCTGGAAGACCATGCCGACCCGCTGCCGCAGGGCGTCCGGGTCGTCGCCCAGCACGCTGCGCCCGTCGAGCAGCACGTCGCCCCGATCGGGCTCGATGAGCCGGTTGATGGCGCGCAGAAGCGTGGACTTGCCCGAGCCGGACGGGCCGATCACGCAGGCCGTCGCGCCCCGCGCGACGTCCAGGTCCACGCCGCGCAGCACCCGGTGCGACCCGAAGGCCAGGTGCACGTCGCGGACGCTCAGGCTCACCGAGGTCGTCGTGTCGATGCTCATCGCTGGTTTCCTCCCGCCGCCCCCGGCAGCGCCAGGTCGAGGTCGTCGTCGGCGTCGGCGGGCGCGGCGGCCTGCCGGCCGTGCCGCAGCCGCCGGTCGATCCAGTTCACGACGTGGGTCAGCGGCACGGTCAGCGCCAGGTAGAACAGGCCGGCCAGCAGCAGCGCCGACTGGTTGCCGGTGTTCGCCGCGTAGTCCTGCCCGATCCGGAACAGCTCCCGCTGGCTGGCCAGCAGGCCGAGGAAGTAGACCAGGCTGGAGTCCTTGATCAGCGCGATCAGCTGGTTCACCCAGGCCGGCAGCACCCGGCGGATGCCCTGCGGCACGATCACCAGGCGCATCGCCTCGCCCCAGGACAGGCCCAGCGCCCGGGCCCCCTCCAGCTGGGCGGCCTCCACCGACTGGATGCCGGAGCGGAAGATCTCGCCGATGTAGGCCGCCGCGATCAGCGACAGCGCCAGGATGCCCAGGGGATACGGGTTGGGGCCCCACACCTCCATGCCCAGCGGCGCCAGACCGACGCCGATGAGCAGGATGGTCGCCGCGGCCGGCAGGCCGCGGAACACGTCGGTGTAGACCCGCGCCGGCCAGCGCAACCATCGGGTACGCGAGATGCCGGCGACGGCCAGCCCCATGCCCAGCACCGAGCCGAGCAGGGCGGCGGAGATCGCGAGGATCAGCGTGTTGGGCAGCCCGACCGTCAGCATCTCGGGCAGCGCCTCGCGCATGGAGTCCCAGTCGAAGAAGGTCTCCCACAGGGTGCTCAACGGATCCATCGTGTTCTCCTACCGTCCCGCTCGCTCGTCGTCCGTACGTGTCAGGAGGCGGCCGAGGCCGACGGCACCGGGACGGTGCCGCTGCCCGGCTTGAAGTCGGCGGGGATCGGGCGGCCCGGGTAGTACTGGGCCTGCAGGCGGCTCCACGTGCCGTCGGCGATCACCTCGTCGAGGCCCTTGTTCAGCGCCTCGCGCAGCTTGTCGTTGCTCTTGGCGAACGCGTACGCCGTCGGGGCCGGGCTGAGCAGCTTCCCCGCCACCTTGATCTTGCCGTTGCTGTCGGCGGCCGACTTGTCGCCGATCTCGGCGGGGGCGATCCAGGCGTCGGCGGTGCCGGCCTTGAGCTGGTTGATCGCGCCGTTGTAGTCGGGCACCCGGACCGGGTCGAGGCCCTCGCCGGTCGCGTAGTCGTCCTGGACGGTGCCCTGCACGACCACGACCCGCTTGCCGGCGAGCTGGTCGAAACCGGTGATCGACGAATTGGCCGGCACGTCGAGCCCGAAGTGGCCGAAATCGTAGCCGTTGCCGAAGTCGACGGTCTTCTTGCGGGCCTCGGTGATGGTGATCGAGGAGCTGCCGACGTCGAACTTGCGGTTGTTGACCTGCGAGAGTAGCGCGGAGAAGTCCGTCCCGACGAACTCGACCTTCAGGCCGACCTTCGCGGCGACCGCGGTGAGCAGGTCGTTGTCGAAGCCGGTGAACTTGCCGTCCTTGAGGTAGACGTTCGGCGGGGCGTCGGTGAGCGTGCCGGTGCGCAGCACACCCGGCTGGAGCAGGTTGTACGGGTTGTCGGTCGCCTCGGACGCGTCGTCGCCGCAGGCGGTCAGGGCGGTGGCGGCGAGGACGGCGGCGACGCCGAGGGCGGCGGCGCGGGTGAGGGCGGGAAGGAATCGCACAGGTGTCTCCGAAAGGGGTCTCCGACGGCGGGCACGGGCGTGCGTCGCCGGCGGTGCGCCCGGTGGGCGTACCGCTGGGGTGGTCCTGGGAAGGGGGTCTGGTGCGTGGCTAGCGCGGGTCGCCGGGGCGACACGAGGCGCTGCAGACCCGCATCATGTCGACGTGGCGGCGCCGGGTCAGGGGCGGCGTCGGGGCCGCGGCGCGGACCGTCGGTACGCAGATGCGGAAGGACATGGCTCTCCTCGGTCGTTGCTGACCTGGGAACCAGGCCACGCTTGCACCGGAGCTGCTCCGGTGCCTGGTCTTCACCCGGGGCACCCCTGCGCGGACGAGGGTTGCCGGCCAGCGAGCCGGGGCTTGACGCTGGCGCTCATGACCTGCCGACGAGGCTAGCAGCCCCCCGTGGTGGCGCGTCCAGCCGCTATGACCACCCTCACGTGGCGCCGCCCGGCGCGAGCGGAGACGCTGCCGACCCAGGCGGCGACCGGCGGCGAATTGAGGCTGACCCCGACGCCGAGCCCGGTGGCGAACCCACGCCGAACCCGGGGCCGAACCGGCGGGCTCGGTTCCGGGCGGTCACTCCTCGATCGCGCCGCCCACGTGCCGCGGGTGCTGCCGGACGGTGTAGCCGGGGGTCGGTGGCGCGGCGGGCGAGGTGGTCGGCGAACCCGGTCTGCTCGCGCAGCGTCTTCGAAGAACTTCGCCTTGAGTCCAGCAGAAACGGACACGGTCCTCGCAACTCCCAGAAGGTCTGGGTGTTGCGAGGACCGCTAGATCCCGAGGTTCAGCCGGGGTCCCGGTGTGGGGGTGCGCTGGTGGCGCCGTTGCCGCTAGAGCGTCAGCGTCCAGGTGTTGAGGTAGCCGGTGTCGCCGGAGGCGGCGTCCTGCACCCGCAGCTTCCAGGTGCCGTTACGGGCCTCGGAGGAGAGGTTGACGGTGTAGGTCTGGTTGATGTTGTCGGTCGAGCCGCCGGTGCGGTTGTGCAGGGTGTAGGCGGTGCCGTCGGGGGCGATGAGGGTGACGACGAGGTCACCGATGTAGGTGTGGACGATGTTCACGGCGACGGTGCTTGCGGTGGAGGCGTTGCCGGAGCAGCCGCTGATGGTGATCGAGCTTTCCACCGTGGTGTTGTCGCCGATGCTGACGTCGGTGCCGTTCGTGCCGGTGCAGCCCGGGGGCGTCCCGCCGACCAGGTTGAGCGTCCAGGTGTTGAGGTAGCCGGTGTCGCCGGAGGCGGCGTCCTGCACCCGCAGCTTCCAGGTGCCGTTGGCGGCCTCGCTGGAGAGGTTGACGGTGTAGGTCTGGTTGATGTTGTCGGTCGAGCCGCCGCTGCGGTTGTGCAGGGTGTAGGCGGTGCCGTCGGGGGCGACGAGGCTGACGACGAGGTCACCGATGTAGGTGTGGACGATGTTCACGGCGACGGTGCTGGTGGCGGAGGCGTTGCCGGAGCACCCGCTGATGGTGATCGAGCTTTCCACCGTGGTGTTGTCGCCGATGCTGACGTCGGTGCCGTTGGTCTGCGAGCAGCCGGGCGGCCCGTTGACCGTCAACGTGTACGACGCGGTCTGGGTGGTGACCGTGCCGGTGCCGGTGACGGTCACCGGGTAGGTGCCCGGCGCGGTGGTGCCGGTGGTGGAGATGGTCATCGTGGCGGAGTTGCCGGAGGTGACCGACGCCGGGCTGAAGCTCGCCGTGGCCCCGGCGGGCAGGCCGTTGGCGGAGAACGTCACGTTCTGCGCGCTGCCGACCGTGGTGGTGGTGCCGACGGTCGCGGTGACCGAGCTGCCCGGGTTGACCGTTCCGGAGGTGGGCGACACCGACATGGCGAAGTCCTGCGTCGGCGTGCTGATGTTGCCGACGTAGAGCAGCTTGTTCGGTGAGCCGGTGCCCGGGTTGGTGACCTTGCCGTTGGTCGCGTCGTTGACGAGCTTGTCGCGGACCTGCTGCGGGGTGTACGACGGGTTGGCGGCGAGGACCAGCGCGGCCGCGCCGGCCACGTGCGGCGTGGCCATCGACGTGCCGCTGATGGTGTTGGTGGCGCTGTCGCCGGTGTGCCACGCCGAGGTGATCGACGAGCCCGGGGCGAAGATGTCCAGGCAGGTGCCGATGTTGGAGTAGTCCGCCCGGGCGTCGGTGCTGGTGGTCGCCCCCACGGTGATCGCGTTGGGGGTGCTGGCCGGCGAGACGCCGCAGGCGTCGGCGGAGTAGTCGTTGCCGGCCGCGATGGCGTAGCTGACGCCGTCGGCGATGGAGGCCGTCACCGCGTCGTTGACGGCCTGGTCCTTCCCGCCGCCGAGGCTCATGTTGGCCACCGCCAGCTCGCCGGGGTCGTGGTCGCCGGTGACCCAGTCGATGCCCGCGATCACCCCGGCGTACGTGCCGCTGCCCCCACAGTCGAGGACCCGGACGCCGACCAGGGTGGCGTTCTTGGCCATGCCGTACGCGGTGCCGCCCACAGTGCCCGCGACGTGGGTGCCGTGGCCGTTGCAGTCGTCGGCCGCGCCGCCGTCGACCGAGTCGAAACCGGTGACCGCGCGGCCACCGAAGTCGCTGTGCGAGAACCGGATGCCGGTGTCGATGATGTACGCCCGGACGCCGGAGCCGCCGTTCGGGTAGGTGTAGGAGTTGTTCAACGGCAGGTCGCGCTGGTCACTGCGGTCCAGGCCCCACGACGGGGTGGGGCTCTGCGTACCGGAGATCCGCACGACGTGGTTCTGCTGGACGTACTTCACCGACGGGTCGGCGGCCAACCGCCGGGCCTGCGCGGCGGACATCCGGGCCTCGAACCCGCGCACCGTGTGCTGGAAGGTCCGGGCGACGGTGCCGTCGTGCCGACTGGCCAGGGCGCGGGCGTTGCCCGTGACCTCGGCCCGGGTCACCGCGGTGTCCTTGAACACCACGATGTACGAGCCGGAGACCGCGGTGGCGCCGCCGGCCTGGAGGATCTGCCCCTCGGCGGGAGCGGCGGTCGCTGGGGTGCCGAACGCCACCGCGGCGGTGACCGCGGCTGTTGCGACGCCCAGACGCCAGTGGCGCCTGGACAGGCGGGGGAGTGTCATCGGTCGTCCCTCTCCTGACGCCGGATCCCGTGCGGGGGGTGGTGCGGAGATCCGGGAATGTCGATCTGGTCGGAGGTGATGCTAGACGGCGATGCATTCGAATGTATAGATGAAAGAATTTCCGCGTTTCCTGCTGATTCCACGCGGATGTGAAGGACTTGCCGTGCCGACACGCCTGTTTTTTCGTCATCGGTCGAGGACGGCGTCCCACTCGTCGAGTAGCGGCCGGGAGTCCACGTGTCGATCCCGGTCGCCGACGCTCCTGCCGGATTGTCGGCCGTGGTGTCGCGCCGCGGCGGTCACCGCTGCGGCACGCCCGGCGGCGGCTCCGGCCCGAAGTGCACCCCCGCGATCGGGCCGCCCGGCGGCAGGAGGATCTCGAGCATCCGCTGCCGCCCGTCCGGCCCCGGGTCCCGGATGAACCAGAGGTGGTACTGCGATCCGGCCGGGATGTTCTCGAAGTCCCCGAGCGCGTCGCGCAGGTACTGCCGGGCCGTCGCCTGCTGCTCCGCGGCGGTCTGGAGGTGGATCGCGTCGGACTTCAGCTCGAGGAAGCACGGCACGTCGCCGGCCATCCAGTGCCCGTCCAGGTTGGACCGGCCGGTCAGCCAGGTGCCGATCCGCGCGCCGAGGAACCACATCGTCTGCTGCAGGACGGGCAGCGGACCGAGGAAGACGTGCTCGGCGAGCCGGCCGCGCATGCGGTTGGCGACGATGGTCAGATCCGGCACGCGGATCTGCCCGTCGACCATTATCTTCTCGAACGAGTCGACGAGCGCGATCCTGGTCTGCGGCCGGTACGCGTCGAACTCGCCGGCCTCGGCGACCTCGACGACCTGCAGGCAGTCGGTCATCGCCCGGCGCTGGTCCGGGGTGAGCGCGGGGAAGTCCCGGGCCACCTCGTCGGCCAGGACCCGCCAACTGGGGTGGGCCCGGTCGACGCCCAGGTTCTCCGGCGTGATCTTGCGGCGCGGCGGGCGCAGCGGGGGAGCGAGTGCCAGTTCCCGGCGCAGCTGCTGGCTGGTCAGCGACATCAGCCGGGCGACGAGCGCCGGGCGGTCACCCGCCGGGGCCTGCTCCAGCAGGGTGCCCGCCCGGCCGAGCCCGTCGTCGACCTGCGCCGTGCCGAGCCGCTTGCGCAGCCGCAGCACCAGCAGCGGACCCCACTGCCGCCCGAACGCGATCGACGCGGGATGCGACGCGAGCCCGTACAGGGCGGTCGAGCGGGACTGGACGGCGCCGACGCCGGCCAGGTCCGGGTGTGCGAGCAGACGCAGGAACGACTCCCGTCCCCTGGCCGCCTGCGCGAGGATCTTCGCCACCTTGTCGGGGCCGAAGGCGGCCTGGAGGCGCTCCAGGCCCAGGGTCGCCGCGCCGGGCAGCACCACCGGCTCGGGTGCTGGCCCGGGCCGCATGCTCGCCTCGGGCACGTGGACCAGCCGCTCCGGCGTCGCGGCCCGCGCCGGCAGGTCGCCCTCGGGCAGCAGGAGCAGGCGCCGGCCGCCGGAGCCGGACACGAGCACGGCGTCGGGGAGGTCGGTGGGCCGCCGGGTGCCGGGCGGGTAGGCGGCGTCGAGCACCGGCCGGGCGTCGTCGCTGAAGACCACCAGGCCCGGCAGCAGGCCCTCGAAGGTCGGTACGGCGTCCGGCCAGGTCAGCGAGGCGCTGATCCCGGCCTCGGCGAGGCGCAGCTCGATCTCGCCCTTGGCGGCGGTGAGCCGGAGCAGCGCCGCGTCGCGTTCCGCCCCGGGCGGCAGCCCGTCGACGAGGGCGACCAGCCCGTTCCAGGCCTGTGCCGCGCGGGCCGCCCACGCCCGGAACTGTTCCGGGCCGGCCGTGCCGTTGCGGACGGCCTCGAAGTCCTGGGCGACCTGCGCGCGCTCGGCCTCCAGCTCCTGCAGCCGCCGCTCGCCGTCGACGGTGAGCGCCCCGCGGGCCGCGCCGAGCCGGTCGAGGAACGACCTCGCCATCAGCCCGCCGACCATGACGGCGCCCGTGGTGGCGGCCTGCTGCACCGCGGCCACCACGCTGTCCCGCAGGCTGCGCAGCTCCCCGGTGCGGATCAGGTGCTGCGCCTCGCCGAACCCGAAGGTGGTGATCTGCTCGACCACGAGCCGGGCGACCTGCTCGGCCCGGTCACCGGACCGGGCCACCGCCTTGAAGATGTCCCCGGAGCCGCAGAGCACGACACGGACGACGGCGGCCTGCAGCGCCTGCCACGCGAGGTCCTCCTGGAACGACGTCGCCGTGATGGACTCCGGCCCCAGCAGCAGCTCGGACGCGCCACGGGCGACGAGCGTCTCCCACATCAGCCGGGTGGCGACCACGCCCGCCGAGACGGCGATCGAGCCGAGCACCGTGCCGCTGCCGACGACGGTCTCCAGCACCGCGCCGGCGGCGGCGCCGGCCGCCCCTGCGGTGATCGCCGTGGCGACGCCGATCGCCACTCCGGCCGCGATCGCCTTGACGGTCTTCTGCAGTTCGATGGTGTCGGCGATGTCGTCGAGGTCGGCCTTGAACCCGGGTCGGCCGGTGACGGTGGCCAGCACCGCGACGGCGAGCCGGTGCCGCTCCGCCGCCTCGACGTACGCGCCGTCCTTGTGCAGCAGGAAGCTCTGCTCCACATGGGTGAGGGCCGACGCGAGTTCGACGACGTACCCGTCCACCCGTTCCGTCGCCGCGCTGGGCAGCACCGGTTGGTCGGCGAGCCACGACAGCCGTTCCCGGGTGGTCAGGATCTGCACCGCCAGGCTGATGGTGCGCAACTTCTGGCTGAACCGCACATACGGCTGCAGGTAGTCGCGGAACGAGTAGGCGCGTACCGCGTACAGCTCGGCCAGCAGGCGGCGGCGCAGGAACCACTCCTGCCCGGGGGCGGTCATGGCGACGCCGGTCTCGGCGTCCGCGGCCCGTCCGGGAAGGGCGTCGTCCTCCCGTTCCGCCCGCAGGGCGACGAGGTCGGTGACCTGGTCGGCGAGCTGCCCGATCACGGCCTCCAGACCCATGCGGTCGGTCAGGTAGAGCAGCGGCATCGTCGTCGAGAACTCCCCGACCAACCGGTCGCCCTCGTTCTGCCGGGCCTCGATCCGGTGCGGCGGCGCGGCGTCGAGCGCCTCGGTGATCGCGGCGCAGTACGCCTCGCGGGCCTTGTGGAGGTAGCCGCGCAGCCGTGGCTCGAACGGGGGGAGGTACTGGCCGGGCCGGGCGAGGTCGGCCAGTTGGCGCAGGGCCGGGCCGAGCGCCACGGTCACCGCCCAGGCCATCTCCACGCCCCGGACCCGGCGCGCCATCGCCCGGGCGGTGGGCACCGGCGCGCCGGCCGCCGGGTTCAGCATGGCCCACAGCCGGCGGCGCGCCGGCTTCAGCTCCCGCGCGTACGGGACGAGGTCGTCGACGGCGTCGAGCAGCTCCGCGAGCAACAGGTCGTGCGGCACGCGGCTGGTCGGGCTCTGGGTGACGGCCACCGGGTCCGGCCGCCGCGTGCCCACGGTCGCCAGGACGGCCCCGCGTACGCCCTCTTCGCTCAAGCTCTGGGTCATGAACTCCCCCGCCCCGCCGGCGTGGCGACCACGCCACACCATGGACACTCCGGTCATCGATTGCGCGCCCCGGGTCGTCGGCACGACCGGGCGGTTCGGTACGGGCGCGGGACCGGGGCGACCCGGTTCCGCACCGTGAATCAGTAGGTGACGCGTACGCCCATCTCGGCCCAGGTGAGCCGGCCGACGATGCCGTCGTCGGTGAGCCCGCGCATCCGCTGGTACCAGCGGACCCCCGCCTCGGTCTTCGCGTCGAAGCGGGTGCCCGGCGGCCCGCACCGCCGCGCGCCGACGAACCGCTTGACGTACGCCACGTCCTCGCCGGTGCTGCCGACGCGGACGGTGCGCGAGCCCGGGGCCCGGCCTGCCGGCTGCGGCGCCGGTGGCCTGGTGGCGGTGCGGAGAGCGGTCAGGGTCTTCGGTCCGACGACGGCGTCGACCGTCAGCTTCTTCGACTTCTGGAACGTCCGGACCCAGGCGGTGGTCTTCGGCCCGAACACGCCGTCGGCGGTGAGGCGGGCGCCCAACCGGTTGGCGAGGGTCTGCAACTCCCGCACGTCGCTGCCCTTGCAGCCCGCCCGCAGGACCCGGTCGCCGAGCTTGGCGGCCCGGGCCGTGGCGACGCCCCACGGGCGCAGGCTGTCCTCCAGGGCCCGGGCGTGGCTGACGCTGACGTGCAGGTGCTTGGTGTGCGGGTTGGATCCGGTGTAGCGCGCGGGCCGGAAGTCGCGGGTACGGCTCCAGATCAGCCGGTTGTAGATCACGTACTGGGTGGACGGGTGCTCGATGCAGTGCCGGACGACCAGCAACGGGTCGATCCCGTCGATGTCGAAGTCCGCCGCGTTGACCGAGCGGTCGTCGGCGTCCGGGTTGTGGTCGGACTTGCGGGCCTGGTGGGCCGCGTCGCCGATCCAGCCGTCGGAGGCCTTGTCCCGGTGCGGCCAGCGGGTGTTGATCTCCTCACGCAGCACGCGCAGCGTCGGGGCCAGGTGCACGCCCATCGTCACTCCTCCTCTGCCAGCGCCGCGAGCAGGTCGTAGTCGACGGCGTCGCCGATCAGCTGCTCCGGGTCGTCGTCCTCCTCGAACGTGGCCACCAGGTACTCGGCGTCGATGCTGGCGGTGTCCACCAGTGGTCCCCCCTCTTCCGAATCGTCACCCTGCCGGCCGGATCAGGGCGGCCCGGCCGCGTCGCGCCTCGCGGTGTGCGGCACGGGCGTCGCCGCCCCGGGTCGACGGCGGGTGACTGACGTTCTCGTGGGCAACCTTCGGGATCGCGGCGGCGGGCCGGCAAGGGGAGAGTCGCCTATTGGCATCACGACTGACCGACCGGTCGGTCACCGCCGCCGGACGACGGTCGACGGTCGTCGAACGTGTCCACTCCGGCCAGGCATTCCAGTGGCCGGGGACGCGTTTGACTGATCGATCGGTCAGCCGCCGGCCGACCGAGTCGTCGACCCGGTCGGCCGGGCGGGGGAGCCGCGTGCCGCAACGGGCGAACGCGGTCTGACGCTTCGGACCGTCTCGGCGACGGCACGGTCGGCAACGTCCGAAGGGCGACAGAGTTTCGGGGTCGGTCCTCCGTAGCCTCCGGGAACTCCCGCGCCGAATCCACCGAGGAGGGCGGGAACCGAGGGGGGACGATGGGGTGGGTGGGCCCATGATCAACGTTGACGGCATTCCCGCCGAGGTCGAGGACCTCGGCATCGCGCTCGGGCTGCTCGCCCCCTCCGGTGGCGGCGTCCGGCTGGTCGAGGAGTTCTTCGCCGACCCGTGGACGCGGGTAGGCAAGCTGGTCGCCAGCGACGTCCAGCGCGCCGCGCTGGTGCGCGCGATCGAGGTGCTGCTGCCCTCGGCCCGGCCGCGCTTCGCGACCGAGGCGGCCGGCCGGCCCGACCGGGTCGCCCGGCACGTGCCGCTGCTGGAGCAGGGCGGCAAAGGTCAGGTCTACCTGGTCGTCGAGCGCGCCGGGCCGGCGGCGTCCGCCCCGCTGACCCTGGCGATCGAGGCCGAGGCCGGGCCGGTCGCCGGCGGCCCCGCCGTCACCGCGCGGCTCGACCTGCTCGTGGCGTCCGCCGGCACCGTCACCGCCGTCGCCGCCAGCAGGGAACACCCGATCCGGCTGCGCGCCCGGGCGCCCCTCGGCGACACCGGCGCCAGCGTGGAGGCGGCCGTCCTGCTGGTCGCCCCACCCGACGAGGCGCTGAGCCGCGTCACCGTCACCGTCCGGGGCCTGCCCGGCGCCACCGAGCCGCTCGTGCTGGACCCGGCCGCCGGCAGCTCCCAGCTGGCCCTGCTCGTCACCGCGCTGCTGCGCTACGTCCTGGCCGAGGTCGGCGACGGCGTGCCCGCACCGGTGCGACTGGTCGCGGCCAACCTGCCCGGCCTGCTGGGCCTGGCCCCGGGCCTGGTGCCGCTGCCCCTGGGCGACCTCGCCACCGACCCGGCGGCGTTCCGGTCCTGGCTGGCCGCGCTGGTCGCCGCGCGGACCCCGGACGGCGCGCCCGGCCTGGTCGGCTGGCTCGACTCGGTCGCCGGCCTGCTCGGCGCCGACGAGTCCAAGCGCACCGACCTGCCCACCGACGCCGACCCGCTGCTGATCCCGGTGCTGGCCGGCCCGCCGTCGGTCGACCTCACCGTGGCCGTCCGCACCGACCCCGCCACCGGCGCCGGCGCCCTCGTGGTCGGCGCCCGGGTCACCTACACCGGCGACGGCACGCTCGACGCGGTCGTACGCGGCGACGCCGTGCTGCTGGTGGTGCCGCTGACCGGCTCGGCCCCGGTCACGCTCTTCGAACGCCTCGACGTGCTCGTCGCCGCGCCCGCCCACGGCGGTCGGCTCTTCCCGGCCGCCGGCGAGCCGGCCGGTGCCGTGCAGGTCGGCGGGCTGCGCGCCGGCCTGCGCTACCGGGCGGCCAGCGGCACGATCACCCCGCTGCTGGAACTGCGCGACGTCACCGTCGCCATCGGCGACGACCCGCACCACCTCCACCTGGTCGACCTGACCGACGCCCGGTCGCTGACCTCCGCCGCGCAGTCGCTGCTGGAGGAGGCCATCGAGACCGGGCTCGGCCCCGCCGCCGGCCCGGTCGCCGCGCTGCGGCGCCTGCTCGGGCTGGGCACCACCCCCGGGGTCGACCTCGGACTGCTCACCACCGCGCCGACCCGCGCGCTGGCCGCCTACTACCGGCAGCTGCGCCAGGCACCCGACGGCTGGCCCGGCGTGCTGCGCGACGTCGCCCGGCTCGCGGGCACCGCCACACCGGTGGTGACCGGCGCCGGCACCCCGGCCGACCCGTGGCGGGTCCCGGTGGACGCGCTCGCCGCCGCGCCGGGCGCCCCCGTGGCGCTGGACCTCGTCCTGTGGGACTCCGGCACCGCCGCCGCGCCCGTCGTCGAGCTCGGACTCGCCCTGCGCGGCGGCGCCCACCTCGACGCGACCCTGCCCTGGCGGGTGGACGTCCGCGCGGCGCTGGCCTCGATCCCGCTCGACGGGGCGACCGGTCCGGCCTGGCTCGGCGGGGTCACCGCCACCGCCGTCTTCGACCCGCCGGCCCTGGCCATCGGCGCGCCGGTACGCGTCTCCACCGACGGCGTCCGCCTCGACGTCGCCTGGTCGCTCGGGTCGCCGGTGGCGGTCACCGCGACCGTCGACGACCTCGCCGTCACCGTCGACGGCGTGCCCCACCTGCTGGGCGACCTCACCCTGCCGCCCGCCGGCCCGATCGACCCCGCCCTGCCCGACCTCGGCCTCGGCGTCGACCCCGCCGCACTGTGGGGCGCCGCCCGCGGCCTGCTCGCCCGGGTCGCCGAGTCGTGGGCCGGCCCCACCGCCCGCGACCTGCTGGCGCTGGTCGGCATCGCCGGGCCAGGCACCACCGGCCCGCTCGCGGGGATGCCGCCGCTGCTGCCCCCGGACCCGACCGACCTGTCGTCGCTGCTGGCCGACCCCGCCGCCGCGCTGCGCCGGTGGCTCGCCGACCTGGCCCGCGACGAGGACGCCCGCACCGACGACGGGACGCCGTACCTGGTGGCGCTGCTGCGGTTGCTGCAGGCCGCGCTGACCGACCGGCTGCCCGCCCTGCCCGGCCAGGACCTGCCACAGGTCGACCTGCCCGTCTCCGGCGGCGGCACCGAGGCGGCGCCCTGGCGGGTGCCGGTCCACCGCGCCGGCGACGACGCGGTGGAGGTCCTCGCCTGGCTGGAGCCGCAGGGCCCGCCCGCGAAGTGGGCGATCGCGCCGCTGGTCGACCGGTTCGCCGGCGCCGACACCGACGACGCTTCGGAGGAGGCCGACCCGATCCCGGTCACCGGCGCCGACGTGCTCGCGGCGGCCGAGGCCGCCGGGGCGTACCTGCCGGAGGTCGCCGGCGTGCTCGACGGCGTCGACGCCACCCACGCCGCGGCGGCGCTCGGGGCGCTGGCCGGCGTGCTTACCGATGGCGACGGGCTGGTCCCCGCCGGCACCGCCCTGCCGGCCGAGACCGGCTGGCGGGCCGGCACCCCGGTCGCCGCCACCCACGACACCCTCACCACCGCGCCGGCGGCGGTCGCCCAGCTCCGCGACGAGATCGCCGCCCGCACGGCCGCCGCTGGCGACGACTGGGCGGTGCTGCTGCTCGCGCCGCCGCTGGCCGGGTCACGACCCTGGGCCGACCTGCTCGGCGACGTCGCGCCCGACCAGGTCGCCACCGTGGACCTGCGGGTCCCCGGCACCCCACCCGACCTGGTCGACCTCGGCACGCTGCCCGCCGCCCACTGGTACGTGGTGGACCTCGCCGACGACGGCACCCTCCCCGCCGCCGCCGCGCTCGCCGCGCTGCGGCACGTGCAGGACGCGGTGCGGACGGTGCGTCCCGGCGTACGCACGATCCTGGTCGGACACTCCTACCTCGGCCTGGTCGCCCGGCAACTCGCCGCGGCCGTCCCCGCGCAGGTGCTCGGCCTGATCACCGTCGGCACCGCGTTCGACGGCGCCCTGCTGCCGCTGGACGCCCCGGCGGTGGCCGAGGGGGTGCGGCTGGCCGGCGTGCTGGCCCCGACCGGCCTGCCGGCCGCGCCACTGCTCGACGCCGCCCTGCGCCTCCAGCGCCGCCTGCTCGACGGGTACGCCGCCGGGGAGCCCGGCGCGCAGGCCCGCCCCCGCCCGCTACCCGCCGCCGCGTTCGCCCGCTGGCTCGGCACACCCGTCGACCTGCGCGGTGTGCCCGCGCTCGCGCTGCACGGCAGCCTCGGCGACGTCGACGGCAGTGGGGGACCGGGTGACCTGCGGGCGGCGCTCGTCGCCGCGCTGACCACGCACACCGTCGAGGAGGCCGGACCGGCCGCACCGCCCACCCACGCGGTCGCCGCCCTGCGGCTCGCCCTCGACCTGGGCGCCCCGGCGGCCGGCGACCCCGACGTCGACGTCGACGTACGCCTCGGGCTCGGCTCGGTGGCGTTGGACCCGGCGGCGCCGGCCGACCTCTCGTCGGCGCAGGTGCGCGTCCGCGTCGCCCGCCCCGGCGGGTGGCTGCTCGGCGGGCCCGGCACCGGCGCCCCGAGGCCTGCCCGGGTCCGCGCCCTCACCGTCCGCGCCACCGTGCGCGCCGGCACCGCCGGCCCCGTCACCGACATCCACGTGGTGCTGCACGACGCCGCCCTGCGCGGCGAGTCGGCCGCCGCCGTCGACCTGGCCGACCCCCGGTCGCCGGAGCTGCTCGACGCCCTGGTGCAGGAACTCGACCGGGTGGCCGCCGCCAACGGCCGGCTGGCCCGGCTGCTGAACGAACTCGCCGCCCTCGGCGTCATCCACCGCGCCGCGCCCGGCCGGCCGGCCGCCGTGCTCGCCGACGCGGTCGCCGCGCTGCGCACCGACGCCACCGGTTGGCTGGCGCCCCGGCTGCCCGCGCTGGTCGACCGGGCCGCCGGGCTCCTCGGCCTGGTCCGGGACACCGCCGCCGGCGGCGGTTCCTGGCGGCGCCGCCTCGCCGGACTGCCGGTCGAGCTGGTGCTGGAGGCCCGGCCGTGGCGGCTCACCGCCCGCACCACCGGCACCGGGCTGCGGCTCGGCCACGGCGTCACCCTCACCGGCTCCTCGACCGTGGCGCTGGCCGACCCCACCCCGCGCGTGCAGGCCGCGCTCGCGGTCGGCGGCGTCACCCTCACCCGGGCCGCCGGCGCGATGTCGCTGGCCGCGCCGTGGCTGCCCGGGCCGGTCGGGCTGTCGCCGGCCGGCCCGGACCTGCCCGCCCGCCTCGCGTCGCTGCTGCCCCGGCTGCTCGTCGGCGGCGCGCTCGGCGTCCTGCTCGAACAGCTGACCGGCGAGGACCTGCGGGTGGCCTCCCTCGACGGGCTGCTGACCGAGCCGGCCGCCTGGCTGCAGCGCACCTTCGCCGGTACGCCCGGCGCGCCGCCGCAGGCCGCGCCGCTGGCCGGCCTGCTGCGCCTGGCCGCGGCCCCGCTGGGCCTGGCCGCCGACCCCGCGCACGCCCTCACCCTGCCCGGCGGCGTCACCGTCGACCTGCTCGACGTCGGCACCGCCGAGGACCGGGCGCTGCGGCTGCTGGTCGGCGCCACCGACCCGATCGTGCTGTGGACCGACGACGCCGGCACGGCCACCCTGGACCTCGCGCTGCGGCTGGACGTCGACGCCGCCCGGCAGGTGCGGCCGGGCGGCGAGCTGACCCTGCACCTGCCGCTGCCCGGCGACTGGGGCGCGCTCGACCTGCGGCTGGGCGCCGATGCCTCGGGCCTGTCCGTGGCCGTCACCCCGGCCGCGCTGGACGCCACGGTCACCCTGCTGCCGGCGGTGAGCGGCCTGGACACGCTGGTGGAGGCCGCCGGGGCGAGACTGCTGCCGGAGCTCCTCGACCGGCTCGTCGAGGGCATCGGCGCCCGCGACCCGCACCCCGCCGCCCTCGACGACGTGCTCGACGTCGCCACGGCGCTCGGCGTCTACGACCCGAAGTCGGCGCCGCACGGGTTCGCCGCCCGCACCGGCGCGCTCGCCGACCTCGCGCGGGACCTCTCCACCGGGGCCCTCGCCAGCGCCGGCACGGTCGCCGCGCCCGCCGTCGTGGCCCTGCTGCGCCGCGTCCTGGGTGACGCCCAGGTGCCGCCGCCGGCCACTCCGGGAGAGGTGGTGGTCCGGGTCGCGGTGCTCGACGGCACCGTCGAACTGCGTACCGACCTGGCTGCCGAGCGACCGGAACTCGGGCTGGCCGTGCAGGGCCTCACCGCCGGCGCGGTCACCGCCGACATCGCCGTCGGCTACGCCGACTCCGCCGTGACCGCGTCGCTGGCCGCCCACGCGTACGTCGACACGGGGCTCGGGGTGACCCTGCGCGCCCGGCTGTCGGCACAGGCCACGGCGGCGGGATTGGCCGTGCGGCTCGGCCTGCTCGGCAGCGACGACGCCGGCACCGGCGAGCTGGGCGTCCAGCTCGCCCCGGTGGTGCAGCTGCCCGGGGCGGCCGAGCTGGCGCAGCTCGCCCAGCGGCTGGTCGTGCCGATGGCCGGAACCCTCGCCCTGCGCGCGGCCGAGCCGTGGCTGCGCCGGCCCCTGTGGTCCGGCGGCCGCACCGCCGCGCAGATCCTCACGAGCGCCGGCGTGGCCGTGGACTCCCCGGACGGGGTGCGGATGGCTCCCGCCCTGCCCACCCCGGTCGGGCTGCTGCGCGGAGCCCTCGACGCCGTCACCGGGGTGCCCGTGCCGGTGCCGGGCGGGCTGACCCTGTCCGTGGTCACCGACGGCGCCCGCTACGGCCTCGTGCTGCGCGGCGAACTGGCCCTGCCCGCCGGCGACACCGCCGTGCAACTGCGCTTCGGGCTGCCCGACACCGTCGACGCCGGATGGGGGCAGGCCGGCCGGGGCGTCGGCCTGCTGCTGCTCGACCTCACCACCCCCGCCGCGCCGCAGCTGCGGCCGGTGCTGCGGCTGGGCGGGCTGGGCATCCGGGTGGCCGCCGCCGCGTCCGGCAGGGCACTGGTCGAGACCGGCGGATTCCGCCTCGGCGCGGTCGGCGCCCACGTCCGCGCCGACCTGGCGCTGACCGGCCCGGCGGCGCTGGACCGGCCGACCGTGGTCGACGGGGCCGTCATGCTCGACGGGCTGGGGTTCCCGATGGCCCCCGGCGGGGGCGGGTCCAACCCGGTCGCGGCGTCGCTGCTGCAGACCGGCGGCGGCGGCGACGCCGCCCCGGCGAATCCGCCCCTGGACGTGCTGGTCGCCCGCGGCGGCGGCCGGTGGCTGGTGCTGTTCGGCGGGAAGGCCGAGGCCCGGTTCGAGATCAACCGGAGCTACGGTCCGCTGCACATCGCGGAGCTGGCGCTGCTGTACAAGGCGGCCACCTCCGGGCCGGGCAAGGTCGGGGTGTCCGTCGACGGCGGGGTCGCCGTCGCCGGGCTCACCCTCGACGTCGACGACCTGTCGCTGCTGGTGCCGCTGCGCAACCCCACCGACCTCAGCGCCTGGGAGGTGGACCTGGCCGGCCTGTCGGTGTCGTTCAGCTCGCCCGGGGTGTCGGTCGCGGGCGGGCTGGTCAAGGTCACCGGCGCCAACGGCGTGCAGTACGACGGCATGCTCTCGGTCGACCTGGCCGGGCGCGGCCTGACCGCGGTCGGCTCGTACGCCCGACCCCGCGACGACCTCGGCGAGTACACCTCGCTGTTTGTGTTCCTGTCCGTCGGGTTCCCGCTCGGCGGCCCGCCCTACCTGTACGTCCTGGGCCTCGCCGGCGGTGCCGGCTACAACCGCCGGCTGATGGTGCCCCGCGACCCGCAGGGCGTGCCCGCCTTCCCCCTGGTGAAGGCCCTCGACGAGGGCGGCTTCGGGGGCTCCGGCGGCCCGATGGGCGCACTGGCGCGGATGTCCAGGGACATCCCGCCGGCCCGGGGCGCGTTCTGGCTCGCCGCCGGGGTGAAGTTCTCCACCTTCCAACTGCTGCACACCACCGCCCTGGCCTACGTCTCCGCCGACCGGGGACTGGAGGTCGGCCTGCTCGGCCTCATGCGGATGGCGCTGCCCGACGCGCAGGCCGCGGTGGTCAACCTGGAGTTGGCCCTGGCCGCCCGGTACAGCACGGTGGACAAGGTGCTCTCCGTCCGGGCGGCGCTGACCCGCAACTCGTGGCTGCTCAGCCGCGACTGCCAGGTCACCGGCGGGTTCGCCTTCGTGGTGTGGTTCGACCGGCCGGAGGTGCTGCTCTCCATCGGCGGCTACCACCCCCGGTTCAACAAGCCGGCGCACTACCCGGACGTGCCCCGGGTCGGGTTCCACTGGTCCGTCGGCGGCGGCGTGGTGGTCAAGGGCGAGGCGTACTTCACCCTCACCCCGTCGGCGGTGATGCTCGGCGGTCGCCTGGAGGCCTCCTACGACCGCTCACCGGTGCGGGTCTGGTTCGTCGCCGCCCTCGACGTGTACCTGCGGTGGGACCCGCTGACCTACGACATCACCGCCAGCGTCAGCGTCGGCGCCCGTTTCACGATCAAGGTGTGCTTCTTCGCCTGCGCACGGATCAACGTCAGCGTCTCCCTCGGCGCCCGGGTACGCATCCAGGGCCCGCCGCTGCACGGCACCGTCACGGTCGACCTGGCCATCGCCTCGGTCACCGTCAAGTTCGGCAGGGCGCAGCAGCAGCCGTACCTCGACTGGAACCAGGTGACCGTCAAGTACCTCGGCGGCGGCGACGCGGCCCGCCCGGCGACCAGCGGCACCGTCACCGCCGGCACCCTGCCGCCGGCGATCGGCAGCCGCCCCGATGGCACCCTGGAGCGCCCGTGGTCCGTGGCGCCCGAGTTCGCGGTCCGGGTGGAGTCGCTGATGCCGCTGTACGGATGGCGGCTGACCGGCAGCGGCCGCGCCGACGACCGCACCGACGGGCGGGAGGTCGACGTCGTCCCCGCCGGATGGAACATGGGCAGGACCCGCGCGACCATGGTCGTCGCGGTCGAACAGCGCGTCGGCGCCAACTGGGTCGCGGTGCCCGCCGCGCAGATCCAGACGCTGCGGCCCTCCACCGCCACCGCCGGATTCCCGGCCGGCCTGTGGGACAGCGCCCTCGCGGGCACGGCGAAGGGTGGCGCCACTCCCACCATGCTCCGGGCCCTGTCGTCGGTGGGCCTGGCCGCCCCGATCACCGTCTCCGAGGCGACCGGCGTGCTGCCGGACGTGGCCCTGGCCACGATGATCGAGGAGGAGACACAGCGCCACCTGCCGCTGTCGGTCCCCGACGCCGTCGCGCCGGCGCCGTCGGTGCTGCGCCTGCGACGTACCGCCGACTCGTCCGAGACCGCCGTGACCGCGGCCCGCCGGGCCGTGGCGGCGCCGGCCGGGCCGAGGCTGCGCGCGACCGTCTCCACCGACCAGCACCGGGGCGCGGGGCGGGCGGAGCTCCGCGCCGTCGCCCGGGCCCGCGCGGAGGGGGACAGCGGCGCGGCCCTGCCGGTGGGCGGCACCCAGGTCTGGGACACCACGGGCGCCGGTGGGCTGCGGCTGCGCCTCGACGAGGGGTCCGCGCCGCTGCGGCTGGTCACCTTCACCGGCACCGGCGCGCCGCTCAGCGACGGCCCGGCCCGGGCGGGCACCCGGGTGCCCGCCGACGCCGCCCGCGCGGTGGTGACCCCGGCGGCCGGCGCCGCCGCCGGCTGGGCCGCCGACACGCCGCTGGTCCCGGTCACCGACGGCGTGCTCGTCGCGCCGGGCGCCACCGTCCTGCTGCCGCACCCGTGGCATCCGCCGGCCCGCTACCGCCAGGCCGGCGAGCACGTGCCGGTGCCCGCGGCGCTGCTCTCCGCCGCCGTCGACGGTCTGGTCACCAACCTGCCCGCCACGACCCGCGCGGTCGTGGTGTCCCTGGAACCGGTGTCCGCCACCGCCAGCCTCGCCGACGTCCGCGTCGAACTCGACGGGGTGCGGGTCAGCAGCCGGGAGGACGCCCCCGACGACGACCAGCCGCACCGCATCCTCCTGACGGTCGACGCGGAGCGCGGCGCCGAGGCGATCTCGGTGCAGGTCGTGGCCGGGGACGGCTGGCGGGTCGCCGGCGTGATCGGCACCCCGGACCACGCCGTCGACACCGACTGCACCGCCGCCCGGCGGGAACTGGCCCGGGTCACCAGACCCGCGACGGTGCCCGGCCGCCCGGGTGTCGCCGCCCGGTCGGCGGCGCGTACCGCGGTCGCCGGGGCGGCCCCGGCGACCGAGCCGGCGGCCCCGGCACCAGCGGCGGCGTTCGTCGCCTTCGACGACGACGAAACGGAGGCGTGATGACGGAGACCCCCGTCGCGCCGGGATCGATCCGGCTGCACGACACGGTGACGCCGTCGCTCACCGCCGGCATCTACCGGTTCACCAGCAGGCTGGAGGTGACGGACCGGGGCACCCCGAAGACCTCGCCACCCGAGCACGCCACCCACGTGCAGGTCGGCGCGCCCCGGCTCGCCCTCGACGCCACCGAGGTCGCCGGGCAGCACCCGCCCCGCGACGCGGTGGGCGCGTTCGGCGACCGTCTGCCGCACGTGGTGCTGGGCCGACGCGCCCTGCCGTGGGAGCGACGGCTCGGCGACGGCACGCCCTGGCTGGCGCTGCTGGTCGTCCGGTCCGACGAGGCGACCCTGACCACCGGGACGCTGCGCTCCGTCGTCGGCGAGGCGGTGTTCACCCGCCTCAACGGCATCGAGCCGGTCGACGGCAACCGGGCCGTCGTCGGGCTGCGGGCCAAGGACCTGACCACGTTCCGGTCGCTGCTGCCCAGCCGCACCGACGTCAGGCTGCTCACCCATGTCCGTCAGGTCAACGTCGCGGACACCGCGCTGGCCGGCAGCGACGACGACGGCTGGTTCGCCGTGGTCACCGCCAACCGGCTGCCGCTGGGCGGGGTTACGCCCACGCCGTACACGGCCTGCCTGGTGTCGCTGGAGGCCCGCGACGACGTCTGGGCGACCAACCTGACCAGCGTGCCCACGTTGCTCGTGCTGGCGTCCTGGCCGTTCGTGACCAGCACCGCCGGCGGCACCTTCGAGCACGTCGCCGGGCACCTCGACCTCGGCGCGTTCGGCGCCCCGCCGGCCGGGCAGCCCCCGCTGGTGGACGCCGACGGGGCGCTCGCGCTGGCCGCCACCCGCCGCGACGGCACGCCGGCCACCATGGGCTACCGCCCGCCGCTGCTCGGTGCGGCACCCGACCCGCTGCCCGCGGGGCCGGGCGACGTGACCGGCGACGCCGCGTTCGAGCTGGGCCGGCTCCTCGCCGCCGCCGACGGCCGGTTCATCCGCGAGGTGGTGGCCTGGCACCGCGCCGCCGACGACGCGGCACGAGCCGGCAGCGCGGCGGGTCTCCGCGAGGACAGCGCCCGCTCGTACGCCGCCTCCGGCACCGCCGTGCGCCGCACCGCCACGGTGGCCGCCGAGGGCACCGACCTGCGGCGTGCCGCCGCGGTGGCCGTCGACGGCGCCGACCCTCTCGCCGCCCTCGGTGAGACGTTCGCGCAGCGGCTGCTGTCCCGCACCGCCCGCGCCGACCTGTGGCAGGCGCACCCGGGTGGCTCCAGCGTCATCCCGCGCCAGTTGCGCCCGGAAGGAGAACCGTCGTGACGACCCACCTGTCCGCCGGCGGCCGGCTGCTCGCCGAACGGCTCGGCGCGCTGGTCGGCCCGCCCGCCGACACCACCGGGCAGCCCGCGCCGCGGGCCCGCACCCTGGCCGCCGCCGCCGCGCGTGCCGTCGCCGAGCCGGTCGCGGCGGCGACCGCCGACGCGCCGCCGCTGCCCCCGTACGTCGAGCACCTGCTGGCCCGCTGGAGCCTGCTGCACGACCTGCCGTTCCGCTACCTCGTGCCCGACGCGCGCCTGCTGCCGCCCGAGTCCATCCGGTTCTTCCGCCTGGATGACGGCTGGCTGGAGCGGCTGCGGGCGGGGGCGCTGGCCGTCGGCGGCGACGGCAGCCGGGAACGCGCCGGCACCCGAACGCTGCTGCCGCGGGTCACCGCCGCGGTGACCGAGCAGCTGCCGCTGGTGCGGGAGGTGCAGCGCACCCGCATGTCGATTCCGGTCGCCGCCGACCTGCTCGCCGAGGCCCGGGCCGCGGGGGAGCTCACCGCCGCGGCCGGGCCGGTCCCGGTCACCGGGTTCCTGCTCCGCTCGTCCCTGGTCAGCGGCTGGCCCGGCATGGAGGTACGCGCCTGGACCAGCGACGACCCCGCCGTGGTGCGGCCGGGCGTCGACCCGGACGAGCTGGCCCGCACCCGACCCGACCTGGTGGTGGAGCTGCTGCGCCTGGAGCGGCTGTCGCCGTCGGTGCTGGTGGCCTTGTTCCGCGGCGCCCCCCGCCTGGTGTGGCTGGAGGAACCGCCGCAGAGCGTGCAGTTCGGCCTGGAAGCCGACGGGGCGGGCTGGCGGGCGCCGATCCGCGACGGCGCGGGACCGGACCTGGGCAGCGTCCCGGTGCCGATGCGCCCCGGCCCGGTGCCCGGCGTCGTCGACGTCGCCGGCCTGGCCCGCAACCTCGACCAGGCCCGCCCCCTGCCCCGGCCGCGCGGCGGCGCCGCCGTGGCGCTGTCCCTGCTCCAGGCACCGTCGCGGCAGCGGTTCGGCGCCTCCACCCCGCCGGCCTGATCCACCGCGGGGCCCGACCGCAGTCAGGCCCGCCGAACAGAGGGAGCCCCTCGTCGTGACAACTGTCCTCGTCCCGGTCGCGCTCGACGTCCTGGTCGTGCGGGAGCCCGGCGCCGCCTCCGACTGGGCGCGTACGGCGCTGACCCGGCCCACTCCGCCGGCCAGCGGCCGGGTGCAGCAGGACGTGCTGCCCGAACCGTTCAGCGCACGGCAGACCGCCCGGCCGCCCGGCGCGCACCTGCACTGGGGGCTGCCCGACGGGCTGACCCGCGGCGTCGCCGACGACACCGGTGCGACCACGTTTCCGCCGGTGCCCGACCGGTGGCTGGTCGTGCGGATCTCTGGCCCGGCGACGCCCGGTCCCCGGGCGGTGGAGGCGTGGCTGCTGCCGTACGCGGGCGCGATCGAACCCGTCCGGGTGGACCGGGCCTTGACCAGCCCGACCCTGCCGGCCCCCGGCGCCGCGCCGAGGTCCCCGCTGACCGCGCTCGGCCACGGCGACCTCGGCTGGGCCGGCTACTACGACAACGTGACCCACCGGTTCGCCCTGCACGACGAGCTGACCGGGGTGACCGGGCCGGTGGCGTACCTGGTGCTCGGCTGGTACACCGACCCCGTTCGCGACCCGCTGCACGTGGCCGGGGAGACGGCGTACACCGAGCGGATGGAGGACCTCGGCTGGGAGGTCTACCCGCCGCGCCGCGACGACCAGCCGGTGCCGGACCGGTCGGTCTACCACGCGGCGGCGGTGTCCATCGGCTGGCCGCAGCCGAACTGGCCCGGCGGCGGCGGGCTGCTCGGTCGGGAGACCGACTACCGTCCCGCGTCGGACGCGGTGGCGGTGGCGCTGGGGGAGACCCTCGCCGAGGCCCTCGCGGCGCTCGCCGCCGAACCGGACGACCCCGCCGACGCGGCCCGGATGGTCGAGGCGCTGCTGCAGGGCGCGCTGTCCGACGTGACCGGCGCCGACGGTCCCGCCCGGCTGGACGCCTCGCTGCACCAGAGCCGGTTCGGCTCGGCCCCGGCGGCGGCGGGCAACGAGTACATCTGGCAGCCGGCGGCCGGCTCCGGCGGTGCCGCCGGCGGCGGGTCGTTCGTGCAGGTGGAACGGACCCGGCCGCGGGTCTGGCACGCGTTGGAGCCGGCGCTGGTGGTGGCCGGTGGCGGACGCAGCCCGAAGCACGGCGCCGACGGCCGCTACTCCGAGCTGGGCAACCTGCTGTGCCGGGTGGACGGGCAGACCGTACGCGGCTTCGGCGTGGCCGGCGGCGACGCCGGTCCGGGCGCGGCGGTGCTGCCGCCGACCCCGCTGGCCGGGCTGCTGCCGCAGTACGGCGTGCCGGCGGTGGCCACGGACCTGCTCGTCGAGCTGGCCAGCATCGACCCGGGATCCGCCCCCGACCTGGCGCTGGCCACCGACACCCGGCCGTCGCCGGTGGCCGCCGCGCGGGCGGCGTGGTGGGCGACGTTCGACCCGGGCGTGGGGGACCCGACGCGACCGCCGGCGGGCACCGTGGTCGACGGCCAGTTGCCCAGCCCGGTCGGGGTGACCCCGCCGAGCCGGCCGTGGAACCCGTTGCTGCTGGAGTGGTCGGCCACCTACCTGCCGACGCCGCGCGGCGCGCACGACTGGCCGCTGGGCGAGGTCGACCACGACCTGCCGGCCGTCGTGACCGAGCCGGCGCCGGAGACGGGCCGTACGCTGCGCGGGCGGGTGATGTTGTCGGCGTCGGCGGCGGCGCTGCTCGACGGCACGGTCGACCCGCGGGACGCCGAACGCGACCTGCTCTCCGGCGAACTCGTCGGGATCGCCGAGCAGCTGCGTCGCGACGCCACCGGCCTGGTGGTGGACGCCCCGAACGCCACCGACGCCGCGCAGCCGCCACAGACTCCGCGCGCCGCGGACTTCGTGGCCCTGCGGGCCGGGTTCCTGCGGCTGGACCGGGCCCGCCTGGTCGACGGCTACGGCCGGTTCCTGGAGGTGCTCGGCCCGGACGTGGCGACGCCCGCGCCGGTGACGCACGGGGTGACGCTCGCCGTGCCGGGCCACCCGGACCTGGCCGCCCTGCGGCCGCGCTTCACCGCCCCGGCCCGGGTCCTGCTGCGCTTCGCCGACGCGCTCGGCGCGCCGCGCGACGCGGACGCGGGCGTCAGCCCGGTGTGCGGCTACCTGGTGCCGTCGTCGGTGGACCGCACGCTGGAGTTCTTCGACGACAAGGGCAACGGCTACGGGCGGCTGCGCCCCGACCCGGAGACGGTGACCGCGTGGGAGGAGGACCCGGGCCGCCCGGCGTCCCTGGGCGCGCCGCCGAGCCGGTTCCTGCCGAACCCGCTGCTGGCCCGCTTCGCCGACCGCATGCTGGCCGCCGACCACGCGCTGGCCACCGCCCGGGCGGGCGGCCATCCGGCCGGCGGCGCGCAGAGCGCGCTGGAGTCGCTGCTGCGGGTGCTGGACACCACCCGGTGGACGGTGGACGTGACCGGCCGGGCCGGCGACGAGCACCTGGCGCTGCTGCTCGGCCGGCCGGTCGCGGTGGTGCGGGCGTACCTGAAGGTGGAGGTGGAGGATCCGCGGCAGCCCCCGGAGAACGCGCGCACCGGCGTCCCGGTGCGGCTGGGCACGCTGTCACGGGCGCAGGACGGGCTGCTGGCGTACTGCGTCGGTGACGACATGGACCGGCTGCACATCGTGGACCCGGCGGTGGCGCTGCTCGCGCCGGGGCTGCCCGACGCCGGCGGGGCGGCAGCGCTGCCGGGCGCGGACCCGATCACCTCCCCGTACGTGGACACCTCCGGGGTGTTCACGGTCAACCCCGGGGTGCCGGTGCCGCTGACCCTGCTGATGGTGCCCGGCTCCGACGTGCACGTCACCGCGGGGCTGGTGCCGCAGAAGTCGGTGGGGCTGCTGCGGGAGTGGACGTCCTCGGCACTGTCCCGGCTGTCGCCCGCCCTGCGCCACGGCCCGGTCCTGCACGACCTGGAGACGACCCGCCTGCCGCTGCCGCAGGACGTACGCGGCTCGTGGCACTGGCACCGGCGCGCCGAGCCGGGCACGTGGCGGACGGACGTGGTGGTGCCGAGCACCCCGGACGCGTTGCTGCCGAACGAGCCGTCGACGGCCAGCGAGGGCTGGTTGCAGGTGGCGCTGGTCGCCGACACCGAGTACCACGACACGGCCGTGCCGGTGCAGGTGAGCTGCGTGCGCACCTCGGGTGGCACGACCGTCGCCCTTGGCGGGCACAACGGCGACGGCAGTCACTTCCTCATCCCGGTGCCGGAGGCGATCGAGCTGATGGGCAGCGGCCGGTTCGCGTTCTTCGTGCAGGAGCCCGGCACGGAACGTACGGCCATCCGGGTGGTCCGGCCCAAGCGCGGCCGGCCCTACCTGCGTACCGTCGCCGACGACGCGTCGCCGAACAACCTGGACAGCCTGCCGGAGTGCCAGCACGTCCGGTGAGGCGGCGCCGGCCCGTCCGGCGTGGGGTCCCTCGGGGCGGGCGATGCCCGGCGCGCCGGCTGTGCCATCGTTGTCCTTCCATCGGGTTCCGTCGGGTGCGGACGGCGAACCGCCCGCACCCGACGGCGCGCGCCCGCGGCGGCAGCGGGTAAGGGGAGGGGCGATGGCGGAGCAGCAGGCCGGGCCGTTGAGCGGCATCCTCGTCGCGGACTTCTCGCGGATCCTGGCCGGGCCGTACGCGACCATGCTGCTCGCCGATCTCGGCGCCGAGGTGGTCAAGGTGGAGGGCCCGGGCGGGGACGACACCCGCGCCTGGATGCCGCCGGTCCGGGAGGGGACGTCCACCTACTACCTCGGCGTCAACCGCAACAAGCGCTCGGTGGTCCTCGACCTCGCCGACCCCGACGACCTCGACGTCGCCCGGCGACTCGTCCGGCGGGCCGACGTCATGATCCAGAACTTCCGCCCCGGCGGGCTGAAGCGCTTCGGCCTCGACTACGACGGCGTCGCCGCCGACAACGAACGGATCGTCTACGCCTCGATCAGTGGCTTCGGCACCGGCGCGGGCGCGGACCTGCCCGGCTACGACCTCGTGGTCCAGGCCGCGTCGGGCCTGATGAGCCTCACCGGCGAGCCGGACGGCCCGCCGTACAAGGCCGGTGTCGCCGTGTTCGACGTGATGGCGGGTCTGCACGCGGCCCTCGGCATCCTCGCCGCCCTGCACCACCGCGCCCATACCGGCGTCGGCCAGCACGTCGAGGTGAACCTGCTCTCCTCGGCGCTGTCCGGCCTGGTCAACCACGCCAGCGGCCACGTCGCCGCCGGCGCCGCGCCGCTCCGGATGGGCAACGCCCACCCGAGCCTGTTCCCGTACGAGCCGTTGCCGGCCGCCGACGGCGACCTCGTCGTCATCGCCGGCAACGACGGCCAGTTCCGGAAGCTGTGCGAGGTGCTCGGCCTGCCCGGGCTGCCCGACGACCCCCGGTTCCGGCACAACCCCGACCGGACCGCGAACCGGGACGTCCTGCGCCCGATGCTGGTCGAGCGGCTGGTCCGGCGCACCCGCGACGAGTGGTTCCGGGACCTGCGTGCGGCGGGCGTACCGTGCGCCCCGATCAACACGGTCGACGGCGGCGTCGCCCTGGCCCGGGACCTCGGGCTCGACCCGGTGGTCACCGTCGGCGGGGTGCCGGGCGTCCGCAACCCGATCGGCTTCTCCGCCACGCCGCCCCGGTACGACCTGCCGCCGCCCTGCCTCGACGAGCACGGCGACGAGATCCGCGCCTGGCTGACCGCCGACTGAAGCCCCGGCGGGTACCGCTTCCAGCCCTGACGCCGGTCGCCGGAGGGTGACGTGGGGAGGCGTCAGACCGGCGCGACGGAGAGCCGAGGGCCGGCGGGCGGCGGCGCGGCGGCCAGGCTGAGCAGGGTGTGCCCGGTGGCGTCGTCGACCACGGCGACCCGCACGGCGTCGGGCTCCCGGTCGGCCAGCGGCACGGCGAACACCGCGGTCGCCGGGCGGCCCCGGTAGCGCGCGGCGTGCCCGACGAAGCGCCAGTCGCCGTCGTCCCAGTGTTCCCGCACGTCGGAGCGGAGCAGCGGGGCCACCCGCCGGTAGGCGTCGCTGAGCTGGAGCTGCTGCACGGTGGCCAGCAGCGGCACGCCGGTGCCGCCGCGCAGCGGATGGGTCAGCCGGGCGCGCAGCCGGCGCAGCGGCAGCAGCCAGGCCGCGTCCAGCTCCGGCGAGAGCGCCACCACCGCGGCCAGTTCGGCGACCAGCACGGCGCCGCCGGCCACCGGCCGCCCGGTGAGTGCGCCCGCCCAGCCGCCGTCGGCCAACCCCGCCAGCCCGGCCGCCGCGAGCAGCAGCCCGGCCCGGGCCAGGCCACGGCCGGAGACCGGGGTCGGCCGGGCGCTCAGGCACCCGCAGGAGGAGGTGGGGGCGGCGCGCCGGGCGTACGTTAGGTAGGCGAGGAACCCGGCGGTCAGGGCGGCCGCGCCGACCGCCTCCAGGGGCAGCGCGGGCGGCAGCACGAGCAGCGCGCCGAGGGCCAGCTCGACACCGCCGAGCAGCCGGTACGCGGGCAGCGCCCGGTGCTGCCCGAGCAGGCGGACGAGCGCCGACCGGCCGGCCGCCGCGGCGGCGTGCCGGCTGAAGAGCTTCACGCGGGCGGACCAGATCAGCACCGCGCCGACGACCAGCGGTTGCAGCGCCGCGATCATGTCGAACATGTGGTCTCCATCGGGTGGTCCGGCGGGCGGCCTCCGGGCGGTCCGCGGCTGCGTAGCGCCCGGAGGCCGCGCCGTCAGGCGGCGGCGTAGACGGTGGCGATGTCGATCTCGTTGGTGTCCGGGTGCCAGGCGCCGAGCACCTGAACGTGCCGGCCGACCCGCAGCAGTGACATGTCGCTGACGGCCGGGGTGCCGTTGTAGACGGCGGCGGAGCGGTCCGGCACGACGTGCGCGACGATCCGACGGCCCTTGTGGTCGAGGTGCAGCACGTTGCGGCCGACCGCCGCGATGTGCCCGTGCAGGTTGACGATGTTGACCCATACGGCGTCCGCGGCGAGCGTGCCGTCGGGCAGGCGGACGCCGCGGGCGTAGAGCCCGTCGCCGACGGCGACCCGGTCGAACGTGGTCGGGTGCAGCTTCCAGATGCTCGTGCCGTCGGTGATCCGGATCGAGTGGAGCACGGTGTCCGAGCCGGTGACCAGCAGCATGTTGCCGGAGATCGTGCTGATCCGGCCCTCGGCGAAGTTCGGGTCCGGCGTGCCGGGTTCGACGGTCGCGGCGTCGGCGGCGAACGCCGCCTCGGGGGCGAGCGAGCCGAGCCCGGTGGCGCCGACCACGCCGCCGAGCGCGGCGGTGGCGAGCAGCCGGCGGCGCCTCAGGGTCTGGTCCATGGGGTCCTCCCGTTCAGACGCTGTCGACCGAGCAGGGCCGCAGCCCGGTGGAGAGACTGGCGATCGCGCTGTACGCCGCGGGCGTCAGGTCGATGATCCGGTTGCTGCCGCAGGCCGAGCCGCAGCAGGTGCGCTCGCCGCAGAAGAGGTCGGTCTGCGGGCCGCAGTCGGCGATGGCGGTGCCGACCCGGGCACCGTTGCAGAGGTTGGTGGTGTAGTGCCGGAAGCCGCAGCCGCGGCGGCTCATCCCGCTGATCCCGCAGACGTGCGGGCGGGTGATGGCCAGGCACGCGTCCGAGGTGTTCGGCCAGGCGTGCTGGTAGTTGCCGGACGAACAGGTGCCGCAGGCACCACCACCGGCCGAGCCGCAGGGACCCCAGGCGTTGCCGCAGCAGAACCACGACACCTCGCCTCTCAGAGCAACCACGGGTACCTCCCCTCCAGATCCGATCAACAGCGACGTTCATCGATATAGGAGGTGATTGTTGTGGCGTAAATCATCGAAGTCAATGGATGACTGGAAGGATTCTTACGCCCGCGGTCGGCGGCCGGCCAGCGGGATCCGGAAGTGGACGGTCTGGTGGGTGTCGGCCCGGCCGTCACGCGCGTCGTGCACCGGCTCGGCCACCGCCCGCCAGAACCGTTCGGCACCGTCGACCCGGGTGTCGGTGTGCAGGTACAGCTCCCGGTAGCGGGGTTGCCGGCCGACGAAGTCGACGGCGAGACCGACGAGGGCGCGGGCGAGCCCCCGGCGGCGGTGCTCGGGCCGGACGTAGACCCGGAAGAGCTGCGCGGTGGACTCCTCGGGGAAGCGCTCCGCGAGGGAGCGCGGGTGCGGTGGGCTCTTCGGCGCCGCGGCGCGGACGGCGGTGGTGCCGACGACCTCGTCCCCCCGGGTCGCGACGAACAGGGCGTGCGGTTGCGGCGTCAGGTAGGTGCCGGCCAGGTCGATGACGTCGTGGTGCCAGTCGGGACGGTAGCCGTGGCCGAACTCCCGGTAGAACGTGTCGAGCATGACGCTGCGGGCCCCGTCGAGGTGCCGGCCGTCGGCCATCCGCACCTCGTACGCGCCCACGCCGTGTCGGTACTGCCGCATGGTCTCTTCCCTCATCGTGTCGCCGCCGGATCCGCCCGCCACTCCTCGTCGTCCTGTTGCCGACGCTCCGCGGCGGCGGGGAGCAGCGCGCGGGTCAGCGGGTGTCGGGCCGCGCCGAGCAGGGCGTCGGCGGGTCCCTGCTCGACGACGCGTCCGCCGTCGAGCACGACGATCCGGTCGGCGAGGCGGGCCACGACGTCGCGGTCGTGACTGATCACGACCAGCGCCAGGTCGCGGCGTCGGCGCAGGTCGTCCAGCAGCGCGAGGATGCGCTCCCGGGCGTCGCCGTCCAGGCCGGCGGTGATCTCGTCGCAGATCAGCACGCGGGGTTCGCCGGCGAGGGCGCGGGCCAGTGCCGCGCGGTGCAACTCCCCGCCGGAGAGCCGGTCGGGCGTGCCGGCGACGGTGTGTTCGGCGAGGCCCACCTGGTCGAGCAGGCGCAGGGCGGTGCGCCGGGCCTCGGCGTCGGTGGCGTCCCGCAGGCGCCGGGCGGCGCGGGCGACCTGGTCGAGGACCGGGCGGTACGCGTCGAAGCTCGCCCGGGCGTCCTGGAACACGTACTGGACGGCCGCGAGGTCGCGCCGGTCCCGCCGGTCGAGGTGCGGGTCGAGGCGTCGGCCGGCGAGCGCGACCCGGCCGCCGGTCGGCGGGTGCAGCCCGGCGACGCAGCGTGCCAGCGTCGTCTTGCCGCTGCCGGACCGGCCGACCACGGCGAGGCACTCCCCGGCGGCGGCCGTCGCGCCGACGCCGCGGACGACGGTGCGCCGGAGACCCCCGTGGCGGTGGGTGGCCACGAGGCCGGTGACGGCGAGCAGCGGTGGGGCCTCCCGACCGGTGGCCGGGCCCCGGGTCGGCGGGACGGGTGCCTCCTCCTGCCGGTCGTGGTGGTCCCGCGCCGTCAGGACCTCGGCCGTCGGGCCCTGCGCGACGGCGGTTCCGTGGCGCAGCACCAGGACGCGGTCCGCGACGGCGCGGACGAGAGGCAGGTCGTGACTCAGCAGGACCACCGCCATGCCGTGGCGGGCGAGCGCCGTCAGTTCGCGCGCGACGTCGCGGCGGGTGAGCGCGTCCTGCCCGGTGGTGGGTTCGTCGGCGACGAGGAGGACCGCCCGCGAGAGCAGGGCGTGGGCGATGACCAGCCGCTGTTGCTGCCCGCCGGAGAGTTGGTGGGGGAAGCGCCGCAGGAACCGGTGGTCGGTGGGCAGGGCCATCCGGTCGAGCACGTCGGCCACCGCCTGTCGACGGGCGCGGCGGGTCCGGCCGGGCGGGTGGCGCCGGGCGATCTCGCCGAGCACGGCGCCGACGCGGCGGAGGGGATGGAGCGCCACGGCGGGCTGCTGGGGGACGTACCCGACGGTGCCGGCCGGGGGCGGCGCGCCGGCGGCGACGGCCGAGCCCGCCAGCGCGATCCCGCCGGTGAGGCGGACGCCCGGCGTGGTCTCGCCGAGCAGCGCCCGGCCGGTGGTGGTCTTGCCGCTGCCCGACGCGCCGACGACGGCGAGGATCTCCCCGGCGGCGAGGTCGAAGGACACCCCGTCGACGAGCCGCCGCTGCCCGGCCGCGGCGGTCAGTCGCCGTACCCGCAGGAGCGGCCCGCCGGGCGGCAGTCGCCGATCCGCTCCGGGAGCCTGCGGGCCGGAGCGGCGGTCCCGGCGGGGCGGGCGGGCGCCCAGGGCGGGCGGCTCCGCGTCCCCGGGCGGCGGGGCCGGATCGGCGCGGGCGGCCAGCACCTGGTCGGCGACCAGGTTGACGCCCACCGCCAGGGCGACGACCAGCGCGGCCGGTACGACGACGGCCCACGGTTGCAGGAACAGTCCGGTGCGGTTGCGGTCGACCATCACGGCCCAGTCCGCGGCGTCGGGGGCGACACCGACGCCGAGGAAGCTGGCCGTGGCGACCAGGTAGACCGCGCCGACGAACCGGACCCCGGCGTCGGCGAGCAGGACCCGCCGGACGCCGCGCCCCACGTACCCGCCGGCCCGGCGCCACCACGTCTCCCGGTGCAGGCGCATCGCCTCCATCGCCGGCCCGTGGGCGAGCGGCAGGGCGGCGGCCCGGGTGACCCGGGCGACCTCGGGAAGGGCGACGAGCGCCACGACGCCGACGAGGGTGGCCGGCCCGGGCCGTGCGACGGCGGCCACCAGGATCAGCAGCAGCAGGGACGGCACGGCGAGGACCAGGTCCAGCGGGCGCATGAGGATCTCGTCGACCCACCGGCGGCGGGTCGTCGCGGCGAGCAGGCCGACGGGGACCCCGACGAGGTAGGCCAGCAGGGTGGCGGCGACGGCCACCAGGACCACGGACCGGCCGCCGAGCAGCACCTGGTGCAGGACGTCCCGGCCGACGAAGTCGGTGCCGAGGGGCCCCTCGGGGGCGAACGGCAGACCGCGGGGAGCGGCGTCGCCGGCCAGGGCGGGGCCGAGCACGGCGAGGCCGAGCGGCACGGCGAGCAGCAGGCCCGCGACGAGCGTACGCAGCGGGGGCCTCACCGGACGGCTCCGGTACGCGGCGCGAGCCGGAACGCCACCAGGTCGGCGGTCAGGTTCACGGCCACGGCGGTGACGGCGACGAGTACGCACAGCGCCTGGACCGTGGGGACGTCCCGGGTGGAGACGGCGTCGACGAGGGCGGTGCCGAGACCGGGTATGACGAACACCGCCTCGACGACGATGACTCCGCCGAGCAGCCAGTCGGTGGTGCGGGCGAGCTGCTGGGCCACCGGGGCCAGGGCGTGGGGCAGCGCGTGGCGCAGCCAGAGTCGGCCGCCGGTGATGCCGAGCCGCCGGGCGTGCCCGACATGCTCGGCGCGCAGCGCGTCCACCATGCCGGCCCGGGTGAGCCGGCTGATCGTGCAGACGGGCCGGGCCAGCAGGACGAGCAGGGGCAGGACGAGGACGGCCGGCCGCGCGGACAGGTCGGCGCCGAACGCCGTGGGCGGCAACCAGCCGAGCTGTACGCCGAACCCGGCGACGAGGAGGATCGCCAGGGCGAACTCCGGCATGGCGTACAGGGCGACGGACCCGGCGGACAGCGCCCGGTCGAGCCGGCCCCCTTCGCGCCGGGCGGCCAGCATGCCGACGCCCACGGCCAGCGGCACCAGCACCGTCAGGGTGAGGGCCGCCAGCAGCACGGTGGCGCCGGCGCTGTCGGCGAGCCGCTCGGCGACCGGCCGCTGGGAGACCAGCGAGACGCCGAGGTCGCCCCGCAGGAGGCCGGTCAGCCAGTCGAGATAGCGCTGCCAGGCCGGCTGGTCCAGGTGCAGGTGCGCGCGGATCAGGGCGATGCGGGCCGGATCGGGCTGGTCACCGGCGATCACCACGGCGGCGTCACCGGGCAGCGCCTCGGTGAGCACGAAGACGACGGTGGCGACGCCGACGACCTGCCCGACGCCGAGCAGCAGCCGCCGGGCGGCGTAGCGGGGCAGGCTCATCCGAGCCAGACCTTGTCGAAGCGGGCCCAGTCGAGGGTGTTGGCGGGGGCGTCGGCCGAGACGCCGCCGACGCGTGGGCTGGTGGCGACGAGGAAGTCGGCGAAGCCCCAGATCAGGAAGCCGCCCTCGGCGTGCAGCATGCGCTGCATGTCGCCGTACGCCTGCCGTCTGGTCTGCTCGTCGGCGCTGGAGACGGCCCTGGCGTAGTGGGCGTCGAAGTCGGGCCGGGCCCACCTGGTGGCGTTGGTGGTGGAGTGGGTGAGCAGCCGCTGGGAGATGTGCGTCTCGATGGGCATGGCGCCGGAGCGGTACGAGGCCAGCACGCCCGAGCCGAGGATGTCCCTCCAGTAGGTGTCCTTGTCGCCGATCCTCGGTTCGACGACGAGGCCGGCCTTCCTGGCCTGCTCGGCGAAGACGCTGGCGGCCTCGACGAAGCCGCTGGCCACCGGCGCGGTGTCGAGCGGCACGCGCAGGCCGCGGGCGCCGGCCCGGTCGACGAGGAACCGGGCCCGGTCGAGGTCGTGGGAGCGCTGGGCGATGTCGTCGGCGTAGTGCTGGTAGCCCTTGCCGAACAGGTCGTTGCCGACCTGCCCGGAGCCGGCGAGCACGGTGTCGACGAGCTGCCGCCGGTCGGTCAGCAGGAACATGGCCTCGCGCAGGTCGCGGTCGCCGAACGGGGGACGGTCCACCTTCATCGCGAAGGACTGCATGGTGCTGTTCGGCATCCGCGTGACGGTCATCCGGCGGTCGGCGGCGTACGTGCGGGCGGTGGTCGGGGTGACGTCGTGCGCGTAGTCCACCTGGCCGGCGAGCAGGGCGTTGACCCGGGCGGACTCCTCGTTGCTGGTCAGGTACTCCAGCTCGTCGAGGTGGGCCGCGCCGTCCCAGTGGTCGGCGTAGCGCCGCAGCAGCAGCGACCGGCCCGGCCGCCAGGTGTCGAACGTGAACGGGCCGGAGCCGACGGGACGCTCGAAGGTCTCCGTGCCCTCGGGGACGACGTAGGCGCCGAAGGCCGCGAGGGCGTTGGGGAACTCGGCGAAGGGCCGCTTGAGGGCCAGCTCCACGACGCGGTCGCCGACCGCCCTGCTCGCGGCCAGGTCGACCATGTCGAGGCTCGCCCGGGCGCGGAAGGCCCGCTTCGGGTCGGTGATGCGCGCGTAGCTGTACAGGACGTCGGTGGCGCGTACCGGCCGGCCGTCGTGGAAGGTGGCCTGGCGCAGGGTGATCCGCCACCGGGTGAGGTCGGCGCTGGGTTCCCAGCCTTCGGCGAGGCGGGGCCGGATGGAGACGTCGGGGCCGTAGTCGGCGAGCTTGTCGAACATCGCCTTGGCCCGCGACGCCTCGTTGAACAGGTTCGCCAGGTGGGGGTCGAGGGTCTCGTTGGCGCCGCCGCCGGCGAACGCCGCCCGCAGCCGCCCGCCGCGCCGGGGCCGGCCGGACGGGGCGGCGTCCGGGCCGGTGTGGACGCCGCAGCCGGTCAGCGCGACACCGGTCGAGGCGGCGGCGGAGAGGGCGGCGGCGCCGAGCAAACCGCGGCGGGTCAGCCTCGGCGTGGCGGAGGGCGAGAGGGCCATGCTGGCGGGTCCTTCCGGAGGCAGGTGGACAGTCGTGCGGGCGGTCGCCGAAACGATAACGGTTTCCATTTGTGTTTCGCTCGGGAGGGTCGCCGGAGGCATGGCATTGCACCTGCATTGCGAACGACGTACGGTGATAGCAATGCAGGCGTATTGCAAAAAGGGGTCGGCATGCGTGTGATCGCGTTGTCCGAGGTGACCGGGGACATGACCGAGCTGGTGGGCGGCAAGGCGGCCCGGCTGGCGGAGCTGGCGCGGTCGGGCGAGCGGGTGCCGGACGGCTTCTGCGTCACCACCGCCGCCCACGAGCGGGGCGTGGCGCCGCGGGCCGAGATCGCGCAGGCGTACGAGCGGCTCGGCGGGGGACCGGTGGCGGTGCGCTCCAGCGCGACCGCGGAGGACCTCCCGGACGCCAGCTTCGCCGGGCAGCAGGACACCTTCCTCGCCGTCACCGGGATCGCCGATCTCCTGACGGCGATCGAGGGATGCCGGCGCTCGCTGCACGACCCCCGCGCCGTCGCCTACCGCGACGCCCACGGGATCGACCACGCGTCGGCGCGGATGGCCGTCCTCGTGCAGCGCATGGTCGAACCGGTGACCGCGGGTGTGCTGTTCACCGCCAACCCGCTCACCGGCTGCCGCACCGAGATGATGGTGGAGGCCGCCGAGGGGCTCGGCACGGCCGTCGTGGACGGCAGCGCCGCCGTGGAGCGGTACGTCCTCGACGGACCGCCCCGGGCCGGTGCCGGCCTGCTCACCGCCGAGCGGCTGGACGAGCTGCGGGACGCGGGTCGTCGTCTCCAGGAACGGTTCGGCTGCCCGCAGGACGTCGAGTGGGCCTACGACCGGCAGGGCGTGCTCTGGCTGCTCCAGTCGCGGCCGATCACCACGCTGTTCCCGCTGCCGCCGGAGACCGGGCGGCCGGCTCCCCGGGTCTACCTGGAGTTCGGCCACGTGCAGGGCATGCGGCAACCCGCCACCCCGATGGGCATGTCCACCCTGAAGTCGCTGGTGGCGGCGATGCTGGCGTCGTTCGGCCTGACCGTGGAGATCACCGACATCGGCGGGCGCCTCTACGGCGACCTGACCGACCTCGCGCGGCACCCGTCGACCCGCAACCGGCTGGTCAAGCTGATGGCGGTGGACTTCGGGCCGCGGGCCCAGGCGGTGATGGAGCAGGTGCTCGCCGACCCGCGCTTCGCGCCGCTGCCGGCTTCCGGTCCGGGGCGTAGGGCCACCGGCCCGGCGCTGCGGACCGCCGCCCGCGCGGCGACCGGGGTCGTGCGGGCGCTGGCCCGCCCGGAGGCCGCCCGGGCCCGACTGTTCCGGGAGGTCGAACGTCTCCGGGTCGGCTCGGCCGCGCCCGCCGGGCTGGACACCGCCGCCGAACGGCTGCGGTACGTGCGCGACGAGGACCCGTCGGCCGGCCCCGACGACATCGTCTGGCCGATCGTCGCCGGGATGCTCGCCGCCACGCTGCCGGCCGCGCTGCTGCGGGGCGTGGCCGGCCCCGGCGAGATCGACACGGTGCTGGGCGGCATGCCGCACAACGTCACCATCGAGATGGACCTGGCGTTGTGGCGGCTGAGCCAGCAGGCCGCCGCGCACCGTCACCTGCTGCTCACCACCCCGCCGCACGACCTGGCCACGGCGTACGCGCGGGGAACGCTGCCCGACATCGGCCTGGCGGCGTTCCTGGACCGCTACGGCCACCGCGCCGCCGCCGAGGTCGACCTCGGGGTGCCGCGCTGGGACGAGGACCCGACCCCGGTCTTCGCGATGATCGCCAACTACCTGCGCGTCACCGACCCGGAGCAGGCCCCGGACCGGCGCTTCGCCCGCGCCGCCGAGGCCGCCGAGGCCGCCTGCGCGGACCTCGTCGCCCGGGCGCGCCGGCGCCGGCCCGTCCGCGGCCGGATCGCCGGATTCCTCCTGCGCCGGGCACGGATGCTGGCCGGCCTGCGGGAGGCCGGCAAGTTCGCCGGCCTCTACCGGCTGCGGGAGATGCGCCGTCAACTGCTGCTCGTCGGCGCCGAGCTGGCGGAGCGGGGGCTGCTGGGGCGGCCCGACGACATCATGTTCCTCACCCTCGACGAGGCGCACGCGGCCGTGCATGACGGCGCCGACCACCGCTCGACGGTCGCCGCGCGCCGCGCGACGTACCGGCGGGAACTGCGCCGCCCGGCGGTGCCGGTGGCCCTGCTCTCCGACGGCACCGACATCGAGGCCGTCCTCGCGCCGCCGCCGGCCCCGGACGGCGCCCTCCGGGGGGTGGGCGCGGCGGCGGGCCGGGCGACCGGCCCGGCCCGGGTGGTCCACGACCCGGCCACCGCCCACGTCGAACCCGGCGACGTGCTGGTCGCTGCCACCACCGACCCGGGTTGGACGCCCCTGTTCCTCACCGCCGCCGCGCTGGTTACCGAGACGGGGGCGGTGATGGCGCACGGCCCGACGGTCGCCCGGGAGTACGGCATCCCCGCCGTCATCTGCGTCCCCGACGCCACCCGCAGGATCCGGACCGGCCAACTCGTCACGGTGGACGCCGCCGCCGGGACGGTGACCCTGCACCCCGCCCCCGGGGCCGAGGAGCCGTCGGTGGTCGGCGAGGCGTCCGCGTCGTGACAGCATGAGGCCATGCCGAAGAAGGTCGACCGCCACGAACGGCGCACGCTGATCGCGGCCGCCCTGATGCGCGTGGCCGCGCGTCAGGGCGTGGAGGCCGTGAGCCTGCGTCACGTGGCGGCCGAGGCCGGGGTCTCGGCCGGAATGGTCCAGCACTACTTCCGCACCAAGGACGAGATGATGGCCTTCGCCATGACCGTCGTGCGGGAGCGCAGCCAGGCCCGGGTGACCGACGCGATCGCCCGGCTCGGCGAGGACCCGGCCCCCCGGCTGCTGCTCCGCACGATGGTCGCCGCGTTGCTACCGCTGTCCGAGGAGTCGCTCGCCGACGGGCGGGTAGCCCTGGCGTTCCTCGCCTACGCGGCGGTGCGGCCGGACGTGGCCGCCGGCATGCGCGAGGACACCGACCAGCTGCGCGCCTTCGTCGCCGGTCTCATCCCGGGTCCCCGGCGGGACGAGTACGCGGCCGGCGTGCTGGCGCTGATGGAGGGGCTGGGTGTCCACCTGCTCGGCGGCCACTACACCGCCGAGCAGGCGCTCGCCGCGTTGGACGCCCACCTCGACCTCGTCTTCGCCGGCGGCGGGACGTCTCGATAAAAGTTTTCGTCTCCATTGATGATCCTCTTGGAACTTATCTCCAGAGCGACTACCCTCCTGGGGACCACCTACCGTCCATCGTGGAGGAGACTGGTCATGCGCAAGCTGATGTCAGCGGTCGGAGCGGGGGCCCTGCTGACCGTGGGGTTGTTGGCCGGCGCCGCCCCGGCGCAGGCGGCGAGCTGCACCCTCGTGCAGTCCGAGATCTACAACGGCGCCAACATGATCGCCTGGTCCCAGGGGCTGCAGGGCTGTTCGGGTGACGTCTACTGGGAGATCCAGTCGGGCGACGCGGGTGGCTGGCAGGTCGCGCAGAGCGGCACCACGCACTACGACAACGCGGTCCAGAGCTACTACGGTGACGTCGAACTGCCGTGCTACCTGCGGGTCTACGCGAAGTTCGGCAGCCAGGAGAAGCTGACCCAGCCGGTGCAGAACTACAACTGCGCCGGCTGACGCCCGCCGGCACGGGCCGCAGCCGCACGGCTCCGGCCCGTGCCGAGAGCCGCCGGTCAGGGCGTCGGATACCGGGCGACGTAGACCGGCGCGCCGACCCGGGTCGGGTCGGCCGGCCCGCCCACGCCGTTGACCACGTGGTCGATGGTGCCGGCGCTGAGGTTCACGGTCATGACGTGGTGCAGCCGCACGCCGGGCGTCACCGGCACCTCGAAACCGTTCTCGGTGTGGATCGACGGGTTGTTCTGGTTGAACACGTAGACCCCGCCGCCGTGCAGGGTGTGGTGCCGCACCCGGTCGTCGACCCTGTAGCCGGCCCAGCCCTCGACGTCGCCGTTCATCCAGTCCGCCTGCGTCGGCGGATCGTAGGGCAGCTCGTTCTGGTAGAGGATCGTCGTGCCGTGCTCGCCGGTCCAGACCGTGTTGTACCGCTGGAAGTGCTCGACGAACAGGCCGGTGGCCGTCACGTGGTCGCCGTTGACGACGACGCCGTGACGGCCCGTGTTGGTCCGCCAGCGATCGGTGTCACCGTTCACGCCCTCGGTGAAGCCCTCGACGCCGTGGTCCCCGCGCCACACCCAGGTGTGGTCGATGAGGACGTGGTCGGCGTTGACCTCCAGCGCGGTGTCCGCCCTGCCGACATGCGGCCCGCCGACCCGGAGGTACACATCGGACAGCGTGATCGGGTCGCGTGGGGTGCTGGCGTTGCGGCCGTGCTCGCGGCCCACCCGCAGCAGCGCCGGCGACTCGGTGGGGCCGGCGTCGACGGTGACGCCGGCGACGACCACGCCCGGGACGCCGGCGACGTCCAGGGGTACGGCGCCGTCCACGGCGGTCAGCGTCGCGTGGCCGAGGCCGAGGACCACGGTGTCGGGCCGCCTGACCTCGATGCTGTGCGCGATGTCATACACGCCGGGGGTGAGCAGCAGGTGCCTGCCGCGTGCGAGCTGGCGGTTGATGACGTGCACCGGGTCCGACGGCCGGGCGACGAAGAAGTCCCGGATCGGGATGCTCCGGCCCGGTGTCGTGCCCGCGCCCCAGGAGATGCCCCGGCTGTCGCGCCGGGCGGCGGGCACGCGGACGTGGTACCCGCCCCTCGCGTCGACGTACAGGTAGGGCTTCTCCCGGCTGAGCGGCGTGGTGTGCAGCGTGGTGTAGGGCGGGTCGGGGAAGCCGGCGTCGTCGGGGGCGCCCACGGTGCCCGCGAAGACCTGGTTCCACACCGCGTTGGACCAGCCGCCGACCTCGCTGTTGCGGGTCAGCCACTGCTGCTGCGAGCCGTTCGTGGTGAGGGGCAGCCGCGAGTCGGCGATGAAGCCGCCGCTGGCGTACTGCGGGCCCGCCGTGCAGTAGTCCATCAGGGACAGCCCACCGCCGCTGATGTCGAGGCGACGCATCGACACCGCCTGCGACACCGCCCAGAAGTTGGCCGACGAGCGGCAGCCGTCCTGGCCGGCGGCGTTGACCGCGATCGACAGGTTGGACAGGGTGCGCCAGAAGTTGACCAGGGCGATGCAGTTGCCCGTGCCGCCGCCGGAGAGGCACCGGTTGTAGACCTCGACCTTGCCGTTGACGCCGACGTCGGTGGGGGAGGCACCCAGGCCGGCGACCTCCGTGTAGTAGCCGACCCTGACCTGCAACGGCTGTTCGTCGGTGCCGTACGTGCCGGGCATGAAGAGGTACGCGTGCCGCGCGGTGCCCATCTCGTCGTCGACCTGCCGGGCGTGCGCCGCGTCCAGGGTCGCCTGGATCTCGCCGACCGGCATGCCTGGGTCGAAGATCGTCACGTGGGGCCCGAAGTCCGGCGGGCCGGGGCGGGGCGGCCCGGCGGCGGCCGGGCCGGCCGTGCTGGCGGCGGTCGTCAACACGAGGCCGAGCACGAGCGCCCGGCCGAGTCGTCGTCGGCGGGTGGACTGGATTCTCATGTGGACCGTCCTCTCCGTGAGAGCGCTCTCTTGACGTGGCATGTTTTTACCCTGTCGACGGAGCCGCGCGCTACGGCAGCGGACCTCGATCCTCGCTCCGCACGGCGCCACCCGGTGGCGCCGTGCGGAGCGAACCGACGGCGCCACCGGGTACGGCCCGCGCATCAGGCGGGACGACCTCCGGGCGGGATCACACCGTCCCGACGGGGCGCTGGTGGGCGCCGGTGATGTCGGTGCCGGCGATGTGCGGCGTGGAGCCGGTGACGAAGAGCCGGTAGCCGTCGTGGTAGCCGAGGTAGGAGCCACGCTGGTGGTGGGTCACCCGCAGGTTCAGCCGCGTGCCGGCGGCAACCTGGACCTGGATCGTGTCGGCCAGCTCGACGGAGTTCGACACGGCGAGCACCCGCCCCGTGTCATCGGTCAGCCGCAGGTCGAAGTCGTCCACGAGCGCCGTGCCACCCGCCGCGCCGCTCGGGTAGTCCAGGTGGTTGTTCGCGGCGCTGGTCACGTACCCCGACAGGGTGGCGAGGTCGTAGCGCATCCACTGCGGGACGACGTTGACGGTGACCCACTGGGTGCTCTGGGAGGTGAACCGGTAGTCGACGGAGCTGCCGGGCGACAGCGTGCTGCGCTCCACCATGAACGAGGTGTCGTTGCCGTAGCCGAGACCGCGGGCGTACTCGTCGCGGTATTGCTCGTACAGCTCGTAGCTGCGGGTGGAGGTCCCGTACGGCACGGTCGCGGTACGGCGTACCGCGCCGCCGCTGGTGACGTACGCGCCGTCGGCCGTGCGCCCGAGCCCGTGCGCGCCGGCCGGGCCGAGTGGACCCAACGGGCCGAGCGGGCCGAGCGGCCCGACGGGGCCCAGCACGCCCCACACGCCGCCGGCCTGGACCTGCTTGCTGAAGTCACCCAGGCTGGGCAGCGTCCCGTGGTACGCCTCCGGCGACAGCGGCCCGTCGGGGCCGAGCGGGCCCCACTCGCTCATCGGCCCGCCGTACCAGCCGAGCATGCCTGCCCAGTCGTCCCAGGCCGTCCCGGTGATCCAGCTTGACGGGTGCCACGGCTCGACGCCGATCGGACCGGCGACGCCGAGCGGCCCCCAGGGGCCGATCAGCCCGTAGTGGCCCAGCGGGCCCATGGGCTTGAGGTAGTCGGCGGGGCGCAGCGGGTCGCCGGAATAGGTGGTCTGCACCGTGGGGCTCACCGTGGACAGGTCGCCGCCGAGGGCCTCCACCGAGGTCGCCGACACGTAGCCGGTGTCCGCGGCCCGGGCGGGGGGCGCCGCCGCGACGACGCCCACCGTGGCGGCGAGCAGTGCGGTGAGAAGGCGCCGTCGGGCCGGCGTCGCCCGGCAGCGTGCTGCGGATGTCCCCTGCATGTGTCGTGCTCCCGTGTCGTGTCGTCGATGGACCTGGCCGGCGCCCCGGCATGCCCGGACACGCGTCACCGCAGCCGACGGCGCCGCCCCTCTGGATGGGCGGGGACGGGTGGCGGGTAGTGCCTCGGCGTCGGAAATCACGCGCCGACCGGGCCGGGAAACCGGCCCACAGAGCCTACAAAGGGACGGGCCGCGCGGGAAATCCGAGAAAGCGTGATTTTCGTCTTCTTGACTCCACCACGGGCCGCCGCCGCCAATGCGGCGGCGCCCGACGGCTCGCCCGCGACGATTTCGGTGGACGACTGGAAAATCCGGGTGGGCCGGCAGGGAAATGACGCAGAAAGCGACGGCGTGAAATGCGGGGCCTGCCGTCGCCGCCCCGCAGACCGCCGGGCGTGCCGGCCGGGCGGCGCCGACTCCCGGGCCCGCTTCCCGGATCCGCTGTCCACCCCGCCGGGCCTTGGCAGAGTGGGGAACGTGACCGAGAAGGGGCCGACGGTGGCGGCCGGCCGGATCCAGCTGGTCGGGGAGTCCAGCGCGGTCAGCCGGCTGGAGCTCTTCCTCGACCTGATCTTCGTCTTCGCCTTCATCACCGTGTCCAGCACGGCCGCGTCCGACCTGACCGTCGCGAGCCTGCTGCACGGCGTGGTGCTACTGGTCCTGCTCTGGACCTGCTGGCTGTCGTACGCCTGGCTCGGCAACGTCGTCCGGGTGGACCGGGGCGTCATGCCGGTGGTCATCTTCGGCCTGGCGGCGCTGATCCTGGTCGTGGGGGTGACCCTCAACGAGACGTTCTCCGACAAGCCGGGCGGCCTGCACGGGCCGCTGGTCGTCGTGGTCTGCTACCTGGTCGTCCGCTCCGGCGCGCTGCTGGTGGCCACCGTCGCCGTCTGGCGGGATCCCGCCGCCCGGCGCACGTACCCGCGTGTCTGGGTGCCCCTGCTTGCCGCCGCGCCGTTGCTGCTGGCCGCGGGCCTCCTGCCCGTCGGCGCGTTCGGTGCCGCCGGCGAAGCCCGGGAGTGGGCCCGCTTCGCGCTGCTGCTGGCCGCCTTCCTCGTCGAGTACCTCGGGATAGCGATCATCGGCGTGAGCTGGTGGCGCGTCCAGTCCGTCAAGCACTGGACCGAACGGTTCCATCTGATCATCCTGGTGGCGTTCGGCGAGATCATCATCTCGGCCGGCACGGGCCAGGGTGTCGGCTGGGCCAGCCCGGTCACCTGGGCGGTGGTCGGGGGCGCCGTGCTCAGCATGCTGCTGGTGGGCGTGCTCTGGTGGACGTACTTCGACATCGCCAGGTTCTCCGCCGAGGACGCGCTGGAACAGGCCTCCGGCGTCGCCCGCTCGCGGCTCGCCCGGGACGCGTACACGTTCCTGCACCTGCCGATGATCGTCGGGCTGATCCTGCTCTCGCTCGGGCTCAAGCACACGTTCAACAGTGTGGCGTTCCAGTCGGTGCGGTCGGAGCCGGCGCTCGGCCTCTTCGCCCTGTACGGCGGGGTGGCACTGTACCTGCTCGCCCTGATCGCCTTCGAGCGCCGGACGATCGGCATCTGGGGCCGCGGGCCGCTCGTCGGCCTCGTCCTGGTGCTGGCGCTCGTCCCGGTGGCGGCGCGGGCGCCGGTGGTCGCCCAGTTGGGGCTGCTCGCCGCCGCGGTCGCCAGCCTGGTCCTGCTCGACCGCACCGTCTTCCGGGTGCGGCACCGGGCGCTGCACCGGGCGATCGAGCCGGTCACCGAGCGCTCCACCGGAGTCACGCCCAAGGAACTCTTCCTCGACCTGGTCTTCGTCTACGCCTTCATCCAGGTCACCGAGCTGATGACCGCGCAACCCGGCTGGCGCGGGCTGCTCCAGGGGCTGGCGGTGCTCGTGCTGCTCTGGTGGGCGTGGTGCAGCTACGCCTGGCTCGGCAGCTCGTTCCGCACCGAGAACGCCCTCGCCCGGCTCCTGCTCCTCGGCGCCGCGGCGAGCATCCTGGTGATCGCCGTCGCCGTGCCCGCGGTCTTCATCGGCCTGCCCGGCGGCCTGCCGGGACCGCTGGTCTTCGTGACGTGCTACGGCCTCGTGCGCGCCCTGAACTTCGTCGCGTTCTGGACGGTCGCCAGGAAGGACCGGCTGTTCCGCGGCCAGTTGGTGCGCCTCGCGGTGTCGGCCGCCGTGGCGCTCGCGCTGCTCTACGCCGCCGCCATCGTCCCGCCGCCGTCGGACGATCCGCAGGCCTTCCGACCCGTCCGTGCCGCCCTGTGGGCCGCGGCCGTCATCGTCGAACTCGGCAGCGGTTACCTGCTCAACGCCCGGCACTGGCCGGTCCGCTCCGCCGAGCACTGGGCCGACCGGTTCGGCCTGATCATCCTCGTCGCGCTCGGCGGCGCGATCGTCTCGACCGGCGCCTCGGTGAGCAACCGCGCGGTCTCCGTGCCCGTGGCCGTCGCCTCCGTGCTGAGCCTGGTGGTGGTCGCCATGCTCTGGTGGGCGTACTTCGACGTCGACGCCACCGCGGGGCAGCGAGGCGTGCAGAGACTGCACGACGGCCGGCGCAGCCGGCTCGCGCTCGAGGCGTACACGTACTCGCACCTGCCGATGATCGTCGGGGTCGTGCTGGTCGCGCTCGGGCTGCGCAAGACGGTGGCGGAGGTCGAGCGGGTCGCCGGACCCGTCGGGTGGTGGGACATGTCCCACCTCACCCTCTACGGCGGGGTGATCGTATTCCTCCTCGCCGACCAGGCCTTCTGGTGGCGCATCCAGCACCGGGTCCGTGGCCTGCGGCTCGTCGCGATCGTGGCGCTGGTCGGGCTGACGGCGGTGACCACCGCGGTGTCCCGGCTGGCGGGGCTGGCCGTCCTCGCCGGCGCCCTGTGCGCGTTCGCGCTGGCCGAGGCCGTCGGCACCCGCCAACTGCGGCACGCCGCGCACGACCCGCTGGTCCCGGAGTCGTCCGCGCCGCCCCAGCGCTGACCGGGAGCCGCTTGCCTGCCGACCGCCCACTGGCGAGGCCGTTCGGCCGGAAGGCGCCGTGTCGTGACCACTCCGATCAACGCTCCGCGGTGGTTCCGCGCCCGCCGAGCCGGCCCGGAAGAAATGCCGGGCCCGTCATTCGGTACGCCGGAGACGGCAATTCCCCACCGTCGTCATCGTCACACGGCAATGGGGGTAGACCACACGGAGAAACTACCCGGATTGGTGCCCCGGCCCATGGCGGTCAGAGCAGAATGCGCGCAGCGGGAACGAGGGCCGGCGTCAATTGATTCGCCATTCCCGTCGCCCTGCTGGCGTCGTTCCGCCCGTCGCCCGTTGCCCGTCCGCCCGTCGCCCGGGCTCGCCGTCGGGCGGCGGCGCGGCGGTCGACACGTCACGGCGTCAGGCGCTTCTCGAACCAGTGGTGCGCGTAGTGCTCGGTGTTGTAGGGCTCGATCTCCCGGTAGCCGGCCGCGCGGTACATCGCGATCGCCTCGGTGAGGTTGCGATTGGTGTCCAGCCGGACGGCGGTCCGGCCCCGTGCGGCGGCGTGTCGTTCCAGCTCGCCGAGCATCCGCCGCCCGACCCCGAGCCCGCGTACGGTGTCCGCCACCCAGACCCGCTTGATCTCGGCGGGCGCGTCGCGGTGGAGCTTGACCGCGCCGCACCCGACGGGCTCGCCGTTGAGGGTGGCGAGCAGGAACAGGCCGGCCGGCGGGACGAGGTCCTCGTCGTGCACCGGGTTGCTCCGGCTCGGATCGAACCCGTCGTCGAAGCGTCGGGAGACCTCCCGGGCATAGGCCCGCGTGCAGGCCCGGGCCCGCGGGTCGCCGGGCGGGCAGGGTGCGATGACCACCATCGACGCGACGAGCAGCCGCTCGACCTCGGCCATCGCCGCGACGAGCCGCTCCCGGCGCCGCGCGGACAGCGGCGCGAGGATCGACGAGGCGAACTCGTCGGAGCGCCTGTCGAGTTCGGACCACTCCGCCCGGCCGGCGTCGGTGAGCGTGGCGACCCGTACCCGCCCGTCGCCCCCGAAAGGGTCGGAGGGCCCGACGGTGACCAGCCCGTCGTGCTCCAGGGTGCGCAGGAGCCGGCTGAGGTGGCCCGAGTCCAGCCCGAGCCGGGCCCGGAGCGCCGCGACCTCGCTGCCACCGGGGCCGATCTCCCACAGCACCCGCGACTGCGCGAGGGGACGCCCGCGCGCCATGTACGCGTCGTCGAGGGCGCCCACCCGCTGGGTCACCGTCCGGTTGAACCGCCGCACCGCGGCGACGAGCTGATCCGAGGTCATGAAACCTGACTTTAGTCAGCTATCTGTCCCGGCGCCAGGGCTTGCGGAACCGGCGGCCGGGTGGCGCCCGTCGAACGCCGTGGCCGAGCGGCCGGTCGCCCGGCTATGGTGTCGGCCATGCAGGATCGGCACGGTCTCCGCCGCGTCGGCAAGCGCGTCTCGCTGTCGGCGCTGCTGATGCTGGCCGTGCTGGTCATGGTGCTGTCGGCGGCGCGGGCCGTCGGGCTGTGCATCGTGTTCCGGTGCACGCGGCGGGCCGTCCCCGGTTGCGTGCCGGCGTGGTCGGCGGACCGTGCTCCGCCCAGGCTGACGTTCGCCGTCTGAAGCCTGTTCGCCTCCCGACGCCCTACGGCGCCGGCCCGTGGCTTGGAGCACCATGCCGACCCTGCGTCACGACACGCGCCCCCGTTCCCTGTCCGTCGGTGACGGACCGCCCCGACCGACGACGTGCGCCGCCGCGCCCGCTCCGGCGCGGGGGCGATGAGCATGCTGGCTCCCGGCGCGTACGCCCGCCTCGGCGTACGGCATCCCGTCGCCCTCGACCTCGGCACGTCGACGGTGCGCGTGTGGACCCCGGTGCACGGGGAGGTCGTCACCGAACCCGCCGTCGTCGCGCGGATACCCTCCGGCGGCCATGCCGTCGGGCGCGCCGCGATGGACCTGCGCGCCACCAGCGGCGCGAAGCTGTTGTGGCCGGTGCGGCACGGCGTGGTGGAGGACTTCTTCACCTGCGTACACCTGTTGCGGGTGGTGGCGGCGGCCGCCGGGCGGCCGGGCGACGACGTCTCACCGGTTGTCGTCGGCGTGCCGGCCACCGCCACGTTGCAGCAGAAGAACCTCCTCGTCGCGGTGGTCCGCCGGGCGCTCGGCGGGCGCGTCGCCACCGTGGAGGAGCCGTTGGCGGCCGCCCTGGCCTGCCAGGCCGACCTGGACCGCGACGACGTCGTCGCCGTCGACATCGGGCACGGCCGCACCGAGATCGCCCGCATCGCCGACCGCGCGGTCGCCGCCGCCGAGCACGTCGACGTGCCCAACGCCGTCGACCAGGTGCCGTTCATCGCGGCCGCCGTGCGCCGCGTCGGCGCCCGCCCGGTCGGCCCGGGTCGACGTCGGCTGCTGATCACCGGTGGCGGGGCGGCGCATCCGGGGCTCGCGGCCCGGCTGGCCGCCCTGACCGGCCGCACCGTCACGATGCCCCCGGATCCGCACCTGGCCACGCTCGCCGGCCTGCGCCTGCTGCTCACCGGCTGACCCCGCGCGACGGTCCCCGCACGGCGCGGCGACGACGCACCGTGCCTGCCGTCGCCGCCGCGGCCGGACGTGCCCCTCGTCCGGCCGTCACCGCACCGCGCCCACCGGCTGCGGTTCCCTCATTACCTGGAGTTCCGATGGACGTCGAACTGACACCGCTGCCCGGCATCGGTTTTCGCCGCATGTTCACCACCGACGCCGGATGCCGCGTCGGGGTGGTGACCCACTACGCCGGCGGCCGGCGCGAGTTGGTCTACCACGACGGCGACGACCCCGACGCCACCCGCAGCATCATCCTCAAACGCGACGAAGCCGTCGCCCTCGCGGGACTGCTCGGCCTCCTCGACGTCTTCGACGTCACCATCACCGCGCCCGACGATTCCGGCCGGCAGCCCGCCGCGCCGCGGTGAGTGCCCGCCGGCGCGGATTCCGTGCACCGCGCAGCCTGCGACGACGTCCCTGCCGCGCCACGGCTCGGGTGGCGCGGCGGGGACGTCGACGAGGTCAGCCGGCGCGGCGGAGGCGGCGGAGCATGCCGTCGAGGTCCTGGACGAAGAGCTCGTGCCGGAAGTAGTGGCCCCCGGGAACCTCGCGCCACTCGTGCGGGATGCCGGCGCGGGCGAGAGCCGCCCGGAACTCGCGCTGGCCGGCCAGCACCTGGGTCTCGTTGACGGTGTCGAACCAGTTGACCGGGTCGGGCGAGGTGCCGGCGGCGAGGAAGACGCGCTTGTTGTGGTAGCTGCCGATGCGCTGGACGGGGTTGTCGGCGCTGACCCGGGCCTCGTCCCACAGCGGTGCGCCGTAGACCGTGCCGCCGCCCAGGTCCAGCGCCGCCGAGGTGGCGTTGGCCCAGTGCACGACCAGGCCGAAGTCCCGGCGCAGGCTGGCCGGACCGGAGTGGGAGCTGACCGAACAGAAGTGGCCGTAGTACTTCGCGGCGTACTTGAGGGCGCCGAACCCGCCCATCGAGAACCCGGCGACCGCGCGTCCGTCGTACTCCGGGAACGTGCGGAAGTTCGACTCGATCCACGGCAGCAGTTGCGCCATGTGGAAGGTCTCCCAGTTGCGGGGGCCGGTGTTGCTGTGCACCGGGTTCGAGTACCAGCCGGTCGAGGCGTCCGGCATGACGACGATGATCTCCCGGCCGGCGGTGAGATTGATGATGTTGTCCTGCAGGTGGAAGGTGCGGAAGTCGGCTCCGCCGCCGTGCAGGAGGTACAGCACGGGATAGCGCCTGCCGCTGGTGTGGTAGCCGTCGGGCAGCAGGACGTTGACCGCTGGGTCCCACTCGACGGCGGCGGTGGCGAAGCGGTAGTACTGCAGCCGGCCGGGGTTCTCGTTGCGGTCGACGATGTGCAGGCCGTGGCCGTCGACAGCGGCGACCGCGGGGGACGACGCGGAGAACGCCCCGACGAACGCTCCGGCGGCGGCGACTCCCGCCGTGCCGGCCAGCAGGCGCCGGCGGCTCACTCGACGACGGACGTTGCCACTCTCACTCATGGTTTCCCTCCAGCGCCGGGGCCGCGTCGACCCGGCGTGACGACTGCTGCGCGCCCGCCTCCGTCCGGCGGGTTCACGCCGACGCGACGAATTGACTGACGTGGTACGCGGTGCTCCGGTTGTCGGGCGTCCTGGTCCACTTCGACACCATCAGGTGCAGGTCGTTGGCCCGGCGGCTGGACCACGGGTGGATGAAGCCGCCGTAGAGCCCGGGCTCCTGCCACGGCGTGACCTGGACCTTCTCCGCCGTCCAGACCTGGTCCGGCCCGCCGGCGGTGCGGGTGACGATGCAGCCGGTCGCGCAGTTGAGGTAGGACATCACCCAGGTGCCGTCGGCGAGCCGCCGCACCGACGGCTCGCCGAACCGGCCGGTGAGGATCGGCGTGCACGGGCGGCTCCAGCCCCAGTTGGTGCCGTTCCAGCCCCAGCCCTCGTAGGACTCGGGATAGAAGAGCCGGTCCCAGCGAACGCGGCGCAGCATCATCGGGCCGTCCTGCCGGCCCGAGCGCACCGAGAAGACGTACACCCAGTCTCCGTCGCGCTGCATCGTCCACATCTGGAAGGGGTCCGTGTTGGTGCCGTCGTTCCACCACTTCAGCGGCGTACGGACGAAGTCGTTGCCGTTGTCGCTGTAGGCCAGCCCCGCGTAGCGCGACTTCCAGTGCGGCCCGGCGGGGCCGGCGGAGTTCCAGTTCTCGATGCTCATGTACGAGACGAGCTGGCGGCCGGTCTCGGGGAAGCTGATGCCGTCGTTGGGGATGACGGTCACCTCCCAGAGGCCGTCGATGCCGACGCCGTTGTGGCCGTTGTGCATCAGCTCGGGAGCCCGCCCGTTGCCGGCGACCCGGGCGGCGCTGTCGAAGACGATCCCACCGCTCGACCCCGGGTGGACGTAGGAGCGCAGCATCACCGGTGAGCGCCAGTCGTTGGGCAGCGGCGGGCCCTCCGGCCACGGCGTGTTGAAGGTGTCGCCGAACAGGTAGCCGATGGAGCCGTTCTCCAGCACGTACGGTATGCCGAGGTCGGTGCCGGCGACCTGCCACCGGTGGTTGGTGTCCAGGTCGGCGCCGGTGAGGCGCTTCTTCCAGTAGGCGGCCTGGGCCGCGCCGGGGGCCAGGGCCGGCGCGACCGCGGCGGCCGCGCCGACCACGGCGACCTTCCCGAGCAGTGAGCGGCGGTTGATCGTCATGACCGTCCTTGTCGCGAGCGTGCGGCGGGCAGGGCGGAGAACTGTGGCGCCGGAACGGATGCCGACCTGATCAAGCGACCCTCGTCGATGTATAGCTGGAAGCTACGGCCAACGTCCGGCGCGGTCAAGCGCGCTCCGGCGTCGAAGGATGTTTGCGGGTGGCTAGTGACACCCTGCCGGAAACTTTCGTCAATCCATTGACAGACGTCACCGCCCTTCTCCAGACTCGCGCCATCGGAGCCCCGCTCGCCCGCGCTCCGAGCACCGCCCAGACCGACCGTCGGGCCGGCGCGACCGCAGATCGCACGGCCCGTTTCCGCAGCCGCCACCACCGCAGCGAGGAGCCGCCCGTGCGTACCGTAGGCATCGTCCGCCGACTGGGCGTGGCGCTCGTGGCCGCCGTGGTGACGTGGGCGGCGCTGGCCGTGGCGGCCGGCACACCCGCCGGCGCCGCCGCGCCCACCTTCAAAGCCCCGTTCCCGTGCGGGCAACGGTGGACCTACAGCCACCACAGCAGCGAGGTCCGTCAGGCGCTGGACTTCGTCCGGGCCGACGGCGGGGTCACCGACGGCACCCCCGTGCTCGCCTCGGCAGCCGGCACCGCCTACCGCTACTCGCAGCCCAGCGGCGCGGGCAACTACATCGCCATCGAGCACGGCGGCGGATGGAAGACCTACTACTTCCACCTTGCCGCCTACTCGGTGGCCAACGGCGCGACAGTCGCCCAGGGCCAGCAGATCGGGCTGACCGGCAACACCGGCAACTCCTTCGGCGCGCACATCCACTACGAGCAGCTGTACAACGGCGTCGGGCAGAGCATCGTCATCAACGGCATCTCCCTCGCGCCGTATCCGGGCTCCTACCACCAGCGGTACCTCACCAGCGACAACTGCGGTCGCCCCGCCGAGCCCGTCGCCGGTCGGGCGTTCGGTTTCGGCGACGGGCAGCACGTCGTGGCGGTGGGTGCGGCGGGGTCGTTGGTGAACCTGTCGTGGTCGCCGGGTGCGGGACTGGTGCGGGCGGACTGGGGCGGGGGCCCGCTGACGGGCAAGGCGGTCGGGTATTCGCACGCCGGTCAGCAGCACGTGTTCGCGCGGGGGAGCGACAACACGTTGCGACACTGGTGGTTCGGGCCGGGCATGGCCTCTCCCGGCTTGGACGACTGGAACACGGTCGGGCGGGTGATGTCGAATCCGACCGGCTTCGCGTACGGCAGTCAGCAGCACGTGTTCTACCGCAATCCGGAGGGGAACCTGGAGCACCGCTTCTACGACCTGAACACGGGCCAGATCGCCGGTGGGGTGTGGCCGGGTGGTGGGTTCGTGGGGAATCCGTACGCGTTCGTGCATCGGGACCAGCAGCACGTCTTCGCCCGTACGGCCTCGGGTGGGTTGATCCACTGGTACTGGTGGCCGGGCATCAACCCCGCTACGGACAACTGGGGTGTGACCTCGGGTGTGGCGTCGGACCCGACCGGGTTCTCCTACGGCGGCAACCAGCACCACGTGTTCTTCCGCAATGCCGACGGCAGGTTGCAGCATCGGTTCTTCGACGATCCGTCCGGCACGCTCAACGGTGGCGTGTGGCCCGGTGGTGGGTTCGTGGGGAACCCGCACGCGTTCGTGCACCGCGATCAGCAGCACGTCTTCGCCCGTACGGCTTCGGGCGACCTGGTCCACTGGTACTGGTGGCCGGGGATCAACCCGGGCGTCGACGACTGGGGCGCCCGTGGTGTGGTGACCGACGACCCGGCGGGACTGTCGACTCCGAACCAGCACCACGTGTTCTACCGGACGACGAACGGCACCCTCGAACACCGCTTCATCGACGACACCACCGGCCGACTCACCACCGACAACTGGGGCGGAGCGCTGTAGGGTCCCGGCCGGGACGCCTCCGGCCCGACCCGGTCACCCGGGTCAGACGTCGACGACCAGGCGCACCGTGACGGCGTCTCCGACCGCGAGCCCTTCGGCCTCGCGCACCCCGGCCTTCACCGGCACGAGGTAACGCCCGTCCTTGGGGAACAGCGACGTCCGCCACCCGGTGCCCCCGATCCGGGCCGTCACCGGGATCATGCCCCAGCCGTAGCTCACGGACGCGCAGGTCGCGTTCAGCTCGCGGGAGTCGTCTTCCGGCACGGGGACGAAGTGCCACGGCGCGGGGCCCCTCCAGAAGAACATCTCGCCGCTGAACTCCACGTCCATCGGCTCAGCATAGGGCCGCGAACTTTCGCGGCGGCGGGCCGAGGCTGCCGGTGACGGTCGTCGCGACGGCAACCCCGGCCCGGCCGCGCCTCCCCGGGTCGGAGTGTCACCGGCAGCGCCACACCACCGGGACAGCCCGGGGACCGCCGACCGACCCGCCACCCGCGACGAGGCGACCGTCCCGGCTGATCGCCACGGCGTAGTTCGACATGTTGGTGTCGTGGTCGTGCAGGTCCGGCAGCGTCACCATGCCCTGGTGGCTGGCGAGCAGTCCCTGCCCCTCCCGGCTGCCGACGAGCCAGCCGTCGGCACTGACGCCGCGACCGCCCATCCGCATCCCGGGGAAGGTCTGGACCTCGCCGGTGCGCAGGTTCCACCGCGTCGGGACGTCACCGCGTGGCCCATCCGCGGTGCCGGCCACCCAGTCCCCGAAGATCGACATCGCGCGTGTGGCGACGGCCCTCTCGCCGTCGACGACCGGTGGCGGCAGTTCCCGCAGCGTGCCGTCGGGCAACCAGGCGTACGCCTGGAACAGGGTGGTGCGCTGGCGGTTGAGCGTGCCGACGATCGTGCCGTCGGCGGAGATGTCGCTGGCCTCGCCCTCCCAGTCGCCGTCCGGCATCGGCAGCACCGTCGGTTGGTCCGTCGGGGTTCGCCAGACCAGGGGCTGTCGGAGCCCGTTCGCACCGACCACGACACCGCCCTCGTTGATCGCGTTGGCCCGCGTCGAGGGCTGCCCGGGCAGATGCGTCACGGTGCCGTCGCGGTAGATCCATGCCCGTTCACCGACGGTGCCGCTGACGCCGACCGCCTCGCCGCGGGAGTTGATGTCGGTGGGCAGTTGCTGGTCGCCCGGCACCGGGATCACCTGGAGGCGGCCGTTGTCCCAGATCAACATGTCGAGACCGGTGCCGCCGCGGCCGGGGTTCGTCCGACCCACGATGTAGCGACCGGTCGGATCCATGCCGATCACCATGTCCATGACGCTGCCCGCCGGCACCGGCAGCCGCTCGACCGGGCAGGCCGTGGGCAGGCCGCGCGGCGGCTCCGACCTGGACGCGGCCGGCGCCGGATGGGTCGGACGTCGTACGGCGTCGATCACGGCGGGCGCGGCCACGACCGCCAGCGCGGTGACCGCTGCCGCCGCGGACACCCGGATCCGCGTGGTCCGTCGTCGGGCCGCTCGGCGTCCCGCCTGCACGATCTCCTCGGCGGAGAGCCGAGGCCCCGGCGCGATCGAGTCGGCCCGCCGCTCGAGTGCGTCGGCGAGTCCCCGGTCCGGTCGGTCGTTCATGGCGTCACCGCCCCCTTCTCCGCATCCTGTTCCTCCAGTTGACGGCGTAGCGCGGCGAGACCCCGCGACGCGTGGCTCTTCACCGTGCCCCGCCGGATGTCCAGCACCTCGGCGATCTCCGCCTCGGCCATGCCCTCGTAGTAGCGCAGCACCAGCACGGCCCGCTGCTTCGGCGGCAGCGTCAGCAGGCGCTGCCACATCGCGTCGTGCTCCAGGCGCGCGTCCGTCTCGTCCACGCCGCCGCGGTCCGGCACCGTGTCGACCGGTCGCTCCCGGTACGCCCGGCCCCGCCACCACGACGTCGCGGTGGTGACCAGCGCCCGCCGCACGTACCCCTCGACGGCGGCGGGGTCCCGGATGCGCGACCACCTGACGTACGTCTTGATGAGCACCGTCTGCAGCAGGTCCTCGGCCCTGTCGCGGTCGCCGACCAGCAGGTAAGCGCTGCGCAGCAGCGCCGCCGAACGCGCCGCGACGAACGACCGGAACGCGTCCTCGGCAACCTCGTCCATCGAACCTCCACACCGCCCTATCCGACTGCTCGGACTAAGGACGCACTCGCCCGCCGATCGGTTGTCCTGGTGCGCGGCGACGGGAAGTCGCCGTCGCCCGGCACCACCGCCGGCATCGCCGACGGGAACGCGGTCGCGTCCCACGGGCCGATCAGGCAACATCCACCGGATGCTGTTGATCGTTCCCGCGGACCCGCTGCGGCCGCGTCGTCCGGATGACCACTTCGCGCCGGAGACACGCGCGGCCCGGGACGCCGGCGTCGCGGTCGCCCTCGTCGACCACGACGCGTTGGCCCGTGGCGACGACGTGCCGCGGGCGGTGTCCCGAATAACGGTGGAGGGCGAGGCCGTCTACCGCGGGTGGATGTTGCGCAGCGAGCGGTACGCCGCCTTCGCCGCAGCGCTGGCCGGCCGTGGCGTCACGCTGCGGACGAGCGCCGAGCAGTACATGCGGGCCCACGAGCTGCCCGGCTGGTATCCCGACCTCGCCGAATTGACGCCGCGTACGACGTGGACGGTCGGGACACGGCGCGCCGACTTCGAGCGGGCGCGGTGCGACCTCGGCGGCGGGCCAGCGGTGCTACGCGACTTCACCAAGTCGATGAAGCACCACTGGCACGAGGCGGCGTTCATCCCGAACCTGGACGACGGTGACGCCGCCTGGGCGATCGCGAGCCGGTTCCTCGACCTGCGCGCGGAGGACGTCGTCGGTGGCCTCGTGCTGCGCCGGTTCGAGCGGTTCGCCGGCGCCGAGGTCCGCACGTGGTGGATCGACGGCGGCTGCGTCCTGGTCGGCGCGCACCCGGACAGCCCGCACGACACCCCGCCCGCGGACTTCGACCCGTGTCCGCTGGGCGCGTCGATCGCGGCGCTGCGGTTGCCCTTCGTGACGGTGGATCTGGCCCTGCGCGCCGACGGGGTGTGGCGGATCGTCGAACTCGGCGACGGGCAGGTCAGCGACCGGCCGGTCACCATCGCACCGGAAGCACTCGTCGGCGCTCTGTTCACCGACCCGGCTGCGCGGCCACCCGTCGCCCGCCCGCTCAGTCGCCGGACAGTGCGGCGCGCGACGCCGCGACGATCGCCTCCACCCCGATTCCCGCCTGGTCCATGAGCTGGCTCGACGTCCCGGAGGTGGGCAGGCCGCGGACGGCCAGGTGCGTCACCCGCACCGGCTCGGCGAGGTCGGCCAGCGACTCCAGTACGGCCGAGCCGAGGCCACCCTCCGGATAGTGGTCCTCCACCACCACCAGCCGGCCGCCGGTGACCCGGACGGCGTCCAGCAACCGCTGCCGGTCCAGCGGCTTCACCGAGTACAGGTCGATCACCCGGGCCGCGACGCCCTCGCCCGCCAGCCGGTCCGCGGCGGCGAGGCAGTTGTGCACCGTCACCCCGGCCCCGACCAGCGCTACCCGGTCGTCGTCGCCGCCGCGCAGCAGCTTGCTGCCGCCCACCGGGAAGTCTTCGTCGTTGCCGTACAGGACGGGGTACGCCCCCCGGGTCGTCCGCAGGTAGGTGATGCCCCCGCAGTCGACCATCTCCCGCACCAGGGCCGCGCAGGACACGGCGTCGCTGGGGTAGAGGACGGTCGACCCGTGGACGGCGCGCATCGCCGCCAGGTCCTCCAGCCCCATCTGCGAGGGGCCGTCCGCCCCCACCTCCACCCCCGCGTGCGAGCCGGACAGGGCGATGTCGGCCCCGGAGATGCCGGCCATCCGGATGAAGTCGTAGGCGCGGGAGAAGAAGGCCGCGAAGGTCGAGGCGAAGGGCCGGTACCCGCGTACCTGCAACCCGACCGCCGCGGCGACCAGCTGCTGTTCGGCGATGAACATCTCGAAGAACCGGTCGGGATACTCCCCGGCGAACCGGTCGGCGCGCGTCGAGTCGCTGACCTCGCCGTCCAGCGCGACCACGTCCGGCCGGGCGCCCAGCGCGCGCAGCGCGTCGCCGTAGGCGTTGCGGGTGGCGACCTTCGCCCCCCGGTCGTACCGGGGCAGCTCCGGTGGCGCGCCGGCGGCAGCGGCGGGCGGCGGAGCGGCCTCGGGGCGTGGGCCGGCGACGCGGATCTGGCGTACGCCGCCGAGCGCGTCGACGGCGCGGTCGGCCAGGTCGGGCTTGAACGGCTTGCCGTGCCAGCCCGGCTTGTTCTCGACCTCGGGTACGCCCTTGCCCTTCACGGTTCGGGCGAGCACCACGGTCGGGCCCGTCGCCTGCCGGGCGCGGCCCAGCGCCTCGTCGACGGCGGCGAGGTCGTGACCGTCGACGACGACCGCCCGGCAGCCGAACGCCTCGACCCGCCGCCGGTAGGTGTCCAGGTCCCATTCCAACTCGGTCGGCCCCCGCTGCCCGAACCGGTTCACGTCCACGATCGCCGTCAGGTTGCCGAGCCCGTAGTGGCTCGCCTTGTCCAGCGCCTCCCAGATGGAGCCCTCGGCCGTCTCGCTGTCCCCGCACAACACCCAGACGTGGTACGGCAGCCGGTCGAGGTACCGGCCGGCCAGCGCGATCCCGACACCGACGGGCAGCCCCTGGCCGAGCGCGCCCGTGGCCACGTCGACCCAGGGCAGCACCGGTGTCGGGTGCCCCTGCAGGCGCGAGCCGAACTGGCGGTAGGTCTCCACCAGCTCCTCGTCGCTGATCACCCCGACCGCCTTGAAGACCGCGTACAGCAGGGGCGAGGCGTGGCCCTTGGAGAAGATCAGGTGGTCGTTGGCGCGAGCGCCCGGATCCGACCAGTCGTAGCGCAGGTGCCGGGTGACCAGCACGGCGAGCAGGTCCGCGGCGGACAGGCTGGAGGTCGGGTGACCGGACCCGGCTCGGGTGCTGCACCGGATCGCGTCCACCCGCAACTGCGCGGCGAGCTCGCCCAGCTCGGTGATCTCGTCGGCGCGGAGAGTGCGCTCTGCTTCCATCGTCACCGGCATCGCCTCCAGCGATCGGCCTTCCTCGGCCCGGTGCTGCCGGACCGCCCGACCCACGGCCGGGCAGCCCCCGCCGGCCTGCTCCCCGTACCGTAGCCAGGAAATCGGCCCGGCGTCCGGCAACCACCGATCTGCCCCGAGGGACGCCGGCGGCCGACCGGACGACCGCCGGAGAGGCAGGACTATCCGGCGACGCAGCGGGAAAGGGGGGGCCCGGGGAGCCGAACGGATCGGGGGTGCCGTGGAAGCCGTCGTGATCGGCGCGGTGATCGTGGTCGTGTTCTTCGCGCTCGTCGGCGCCCTGAGCATCCGGCTTGTACAGCAGTACCAGCGCGGCATCGTCTTCCGCTTCGGCCGCGTGCTGCAACCGGTCCGCGAGCCCGGCCTGCGCCTGATCGTCCCGATCGCCGACCGGATGGTCCGGGTCAGCATGCAGACGACCGTGATCGGCGTGCCCCCGCAGGGCGCCATCACCCGGGACAACGTCACCCTCACCGTCGACGCGGTCGTCTACTACCGGGTCGTCGACCCGGTGAAGGCGCTGGTCAACGTCCGCGACTACCCTGCGGCCGTGCTCCAGGTGGCGCAGACCGCGCTGCGGTCGGTGATCGGCAAGGCCGACCTGGACACCCTGCTCGGCGACCGGGAGCGGATCAACACCGAGCTGAAGGCCGTCATCGACGCGCCGACCGAGAAGCCGTGGGGGCTGCTCATCGAGCGGGTCGAGGTCAAGGACGTCGCGCTGCCCGAGGGGATGAAGCGGTCGATGTCCCGCCAGGCCGAGGCGGAACGCGAGCGCCGCGCCCGGGTGATCGCCGCCGACGGCGAGTACCAGGCGTCCCGCCGGCTCGCCGACGCGTCCCGGGCGATGGCGGCGACCCCCGGGGCGTACCAGCTCCGGCTGCTGCAGACCGTCGTGGACGTGGCGGCGGAGAAGAACAGCACCCTGGTGATGCCGTTCCCGGTCGAGCTGCTGCGCTTCTTCGACAAGTTCACCCACGCCGCCGCACCCACGCGCGAAGCCGAGCCGCCGGCGGCGCAGCCCCCCGCGGCGGAGCGCGCCGCACCGGCACCCACCGCCGCGCCCGGCGACGGCCGCCACCGACCCCCGGCCTGACCCCTCGCCGGCCCGCGCCTGCCGACCTCGGCGCGCCGCCGCCTCCGTCGCCGGTTCGCCCGGCTGCCCGGGTACGACCACCGCCCGCCGAGCCGGCGGGTGGCCGCCCGCTCGGCGACGACGCTTGCGAGAGGGTGCTACGAGTGGGCGGTGTCCGTTACCGACCATGCCGTCACCCCGCCGCGCCGAGCGGGACGTCCGGAGCCCGGAAGCAGCCGTTGCGCCGATGGATCCACCGCCCGGCGCGACCACAATGGCCACCGAGGCAGCCACGGAGGCTGTCCGTTCCGGGGTGGGGAGGTGAGCGCGTGACCGGCTGGCAGGTCTCGGGCTACCGCCCGGTCCGGCAGCTCGGCGCCGGCGCGTCCGGCCGGGTGGACCTCGCCGTGCACGACGCGACCGGCACCCCGGTCGCCATCAAGTACCTCACCAGCGGCATCGGTGACGACCCCTCGTTCCGCACCGCGTTCCGGGACGAGGCCCGGCTGCTGGCCGAGATCGACGACCCGCACGTCTCCCGGCTCTACGAGTACGTCGAGTCGCCCGCCGGCGCGGCGATCGTCATGGAGCTGGTCGACGGCGTATCGCTGCGGCAGATGCTGCGCGCGCACGGCCCCACCACCGCGGAGTCGGCGCTGTGCGTTCTCAAGGGATCGCTCGCCGGGCTCGGCGCCGCGCACGCCAGGGGCGTGGTGCACCGCGACTACAAGCCGGAGAACGTGCTGGTCACCGCCGAGGGCACCAGCAAGCTGGCCGACTTCGGCATCGCGATGCCGGTCGGGGAGACCTCCGGGGTCAGCGTCACCGGCACCCCCCGCTACATGGCCCCCGAGCAGTGGACGGGCGCCCCGGCCAGCCCGGCCTGCGACATCTACGCGGCCACCGCCACCTTCTACGAGTGCCTCACCGGTCGGCCGCCCTACGACGGGCGGGACCTGTTCACCCTGCACCAGCAGCACGCTCGGGCGCCGATCCCCACCGACCCGGCTCCCGAGCCGGTGCACGACCTGCTGCGGCACGGCATGGCCAAGCAACCGGCCGAGCGACCGCAACCCGCGCAGGTCTTCCTCGCCGTGCTGGAGCAGGTGGCGGCCGGCGCGTACGGACCGGAGTGGGAGGAGCGCGGCCTGCGCGAGCTGGCCCGCCGGGCGGCCCTGCTCGCCGCCCTCTTCCCGTTCCCCGACGGCACCGGCGGGGCCACCAGCCTGGCCAGCACCGCACTGGGCGGGGGCACCGGCCGGTGGACCTGGCTGCGCGCGGGCCGGGCCCGCGCGGCGCTGCTCGGCGGCGGGTTGGTCGCCGCACTGCTGGTCGGCGGGGCCGGGCTGAGCTACGCCAGCCGCGACGAGACCGTGCCGGCGGCGGCCGCCCCGCAGGCGACGGCGGGTCCGACCGGCGAGGCGTCCGCCCCGGCCGCCGCGCCGCCCACGCCGACGGCGGCGGCGACCCCCGTCCCGGCGTCCGCCACGCCCACCGCGACGACGGCCGCCCCGGCGTCAACCGGCCCGAGCGCGTCGTCGTCCCCGTCCGCTTCCGCCTCGCCGACCGCGTCGGCCAGCACCAGCCCGCCACCGCCGGCGGACACCGTCGCGCCCTCCGTCGGGCAGGTCGCGGCAAGCCCGACCGCGATGGACCCCGAGGGCTGTCTGTACGGGCCCACGTCCAGCACCGTGTCCGCCGTCGTCTCCGACGACCGTACGACGGCCGGGAGACTGCGGGTCAGCTTCCGGTACACCCTGGACGGCCGCACCACGGAGGTGCCCATGACGGCCGACCGTCGTGGACTGTTCCGCGGCGTCCTGCGCGACCTGCCCCGGCCGGGCGACAGCACCCGGATCCCGGTCCGGGTCGTCGCGGTCGACGAGGCCGGCAACGCCTCGCCCGAGAGCTCACCGGTCCACGTGACGCTCTACCCGTTCTGCACCCCGGGCTGATCGGTGACCCGGATGTCGACCACGATGACGGAGGGCGGGCCGCCGTGACCCAGCCGAACGACCAGACCGAGGCGCTGCCCACCCACCGGCTGCCCGTCGACGGCGCGGCGACCGCCCGGCTCGACGGCCTCCCGCAGCCGACCGGGCCCACCGCACACCCCGCCTCCGACGAACCCACCGCGCACGTGAGTGCCGGCGAGCCCACGGCACACCTGGCCTCTGGTGACCCGACGGCCTACCTGGGCTCCGGCGAGCCCACGGCCTACCCGGGCTCCGGCGAGCCGACCGCCTATGTGCGTTCCGGCGAGCCGACGGCGTACCCGGGCTCCGGCGAGCCCACGGCGCACCTCGGCTCCGGCGAGCCGGCCGCGCCCCTGTTCGGCGGCGCACCGACGACGCGGCACCCGGCCGCCGGAGACGGCACGGCACACCTGGCCCAGGGGGAAGCTACGGCGCACCTGAACCTTGGGGACGCCACCGGGCACCTCGGCGGGGGAGAGCCCACGGCGCACCTCGCGCCGGGGTGGCGGGTAGCCCCGCCCGCCGGTCCCGTGCCGTCCACGCACGTGGACCCCGGCCGGCTGCCGGTCGATCCGGGTGGGCGGTCCGGGCCGTGGACGGCGCAGCCGAGCGGGCAGGAGCCGACGGGCCCGGTGACCGCGGTCGGGACGGGGCGTACCACCGGGGCCGGGCCGGGGACGGTCTTCGGCGGGCGTACGGGAGCGTCGCCCGCGCCCGCGGGCGGCGAGGTGCGGTTCGGGCCGGGCGTGCCGGCCACCCCACCGGTCGCGCCCGCCTGGCCCGTGCCGACGCCCCCGCGCCGGCGGCGGCCGGCGTGGCGGACCGTCACCTCGGTGCTCTCCACCGTGCTCACCGTCGCGCTGCTCGCCGTCGTCGGCCTCTATCTCTGGCAGCGGATCAGCCCTCTGGAGGTCACCGGGGTCACGGTGGCGGTGCCGCGGCCGGCCGGCGACCGGTGCGACGTCACCGTCGACGTGGTGGCCACCGTGTCGACCAACGGCCGGGCGGGGGAGATCCGCTACCAGTGGCTGCGCAGTGGCAGCGCCCCCGGCAGCCTGCTGACCGAGCGGGTCGGCCGCGGCCAGCGCACCGTCGAGTTGACGCTGCGCTGGGCCTTCAGCGGCGTGGGCACCACGACCGAGACGGCCACGGTCAACATCACCTCGCCGTCCCCGGTGCAGGCCCAGGCCCCGGTCGCCTACGACTGCCGGCGCCGCTGACCCTCCCGGCCGAGCGGGCGCGCGGCCCCGCCGGCACCGTCGCGTCGACGCGACGCCGCCCGGCGCCGACCGGTGTTTCCCCGGCCGGCGCCGAGGGTAGGTCGGGCGCGACGAGACGGACACCCGTGTGGAGGATTCCCATGAGAGACGACTTCGGCGACGCGGTGGGGGACGCCCTCCGCTCGGTGATGCTGTTCCTGCCCAAGGCCGTGGCCTTCGTGGCGATCCTGGTGGTCGGCTGGCTGATCGCCAAGGCCGTGCTCAAGATCGTCGACAAGGTGCTGGAGCGGGTGGGCTTCGACCGCGCGGTGGAGCGCGGCGGGATCCGCCGGGCCCTGGCCCGGTCCCGGTACGACGCCAGCGACATCGTCGCGAAGCTCGCCTACTACGGCGTGCTGCTGGTGACCCTCCAGCTCGCGTTCGGCATCTGGGGCCCGAACCCCGTCTCGGACCTGATCGCCGGCGTGATCGCCTGGCTGCCCCGTGCCTTCGTCGCGATCGTCATCGTCGTGGTCGCCGCCGCGATCGCCAACGCCGTCAAGGACATCATCAGCGGCGCCCTGGGCGGGCTGTCGTACGGCCGCATCCTGGCCAGCATCGCCTCGGTGTTCATCCTCGGCCTCGGCGTCATCGCCGCCCTCAACCAGATCGGTGTGGCGACCGCCGTGACCACCCCGGTGCTGGTCGCCGTGCTCGCCACCGTCGGCGGCATCCTCGTCGTCGGGGTCGGCGGCGGTCTGGTCCGTCCGATGCAGAGCCGCTGGGAGTCCTGGCTGACCCGCGCCGAGCAGGAGTCGCACCTGATCGCCACGCACGCCCGCGCCTACCAGGCCGGCCGCCGCGACACCGAGACCCACCTGACCGAGCCGGCCGCCGACGCCACCCAGGTCGTCCGTGCCGGTGAACCCGCCGGCCCGGCCGTGGACGCCGACGCCACCCAGGTCGTGCCGCGCCCCGCCGACCCGGCCGCGCCCCACGTCGACCCGGACGCCACCCAGGTCACCTCGACGGGCGCCACGGTCCCGGCGCAGCCGACCGGCCAGGACGCCGAGGCCACCATGGTCATCCCGCCGATGGGACAGGAGAAGTTCCGCCGCTGACCGCGCCGCCGCGTTCCGGGGTGGGATCCGCACGGGTCCCACCCCGACGCGTGTCGCGGTACGGCATGGCCGTCAGGGCCGCCGCCTAACATCGCCGGCATGACGTGGCGATGTTGATGCACCGCTGACGGTCGCCCCCGTGGGCCGCCGCGGACGCCGTACGTCCGGCGTCCGCTTCGTCTCCACGGGAAGGCTTCATGACTGTCCACACTGTGCGCGTGCCCGATCCGCGTGTCCGCCGGCTGGCGGCCATCCTCTACGGGTACGCGTTCCTCGGTGAACTCGTTCTGCTCTATCCGCTGTACGCGCTGCTGTTCAGCGACACCGGCCTGTCGGTCTGGCAGATCTCCTCGCTGTTCGTGATCTGGTCGGCCAGCGGCATCCTGCTGGAGGTGCCCTCCGGCGCCTTCGCCGACGCGGTCTCCCGGCGGCTGCTGCTCGCCCTCGCCCCGCTCGTCACGGCCGCCGGCTTCGCGCTCTGGGTGCTCGTCCCCTCGTATCCGGCCTTCGCCGTCGGGTTCGTGCTGTGGGGCGCCGGCGGTGCGCTCGCCTCGGGTGCGCTGGAGGCGCTGGTCTTCGACGAACTCGACCGGCTCGACGCCGCCGGCCGGTACGCCCGCGTCATCGGCCGGGCCAGGACGGCCGAGACGCTCGGCGTGCTCGCCTCGATCGTCCTGGCCGGCCCGGTGTTCGCCGTCGGCGGCTACCCGGCGGTGGGCGTGGCCAGCGTGCTCGCCTGCCTGCTCGCCGCCGCCGTCGCCACCCGCTTCCCCGAACACCGGCGGGGCGACGCCCCGGTGGCCGCTGCCGCTCCCGCAGCCGGGCCGGCAGCGGCCACCACCGCCGGCCCGGCCGCGACCGCCAGCCAGGAGTGGACCGGGCGGGCCGCCGAGGCGGGACGGGACGCGGGCGACGAGGACGGCGACCTCGGCTGGTGGGCGAGCCTGCGCGCCGGGCTCGCCGAGGCGCACGCCGACCGGGCCGTCCGCGCGGCGGTGCTGCTGGTCGCGGCGGTCGCGGCGGTCTGGGGGGCCCTCGAGGAGTACACGCCGCTGCTGGCGCGGGACACCGGCGTCGCCGAGGCGAGCGTGCCGCTGCTGCTCCTGCTCATCTGGGCCGGGGTGAGCGCCGGCGGCCTGCTCGCCCCGGCGGGGGAGCGGCTGACCACCCGCGGGTACGCCGGGCTGCTGGCGGTGTCCGGCGTGGCCCTGGCCGCCGGGGCGCTGCTCGCCCGGCCCGTCGGGTTCGTGCTGGTCGCGGCCGCGTTCTGCGGCTTCCAACTCGCCACCGTGCTCGCCGACGCCCGCTTGCAGGCCCGGGTCACCGGCAGCAGCCGGGCCACGGTCACCTCGCTCGCCGGGATGGCCACCGACGTGACGATCATCGCCGTCTACGGCGGGTACGGCCTGCTCGCCACCGGGGCCGGCAACGGGTTCGCCTTCGCGGTGGCCGCTGTGCCGTACCTGATCGTCGCGCTGCTCCTGGTGACGGGCGGCGGCCGGCGGTCCCGAGGCGGGCCGGGTCGGGTGGCCGCCGGTCGCGTCGGCTGACGACGGGCCCGGCGGCGGTCGGCGTGACCGCCGCCGGGCCGGCGCGCCGTCAGCCGGCGAGGTGCCGGTCCGACCGCTGGTGGCCGGATCGGAGGGGTGGTGCCGGCGACGGACGTGTGCTCATCGGCCCGTGCCTTCCAGGAGGTGCTTGAGCGCGGCCAGCCGGTCCCGCCAGTACGCCTTCAGCTCGGCCGCCTGTTCCGCCCCGGTCAGTTTCTCGTGCTGGACGGACACCCGGGACTTCGTCTCGCCCTTGGCGGCGAAGCCCACCACGAGCCGGGTCGACCCGTCGCCCCAGTCGGCGCGGAACGTCCGGGGCGCGGTGGCGGTGCGGACCCGGACCTCCGCGTCGGGCAGCCACCGGCGGCGCAGCGCGTCGTCGGCGAAGGCGTCGAAGAGCCGCCGCACCGGTACGGCCACCGTGCGGCTGCCGGCGGCGGAGAAGCCGCCGCCGCGCCGCTGACCGGGGGCGCGCAGGCCGCGCGTCTGTTCGTACCCGACGGTGAGGCTCTGCGCCCACCAGCCCGGCACCTCGTGCGTGGTGACCAGCCAGCGGGCGATCTCGGTGTGCGTACGCCCGGTGGCGTCCCAGGCGTCGAGCAGGGCGAACCACTCGTCCCAGCCGCGGCCGGTGCGTTCCCGGACGAGCGCGTCGGAGATCCGCGCGGTCTGCACCGCCGTGCCCGACGACGTCGCGCGCGGCGCGGGCTTCGGCGGCGCGGGCGGTGCGGCGGCGGGCTCGGGCGCGGCGGCGGTCGACCGGGCGACGAGCTGCCGGCGGGCGGTCGTGTAGCTCTCGCCGGTCTTGTCCATCCGGGCCCGGACCCGGGTCTTGAACGACTTGTCACGCGTCATCACATGCTCCCTCGTCGACGGCGCGGGTCGCAGGGACCCACGCTCCCGTCGACCGCGCCGGATCAGGGCATGTGGCACGGCATCCCGAGAACGCGAGGCTCCCTTTGCCTCCGCGACGCCGGTGGCGTGAGCACCGGTAGGGAGGTGAGGCGCGGGACGGCGCCGCCACCAGCATACGCCGGGCGAAAGGACGACGGGAGCGGGACGGGTCGGGGCAGCGGTCAGGGGCCGGCGGTTTCGCCGGTCTGCTCCCAGATCGAACTCATCTCGTCGAAGGCCTGCTCCATGAGCTGCACCATGGCCCGCCGGGCGCGCTCGCCGTCGCGCCGCTGGATCGCCTGGGCCACCTCCGCGTGCAGTTGGAGGGCCTGCTCGTGCGGGTGGTGGGGCATGAGGTGGTGCTGGTGCCGGCCGGTGAGCACCTCCGCGACCAGCTCCTGCAACCGGACGAACATCTCGTTACCGGAGGCGACCAGCACCCGCCGGTGGAACTCGATGTCGAGCCGCAGGAAGCGCTCCTCGTCGCCGGCCTTGCCGGCGGCCCACATCTTCGCCGCGAGCCCGACGAGGTCGCTCGCCTCGTCGTGACCGACCCGGCTGGCCGCGAGCAGGGCGGCGTGCGGCTCGATGGCGGTGCGCAGCTCGGTGATCGAGCGGAGCTGGGCGATGCGGCCGGACGAGGCGAGCCGCCAGCGGATCACCTGCGGGTCGAAGACGTTCCAGGCGTCCGTCGGACGGATCATGACGCCGACCCGTCGGCGGGTCTCGATGAACCCGATCGAGGCGAGCACCCGCAGGACCTCGCGGACGACCGAGCGGGACACGGCGTACCGCTCGACCAGTTCGTCGATGTTGAGGACGGCCCCGGCCGCCAGTTCGCCACCGCAGATGGCCGTGCCGAGGTGGTCGAGGACGCGTGCGTGCAGCCCGGCCTCGGCAGGGGCGATCGGGGCGACTGCGACCCCTGGGGAGGACGGTTTCACACGGCGGATCATATCAGTTGGGTCTACCTCTTGAATAAATCTGCTTTTTCGGCCTAGCATCCCGACGTTAAGCGGATGTAAACAGGGAGGTGGCGGCCCCACGTCGGGCCCGGCCACGGCCACGGCATAAGGAGAGATGGACGTGAGACGTCGATCAGTTATCGGGACTTCCCTGGCGATGGTCGTCGCCCTCGGCCTGTCCGCCTGCGGTGGCGGGGACGACGCCGGCGGCTCGGACACCGTGCGCGTGACGCTGGTGAACCACGTCTGGACGGACAACATCAAGAAGGCGCTGCCGGAGTTCGAGAAGCAGACGGGCCTCAAGGTCGAGGTGACCCAGCTCGGCGAGGACCAGCTCTCCGACCAGTACAACGTCAAGCTGAACGCCGGATCCAGCGACATCGACGTGATGATGTACCGGCCCCTGCAGGAGGGGAAGCTGTTCGCCAAGAACAAGTACCTGGCCGACCTGACCGACAAGGCCAAGTCGGACAGCGCGTTCGAGTTCGGCGACTTCCAGACCGGGCCGGTGCAGGCCACCAGCTACGAGGACAAGCTGGTCGGGGTGCCGATCATCACCGAGCAGGAGGTCCTCTACTACCGCAAGGACCTGCTGGAGAAGTCCGGCTTCACGGCCCCGCCGAAGACCCTCGACGAGCTCAAGGCGCAGGCGGCCAAGGTCGAGGCGGACAACCCGGGCGTTGCGGGCTTCGTGTCCCGCACCGGCAAGGCGGCCGCCGTAACGCAGTTCTCCAGCTTCCTCTACAGCTTCGGCGGCGACTTCGTCGACGCCAACGGCAAGGCGTCGGTCAACACCGACCAGGCCAAGCAGGCGTACGCCTACTACGGCGGGCTGCTGCGCGAGCACGGCCCGGAGAACATCAGCACCGACATGAGCTGGTCCGAGGCGATGGCGATCTTCACCCAGGGCAAGGCGGCCTTCTACACCGAGGCCAACTCGCTCTACAAGAACGCCACCGACCCGGCCAAGTCGAAGGTCTCCGAGACCGTCGGGTTCGCCGCCTTCCCGGCCGGCCCGGCCGGCTCGAAGCCGTACAACATCCCCTCGTGGGCGCTCGGCGTCAACGAGACGTCCAAGAACCAGGACAACGCCTGGAAGTTCATCCAGTGGGCGGCCGGCAAGGAGCAGGCGCTGGCGCAGCAGAAGGCCGGCGTTCCCAGCGCCCGTACGTCCGTCTGGGAGAACCCGGAGGGCTCGGCGAGCTACCCGAAGGACCTCGCCGAGGCCACCACGGTCAGCACCGCCAACGGCGTGGGCCACGACCGTCCGCTGGTCGTGAAGGTCGCCCAGGCGCGGGAGATCGTCGGCCAGCCGATCGTCGACGCGATCACCGGCAAGGACGCGGCCGCCTCGGCGGACGCGGCCAACGAGGCGTTCCAGAAGTTCCTCGACGACGAGGCGAAGTAGCCCGAAGCGCAGGTGGCGGAGCCGACCGGCTCCGCCACCCCGCGTCGGGACGCTGGCCCTGACCCCCCACCCGGAGACCTCATGTCAGCCGTCACCACACCAGTCAAAAGATCGACCGAGGCGCGTCCGGCGTCCCCGGAGACCTCGGCCTGGTCGCGCTGGGCCAACGAGCACCGCAAGTGGCTCTTCGCGGCACCCGCCATGGCGTTCGTCGCCGTGCTGATCGTCTTCCCGGTGGCCTGGACCGGGTACCTCAGCCTGACCGACGCCGAGGGCTCGGTACGCGCCGAGAGCGAGTTCATCGGCTTCCAGAACTACCTCGACGTGCTCACCGACACCGACCGCTTCTGGCCGGCCGTGTGGCGCACCGCCCTCTTCACCGGCGTCGTGCTCCTCTTCGAGGTCGTGCTCGGCATGGCGATCGCCCTGCTGCTGTGGCGGCCGTTCCGCGGTGAGAAGTGGGTCCGCGTCGCGATCCTGCTGCCGCTGGTCGCCACCCCGGTCGCGGTCGGCATGATGTGGCGGCTGATCTTCGACCCCAACATCGGCATGGCGAACCAGGTGCTCGGCTGGGTCGGGATCGGCCCCCAGCCCTGGCTGTCCGGGCAGAGCTCGGCCCTGCCCACGACGATGTTCATCGACATCTGGCAGTGGACGCCGATGGTCGTGCTGATCCTGCTCGCCGGCCTGACGTCGCTGTCCGACGAGCCGCAGGAGGCGGCGCTGATCGACGGCGCCAGCACCTGGCAGCGGTTCCGGCACGTCACCCTGCCGCTGCTGATGCCTACCGTGATCGTCGCGGTCCTGCTGCGCGGCATCGACGCCCTGAAGACCTTCGACATCCTCTACGCCACCAAGGGGCGCGGCGGCGGGTCGTTCCACGAGGTGGAGACCCTCAACGTCTACGCCTACGGCCTCAGCTTCGACTACAACGACTACGGCGTCTCGTCGACGGTCCTCATCATCTTCTTCCTGATCATCATCGGGGTGATGTGGGCCCTGACCTACCGCAAGAAGGGGCTGGACCGATGAAGCCGAGCAGGCCGTTCAAGGTCTTCCGGGCGGTGGCCCTGGTCGTCGTGGTGTTCTCGCTGATGGCGCCGCTGCTCTGGATGATCCTCGCGTCGCTGAAGACCAACGTCGACATCTACGACACCGACAAGGCGTTCTCCTTCTCGCCCACCCTGGACAACTACGGCACGGTGCTGGAGCAGGCGAACTACGTCCAGTTCATCGGCAACAGCCTCTGGGTGGCGTTCGCGGCGACCGTGCTGTCGCTCCTGCTCGGCGTGCCCGCCGCGTACTCGATGAGCCGCTTCAACATGAAGAAGTCCGCGCTCGTCGTGCTCATGGCCCGGGTCATCCCCGGCGTCTCGCTGCTGGTGCCCTGGTACTACGTCTTCTCGAACCTGCAGATGGTCGGCGGGTTCACCGTGCTGATCCTCAGCCACATGTTCGTGTCGCTGCCGCTGATCGTCTACATCATGATGGGCTACTTCGACGGCCTGCCGAGCGAACTCGAGGAGGCGGCGCTCGTCGACGGGCTGACCCACATCGGCGCGTTCCGGCGGATCACCCTGCCGCTGTCGGTGCCCGGCATCGCCACCGCGGGGATCCTGTCCTTCATCTTCTCCTGGAACAACTTCATGTTCGCCCTCGTGCTCTCCGGCGCCGACACCAAGACGCTCCCCGTGGCGATCTTCGACTTCGTCGGCTACGCCAGCATCGACTGGGGCGGCCTGATGGCCGCGGCCACCGTGGTCACCGTGCCGATCATGGTGATCGCCCTGTTCGTGCAGAAGTACATCGTCTCCGGCCTGACCGCCGGCGCCACGAAGGGCTGAGGACGCCATGACGACAATCGAAAAGGTCGAGACCTTCCTCGTCGCGCCGCGCTGGCTGTTCGTCCGGGTGCAGACCTCCTCCGGCATCGTCGGCTGGGGCGAGGCGACCTGCGAGGGCCGCTCCGAGACCGTCCGCACCGCCGTCGAGCAGCTCAGCGAACTGCTCATCGGCCAGGACGCGCTGCGCATCGAGGACCACTGGCAGGTCATGACCAAGGGCTCGTTCTACCGGGGCGGGCCGATCCTGGCCAGCGCCGTGTCCGGGCTCGACCAGGCGCTGTGGGACATCGCCGGCAAGCACTTCGGCGCGCCGGTGCACCAGCTGCTCGGCGGCCCGGTCCGGGACCGGATCCGGGTCTACGGCTGGGTCGGCGGCGACGAACCCGCCGAGGTCCGCGACCAGATCGCCGCCGCCGTCGAGACCGGCCTCACCGCGGTGAAGATGAACGCGTCCGGGAAGATGAGCCCGGTCGCGTCGGTCGCCGAACTCGACGGCGTCGTCCAACGGGTGGCCGCCGCCCGCGAGGTGCTCGGCGACGAGCGGGACGTGGCGGTCGACTTCCACGGCCGCTTCACCCTCGCCACCGCCCGCCGGGTCGCCCCGCTGCTCGAGCCGTACCGGCCGTTCTTCCTCGAGGAACCGGTGGTCCCGGAGAACTCGCACCTCATCGGCGAGTTCGTCCGCTCCACCACCACGCCGGTGTCGACGGGGGAGCGGCTCTACAGCCGGCAGGAGTTCCTGCCGGTGCTGCAGGCCGGCATCGCGGTCGCCCAGCCGGACCTCTCGCACGCCGGCGGCATCACCGAGGTCCGCAAGATCGCCGCGCTGGCCGAGGTGTACGACGTGCAGCTCGCCCCGCACTGCCCGCTCGGGCCGATCGCCCTCGCGGCCTGCCTGCAGGTCGGCTTCGCCACGCCGAACTACCTGATCCAGGAACAGAGCATCGGCATCCACTACAACCTCGGCGCCGAGGTGCTCGACTACTGCCTCGACAAGACCCCGCTGACGTTCGTCGACGGGTACGTCGAGCGGCTCACGGCGCCCGGACTCGGCATCGAGATCGACGAACACGCCGTGCGAACGGCGGACAAGCGCGGCCACTCGTGGCGCAGCCCCACGTGGCGGCACCGTGACGGCTCCTACGCAGAATGGTGATCACATGACCCTCGACCTCACCGCCGAACTCACCGACGCCCGCATCCTCGCGGTCATCCGGGGCACCGACACCGCCGGCGCGATCGCCGCCGGCACCGCCCTGCTCGAGGAGGGCGTACGCCTCGTCGAGGTGGCCCTCACCACGCCGGACGCTCTGCGGGCCGTCGAGGCGCTGCGCGGGGTCGCCCCCGCCGGCTCCCTGGTCGGCGCCGGCACCGTGCTCACCGCCGCCGACGTGGCCGACGTGGCCGCCGCGGGCGCCCAGTTCGTGGTGACGCCGGCCGTGGTCGAGTCGATCCCCGAGGCGGCCCGCCGGGGCATCCCGGTCGCCGCCGGCGCGTTCACCCCGACCGAGGCGTACACCGCGATGCGGATGGGCGCGTCGGCGATCAAGCTGTTCCCGTCGTCGGTCGGCGGCCCGGCGTACCTCAAGGCGGTGCGCGATCCGTTCCCGGACATCCCGTTCGTCGCGGTCGGCGGCGTCGGCCTGGCCGACGTGCCCGGCTACCTGAAGGCCGGCGCGATCGCGGTCGGCGTCGGCGGGCCGCTGGTCGGCGACGCCGCCTCCGGCGGTGACCTGGACGCGCTGCGGACGCGGGCCCGCACCTACCTCGCCGCCGTGCGGGAGCCGGCCGCGTCATGACCGCGCCCGACCTGCTCACCTTCGGCGAGACCATGGTGTCGCTGCGCTCCGCCGGCCCGCTCGCCGCCGGCGGGCCGCTGACCATGCACCTGGCCGGCGCCGAGTCCAACGTGGCGGTGGGGGTGGCCCGGCTGGGCCACCGGGCCGCCTGGGCCGGCCGGGTGAGCACCGACGAGTTCGGCGAGTACACGCTGCGGCAGCTGCGCGCCGAGGGCGTCGGTGTCGACGGCGTGACCCGCGACCCGGACCGGCCGACCGGCCTGATGTTCCTGGAGCAGCGCACCGCCGACCTGACCCGGGTGCAGTACCACCGGGCCGGATCGGCCGGGTCGGCGCTGCGGGCCGACGACCTGCGGACGCCGTTGGCCGCCGGCGCCGGAATGCTGCACCTGACCGGGATCACCCCGGCGCTGTCCGACACCGCCCGCGCGGCCACCCGCTGGGCCGCCGAGGCCGCGGCCGAGGCGGGCATCCCCGTCTGCCTCGACGTCAACTACCGCGCCCGCCTCTGGTCCCGCGACGCCGCCCGCGAGGTGCTCACCCCGCTGGCGGGGTACGCCTCGGTCGTCATCGCCTCCGCCGACGAGCTCGACCTCGTCGGCGACCCGGGGGCCGACGAGGCCACGGTCGTGGCGGACCTGCTCGGGCGGGGCGTGGACACCGTCCTGGTCAAGCTGGGCGCCGACGGGGCCCGGGCGCACACCCCGGACGGCGTCCAGCACGTCGGGGCGCTGACCGTGACCGCCGTCGACCCCGTCGGCGCCGGGGACGCGTTCACCGCGGGCTACCTGTCCGGCTGGTTCGACGGGCTCGACCTGGCCGGTCGCCTGCGCCGCGCGGCCACCCTCGGCGCCTTCGCGGTCTCCAGCCGAGGCGACTGCGAAGGGCTGCCCCGCCGCGCCGAACTGTCCCTTCTCGACGGCCACGAGACGGGCAGTGTTCTCCGTTAGCCGCCCCGCGCACCTGTAGAAGAAAGGCATCCCGTGAAGATCGTCGCCGCTGACGTCATCGTCTCCAGCCCCGACCGCAACTTCGTCACCCTGAAGATCACCACCGACGACGGGATCACCGGCCTGGGCGACGGCACCCTCAACGGCCGCGAACTGTCGGTCGCCTCGTACCTGCGCGACCACGTCGTCCCGCTGCTGATCGGCCGCGACCCGCACCGCATCGAGGACACCTGGCAGTTCCTGTACCGCTCGGCGTACTGGCGGCGCGGGCCGGTCACCATGGCGGCCATCGCGGCGGTGGACGTGGCGCTGTGGGACATCAAGGCCAAGGCCGCCGGCATGCCGCTGTACCAGCTGCTGGGCGGGGCCTCCCGCACCGGCATCATGGCCTACGGCCACGCCTCCGGCCGCGACATCCCGGAGCTGTTCGACTCGATCCGCCGGCACCTGGAGCTCGGCTTCCGGTCGATCCGCGTGCAGACCTCCGTGCCGGGCATCAACGCCGTGTACGGCGTCGCCGCCCAGCCCAGCGCCGACGGCAAGCGGTACGACTACGAGCCGGCGCAGCGCACCCCGCTGCCGGCCGAGGAGGACTGGGACACCCGCGCCTACCTGCGCCACCTGCCCGGCGTCTTCGAGGCGGTCCGCAACGAGTTCGGCCCGGAGTTGCCGCTGCTGCACGACGGCCACCACCGGATGACCCCGATCCAGGCCGCGAAGCTGGGCAAGGCCCTGGAGCCGTACGACCTGTTCTGGCTGGAGGACTGCACCCCGGCGGAGAACCAGGAGGCGCTGCGGCTGGTGCGCCACCACACCACCACCCCGCTGGCCATCGGGGAAATCTTCAACACGGTGTGGGACTACCAGACCCTCATCCGCGAGCAACTGATCGACTACGTGCGCTCCGCCGTCACCCACACCGGCGGCATCACGGCCATGCGCAAGCTGCTCGACTTCGCCGCCCAGTACCAGATCAAGTCCGGCATCCACGGCCCGACCGACATCTCGCCGGTCGGCATGGCCGCCGCGCTGCACCTGGACCTCGCCATCCACAACTTCGGCATCCAGGAGTACATGCAGCACGGGCCGCTCACCAACGAGGTCTTCCGGCAGTCGTTCACCTTCACCGACGGCTACCTGCACCCGGGCGAGCAGCCGGGGCTCGGCGTGGAACTCGACGAGGAAGCCGCGGCGAAGTTCCCGTACGTGCCGGCCTACCTGCCGTTCAACCGGCTCAAGGACGGGACGGTCCATGACTGGTGAGAGCCGCCCGGGCGGCCCGGCCGCGACCCGGCACGTGGTCGTGATGGGGGTGTCCGGGGCCGGCAAGACGACCGTGGCCCGGGGCATCAGCGACCGTACCGGCCTGACCTTCGCCGAGGCGGACGAGTTCCACTCGCCGGCCAACGTGGCGCGGATGCGGGCCGGCGTGCCGCTGGACGACGCCGCGCGCCTGCCCTGGCTGCGCGACCTGGCCGCATGGATGGCGGCCCGCTCCGCCGAGGGCGTGTCGACGGTGCTGGCCTGCTCGGCGCTGAAGCGCTCCTACCGCGACGTGCTGCGCCAGGGGCCGCCGAGCGTCGAGTTCGTCCACCTGGACGGGCCGGCCGAGGTGATCCGGGACCGGATGGCCCGGCGTGCCGGGCACTACATGCCGGCGAGCCTGCTGGAGTCGCAGTTGGCGACCCTGGAGCAGCCCCACCCGGACGAGTCGGTGCTGGTGCTCGACGTCTCGCTGGCGCCGGACGAACTCGTCTCGGCGGCGGTCGACGGCCTCGGCCTGCGCACCGGCCTCCCCACCGGCGGGTAGCCGCGGCGCACCGGCCCGGCGGCTGCCGGGCCGGTGTCAGCCGGGCAACTCGTCGACGTAGACCCAGCGCCCGTCCTCGCGGACGAATCGGCTGCGCTCGGTCTGCGTCCCCGGCCGACCGCCCGCGCGGTAGTGGGCGCGGAACTCGACGACGCCCGTGGTGTCGAACAGCCCGCCCCGGTCGGCGTCGACGATCTCCAGCCCCGTCCAGCGCTGGCTCGGATCCAGGTCGAGCCGGCGCGGCCGGGTCGAGGAGTGCCAGCTCCGCAGCAGGTAGGCGGTGTCGCCGACGGCGAAGGCGCTGTACCGCGAGCGCATCAGCGCCTCGGCCGTCGCCGCGTCGGCCTCGCCCCGGTGCAGTCGCCCGCAGCACCGCGCGTACGGCTGGGCGGACCCGCACGGGCAGGTCCGGTCGGGGTCGTCGGCCGCGCTCCGGCGGGGTCTGGTCGCCACGGGCCCATTCTGGCCGACGGTCCGCCGCGACCGGCGTCCGGACCCGGCACGCGGGCGTCCGACCCCGGCGCCGTACGCCGACGGCTCGGTCCGCCGCCGGTTCGCCGCCGGAACACCGTCGTGCGGGCCGGGTCAGCGGCCGCTCGTCCGGGCTGTCCGCCGGTTGCCGAAGGACTCCATGGTCGTTGCCTTGCGGGCCGGTGCCTTCGTGGCCGCGCCGGCACGGGTCGCGGCGGCCTTCGCCGTCTTCTTCGCGGGCGCCTTCTTCGCCGGCGCGCCCGTGGCCGGCGCCTTCCGGGTGCGGGTGGGGGCCGCCGTGGCGGAGGTGGCCTTCTTCCGGGCCACCCGGGGCGTCGTCGATGTCGGCTTCTCACCCGGGGTCTTGGCCGCGGTCGTCCCGGTGGCCCGTTTCGTGGCCGTCGCCACCTTCTTCGCCGCCGCCGTCCGCTTCATCGGGGCCTTGCGCGCCCCGGTGGCCTTCCTGGCCCGTCCTGCGTCCGCCATCGTCGCTCCTCGGGAATCGGCCCTGGGCGCACCGTCTTCCCCCGGCCCCGGCGGTCAAACGCCGGCAGGTGCTGGGCGTCCGGCCGGCCGGTACACGCGGGCGCGTGGCGCGGGCCGGATCGGACCAGTCGGCGCGACGGAAATCGGCCCTGCCGGTGGGCCGATCGGTCGGTCAGGCTCGCAGGGACTTTCCCCGAGCGTCGACGGACTGGAACCCTCGCAATGACGACCGCCGACATGTCATCTGGGGAGCGCGACGTAGCGCCACCTGCTGTCGCCCGGGTCCTTCCTACCGTCGCTGAGGTCGATCTCGACCCCGGAAGGCTCCAGGGCATCCCGCAGCCGACGCATCATGGCCGCGCTGAGGTAGTGGTGCTGGAGGTCGAGCCACCTCAGGTGAGTGAGCGGCCGGCCGTTGAGAAGCGCCGCGGCGCCGGTGTCCGACAGGGCGCCCATGGACAGGGCCAGGGACCGCAACTGTGCGACGACGGGAGCCTCGGCGACCGCCGCAGCAATCTCGTCCTGCAGCATGCTGTTGAGCAGTCCCAGGTGACGCAGCGCAGGGAAGCGTTCGCCGGAGAGCAGCGCTGCCAGGTCAGCAACGGCGGTGTCGCCCCCGCGATCCCGGACTCCGAGCCACAGCTCCAGTTCCTTCAGCGCGGGCAACTCGGAGGCGCAGAGTCCGCGCGCCACCTGGACCGGAAGGCCAGCGCTCTCGAACTCTAGGTACTGCAGCGAAGTGTGGCGCAGCGGTGAGACGGCCATGCCTGGCCCGCCGCGCGCTTCGAACCGCTCCAGCAGTGGGTAGGCGCTCAGCAGGGGGGTCACATCGGTCTGCCGGATCCAGGAGATGTCGCAATCCTCGTAGGAGATGTCCCCGAAGTGAAAGGCTCGCAGGCCGGTCAGTCGGTCCGCTGCGGCGACGGCCAGGTCGAGAATGGGCGCGGGGTCGAACTCATATGCGTCCGCCCAGCCGCCGAATACCAGGGCTCGTACCCCGGCGAGGTCGACCGCCTGGAGGAACTGCTGCCACGTCTCCGCGAAGCTCTGGTCGCTGTCGCACCCGCCACCACTCACGCGCCATGCCACCGACGCTGCTTCCCGCAGGTCACCGTCACTGGTGAAGTCGACGACCGGTAGGCCGTGAAACGTGTCTAGGTCACCCGGCATGGTGCAACTCCTCAGTTGCTGTGTTCTCGGTCATCGCTTTCTCGACCGGCAGCGGCACGGGTCGCCTGGCGACCGGTCGTCGCCGGAGGACCGCCCGCGCGCATGCCGGACCAGCCAGGGCAGCAGGTGCCGGCGGGTCCAGGCCAACTCGGCGCGGAACACCTCGTGGCGCCGACGGCGCGGTGCGATCTCCAGCGGGCGCGTCCAACCGTCGTCGGTCTCCGGCAGCCCGACGGTGTGCGCGAGCGCGGCGGCGATCCGCTCGTGGCCGGCGCTGTTGGCGTGCAGCCGGTCGTCGCTCCACAGCCGCCATGTACCGCTGCCACATCACGTGGGCGAGGGTAGCGGCCGACGGTCAGGCCAACTCGCGAGGCCGCTGCCGGGGAATCTCCGGCTCGGCCTGACCGGGCGGGTGGCGACCTCCGGTCAGAGCCAGCCGGAGCGGCGGAAGAGGCGGTGCAGGGTGACCGCGACCAGTGCCATCAGGCCCAGCGCGGCCGGATAGCCGTAGCGCCAGTTCAGCTCGGGCATGGTGGCGAAGTTCATGCCGTAGATCCCGGCGATCCCGGTCTGGGTGGCGGCGATGGCGGCCCAGGCGGCGATCTTGCGCATGTCGTTGTTCTGGTCCACCGCGAGCTGCGCCAACCGGGACTGCAGGATCGAGTTGAGCAGGTCGTCGTAGGCGGCGACCCGGTCCACCGCCCGGGTCAGCCGGGCGTCCACGTCGACGAACCGGCGGCGCAGGCCGCGCGGCGGGTTGTCGGGGCGCTCGTCGAGCAGCGACCGCAGCGGCGCCTGCAACGGCTGCACCGCCCGCTTGAACTCCACGATCTCCCGCTTGAGCTGGTAGATGTGCTGGATGTCGGCGGACCGGTCGCGCGCGAAGACCGTCTCCTCGACCCGTTCCAGGTCCCGCTCCACGTGCCCGGCGACCTCCAGGTAGAGGTCGACCATCCGGCCGCAGACCGCGTACGCCACCGCCCACGGGCCCTCGGCGAGCACTGCCGGGCGGCGCTCGATGTCGGCGCGGACCGGGGTGAGCGCGCCCGCGGCGCCGTGCCGCACGGTGATGACGAAGCGGTCGCCGAGCAACACCATCACGTCGCCGGTGTCGATCACCTCCGAGGTGTCGGTCAGTTCGGCGTGCTCCACGTACCCGGCGGTGCGCAGCACCAGCAGGGTCACGCCGCCGTCGCGCCGCACCGTGGGGCGGTGGCCGTCGGTGAGCGCCTGCTCGACCGTCAGGTCGTCCAGTCCGAACGTGCGGCCGACCGCCGCCATCACCGCCGGGTCCGGCTCGTGCAGACCCAACCAGACGAAGGCGCCGCGGCTGCGGCGACAGCGGGCGTACGCGTCGGCGTAGTGCGGGCGACCCGGCTCGCGCCGTCCGTCGACGTAGACGGCGCAGTCCACCACGGCGTCCGGGTTGGACCGTCGCGGCTCCCGCTCGCGCTGCCCGGGGACCGGCCGGCCGAGCAGCCGGTCGAACACGGCCGACAACCGCAGCCGCTCCCTCACCCGCTGCGCCACCCGTCCACCTCCGCGTCGCCGGCATCCGCGCGGCCACCGTACTCGGGCCCGGCGAACCGTGGGTCACGGCACCCGGGTGGCGAAGACGACGACGTTGTCGACGTAACTGCCAACGCGCCGGTCGAACCGGCCGCCGCAGGTGATCAGGCGCAGGCCGGCCGCCCCGCTGGGGCCGTAGACCAGGTCGGTGGGGAAGCGGTCCTTCGGGTACGACGCGACACCGTCGACGGCGAACGTCGCGACGCTGGCGTCGGCGCGGGTGATCCGCACCGTGTCGCCGGCCCGGAGCCGGCCGAGGTCGAAGAAGACCGCCGGCCCGGCGGCGGAGTCCACGTGCCCGACGATCACCGCGTTGCCGGTCTCGCCGGGGCTCACTCCGTGCCGGTACCAGCCGGCGAGGGTGGGTCGGTCCAGCGGCGGCACCTCCAGGCGCCCGTCGGCGTCGGCGCCGACCGGGACGATCGGGGCCCGCACGTCGATGGCCGGGATCCGCACGTCCACCGGTTCGGCCCGGTCCAGCGGCGGCACCGACGGCGCCGGGGGGCGGGCCCCGGGCGGCGCGTCGGCGACCCCGGGCCGGGGCGGGCGCGGCGGGGCCGTCGCCACCCCGGCGGTGACCAGGGCGAGCCCGGTGGTGCCGAGCAGGGCGATGACCGCGACCGCCCACCCGGGCCTGCGCCAGCCCACGTTCCCACCTCCGTACGCGTTCGCCCGGGTGCCCGCTCCGGCGTTCACCGGTGCGGGCACCCGCCTCAGGATGGACGGCTCGGCCGTCGGTCAGAGCGTGGCGCCGGCCATGTGGCGTCGGCGGCGGGCCAGGATCAGGGCGCCTCCGGCGGCGGAGCCGAGCAGGACGCCACCGGCGGCGAGCGCGCCGGCCCCGTCGGTGCCGTCGCGGCCGCCGGCCTGGGCGCCGCCGATCGGGGTGACGGTGAACGTCGCGCTGCCGGCCGCGCTGCCGTCGCCGCAGGTCGCGGTTACCGTGTAGGTGCCCAGGGTGAACCCGGCGGTGAAGAGTTCCGCGCTCAGACCGCCGCCGGCCGCCGCCGTGGTGGACCGGACGTTCTGGTCGCGGTCGGGACCGGTGACGTGGAAGATCGCGTCGCCGGACTTGGGGTTGCACGTCGTCGCGGTGAGCACGACCGTCCCGCCGACCGGAGTGGTGGCAGGTGACACGACGGTGTCGGCCAGCGCGGCGCCCGGGAGCAGGAGCGTGCTGAGGCCCACGCCGACCGCCGCCGATACGAGAACTGTTGTGACCTTCATACGCGTCTTCCCTCACTTTTCGTCCGCTGACTGCGTGGGACGTCGTTCGGGTGGCCAACTCCGTGACTAGCACCGGTGTGACCAACCCTAGGAGGGTTGGACCCCCGATCCGGTGAAAATGAGAAATCCTCGTTGCCGTCACGTGTCCACCCCGGAGGCGGAGGGAGCAGCGGAAATGCCGGCACGGCCCGCCCGCGAGGGTTCGCCGGGGTCGATGCCGTCAGTGCCGGGCTGTCGGGGCTGGGTCGGTCTCGGCCCCGTTGCGGGGACGATGCGCGGGCGGGCCGGTCTCGTCCGCGCCGCCGCCCTGCGCGCATCGAACCGGTGGTGAGGTGTTCAACCTGCACGGAAAAGTGCCCTCCGGAACAGGCAGATGAGACCTCGAGAAATCTCGTCGTGCCAGCCCGGAAGGCACCTTCGCGACTCCCGGCCCAGCGGCCGGACGGCCCTCAATAAAGGTCGAGGCTAACAGGTTGACGAACTGGAAATCCGGATCTTGTCAACGGTGCCGTACTGGGACAGGTAGAGCGGACTGTCCGGGCGGAGGCATATCTGCCTGCCATTGGTGAAGTGGAAGTAGGCGACGTCGTCGTTGCGGGAGTTGAAGGCGTAGGCGGAGCCACGGCTTGACGAGCCGAGAGTCTGCCAGGTGCTGGTAACGTCCTGATACGCCGCAGTCGGCCGCTGTGCCGTCCAGTCCCCGGGGGTCAGGTAGAAGCACACGCGCGGATAGGTGCACCCGTAACGAGTGCTGGCCTGGGCGGCCACCGGAACCGCCAGTGCGCCGGCGGCCAACGATGAGGCGACAACCGCAGCTGAGGCGACGACTCTCTTCAACATGTAATGGACCTCCCCGTGCGTACCGCCCCGTGGCAGTACGCATTTAAGGTGACATATGTAACTAATTATTGTCAACGGCGGCGTGCCGGTGTCGCGCGAATCCCGCGTGCCCGGTGTCGGCGGGAGCCGATAGGGTCGCCCGGTGACGGAGATCAGGACCGAACGGCTGCTGCTGCGGAGCTGGCGGGATTCCGACCTCGCCCCGTGGGCGGCGATGAACGCCGACCCCGAGGTGCGCGAGCACCTCGGCCCGCTGCTCAACGCCGAGCAGGCCGCCGCCTCGGCGCGGTCGTTCCAGGCCGACATCGACACGCTCGGCTACGGCTTCTGGGCCGTGGAGGTCCGCGACGGTGGCCGGTTCATCGGCTTCGCCGGCCTGGACCGCGTCGACGACGGGCTCCCGGTCAGCGGGGTGGAGGCCGGATGGCGGCTCGCCCGCTCCGCCTGGGGCCACGGCTACGCCACCGAGGCGGCCCGGGCCGTCCTGCGGTACGGCTTCGACACCGTCGGGCTGCCGGAGATCCTGGCGATCACCACCGCGACGAACGTACGCTCCCAGGCGGTCATGCGCCGCCTCGGCATGACCACCGACCCGGCCGACGACTTCGACGACCCGGACGTCGAGTCCGGCCCGCTGCGCCGGCTGGTCGTCTACCGCACCCGGGCGGGGGACCGCTGAGCGCCTGACGCGCCGCCCGGTCGGCCGGCGTGCCGGTCAGGGCAGGACAGCCGTCCGCTCCTGTGTCGCGCGGAACTGCCGGTCGACCAGGGCCAGCAGGGTGGCGTGCGTCTCCGCGTCCGCCGCGACGAGCAGCCCGCCGACGCCGGTGTGCAGGGGCTGCCCCCTCAGGCCGGTCACCACGCACCCCGCGGCCTGGCACAGGGCGATGCCGCTGGCGAAGTGCACGCTGTCCCGGACGTCCCGGTCGGTGACGTACGCGGCCCGCCGCCCGGCGGCCACCCACGCCAGCGCCAGCGTCGTGGAGAGCACCCGGGGACGGAACCGCGTGGCGAACTCCGGATCGGCGAGCAGCCGCAGCGCGTCGAACACGGGGGCGTTCGGGAACGGCGGGTCGAGGTCGACGTCCACCAGCCGCGACCGGGCCGACGGCACCAGGGCCTCGTCGACGCCGTCGCGGCGCACGTGGGCGCGGCCGTCGCCGACCCAGAACAGCTCCCCGGCGAGCGGGTCGGCGGCCGCCGCGGCGGTGATCTCCGTGTCGACGCGCAACGCCACGTTCACCGCGACCAGCGGGGTCCGCGCCGCGTAGTTCAGCGTGCCGCAGAGCGGATCGACCAGCCAGGTCCGGGTCGCTGAGCGGGAGCCGCTGTGCCCACTCTCTTCCCCCAGCACGGCGTCGTTCGGCCGCGCACCGCGCAGGACGTCGAGGATGGCCCGCTCCGACTCCAGGTCGGCCACGGTGGCGAAGTCGCCGGGGCCCTTGTCGAACCGGTCCAACGTGCCGCCGTAGCGGGCCCGTACGACGGCCGCGCCGGCCTCCGCCGCGGCGATGGCCAGATCGGGGTCGGTGTTCGCCATGGCTGCACGGTAGACCAGCGCCCGTCGGCGTCGGCGGCGGCGGGCGGGGCGGTCGGGTGGTGACCGCCTCGACAGGTCTGCCGATGGGTTGGTGGCGTGCCATGGGCGCTGTCGAGCTGCCCCGTCTGTAGGACCGCCCCGTCGCATCACACTCCGGTCGGGCTGCGCGGCGCGGTGTGCCCCATCTGTGAGGGCAGCTCGACAGCGACCAGGCAGCGGCCCCGTGGTCCCGATCCTGACGTCGGTGTCCCAGACCTCTCGGCGTCAGTCCCGCACCGCGGGATCGGTCACCCAGCCGGCGAGCAGCACCAGCCCGGTGAACCGGTGCACGGCGAGGAACCCGAAGGGGCGGTCGACGTCGAGGCGCACCCGCCGCCGGCGCGCGGTGAGCCGTGGCGGGGCGGAACCCGCCCGCGTGGAGAGGGCGGTGACCACGGCGGCGCGGAAGCCCGTCGCGCTGAAGGTGGCCGTCGCGCTCTGCCGCGCCTGCGAGACGGACAGGAGCCGGGCGATGCCGGGGAAGTGGTCGCCGTCCCCGGTGGCGGTCGCCAGGCCGAACGTCGCGGGCCGCTCCAGCAGGTCGTGGTCGGCGGAGACGGTGAAGCCGACCGTGGAGACGTACAGCTCCGGCCGGTCGTCGTACGCGTCCACGACCTGTTCGGTGACCCCGGGGCCGGCGGCGGCGGGCAGCGCGGACGGCGCGCCGAGGCCGCCGATCGCGGCGGGCAGCACCTCCGCCGCCGTGCGCCCGGGCGGGCCCAGGGCGAGCACCACGTCGACGTCGGCGGCGCCGCGCACGGTCAGCAGGCTCAGCGGGCCGACGGCGGTGTCGGCGACCCCGAGCGCGTCGAGGTCGTGGCTCAGCCGGCCCAGCCCGGCGAGCCGGCGGCCCCGCCACGGCCCGCCGGCCGGCTCGCACCGGGCGTCCCGGAACGGCTCGGCCCACTCGGTCAGCAGCGACAGCGCGCTGGCCAGGACCATCGCGGTGTCCGGGGTGACCTGCACCGGCATCCGGGGGACCAGGCCGTCGGTGTGGGTGGCGGCCCACTCGTCGAGGGCCCGCTGGTCCTGCGCCCCGTCGCCGGTCAACTCCCCGCGCATGGCCGCCGGCACCTCCCGCAGCCACCGCTCGGTCAGCCGGAGGTCCCGCCGCGCCCAGGTGGCGAGCGCGAGCCGGGTGGTGGGGGAGCGGTCCAGGTCGAACCGGGCCGGGTCGGGGGCGACCGCGAGCAGCTCCTCGCGGGCCGGGCCGCCGGCGTAGGGGGCGAGCAGCGCCAGCAGCGGGTACACGCCCGCACCGGACAGGACGGTCTGCTCCCCGTCCAGGCTGGACGCCCAGCGGGCGGTGAGGGCGTTGGCGGCCGTGGTGCTCATGGGGTGCGGACCCTCCGGTGGTGGCGACGGTGCCCGTCGGGCGACCGCCGGCACCCTACCGCCGTCCGGCGCCCGGCGGGTGCCCGCGACCGCCGGCCCGGCCGGCCGGTGGCCGGTCGTCGGGAAGGTGTGGCAGCGTGGTCGACGTGACCGCCTCCGCACCGTTGGACGTCGACCTGGCCCTGGTCGGCGGCGGCGGTGCCGCGTCGCTGGTGCTCGCCGCCCTGGACCGGCACGGTGTGCGTGACCTGCGGGTCGCCGTCGTCGACCCGGTCCACCGGCGCGGCCAGGACCGCACCTGGGCGTTCTGGGACCACCCCGGCAACGACCTGGACCCGCTGCTGGCCGCGAGCTGGCAACAGGTCGAGGTCGCGACGCCCGCCGGCCGCCGCGTCCTGGACCTCGCCCCGCTGCGGTACGCCATGCTGCGCTCGGGCCCGGTCTACGACCGGGCTGCCGAGGCCGAGCGGCGGCTCGGCATACGGCGGATCGTCGCGCCCGTCGACACCCTGCACGACGACGGCGGGCACGTCACGGTGCACGTGGGCGGGGGCCGGCCGGCGCTCCGCGCGTCCTGGGTGCTGGACTCCCGGCCCCGGTCGCCCCGCCGGCCCGGCCGCACCAACTGGCTCCAGCACTTCCGGGGCTGGTGGCTGGAGTCCGAGGCGCCGGTCTTCGACCCGGCCCGGGCCGTCCTGATGGACTTCCGCACCCCGCAGCCCGCCCGGGGCGTGTCGTTCGGTTACGTCCTGCCCGTCAGCGACCGGTACGCCCTGGTGGAGTACACGGAGTTCTCACCCGACCTGCTCAGCGACGCCGGGTACGACGCCACGCTGGCCGGCTACCGCGACCTGCTCGGCCTCGACCCGGCGCGGCTGCGGGTGCGGGAGGTGGAGAACGGCGTGATCCCCATGACCGACGGCCCATTCGACGCCCGGCCCTCGCCCCGGGTGGTCCGCCTCGGCACGGCGGGCGGCGCCACCCGGCCCTCCACCGGCTTCACCTTCTCCGCCATGCGCCGCCAGGCCGAGCAGGTCGCCGCTGCCCTCGCCGCCGGCCGGCCGCCGGTACCCGGGCCCGCGTACCCCCGCCGGCACCGCTGGATGGACGCGGTCGCGCTCCGGGCGCTGGACGCCGGCGGCGTCGGCGGGCCGGAGTTCTTCGACCGGCTCTTCGACCGCAACCCGGCCGAGCGCGTGCTGCGGTTCCTCGACGGCGCCACCACCCCGGCGGAGGAACTGGCGGTGATGAGCTCCACCCGGCTGCTGCCGATGGTCGCCGCCGCTGCCGGCGACGTCGGCGCCCGGCTCCGGGACCGCCTCGACCCGGCTCGCCGGTCGGCGACGTGGACGGTCCCGCCGCCGATGCTCGGCGGCCGGACCGACGTCGACGGCTGACGGTGGGGGCGTGGTTGTCCTGGTAGGCGTGGCGCCGGGCCGGCCTTCCCGTCTGAGGACCGACAGCCACGGCGCCGGGTCGGCTGCCCCGACGGCGGGAGAGCCGGTCGGGATTCGGTAGGTTGCCGACATGGCGGACGAGACGGCCAGCAGGGTCGTGCAGATCTGGACCGACGGGGCGTGCAGCGGCAACCCCGGTCCCGGCGGATGGGGCGTGGTGCTGCGCTACGGCGCGCACGAGCGGGAGCTCTGCGGCGGCGAGGCGACCCCGACCACCAACAACCGGATGGAGCTGATGGCCGCCATCCAGGCCCTGGAGAGCCTGACCCGGCCGGTCACCGTCGAGCTGCACACCGACAGCACGTACGTGCGCAACGGCATCACCAGCTGGCTCGCCTCGTGGAAGCGCAACGGCTGGCGGACCGCCGCGAAGCAACCGGTCAAGAACGCCGACCTGTGGCAGCGGCTGGAGGCCGCGTGCGCCCGGCACCGGGTCACCTGGCTGTGGGTGAAGGGGCACAACGGCCACCCGGAGAACGAGCGCGCCGACGCGCTGGCCAACCGCGGCATGACCGAGGTCCGCGCCGCCGCGGTCCCGGCCGGCCGCTGACCCGGTCAGCGGCCGGCCGTCGCCGACGCTATTCGCGGTTCGGGTCGACGGTGCCGGAGACGTCGGCCACGTCGTAGCCGGCGCGGCTGACCTCCCGGGCCGAGCGCCGGTCCTCGGCCGGCAGGTCCGCGAAGTCGTCGCCGGTGTCGTCGGTGCTGTGCAGGGACTCACCCGGCGGACGCAGCGACGCCTGCATGGCGGTCGCGCCGTCCGGCTCGTCGGTGGCGGCCCGGTCGGTACGGTTCTGTTCGGTCATGCCGCCCCTCCTGCCCCCGTGGGGTGATCGCAAACGCCCGGTCCCGGGCTCAACGCGCCGCGTCCGGGTGACCCGGCATGCCGGACCCGCCGCTGGAACTGCCCGACGCGCCGCCCGCCACGCCGGACCCGTCGTCCTCGGTGACCAGGTCGGGCTTCGCCGTCGTGTCGTCCGGCGCCGGGACGTCGGTGTCCGCCTCGACCTGGACCAGCCGGGCCTGGCCGGCCTCGTCCTCGGCGTGCGCCGGGTCGACCGGCAGCTCGCCGTCGCGTGCCCGATACCCCACCGCTGCCTCCCCGTCGCCGCCGTGCCATCCGGTCCCGGCTACCCGTCGCCGACGGGGTGAAACGTCGGCCTGCCGCGGCACCGGACGGTGGCCGGCGGGCGGAAGCGGGGTCAGCGCCGCCGGGTGGGACGGCCGGGTCGCCCGGGGGAGCGCGGCGCGTGGCGCACCGGGGTGAGCGCCAGCGGTGACCAGTGCCCGGGGCGCGTCCGGCCGGGCGGCAGTGCGGTGCGCTGGTCGCCCCGGGCTGCGTCGAGCTGCGACTGGTGCAGGAACAGGCTGCCGGACAGGTCCGCGCCGCGCAGGTCCGCCCCGCGCAGGTCGGCGCCGGTCAGGTCGGCCAGGCCGAGGTCGACGCCGCGCAGGTCGGCCCCGATCAGCAGCGCCCCGCGCAGGTTCGCCCGCCGCAGGTCGACCCGGCGCAGGTCGACGCCGAACAGCTGGGCGCCCCGCCGGTCCGCACCCGCCCGGCCGCCCCGCGCCCGGGCCGCGTCCCCGGCGCGCGACAGCAGCGGGTTGACCCGCCCCCGGTACGCGTCCACGTCGAGCGCCCGCAGCGTCTCGGGGGGCTCCCGGGTCAGCCGCTCGGTCTCGGCGAGCGCGCCGGTCAGCTCGTCGCGCAGCGGGTGCGGCGGGCGCAGCGCGAGCGCCTCGGTCAGGTACCAGAGCAGCTCGTGCAGCGGCCGCATCACCGCGAACGTGTCGAACATGCTCGCCGCGGTCTCCGGTGCGTCGCGCCAGTCCCGGCCGCCGAAGGTGTGCTGGGCCACCCGCTGCCCGGCGCCGAAGCAGTCGAAGACTGTACAGCCGGGAAAGCCGCGGTCGCGCAGGTCGGCGTGGATGCCGCAGCGCGAGTCGGCCCGCAGGTTCGGGCAGGGCCGCCCGGCGGGCTTGTCGATGGCGAAGTCGGCCGACGCGGAGAAGGCGGGCGCGACGCAGCAGAGCCCGAAGCACCGGGCGCAGTCGGCGCGCAGGTCGTCCGCCGCCGACGATGACGACCGGGGTGTTTCCGACACGCTGACCGTTCTCCTGCCGATCGTGACCCTTCCGCTCGCCGGGACGCGGGCGGACCTCCCATTGTCCCGCGCGGCGCTGGTGGCCCGCTCGGCGGGCCGGGCCACCAGCGCAGAGCGCGCGTCGGGCCCCGCCCGCCCCGCCACGAAACGCTCAGACCCGGGTGACGCGTATGGCGTCCGCGACCACGTAGCCGGTGCCCGAGGTCCACCGGCTCACACCCACCTTGTTGCCGTCGCCCTGGGCGAGGGTGTAGGTGCCCAGCGAGGCCCATTTCCCGCCGTTGCTCCGCTGGTCGACGTGCACCGTCTTGTTGCCCGTCGAGGTGGCCACGATGTAGGGGGTGGCGGCGCTGTTGCCGGTGGACGCCGGGTACCAGACGTCGACCCGGTAGGTGCCGGTCTCGGGGACGTCGACCTTGTACCAGGCGACGTCGCTGGCGGCGACCGGGACGGCCCGACGGTAGCTGGTGCCGTACCGGCCGGTGAGGCTGGACGAGACGGCCCAGTTGCTGCTGGCGGTGAAGCGCCCGGCCGTGGTGTCGTCCACCACCGCGCTCCACGGGCTGAAGTACGTCGACCAGAGGTTGTGCGTCGGCCAGCTGGTCACCTGGCGAGAGGCGGCCCACAGCGCGCCGTCGATGTCGCCGTAGTTGAGGCCGGAGGGATCGTCGCGCTGGTTGAACAGCGCCGCCCAGCTCATGCCCTGGTAGCTCTTGACCAGCAGGGTGTAGGTGCCGGCCAGGCTGCCGGTGTGCCAGACGTTGTACTTCGTCCCGCCGCTGGTGGCGAAGGGGCGCACGGCCCAGCCGAGGCCGTAGTACCAGCCGTTGCCGTTCACGCCGGTCGACGGCACCGCGGTGACCTTGGCCAGCGAGGCGCCGTCGAGCACGCCACCGGCCCCGTCGAGCATGGTGGCCCAGCGGACCATGTCCACCGCCGAGGCGACCCACCCGCCGTTGGCGTCGCGCAGGCTCATGCTGAAGGTGCCGTACGGGGCCGGCACGATGGTGCCCGAGTCGTCCAGCACGGTGCGCCCGGTGTACTGCGACCGGTAGCTGACCTCGCCGGCGAGCCGCGTCAGGGCCTTCCCGTGCGCCATCCGAGTGATGCCCAACGGCGCGAGGAGCTTCTGCTTGACGTACGCCTCGTAGGACAGGCCGGTGACCTTCTCGACGACGCGGCCGGCGAGGAAGTAGCCGTAGTTGCTGTACGCCACGGTGCTGCCCGGGTTGTGTTGCAGCGGCTGGCCGGCCATGTAGCGCAGGACGTCCTCCTTGCGCAGCTCCAGCGGCACGCCCAGCGCCTGCGCGATGACGTGGTCCCGGCCGTGCAGGGGATCGAAGGTGAGGTCCCGGTCCCAGCCGCCGAGGTGCTGCAGCAGCCGCCGCAGGGTCACCTGCGGCAGCCTCGGGTCGACGGACTGCCCGGTCGGCGGGATGAAGTCCAGCACCGAGGTCACCGGGTCGTCGAGGCCGACCAGGCCGTCCTGCGCCAGCCGGAGCACCGCCGCCGCGGTGAGCGACTTGCTGAGGCTCGCGATGCGGAACAGTGACGTCGGCTGGATCGTCTCCGCCGAGTTGTTGCCGTAGCCCCGGGCCAGCACGAGCCGGCCGTTGTACGCCACCGCGAGCTGCCCGGCGCTGACACCGCGCGCCTGCATGAACGACTTCATGGCGTCGTCGAAGCTGCTCAGCCCGGCAACCGCGGTGCCGGTGGCGACCCACCCGTCCGCCGCCCGCGCCGGCCCGTGGAGCAGCGTGCCGGCACCGGCGGCACCGGCGCCGGCCGCGCCGACGAGCTTTCCGAACGTCCTCCTGCTGACTGCCCGCACGACATCTCCCCGTGTAGTTGATCTAGCTGGGGAGACCCTACAAGAGGATTCGAGATTGGACAGTCCGGTCGACGGCCGTCACGCCACTTTCGCACCGACCGCCAGTCGTGGGAGGTGAGCGCGTTGGCCTGCGGTCCCATCGGCAACATGCCGCCGTCGACGGGCAGGACGCGCCGGTGATGTACGCGGCGGGCGAGGCGGGTCTTGCCGATGCCGGAGTCGGCGCCGGTGACGACGGCGATTTCGGGTGGTTCTCGTAACGCGCTGGCATGGTGCCGCACTGCCCGTTCCATGCGGATGCAACCATACGTTGATCCCGGTCCATGCGGGGGATTGCCCACGTCGATGCGCTCTGCCATTCTCCACCGTGGACGCTGCCAGCGACGGTCGCCAATCCGGAGGACCGTGCGGCGGCCCCTAACTGCCGGAGGGACCCTCGTGAAGCGCAGACGTCGCCACCTGCTCGTGGGACTGGCGGTCGGTGCCCTGGTGGCATCGACCGGTCTCGTCGGAATCCACTTCGCCGGCGCCCAGGTGCCGGCTCCCGCCGCCGCGTCCGGCGACGGGGAGATGCCCGGCGCGCTCGGCGCCCACATGGAACGGCTGCGCCAGGCCGCGCCGGGCAACGACGGCATGTCGCCGGACGGCCCGGGCAACGCCGCGCAGCAGGAGTTCCTGGAGCGCGCGTACCCGACCAGCACGATCAGCATCGCCCAGATGGACCGGTCGAAGGCGGCGTACTCGGCCGCGGAGCGGCGCGCCGGCGGCAGCCGGGGCTGGGTCAACGTCGGCCCGAGCGAGGCCCTCTACCCGTTCACCGAGTTCCGCAACGCCGGCAACTACGTGCCGAACGCGTACGTCGCGGGCGGCCGGGTCACCTCGATCGACATCGCGCCGGACTGCAACGCCCTGCTCTGCCGGGCGTACGTCACGCCGGCCGGCGGCGGTGTCTGGGGCACCCTGAACGTCCTCGCGCCCGAGCCGAAGTGGTTCTACCTGGGCGGGCCGCTCGGCATCAACGCCGCCGGCTCGGTCAAGATCGACCGTAACGACAAGACCGGGCTGACCATCTACGTCGGCACGGGCGAGGCCAACACCTGCGCCTCCGGCTGCGTCGGCGGCGTCGGCCTCTACAAGTCCACCAACGGCGGGGTCACCTGGACGGGCCCGCTGGGCAAGGACGCGCTCGCCGGCAAGGGGATCGGCGAGATCACGATCAAGCCCGGCGACCCCAGGACCCTCTACGTCGCCACCACCACGGCGCTGCGGGGCATGTCCGGCTCCTGCTGCACCGGCGTCACGCGGCCGGTGCCCGACGCCGAGAAGTGGGGCCTCTACAAGTCCACCGATGGCGGCGCGAGCTGGAGGTTCATCCACAACGGCTCGGCCGACGCCACCCAGTGCACCGGCAGCGCCGCGGAGTACGCCAACACCGCCGCCTGCTCGCCGCGCGGGGTGCGCTACGTCAAGCTCGACCCGCGTGACGCGAACGTCGTCTACGCCTCCTCGTACGCCCGGGGCGTGTGGCGCTCGGCGGACGCCGGCGCCACCTGGACGCAGATCAAGCCGTCGCTGAACCCGGCCGTCTTCCAGACCCGGGCCGCGATCGACGTGACCGCCCTGCCGAACGGCAAGACCCGGATGTACGTCTACGAGGGCAACATCGGCAACCCGTACTCGCGGCTGTTCCGCAGCGACGACGTGGCCGGCGGCGCCCCCGCGTTCGCCGACCTGACCAGCGCCAACCCGGCGGACCCGGGCTTCGCGACCTACAACCAGTGCACCGGCCAGTGCTGGTACGACGTCTTCGTGCACACCCCGGCCGGGCACCCGGACATCGTCTACACCGGCGGCGCCTACGTCTACGGCGAGACCGTCGCCCACAAGCGGGCGGTGGTGCTGTCGACCGACGCCGGGGTCAGCGGCACCGACATGACCTACGACGGCACCGACGAGCTGCACCCCAACGGCCTGCACCCCGACCAGCACGCGCTGGTCACCAACCCGCGCAACCCGTACCAGTTCTTCGAGGCCAACGACGGCGGCGTGATGCGCTCCAGCGGCGAGTTCGTGGACCGGTCGGCCTGGTGCGACAACCCGGACCGCAACCTGGCCACGCAGGCGCAGAAGGACCGCTGCAAGCAGATGCTGTCGCGGATCCCGTCGAAGCTGGACGGCATCAACAAGGGCATGAACACGCTGCAGTTCATCAGCCTGTCGGCCAGCCCGCACGACCACACGCTGCTGCAGGGCGGCACCCAGGACAACGGCACCTGGGAGAACAAGGGCCAGCGCAGCCGCTGGGTCAACACGATGATCGGTGACGGCGGCGCGTCGGGCTTCGACGTCGGCAAGCCGGAGTTCCGCTTCCACACCTTCTACGACGCCTCGCCGGAGGTGAACTTCGACAACGGGGACGTGGGCAGCTGGATCTCGATCTCCGACCCGATCTTCGGGCACCCGGGCACCCTGTTCTACGCCCCGGTGGTCAGCGACCCGAAGGTCAGCGGCACGATCTTCGCCGGCACGTCCCGTACCGTCTACCGGACCAAGACCTTCGGCCTCGGCGACCGGAGCCTGGCGGAGGCCGACCGGATCTGCAACACCTGGACCGGCACCTTCGAGGCGCAGTGCGGCGACTTCGCGCCGCTGGGCACGGTCAACCTGACCGACGCCGCCTGGGGCGACCGGGCCGGCGGCGCGGTCTCGGTGGTCGAGCGGGTCGCCACCGACTCGTCCACCGCGTACGCGGCCACCAGCACCGGCCGGGTGTTCGTGTCCCGCAACGTCGACGCCGAGCCGGCCGCCGCGGTCACCTGGACGCGGATCGACACCGCCGCCACGCCCAACCGCTTCGTCACCAGCATCCACGTCGACCCGGCCGACCCGGCCCGGGCGTGGGTCTCCTACAGCGGGTTCAACTCGAACACCCCGGCCACCCTCGGCCACGCGTTCGAGGTGAAGCTGGCCGGCACCGGCGCGACCTGGGCCGACCGGTCGTACGACTTCGGCGACCAGCCGATCACCGACCTGGTCCGCGACGACGTCACCGGCGACCTCTACGCGGCCACCGACTTCGGTGTCCTGCGGCTGGCCAGGGGCAGCACGACCTGGGTGAAGGCGGCCCGCGGCATGCCGAACGTCGAGGTCGCCGGGCTGACCGTCGTGCCCGGCAAGCGGGTGCTCTACGCCGCCTCGCACGGCCTGGGCGCCTGGCAGCTCGCGCTCTGAGGAAGTCGACCATCGGCAACGACCGGGTGAGGGGCCGCGCGAGCGGCCCCTCACCGCTGCCCGAGGCGGCCGGCCGGGCCTGGCGCACCCTCGGCGCGGCGTTCGTCCTGCTCGTCTTCGTCCCGCCGCTGCTGCTGCTGCTCTCCGGCTCGCTCACCGAGCCCGGCCTGCCCCCGCCGCCCACGCCGCGGCTGGTGCCGGAGCCGGTCTCCACCGCCGGCTACCAGCAGGCCGTCGAGCTGGGCGGGTTGCTGCGTGCCTCGCTCAACTCGGTCCTGGTCGCGGTCGTCGCGGTGCCGCTGAGCGTGCTCGTCGCCGCCCTGGCCGGCTTCGCGCTGGCCCGGCTCGCCCCGCGCACCACCGGCGTCGTCGTGGCGGCCTCCCTGGTCGCGCTGATGGTGCCGGCCACGGCCCTGCTGGTGCCCCGATTCGCGATCTTCCGGCTGCTCGGCCTGACCGACACCCTGGTGCCGTTGGTCGCCCCGGCGTTGCTGGGCACCTCGCCGCTCTACGTCCTGGTCTACTACCTGGCCTTCCGGGCGCTGCCGGCGGACCTCTACGACGCCTGCCTGGTGGAGGACCTCTCGCCGATGCGCACCTGGTGGCGGGTCGCCCTCCCGCTGGTCCGCCCCGTCACCGCCGGCCTCACCGCGCTCACCTTCGTGCTCACCTGGTCGAACTTCCTCGACCCGCTGGTCTACGTCTACGACCGCGACCTGTTCACCCTGCCGCTGGCACTGCGCTCCCTGTCGGTGCTGGACCCGACGAACTTCCCGGTGTTCCTGGCCGGCGCGGTGCTGGCCACGGTGCCGGCGCTGGCCGTCTTCGTGCTCGCCCAGCGGCGCTTCCTCCACCACGACGACCCGACGGGACGAGACTGACGATGCGACCGGAGAGAGAACCGACGATGCGACCGAAGGCGCTGCTCGCCCTGCTGCTCGCCGCCGTGCTGGCCGCCACCGGCTGCGGTTCCGGCTCCGGGTCGTCCGACGACGGCCCGGTGCGGCTGCTGGTCTTCGGCGCGCCGGAGGAACTCGCCGCCTACCGCACCCTCGTCGAGGCGTACGAGAAGGCGCGTCCCGGCGCCGACGTGCAGCTCGTCGAGGCCAGCGACCGCAAGGACCTGCTGGCCCGGCTGGCCACGTCGGTGGCCGGCGGCGCCCCGCCGGACCTGTTCCTGATGAACTACCGCTTCTACGGCCAGTTCGCGGCGAAGGACGTCATCGAGCCGCTGGACGACCGGCTCGCCGCCTCCGACGCCGTCGACCCGGCCGACTACTACCCGGTGGCGTGGAACGCGTTCCGGTGGAAGGACCGGCAGCTCTGCCTGCCGCAGAACGTCTCCAGCCTCGCCGTCTACTACAACCGCACCCTCTTCGCGAAGTACGGCGTGCCCGAGCCGAAGGCCGGCTGGACCTGGAACGACCTGCTCACCACCGCGTCCGCGATGACCCGCGACTCCCGTGGCGTGGTCGTCAAGGCCACCGAGAGCGAGGGCGCGGCGCTGCGCCCCGCCGTGCACGGCCTCGGCGTCGAGCCGTCCATCATCCGGCTCGCCCCGTTCGTCTGGTCCAACGGCGGCCAGCTCGTCGACGACCCGACGAGGCCGACCCGCCTGACCCTGGACACCCCGCCCGCCCGGGAGGCGCTGAAGAACCTGGTCGACCTGCGGCTGGCGTACGGGGTGGTGCCCACCGACGAGGAGGTCGAGGCCGAGGACGACGAGTCGCGGTTCGCCAACGGCCGGCTCGCCATGCTGATGAGCTCCCGCCGCTCCACCACCACGTTCCGCTCCATAACCGGCTTCGAATGGGACGTCGCCCCGCTGCCCGTATACAAGGAGCAGGTCGGGGTGCTGCACTCGGACGCGTACTGCATGACCCGGGGCGCGAAGCGCAAGGACGCCGCGTGGCGGTTCCTGGAGTTCGCCATCGCCGAGGAGGGCCAACGCATCGTCGCCGCCACCGGCCGCACCGTCCCGTCCCACATCGGGGTGTCGCGGTCGCCGGCGTTCCTCGGCCCGGCCCAGCCGCCGCGCAGCGCGAAGGTCTTCCTCGACGCCATCCCCACCGTCCGGGCGCTGCCCACCGTCTCCACCTGGCCCGAGATCGAGGACGCGACGTACGGCATCCTGGAGAACGCCATGCACCGGGGTGACCGGCTCGACGACGTGATCCGCGACCTCGACCAGCAGACCCGCCCCCTGTTCGCCCGCGGCGAGCACGGGTGAGCGACCCCGGCCTCGCCCTGGCGGGCGTCTCCGCCGCCTACCGTGGGTCGACGGTGCTGCACGAGGTGGACCTGACCGTCGCCCGGGGGGAACTGCTGGTGGTGCTCGGCCCGTCGGGGGCCGGCAAGTCGACGGTGCTGCGGGTGGTGGCCGGCCTGGAACCGGTCACCGCCGGCCGGGTCCGCATCGCCGGCCGGGACGTCACCGCCGACCGTCCCGGCCGGCGCAACGTGTCGATGGTGTTCCAGTCGTACGCGCTCTTCCCGCACCTGACCGTCGCCGAGAACATCGCCTTCGGCCTCGAGGTGCGCGACACCCCCCGCGCGGTCGCCCGGGATCGGGCCCGCGCGGCCGCCGAGGCCGTCGGCTGCGCCGCCCTGCTGCACCGGCGGCCCGGGCAGCTCTCCGGCGGGGAGCGGCAGCGGGTGGCGCTGGCCCGCGCCCTGGTGCGGGAGCCCGACGTGTTCCTGCTCGACGAGCCACTGTCCAACCTCGACCTGGCGCTGCGGGTGGAGCTGCGCGCCGAGCTGCGCGCCCTGCACGACCGGCTGGGCGCCACGATGGTCCACGTCACCCACGACCAGACCGAGGCCCTGGTGCTCGCCGACCGCATCGCCGTGCTGCGCGCCGGGCGGATCGAGCAGGTCGGCACGCCTGACGAGATCTGGCGCACCCCGGCCAGCACCTTCGTCGCCCGCTTCGTCGGCTCCCCGGCGATGAACCTGCTCCCGGCCGCGGGGGTGCTCGTGCCGTCGGGCACCGCGCCCGTCGGGGCCGCCGAGGAGCTGGAGATCGGCTTCCGGCCCGAGGCGGTCACCCTCGACGCCGCCGACGGCACGGACGCCACCGTCGACCGGGTCGACGTCGTCGGCGAGGACGCGTACGCGTACCTGACCCTCGCCGGCGGGCACCCGGTCGTCGCCCGGGTGCCCGCGGCCCGCCGGCCCGAGCGCGGTGCGGCGGTACGCGTCGGCGTGCGCTGGGCCGACGTGCACGTCTTCCACGCCGACTCCGGCCGCCGGTACGCCCCGTGACGACCACGGACCGCCGCTCCCGCCGGCAGTTGGCGCTGATGCTGGCGCCGTACCTGGTGGGCCTGGTCGGGCTGGTGCTGCTGCCCGCCGCGGTCACCCTGGCGCTGGCCTTCACCGAGTACGACCTGCTGCGCCCGCCACGCTGGGTGGGGCTGGACAACCTCACGGCGCTGGTCGACGACCCGGTGTTCCGGGTGGCGCTGACCAACTCGCTGGTCTTCGCGCTGGTGGCCGTACCGCTGCGGGTGCTCTTCGCGCTCGGCCTGGCGCTGCTGCTGCACCGTCGGGCGCTCGGGGTCGGTTCCGCCCGCACGGCGGCGGTGCTGCCCACGGCGGTGCCGGAGATCGCCTACGGGCTGCTCTGGCTGTGGCTGCTCAATCCGCTCTACGGCCCGATCAACCAGCTGCTGCGCACCGGCGGGGAGAACGGCCTGACCGCGCTGGGCCGCACCCCGCCGCAGTGGCTCACCGACCCGACCGACGCCCGGGCCGCGATCATCCTGATGAGCCTGTTCACCATGGGGGAGACGTTCGTGGTGCTGCTGGCGGCCCGCCGCGCGCTGCCCCGCGACGTCTACGAGATGGCCGCGATCGAGGACGCCACCGGCTGGGACGTGTTCCGTCGGATCACGCTGCCGCTGATGGCGCCGGTGCTCGGGCTGCTGGCGGTGCGCGACGCCATCCAGAGTCTGCACTTCACGTTCGTGCCGGCGTTCGTGGTCACCGACGGCGGCCCGCCCCCGTACGCCACCACCTACCTGTCGCTGTTCGTCTACCGCACCGGCTTCGAGTACCTGCGCTACGGCTACGCGGCCGCCGCGACCCTGGTGATGATCCTGCTGACCGTGGCGGCGGTGCTGGTGCAGTGGCGGCTCATCCGCCGCTACCGCGCGTTCTACCGCCTGTGAGGAGCCCGGCGCGAGCCCGAAATCCCCGGGCGCCGGCCCCGGACGCCGTGACATGATCGCGCACTGCGCCGACCGGGTGGCGGCGCGCGAGGAGGACGGCATGGAGTTCGAGGTACGCCGGATCGGGCCGGAGTCGACCGCCGGGGCGGCTGCCGTGCTCGCCGACGCCTTCGACGGGTATCCCTGGATGGCCTGGACGGTGGCGGCCGACCGGCACCGGGAGCGGCTGGAGGCGATGTTCGCCGGCACCGTGGACGCGGTCGGGCTGCCCTACGGCGACGCCTGGGCGGCGGTGGATCCCGCCGGCCGGCCCGCGGCGGTGGCGGTCTGGCTGCGCCCGGACCGGCCGGTCCCCGACGACGTCTGGGCCGGCGTCGCGGCGCGCAACGCCGAGTTGGCCGGCGACCGGCACGCGGCGCTGCTCGCCGCCGACGCGGCCTGCGCCTCGCTGCGGTCGGCCGAGCCGGCGTTCCTGCTCGCCACCGTCGGCGTGCGCCGGGTCGACCAGGGCCGGGGGCTGGGCGCCCGGGTGCTGCGGCCCGGCCTGGCCGAGGCCGACCGTGCCGGCCTGCCGGCGGTGCTGGAGACCTCGTCGGAGCCGAACGTGCGGTTCTACCAGCGGCTCGGTTTCGCCGTGACCGGGCAGGTCCAGGTGCCCGACGGCGGTCCCCGCGTCTGGGCGATGCGCCGGCCGGCCGGGCGGGCCGACACCGGGACGCGGGTGTAAGGGGCGCTCGCCCGGGTAGCCGCCGGGAATGGAGCTGGTCGAGGAGTCGCCGTACCGCTTCCGGATCGACCGGCACGACCCGATGCGGGTGCCGGGTGTGGTCTTCGCGTCCCGGTCGTTGCTGCCCGACGCCGGGGCGGACAAGTCGCTGGAGCAGGTCGCGAACGTCGCCACGCTGCCCGGCATCGTCGACGCCTCGTACGCCATGCCCGACGTGCACTGGGGCTACGGGTTCCCGATCGGCGGGGTGGCCGCCACCGACGTCGCGCACGGCGGCGTGGTCTCGCCCGGCGGGGTGGGCTTCGACATCTCCTGCGGGGTCCGGCTGCTTGCCGCCGACCTGGACCGCGACGGGCTGCGGCCCCGGCTCGACGCGCTGATGGACGGGCTGGGCGAGGCCACCCCGCGCGGGATGGGCAAGGGCGCGGTGTGGCACCTGTCCTCGCGCTCGGAACTCGACGCGGTGCTGCGCGGCGGCTCCCGGTACGCGGTCGAGCGCGGCTTCGGCGTCGAGCGGGACCTGCACCGCTGCGAGGACTACGGCGCCGTCGGCGACGCCAACCCGGCCGAGGTCAGCGAGCGGGCGATCGAGCGCGGGGCGCGCCAGGTCGGCAGCCTCGGCTCCGGCAACCACTTCCTCGAGGTGCAGGCCGTCGAGGAGGTGTACGACGACACCGTTGCCACCGCCTTCGGGCTGCGCCCCGGCCAGGTCTGCGTGATGATCCACTGCGGGTCGCGGGGGCTGGGCCACCAGATCTGCACCGACTACGTCCGCGCGATGGAGAAGGTGATGGCCCGGCACAACATCCACGTGCCGGACCGGCAGCTCGCCTGCGCCCCGGTCTCCTCCCACGAGGGCCGCGCTTACCTGGGCGCGATGGCCGCCGCCGCCAACTACGCCCGCGCGAACCGGCAACTGCTGGCCGACGCCGCCCGGAAGGTCTTCGCCCGGGTGACCGGCAGCCGGCTGGACCTGGTCTACGACATCTCGCACAACCTCGCCAAGATCGAGGACCACGACGTCGACGGCGAGCGGCGCGCGCTCTGCGTGCACCGCAAGGGCGCCACCCGCGCGCTGCCCCCGGGCCACGCCGACCTGCCCGACGACCTGCGCGACGTCGGCCAGCCGGTGCTGATCCCCGGTTCGATGGGCACCGGCTCGTACGTGCTCACCGGCGTGCCGGGGGCGCCCGCGTTCGCCTCCACCTGCCACGGGGCCGGGCGGGTGCAGAGCCGCAAGCAGGCCGTGAAGGCCGAGCGCGGTCAGGACCCGCGCGGCCAGTTGGAGGCGCAGGACATCGCGGTGCGCGGCGCGTCCCGGCGCGGCCTGGCCGAGGAGATGCCGTCGGCGTACAAGGACATCTCGGCGGTGGTGGCGGCGGCCGAGGGTGCCGGGCTGTGCCGGAAGGTGGCCCGGCTGGTGCCGCTCGGCGTGGTGAAGGGCTGAGCCGGCGGCTCATACGTCGAGGGTCACCGCGCAGGACCAGCCCTCGCCGTCGCGGCCGAAGCGCAGCTCGTGCAGGGAGACGGCCTTCGGCACCGCGCCGACCAGCTCGACGGCGTCGGTGCCCGCCGTGCGCCAGCGCACCGTCAGGCCGCCGGCGCCGTCGTCGGCCACCTCGGTGTCCAGCGGCAGCTCATCCTCCGTCTCCATCCGGAAGATCACCTCGTCGAGTACGGCCACCAGCAGGTCCTCGTCGTCGCCGGCCGGCACGCGGAACTCCCGCTCGCGGTCCGGTGCCGCCCCGGCGGGGTCGACGAACGTCCCGACCTGCGCGGCGACCGCCTCGGCCACGCACTCCTCCCGGGTCGGCGCCCACGCCTCGATGCGGACGTCGGCGGTGTGCGGCACGCAGCGGTGCCCGCGCTCGGGTCGTCGCTCCACGCTTCGATCATCCGTCACCGGGCCGCCGCGCGCGGGCCGGTCGACGCAGGCCGGGCCGGGCTGAGCGCAGGCCGAGGCGGGCTCAGCGCAGGCCGAGGCGGGCGATGGGCTCGACGAGTTCGCGCTCCTCGTAGGCGAGGTGGGACAGCAGCGTGTCGCTGAGCAGGTCGACGGCCGCGCGGAGTTCGGCCATCCCGTCGGAGACGGAGACGAACGCGACGAGGGCGCGGTCGACCCGCTCCAGGACGTCGTGGATGGCGTGGTGCTCCTGCTCCAGCCGGTCGATGACCGGTGCGAGGCGGGGGTCGCCGGCGCGCAGGTGTGGGAAGATCCCCCGGTCCTCGAGGGTGTGGTGGGTGGTGACCACCCGGCAGTACGACTCGCAGTAGGTGCCCAGCGTCCACTTGTTCTGCCGGATCGTCATCGTGTTGATGTGCGAGCGGGCCGTGCCCGCGTCGAGCAGCCCGGCGCCCACCTGCTCGACGAGGTCGTGGAGGCGGGCGAGTTCGGCCCGCAGCCCGTCGTGCACGTCGACGAGGTGCTGGGCGCCGGCCTGGTCGTGCGGGGTGTAGGTGCGGGCGGGGTCCGGTGCGGGGCCGGTCGGCCGGGTGGTCTCGTCCCAGACCCGGATCGCGCTGCGGCGGACGCCGTCGTCGGGCGTCGGCACGACCGCGAAGGCTCCCGCCCCGGCGGGCGGGTGTTCGACCGGCGGCTCCGCCGGGGCGGTCACCGGCACCGGTCCCGGCGCGGCGGGCGCGGTGGCGGCGGTGCGCTCGGCGGCCACGAGGTCGCGTACGGCGGGGGCGACCTCGGCGGCGAAGCGCCGCAGGTCCTCGGGGTCGTCGCTGCCCAGGATGAAGGTGCTGATCCCGTCGCCGAGCGCGAGGTCGGCGAGTTCCTCCGCCCACTGCTCGGGCGGGCCCTGCAACAGGCCGCGGCCGACCGGGGTGAAGCGGCCGGTCACGTTGAGCAGCCGGCGGACGTCGCCGGGGGACCGGCCCGCCTCCCGGGCCGCCTCGTCGATGGCGGCGTTGCCCCGGGCGAGGTCGCCGGGCTGGAGGTAGCCCAGCGACGGCAGCCACCCGTCGGCCCGGCGCCCGGTCAGGGCCAGCATGCGCGGCTTGTACGCGCCGAGCCAGATGCCCACGTCGTGGGCGGGCGCGGGGCCCCGCTTCGCGCCGACCACCCGGTGGAACTCGCCGTCGACCCGGACGCCGCCGCGCGCGTCGGCGTCCCAGACCTGGCGGATGACCTCGATCGCCTCCGCCAGGGCCCGCACGCCCTGCCCCGGGGAGAGCCGACGCCCACCCATGGCCTCGATGGCCTCCCAGAACGCGCCGGCGCCCAGGCCCAGCTCGACCCGGCCGCCGGAGAGCAGGTCGAGGCTCGCCACGCTGCGGGCCAGGACGGCCGGCGGGCGCAGCGGCAGGTTCGTCACGTTCGCGGCCAGTCGGACGGTGCGGGTCCGGGCCGCCACGAAGCTCATCAGCGTCCAGGTGTCCAGGAACGCCGGCTGGTACGGGTGGTCCTGGAAGGTGACCAGGTCGAACCCGACCTGCTCGGCCAGCACGGCGAGCCCCACCACCCGGCTCGGGTCGGCGTTTCCGGGCGTCAGGAACGACCCGAAGGTCAACGGGTGCCCGTAGTCGCCCATGTCGGCCTCTCTCCCTGTCCCGCGGCTGCGCCCGAGCCGCACGGCAGATGGTATGCCGGGCGCGGACGTCGGCCGCCCCCGACCGACGATCCCGAGGGGCGGGGCGGCGGTCGGGCAGGGGCCCCGGTGACCCGGCGGAGGGCCGCCCCGCGGCGGGGGCGTTGACGTCGGTAGATAGGCCCCCTAGGGTCCTTACGGACCGGACCGTTATGTGCCCCTCCCCGAGCCGGGTGCTCGTCGCGCGACGGGTCGGTCCCGGCGTCCGGGGGAGGAAGTCAATCGCCCGGGTGCTCCCGCTGCAATTCCGGATCCGACCGTTACGGCTCGACCGCCGGCGCCTCCGGCGGTCGCGGGAAGAGGAGCAGGCGCTCATGACGAACCGCCGCACGTTGATCCGCTACGCCGCCGCCCTCGCGGTGGCACCGGCCGTCCCCGCCGCCTGGCCCGCGTCGCCCGCGTCGGCCGAGCCGGCCGCCGGGGTGACCGTCGACCCCTTCGGCATCCCGCTGCGCGACGTCCTGCTCATCGGCGGGACCGTCGCACCCGGCCCGGACGGCAGGCCGGTGCTCTGGTCCGCCGTCTCCGGCGAGCCGGCCCGGCTCGCCGCCATCGACCCGGCGACCGGCCGGACGGTCTCCGACCAGGAGCTCACCGGCGCACCCGGCTCGTACGCGGTGGCCGCCGCGCCCGACGGCACCGTCTACGTCGGCGCGTACAGCACCGGCGACCTGTACCGCCGCCGGCCCGGCCCGGACAGTCCCGTCGAGAACCTCGGCCGGCCGCTGCCCTCCGAGACGTACATCTGGCGGATCGCCGTGGACGACGCGGGCGTCGTGCACGGCGGCACCTTCCCCGGCGCCCGGGTCTTCGCCCACGACCCCGCCACCGGAACGACCCGGGACTACGGCCAGGTCCTTCCCGGCGCGCAGTACGTCCGCAGCCTCGCCGTCACCGCCGACAAGGTCTACGCCGGCACCCAGCCGGACGCCCACCTCTTCGAGATCGACAAGGTCAGCGGCGAGATCCGGGAGCTGCCCCTGCCCGACGGGCTCGGCGCGGGCACGGGCCAGACGGTGTACGACCTGAACGCCCACGACGGGCGGGTGTACGCGCGGTTCGGCTCCGCCATCAACGGCCGGCTCGGCGTGTACGACACCGTGGGGCGGCGGTGGACCGACCTGATCGACGACGTCGCCGGGCTGGACGTCTCCGCGCCCGGCCCCGGCGGCCTGGTCTACCTCACCCGCGCCGGCCGGCTCACCGGCTACCACGCGGGCACCGGAAGCTTCAGCGACACGCCGCTGGCCTTCCCGGGGCGGGTGGTCAACAACCGGGGCATCGGCTGGGTCACCCTCGCCGACCCGGACTGGCCGGGCCGCACGCTGGTCGGGCTGCTCTGGCGGGGCGACATGTTCCGCTGGAACCCGGTCACCGGCCGCGCCGACGTGGTGCGGACGGACGTGCCCGGCGCGCCCATCCCGATCGCCGCGCTGCACGTCGGCGCCTCCGGCGCGGTCTGGGTCGGCGGATACCTCAACGGCGGCCTCGCCCGCGTCGACCCCGACACCGGGGTGTCGACGTTCCAGCGCTTCGCCCAGGTGGAGAGCGTGCTGGAGACCGGCGGCCAGGTCTGGCTGGGGGCGTACCCGGACTCGCGGCTCTACCGGTACGACCCGGCGAAGCCGTGGAGCAGCCCCGAGTACTCGCCGGGCCTGCCGGGCAGCGCGGACAACCCGGTGAAGCTGCTCGACCTGAAGGCCGCCGACCAGGTGCGGGCGCGGGCGCTGACCGACGCCGGGGACAGCGTCGCCTACGGCACGATGCCCAACACCACCCTCGGCGGGGCGCTGGCCGTCGTCGACAAGGCCACCGGCGCGGCGCGCGTGCACCGGCCGGTGGTGACCGACCAGTCGATCGTCAGCCTCACCCACGTCAACGGCCTGATCGTCGGCGGCACCTCGATCTCCGGCGGGTACAGCGTGCCCCGGCCCACCCAGACCGAGGCGCGGCTCTTCGGCTGGGACGTCGCCACCGACAGCGAGGCGTTCCAGTTCGTCCCGGTGCCGGGCGCGACGGCGATCCCGGCCCTGGCGGTGGACCGCTCCGGCCTGCTCTGGGGGCTGGCCGGCGGTCAGCTCTTCGCCGTCGACCTGGCCACCCGCTCGGTCACCCAGCGCGTCCAGCTCGCCCCGGGGGTCGCCGACAGCCGCGCCAAGCTCGGCTACGACGCATCCCGCCACCTGCTGTACGCGCTGGTCCGCGGGCGGCTGCTGGTCCAGGTGGACCTCGGCACCGGCGCGACGCGGCAACTGCTGGACCAGCCGGCGGAGTTCCTCGCCGTGCACCCCGACGGGCGGCTCTTCGTCGGGGCCGGCGAGCACCTGCACCGGGTCACCGTGACGGGCTGACCCCCGACGCGGACGGCGGGCCGGCGATCTCCTCCGAGCGCCGGCCCGCCGTCGGTCGTGCCGGGGCCTAGAGCTGGATGCGGACCAGGTTGCGGCCGCGCAGCGCGTAGAGCGCCGAGCCGTCCGGGGCGGCGGTGAGCAGCGCCCCGCCGCCGTACCACTGCGCGTTCAGGCCGGTGACGAACGGGGTGACCGTCATCGTCGCCGGGTCGAGCCGCCACACGTCCCTGCCGTTGGTGCCGTAGATCGTCGCGCCGACCTGCACCAGGGTGCTCTGACCCGGGGCGACGGCGGCGGTCGACACGACCTGGCGGGTGCGCCGGTCGACGGCGAAGAGCACGCCGGTCTCGGTGAGGCCGATGACGCGGTCGCCGGTGGCCACGAGGTCGACGATCTGCTTCGCGCCGGGGACCGGGGTGATCTCCCAGGTTTTCGTCCGGCTGGCGAGGTCGAAGCCGGCGAGCCGGGCCTCGGTGGCGCGCGGGGTGGTGCCGAAGCCGCCGTTGACGCTGCTGCCGAGGAAGGCGGTGCCGTGCTTCACCGCCACCGACCGGATCGACTGGTCGGCGATGACGTCACGGTGCACGTGCAGGGCCCCGGTGCGGGGATCGTAGAGGCTGACCGCGCCGCCGTACCGGCCGTAGTCCGGTTCGGTGCCGACGACCAGCAGTCCGTCGGCGGGGGACCAGGTCGCGTCGAGCGGCCGGGTCTGCTCCGCGCCGATCGCGGCGACCCGGCGCGGGTCGCCGTCGGACGCCATCCGGAACAGGTACGCCAGCGTGTAGACCGACATCCAGATCTCGCCGGCGACCGGGGTCATGGCCTTGGCCTCGCCGGGCAGGAACCGCCGGGTGGAGGTGCCCGCCGCCAGGTCGTGCACCTGCACGCCGGCCTTGCCGGAGACGTACACCCGGGGGCCGTCGGTGGCGATCGCCATGGCCAGTTCAGGCGCCGGCGGCATTCCGGCCTGGGTGAGGTCGACGCCGGTCAGCTCGCCGGTGTTCAGGTCGTAGGTGACCACCGTGTTGGTGACGACGCCGCGCAACTGGTCGCCGGTGACGAAGATCCGGCCGAAGGAGGCGCCGTCGTAGGGCACGGCGAGGGTGCTGAGCTGCCCGGTGTCCCGGTCGTACCTGCGCAGGGTGCCGGAGGGGCGGGTGCCGAGGTAGACGTCGTTGCGCGCCGGGTCGACGGCGATGGCGGTGATGAAGCTGTCCGGCGTCTGCACCACCTCGTACCTCGACGGGTTCGCGGTGTCGATCAGCAGCATGGTGCCGGTGGGGGAGAGGGCCGCGGCGAGGAGGCCGTTCTCCAGGGCGAGGGTGCCGACGAAGGTGCGGTCGGCGAACTCGGGCGGCAGGATCTCCCGCTTCGCGCCGGTGGCCCGGTCGATCGCGATCAGGTGGGCGTGCGCCCCGACGCCGGCGTAGATGGTGGTCGCGTCGACGGCGATGCTGCGCACGTACTGCTCGCCGGGCACCGCAACGCCGTAGTCACGGGTGGCGCCGGTGGCGGGGTCGTAGGAGAAGACCCGCCCGCCGGGGTAGGTGCCGCCGTAGACGACGCCATCGGGCGCGGTGTCCAGGGCCCAGATGTACCGGTCGGGGGAGACGTCGGCGACCTTGGTGACCCCGGTGCCGGTGGTGTCCACCCGGTACAGGTCGCCCGGCTCGTAGGTGCCGACGTACAGGTCGGTGCCGACCGAGGTGGTGGCCCAGGCGCCGCCGCCGGTCGGCAGCTCGTAGCGCTGGTCGACCGTCTGCGCGGCCAGGTCGTAGCCGCCCACCACGACCGGGTTCACGCCGCCGGTCGCGGTGTAGATCGTCCCGTCGATCAGCTCGGAGCCGTTGACCGAGGTGACCTCGGAGGCGGGCCCGAGGTCGGTGACGGCGCCGGGCGGGGGCGCCTCGGCGTGGGCGGGCCCCGCCGGGACCGCCAGGGTGGCGGCGGCCAGCAGCAGGGCCGCGGTGAGCGCGGTACGTCGCAACACGACCTCCAGAGTCTCAGGTTTCGGTCCGGGCTCTAACCGTCACAGCCCACCACGCTGATCGCGCCGTGTCGAGCCCTCGGCGCGGAATCCGCACCGGTTGGGCGCAGGCATTCATCGGTACCTCTGGAGTTCCGGACGCCACCGTAATAGGGTGCCGGCATCGTCGAACGTGGAGGTCGCGCCGTGTCGCCGTTACGTCGTCCCCTTGTGCCCGCCGTCGCCCTGGCGCTCGCCGCCGCCCTGCTGCCCGCCGCCCCCGCCACGGCCGTGCCGGCCGCCCCCACGCCCGGCGCGGTCACCGACTTCGGGGTCCAGCAGACCGCCCTCACCGTCTTCGAGGGCCACTACGGCACCGGCGCTGCCGGCCGGCCCGTCGTCTACGGGGTCCAGATGGGCTCGCCCGGGGTGCTCAGCGTGGCCGACCCGGTGACCCGGGAACTGCTCGACACCGCCTACCTGCCCGACTCCTCCGGCGCCTGGGGCATCACCCAGGCCGGCGACGGCACCGTCTACGCGGGCAGCTACCCCAACGCCCACCTCTACTCGTACGACCCGGACACCCGGGCCACCGTCGACCTCGGCGCACCCGTGCCGGGGCAGACCGTCCTCTACGGCCTGCGCCCCGGCGCCGACGGCCGGGTCTACGGCGGCACCTACCCCGGGGCGCACGTCTTCTCCTACGCTCCGGGCGAGGGGTTCCGCGACCACGGCCGGATGCACCCCGGCGAGCAGTACGTGATCGACGTCGCGGTCGACGCCGCGCGGAACGTGCTGTGGGCGGCGGTCGGCACGGGTGGGCACCTGATCCGCCTCGACCTGACCACGGGGGAGAAGCGGGACATCTGGCCGGAGGCGCTGCGCGGCGACCCGAACCACCCGTACGACATCAACCTGGTCGGCGGGAAGCTCTTCGTCAAGCGCAGCAAGCTCCAGGCGCTCGTCCTCGACCCGGACACCGGCGCCGTCCTGGCCGACGGCTTCACCATGGGCTCCCGGGGCACCTCGCCGCTCGCCCCCGACGGCCGGTCGGTCTACTTCACCTCCGGCACCGACCTGTGGCGCTACGACCTGCCGACCGACACCGCCGGGCCGGTGCGCGACGCCGCGGGCGCGCCGGTGCGCAGCGACGGGGCGGGCATCGGCTTCGGCTTCCTCGACGGCCAGCTCTACGCCGTCGTCGGCAACTACGCCGGGCAGGCGCTGCGGTACGACCCGGCGACCGGCGCCAGCGAGCGCTACCGGCTGCCGTTCCCGCCGCAGGCGCTGGACATCAACAACATCACCGCCGGCCCGGACGGCCGGATCTGGACGAACCTCTACATCAACGGCAACCTCGCCGTGCTCGACCCGGCCGCCGGCACCGCGACGAACGTGGGCCGGCTCGGGCAGGCCGACGGCTTCGGCTGGCACGACGGGAAGATGTACCAGGGCGTCTACCCGTACGGCGGGGTGCTCGTCTACGACCCGACCCAGCCGTACCGCCTCGGCACCAATCCGCGCGAGCTGTTCCGGCTGCAACCCGAGGGCCAGAACCGCCCGATCGCCTTCGCCTCGGCCGGCAGCCGGGTCTACGTCGGCAGCACGCCCGACTACGGCCTCTGGGGCGGCGCGCTGACCGTGTACGACACCGCGACCGGCGCCCGCACCACCCGCCGGGACATCGTCGCCGAGCAGGGCGTGATCAGCCTGGCCGTGGTGGGCGACCGGCTCTGGGCCGGCACGACGGTCAGCGGCGGCGGGGGCACCGTGCCGCGCGCCACCGAGGCGAAGCTGTTCACCGCCGACCTGGTGACCGGCGAGAAGACGGCCGAGTACACCCCGGTGCCGGGCGCCGACGCGATCACCTCGGTCGTCGCCGGGCCGGACGGCATGATCTGGGGCCTCGCCGACGGCGAGGTGTTCGTGCTCGACCCGGCGACCGGCGCGGTGACGCACCGCGTCGACGTGCCCGGCGACTACTCCGGGGTGGCCGACGAACTGGTCGTCAGCGCTGCCGACGAGCACGTCTACGCCTCGCTCGACGGCTACCTGCTGAAGATCGACCCGCTGTCGAAGGCGGTGCGGGTGATCCGGGACGCGGAGACCTACCGGCTGACCCAGGACGGCCAGGGCAACCTGTGGTTCCGCAACGGGGTCAAGGCGCCCAACCGGGCGGTCCAGTACGGCTCGCACCTGCTGCGGTACGTGCCCGAGGCGGACCCCTGCCCGCGCTCCGACCTGCGCCGTCAGGTGTACGCGGGCGACGCCACCGCCGTGTCGAACCGGTACGCCGACGGCGGGTGCACGGTCAACGACCTGATCCGCGACGAGGCCGACTGGGGCAACCACGGCGCGTTCGTCGCGCACGTCGCCTCGGTCACCGACGGGCTCGTGGGGTCCGGCGTGCTGGACGACGCCGAACAGGACGCCATCGTGGCCGCCGCCGCCGCCTCCCCCGTCGGCCGCTAGGCGGTCGGCGCGGCTCGCCGTGGGCGAGGGCCCGGGCGGTGTACGCCGTCCGGGCCCCGCCGTGCTCGACCCCGACGCGCCGCCGCGCGCCCCGCCGTGGCGGTCGGGGAAGTCCCGGAGCCGCCCCGGAGATCCGCCGTAGCCGCTGGCCGGCACCCCGATAGGAAGGCACGCTACAGGTACCCAACCTACTGGAGGTGCCGCCGTGCCGACCCGACGACGATCCCTGGGCCGCGTCCTCATCGGCGTGCTCGCCGTGGTGCTCGTGCTCTGCTGCGGCGGGGCGGCCGTGGGCGGCTGGGTCCTGGCGCGCGGCGGCACCGACACGGTCGGGCAGGTCGACTTCGTCCGCCCGCTGGCCGTACCGCCGCTGGCGACCTCGCGGGTCGACGGCCAGGGGCGGCGGGTGTTCGACCTGCTCGCCCGCGCCGGCCGGCGTGACTTCCGCGGTGACGGCCGGTTGACCCGCACCGCCGGTTTCGACGGCGACTTCCTCGGGCCGACCCTGCGCGCCAGGCGCGGCGAGCGGGTGGTGGTGAACGTGGTGAACCGGCTCGCCGAGGAGACCAGCGTGCACTGGCACGGCATGCACCTGCCGGCCCGGATGGACGGCGGCCCGCACCAGCCGATCCGGCCCGGCGCCACCTGGTCGCCGACGTGGACGGTCGACCAGCCGGCCGCCACCCTCTGGTACCACCCGCACCCGCACGGCGCGACCGAGGAGCACGTCTACCGCGGGCTCGCCGGCATGTTCATCCTCGACGACGACCGGGAGGCGGCCCTGCCGCTGCCCCGCCGCTACGGCGTGGACGACGTCCCGGTGATCGTGCAGGACCGCAACTTCTCCCGCAGCGGCGAGTTCAGGAAGACCCGCAACTCGATCGCGGGCATCGGGGTGCTCGGCGACACCCTGCTGGTCAACGGCACCGTCGGGCCGTACCTGGACGTGACCACCGAGCGCGTCCGGCTGCGCCTGCTCAACGGCTCCACCGCCCGCACGTACGACTTCGGCCTGGCCGACGACCGGCCGTTCGCGCTGATCGGCAGCGACGGCGGGCTGCTGCCGCGCACCGCCCGGGTGAACCGGGTGCAGCTCTCCCCGGGCGAGCGCGCCGAGATCGTGGTGGACGTCCGCCCGGGGGAGCGGGTGACCCTGCGCAGCACCCCGCCCGACCTCGGCGCCGGCGCGCTGGCCGACCGGTTCGCCGGCGGCGCGGACCGCTTCGACGTGCTGCAACTGCGCGCCGCCGGCACCCTCGCGGCGTCGCCGTCGGTGCCCGACGCGCTGGTCCCGGTCGACCGGCTGGACCCGGCGTCCGCCGGCGAGACCCGGCGGTTCACCCTCACCGGCCGCAGCATCAACGGCCGCTCGATGCAGATGGACCGGATCGACTTCGTCGCCACGAAGGACGCCACCGAGGTCTGGGAGGTGGTCAACCAGGACGGCGCCCCGCACAACTTCCACGTGCACGACGTGCAGTTCCAGGTGCTGTCGGTCGGCGGTCAGGCCCCGCCGCCCGCGCTGGGCGGCTGGAAGGACACCGTCTACCTCGCGCCGCCGCGGCCCGTCCGGCTGGTCCTGCGCTTCACCGGCCACAGTGACCCCGACGTGCCGTACATGTTCCACTGCCACCTGCTCTACCACGAGGACGCCGGCATGATGGGCCAGTTCGTGGTGGTGGAACCGGGCCAGCGCGCCGGCACCCCACCCCGGCCCGGCACCCACGCCGGGCACGACTGAGTCTGTCGCACCCGCTCGTTACCCTGCCGGCATGATCATGGACGACGCGGACGCCACCACCGTACGGTTCCTCCGGCTGATGCGGGCCACCCTGCGCGAGGAGAAGGCCGGCGAGGACACCCTGGGGCGCACGGTCGAGCTGGCCCGGGCCTGGGGCACGAGCGAGGCCGCCGACGCGCACCTGCGCGCGGCGCTGCGGCGGCTGCACGGCGAGTCCCCGGATCCCGACGACCCCCGGCAGGTGGCCGACGAGTGCGCCGGCCTCGACCCGGACGGCGTGCCGGACGCGGCCACGGCGGCGAGGGGCCGGGCGATCGGCCGGTTCGCCGCGAACGCCCGGCGGCTGCGCGAGGGCGAGATCGGCCCCGCCGAGTTCGACCGGATCGTGGGGGAGGGCCGGCAGGGCTGACGGTCGCGGGCCGGCGGCGTACGGTCGGCGGGTGCGGATCACCAAGTTCACCCACGCCTGCGTCCGGCTGGAACACGACGGTGGCGTGCTGGTCATCGACCCGGGCACGTGGAGCGAGCCGCGCGCCCTGGCCGGCGCGGACGCCGTGCTGGTCACCCACGAGCACACCGACCACGTCGACGTGCTCCGGCTGGCCGGCCTCGGCGTGCCGGTCTTCGCGCCGGAAGGCGCGGCGCTGCCCGGCCCGGTCCCGCTGCCCGTGACCCGGGTGGGCGCCGGGCAGCGGTTCACCGCCGCCGGCCTCACCGTGACCGCGCTCGGCGGCCGGCACGCCGCCATCCACGGCGGTCAGCCCGACTGCGCCAACCTGGGCTACCTCGTCGGCGACGACGTCTACCACCCGGGCGACTCGCTGCACCCGCCGGACCGGCCCGTCCGGACCCTGCTCGTCCCGGCGCAGGCGTCCTGGCTGAAGCTGACCGAGGCGATCGACTTCGCCCGCGCCGCCGGGGCGGAGCGGGTGTTCCCGATCCACGACGCCCAGCTCAACGACCGGGGGCTGGCCAGCGTGAACGGCTGGTTCGCCGAGACCGTGCCCGGCTACCGCCACCTGGCGCCGGGGGAGTCCGCCTGAGCGGCCGTCTCCATCGCCTGCCTGCCGTCCTCGGCCCGGGAACGGGCGCCCTGTCCGGTGGTCGGCCGAGTCGCCCCGGTGCCCCCGTGCCGTCCACCGACCGATTGCTATACGGTCGCGAGGTGAGGATCGAAGAGCACTGGTGGAACGGCGACACGTCCCAGCGCGGGCGCCGCGACGTGTACATCCGCACGGACGGGCAGCGCTGGGACGTGCAGGTGCAGATCGGCGGCGCCTCCGGCCGGTCCCGGGTGCAGGAATGCCCGGGCCGGGCCTCGGCGGTCATCCTCGCCGGCGCCTGGCGGGGCAACCATCCCGCCTGGCGTGAGGTGTCCGCCTGACGGCGCCGACCCGGTCGGGGCCGAGGTCGACGTCGGCGAGGGTCGACCCGTTGTGACGCCACCCGGTCGGGAGTGGGCGTTGACCCGCCCACTCCCGCCGGCGGCTGGTTACGCTCGGGTCGTCGTCGAGGTCGGGGGAGCAGCATGAGCAGCCAGACGGTCCCCACGGTGATGCCGGCGGCGTTCTTCGGGCACGGCAGCCCGATGAACGCCTTGGAGCTGAACCGGTACACGTCCGCGTGGCGCGCCTTCGGCCGGTCGGTGCCGCGACCCCGCGCGATCCTGGTGGTGTCGGCCCACTGGTACATCGGCGCCACCGCCGTCACGGCGATGCCCCGACCGAAGACGATCCACGACTTCTACGGCTTCCCGCAGGAGCTGTTCGACGTCCGCTACCCGGCGCCGGGCCTGCCCGAGCTGGCCGAGGAGATCAGCGACGTCGTCCACCCCACCTGGGTCGGCGCGGACGTCGACTCCTGGGGCATCGACCACGGCACCTGGTCGGTGCTCACCCACGCCTTTCCCGACGCCGACATCCCCGTCGTCCAGTTGAGCATCAACGCGTTCAAGGGCCTGGACTACCACCTGGATCTGGGTGCGAGGTTGGCGCCGCTGCGCGAGCGCGGCGTACTCGTCGTGGCCAGCGGCAACGTGGTGCACAACCTCGGCGGGGTGGATCCGCGAATGGTCGACGAGGGCTTCGACTGGGCGCACCGGTTCGACGAGGCGGCGAGGGAGGTCATGCTCGGCGAGCCGACCGAGGCGCCCGCGCTCGACGCCCACCGCGACTTCGGCCTGGCCGTGCCGACGCCGGACCACTTCATCCCGCTGCTCTACCTGGCCGGCCTGGCCGGGGCCGCCGGCAACGGCTCGGAGGTGCTGGTGGACGGGTACGCGTACGGGTCGCTGTCGATGACCGCGTACACCGTCGGGCTGGCCTGCCGGGGGCCGGGCCCGGCGGCCGGAGCGCCACTGCTCCCGGCCGACGTGCCCCCCGACTCCTCGAACATCTGACCACCCGGCCTCAGTCGGTCGGGTCCTCCCTCAGGACTCGGCGCGGGCCAGCAGCAGCCCGAGCGCCACGAACGAGCCGGCGAAGCCCCGGCGCAGCCAGCGGGTCACCGCCGGCCGGGCCAGCACCCGGTCGCGCACGGCGCCGGCGAGCACCCCGTACACGCCGAACACCACGAAGGTGAGCAGCATGAACACCGCCCCCAGCCCCAGCATCCGGGCCACCTGGTCCGGCTCGTCGGGGCGGACGAACTGCGGCAGGAACGCGACGAAGAAGATGGTCAACTTCGGGTTGAGCAGGTTCGACAGGACCGCCACCCCGACCACCCGGGCGGGCGACGGCGCGGGCTCCGCCGCCGCGACCGTGAACCCGCTGCGGTCCCGCCACGTCGCCCAGGCCAGGTAGAGGAGATAGGCCACCCCGACGTACTTGAGCACCTGGAACGCCGCGGCGCTGGAGTGCAGCAGCGCGGCCAGGCCGGTGACCGCCGCCGCGAGGTGCGGGGCGACGCCCAGGGTGCAACCGGCGGCGGCGAGCAGTCCCGCGCGAGGGCCGCGGGTCAGCCCGGCGGCGAGCGTGTAGAGCGCCCCGGTGCCGGGGGTGGCGACCACCACGAGCGAGGTGAGCAGGAACGCGAGGGTCATCGTCGTCCTTTCCGAGCAGTGGGCGGGGTGGTGACGTCCTCCACTCTGCTGCCAGGATGGTCCGATGAGCAGGGCCAAATCACGCCCGTCCGAGGGGTCCATAACGGCAGGGTCGGACTTCCTGCACCTCGACATCGCCGCCGCGCCGCCCGGCCGTCGCGCCGACTGGCTCGCCGAGCAGCTCCGGCGGGCCATCGCCGACGGGCGCCTCCCCGTCGGCGGTCGACTTCCCGCCACCCGGGTGCTCGCCGCCGACCTCGGCGTCTCGCGGGGCGTCGTCGTGGAGGCGTACCAGCGGATGGTGGAGGACGGCCACGTCGCCGGGCGCGGGCGGGCCGGCACCGTGGTCGTCGCCGCCCCGGCCGCCCCACCCGCGCCGCCGGCCCCGGCCGCCGCGCAGACACCGGCCACCCTCTTCCCTCCCGCCCCGGGCACCGACATCTTCGACGCCGTACGCACGGCGCCCGCGCGGATCGACCTGACGCCCGGCGTACCCGATCTGGCGGCGTTTCCGCGGGCGGACTGGCTGCGCGCCGAACGGGCCGTGTTGCGGCACCTGGCGGCGTCGGACTTCGGCTACGGCGACCCGCGCGGCGCACCCGCACTGCGGCGGGCCGTCGCCGTCTGGCTCGCCCGCAGCCGGGGCATCGCCGTCGACCCCGCCGAGGTGATCGTCACGACGGGCGTCTCCCAGGCGCTGGGGCTGCTCGCCCAGGCGCTGCGCCCCGACGGGATCGACACCGTCGCCGTCGAGGACCCGGGCTCGCTCGGCGTGCGGCAACACCTGAACAACTGGCGGGTCGCCACCCCGCCGGTCGCGGTCGACGCCGCCGGACTGCGGGTCGACGAGCTGGCCGCCAGCGGCGCTCCGGCGGTGATGATCACCCCGGCCCACCAGTTCCCGACCGGCGTGGTGCTCGGCGGCGACCGCCGCCGCCAGCTCGCGGCGTGGGCCCGGGCCGGCGGCCTGGTCGTCGAGGACGACTACGACGCCGAGCACCGCTACGACCGGCCGCCGGTGCCCGCCCTGCGCGCCGTGCTGCCCGACCACGTCTGCTACGCCGGCAGCGTGTCGAAGCTGCTCGCGCCCGCCCTGCGGATCGGCTGGCTGCTGGTGCCGCCGCGCCACCGGGACGCGGTGGTCGACGCCAAGCGCAACGCCGACCTGGGCAACGCGGTGCTGCCGCAACTGGTGCTGGCCGAGCTGATGACCTCGGGTGCGCTGGAGCGGCAGCTGCGGCTGCTGCGTCGACGGCACGTCCGGCGGCGCGACGCGATGGTGGCCGCCGTCGCCCGGCACCTGCCGGGCGCGACGGTGCACGGGGCGGCGGCCGGGCTGCACCTGACGGTCACGCTGCCCGGCGCGGTGGCCGACACAGAGGTGGCGTCGGCCGCGTTGGAGCGTGGGGTGAAGGTGCAGCCGCTGTCGTGGCACTGCCAGCGTCCCCACCCGCCGGGGCTGGTCCTCGGGTACGCGGCCAACACGGCCTCGGCCATCGGGGAGGGGGTCGGGATGATCGCCGCGGCCCTGGGTGCCGGCCGGAACTGACCGACACCGGCAGCGAGCGGACGTGCCCGGCAGGGCGGCCGCCCGCCGACCGGAGAAGACCCGCCGTGTGCGGACCCGCACCGCCGTGGGCCCTGACGCGGTGGCCGCAGGGAGTTTGTTCGGTGCCCGCGCGGGGACACGTCCCTGCCACCGCCACGCGCGAGGAGGAGTAGGCGTGCGTTCCTCAGCCGGCCTCGACGCCGTTTCCGGCCCACGCGGGTCATGACGTCGCCGTGTCCGCCCGACGGGTGAAGGGAGCGCGGCGTCTCCGTTCGGTGACCGAGCAGTCCCGGGTCGCCACGGAGGAGCTCTTCCTCGACGTGGTGTTCGTCTTCGCGTTCATCCAGGTGACCACCCTGATGACGGCGGAGGCGGGCGAGCTCGGCGTGCTGCACGGCCTGCTCGTTCTCACCATCCTGTGGTGGTCCTGGTCATTGTTCGCCTGGCTCGGCAACCGGGCCCAGGCGAGCTACGGCATGTCTCGGCTGGTGATCCTCTCCGTCACACCGATCATGTTCGTGCTGACGGTGACGATCAGCGAGGCCTTCACCGACGTTCCCGGCGGCACGGACACGTCGCTGGCGTTCGTGGTCTGCTTCGCCGCCGTGCGGGTGCTCTACCTGGCGCTGCGGATCTACGCGACCCCCGGACTGCGCCGCGTCGACCTCGCCGCGCTCACCGTGCCGATGGTCGTCGCGGTCACCCTGCTGCTGGCTGCGGCGCTGCTTCCCCGATCGGCTCTCGGCTCCGACCAGGCAAAGGCTGGGCAGGTCGTCCTCTGGCTGCTGGCGGTCATCGTCGACTACGGGGCAGGGCAGGCGCTCCGGGTCCCCGAACGCCAGATCTTCTCCGCCCGGCACTGGGCCGAGCGGCACAACCTGATCATGATCGTGGCGCTCGGCGAGGTGCTGGTGTCGGTCGGCATCGCCGGCGGCAGCGTACCGGGCTCACCGGGTCTGCTCACCGCCTCCGCGCTCGCCGTGGTGGTCGCCGGCGCCCTCGAATGGATCTACTTCGACCTGTCCGCCCTCATCGGCGAACGTGCGCTGCGGGACGCGGACCAGGCCCGCCGGGTGGTCCTCGCCAGAGACGGCTACACCTTCCTGCACCTGCCGATGATCGCCGGGATCATCCTGCTCGCGCTCGGGCTGAAGCACGTGCCGTCGCTGGTCGGCGACGCCCACGCCTACCGGCGGGGTGACCCTCTCGACAGTCTGGGTCTCTACGCCATGTACGGCGGGGTGGCGCTGTTCATGCTCGCGCACGCCGCGTTCCAGTGGCGACTGAGCCGCGCCGTCCGCGGCCTCGTGTGGCCGCGGGTCTTCGCGGCGATCCTGCTGGTGGCGCTGATCCCGGTCGTTGCCCGACGGTCGGCACTCGCGGCGCTGGCGTGGCTGAGCGTGATCTGCGTCGTCACGGCGGTGATCGAGTTCATCCTGTCCCGTCCCGAGCGGCGGCGGCTCCGCGCGGCGCTGTCGGAGGAAGAGGAGTGCCCGGCGCAGTGAACCGGCCACCCGACCGTGTGGCGGGAGCGCGATGGGCGTCCCGCGCCGCTACGCAAGGTCACTGTCGCCGCCGAGGTTGGCGACCATCGGGCGCAGGACGTTCAGGGCCGCGACGCGGCGTCGATGCCGTCGTGCATCCGCTCGTGGACCTTGGGGTTGAGGTCCTCCTCGGCGAGGGCGGCGCGGAGCCTGCCGACGATGATCTCGTTGGCAGCGCCGCTCCAGTACCCGGTGGTCTGGGCGGCGAGCACGTCCTGCGGGTACTCCTTGATCCATGCCGCGACCGTAGGACCTCAAGGGGGGGTGTGAGGTCAAGATCGTGGTCCGGCGCCGGTGGGGCCCTCCCGTCGGTGAGCGGGAGGGGCCACCGGACCGTCATTCGTCGCAGCCGACGCCGTCGCCGTCCCGGTCCAGGTCGTAGATGTCGCTGCCGACCACCCACACCGGTCCCTCGACGTACGCGGGCCCGTTTCCGCTACCGCCGGCGCAGTCGACATCGCTGGCGACGGGTACACAGGCGCCTGCGTAGTTGGGGTCGCACCGTTGCGTCTTCTTCGTTCCCACGGCGACGACCTGCGTGACCGGCGCTCTGGTGACAGCGGACCGCACCAGCTTCCGGTCGGTCTGGACGCCGTCGGTCACGGTCACCTCGTAGGTGAGGGTCCTGATTCCCGCGACACCGCGAGTCCGCACCTTCCGGGTGCCCTCCGGGATGCTGGAGTCCTTGACCGTCCTGGTCTGATAAGGAATCTTCTGGGTCTGCGTGACGGTGCGGATTTCGACGACCGGCGACGCCTCCACCGTGGGCGTCGGCTCTGCCGGTGTTGCCTCCGTCGGCGTCGGCCCTGCCGGGGCGGTGATGTCTGCCGCTCCTGCCGTGGAGGCGTCCGCACCCGGTGTCTTCGGCTGTTCCTGGGTGGCGACGGCCCCCGGCCGCTCCGTGCCCGGAGGCGGATCGGTCGTCGCTCCGATCGCGACGCCCCCGCAGCAGCACAGCACCAGTAGGCCGGTGGCCGCGAGCGCGATCTGCGCCCTGCCGGGCAACCTGCGCCACCACGACCGTCGGTCCTGCTGCGCGAACTGAGCCGTCGGGGGAGGAGGGACTCGGGCGTACGCGGCGGTCGGGGGCTCGAAGGGTGGGGGTGGCGGCACCCGGCTCTGCCAGGGGTCCTGCGGTGGCTGATATGTCACGCTCTAAAGTGTGCTTGCATCATCAACAATTGCCGCCGGCCAAGCGGCCAATGTCCGTATCGGCGCCGGACGGATCGTCACGACGGTAGGTCGTCGATGAGGGGCTGGCCGTGCACGTGCCCGTCAGGTGACCGGAGGAGGGCCGACCCGGTTGGTTCGACGTGGGCGGGCGCCGGTACCGGTGCCCGACGTCGTGCGTCATCCTGACGGCATGGCCGACGCGAACGCCCCGGAACCGCTCACGCTCCACGTGTACTGCCGGCTCACGGTTGCCGTGACCGACCCGCGAGTGCTCACCGAACACGCGGTGGCCGAGCTGCGGGCGGCGGACATCGACTGGTCGGCGGAGGAGGACGACCTCGACGCGGCAGCGGCGGAGCTGCGTGCCGACGTCGCGGTGTCGCTGGCGTCGGTGGTGGACATCGGCCGGCTGGTCGACGGACTACCGGGCGTGGCGGCCAGGGGCGGACTCTGCTGGGCCGAGGCCGGAGCACCTCGGGAACCGAACTGGCCCGGTTCCCCGGGCTCGCAATGACGGCGGCGACGGCATCCGGCTGTACGACAACCCCGGCGGTGAGCCGATCCGCCTCCACGGGGTCGGCGATGGCGACCCCACGTCGGTGGCGGTGCCGTCGGTCGGGGTGGGTGGGAGGTGCGGGTGCGAGCTGTGGACGGCCGACACCCCGGCGCCGCCCGAGGTGTCGACGCCGCTCATGTCCGATGTGGTCGGTGTCACGCTAGCGTCTGCGCACGCCGACACCACCGCCACCGCTCCCGGACAGGAGAGCGCCATGCCCACACCGCTCAAGGCCGCCACCGCCCTCGTCACCGCGCTGTTGCTCGTCCTCACCGCGGCGGCCCCCGCCCAGGCCGCCACCCCGTACACCAAGACGCCCGTCTCCGGGTCGCTGCGCGCCTACAACGTCTCCGGCGTGTACGTCGCGGGTGTCTCCTCCGGTGGCTACATGGCCACCCAGCTCCACGTCGCCTACTCGTCGCGGATCCGGGGTGCCGCTATCTTCGCCGCCGGGCCGTACTACTGCGCGCAGAACAACGTCGTCCAGGCGCTCAACGGCTGCGGCGACAACCTGTACCCGACGAACGTGACCGCCCTGCAGACCTACACCCGGACGTGGGCCACCTACGGCTGGGTCGACCCGGTCGGCAACCTCTCCGGCGATCCCGTGTACGTCTTCCACGGCAACAACGACGGCGTCGTCAAGAAGTCCGTCACCGACGACCTGGTCCGCTACTACCAGCACTTCGGCGCCAACGTGCAGTACGACAGCGCCTCGTCGGCCGGCCACGCCTGGGTCACCCCGTACGGGACGCTGGGGTGCACCGCCACCGCCTCGCCCTTCCTGAACGACTGCGGCACCGACCCCCAGAACGCCCTGCTGCGCAAGCTGCTCGGCAGCGTGCAGGCGCCGAACACGGGCCCGCTCGGTGGCACGCTCATCCGGTTCAGCCAGAACACCCACGCGGTCAACGGTTGGGCCAACGGCCTGAGCATGGACGCCAACGGGTTCGCCTACGTCCCGGCGTCCTGCGCCGCCGGGCAGTCGTGCCGGCTGCTGGTCGCCCTGCACGGCTGCCTCCAGGGCTACGGCGCGGTCGGCACCGCCTTCGTCGACCGGGCGAACCTCAACCAGTACGCCGACACCAACAACCTGATCGTGCTCTACCCGCAGGCGCGGGCCACCGCCGGCACCAACCCGAACGGGTGCTGGGACTGGTGGGGCTACCTCGGCGCGACCAACTATCCGATCAAGGGCGGCGCCCAGGTGGAGACCATCATGAACATGGTCCGCCGGCTGGACGGCTGAGCCGCCCCGCACACGCCTGAGCGGGAGCCTCGCACCGGGCTCCCGCTCAGGCCGGCTCGTCGGCGGGTGCGTCGCTGCCCACCAGGCGCGCGTCCGCGGCGGCCTGGCCGTCGGCGTCCCGCGCCTCCTCGCACACCGTGGCGGCGTCCACCCAGTGCCGCCGCGCCTCGGCGGCGTCGCCGAGGGCCGCCGCCGCGTCGCCCAGGTGCAGCAGCGTCCGCCCCAGCCCCGCCGTCGGCCGCCCGTCGCGTAGCCGCCGGCTCTCCGCCAGCAGCTCGTACGCCTGCCGTGCCTGGCCGGGCGCGGAGGCCAGCAGCGCCGCCCCCGCGTTGAGCAGCGCGGCGGCCCGGTTGGTCGGGTCGGCCACGGACTCGTACTCGCGCAGCGCCGCCCGCCACGACTGCGCCGCGTCGAGGTGCTCGCCGAGCCCGGCGTGCACGAGCACCAGGTTGGTCAGCGCCGCCGCGTAGCCCCGGGCGTCGCCGAGCGCGCGGAAGGCGTTCGCCGCCCGCACCAGGTGGTGGTGCGCGGTCTCCAGCTCGCCCCGCGCCAGCCGGGCGGCACCCATTCCGAGGTCGGTCAGCGCGTGCCCGGCCCGGTCCGCGCCGGAGCGGTGCCGCCGGGACAGCTCCAGGTGCTCCACGGCGTCGTCGAGCTGCCCCAGGTCCAGCAGCACCAGGCCGAGGTTCATCCGCGCCTGCGCGGTGCCGCGCCGGCCCCGCTCCGCCACCGCCAGGCTGAGTGCCGTCGCCGCCCCCTGCGGGTCGCCCCGGCGGCGGCGCAGCACCCCCAGCTCGTTGTGGGCCCAGCCGGCGATCTCCGGCCGGTCGTCGGCGGTGGGCGTGGCCAGCACCGTGCGGCACACCTCCTCCCACTCGCCGAGCCGCTCCGCGTGGGCGAGCCATCCGCACAGCGCCACCGCCAGCCGGAACCACCAGCGACGCACCCGCCGCGGCAGCGTCTCCGCCGCGCCCGCCGGCACCTTCACCACCGCCAGCAGCAGCTCCTGGTGCAGGTCGAACCAGCCGTACGGGTCGTCGTCGAGGGCCAGCGTGGGCTCCCGGTCCGGCGGCGAGCCGGCCACCGCGAGGCTCGCGGCGTGCCGCTCGGCGCAGCGGGCCAGGTGCCGGGTGAGCCGCGCCTGCGCGGCCACCCGCCGCCGCGCCGGCTCCGCGTGGCGCAGGTGCATCCGGGCGTACGGGGCCAGCAGCGGGCGCACCTCGTAGCGGTCGCCGGGCGCGCCGGTCACGAACCCGCCGGTGGCCAGCTCGTGCAGCAGCGCGGCCACCCGGTCCGGGCGGCGGCCGGTGAGCGCCGCGATCGTCGGCCGGTCCAGCGGCACCGGGCTGAGGGACATCAGCCGCCACAACCGCCGCGCCTCGCCGCCCAGCGCGTGGTAAGCGGTGTCCCGCCCGGTCACCAGCAGGGTCGCCGGGGACGCGGCGACGTGCTGGTGCGGGGGCGTGTCGACGGCGCGGCGCAGCGCGTCGAGCACGTCGGCGTGCCGCCAGCCGTGCTGTGCCGTACGCCGACCCAGCTCCGCCACCGTGCGGGGCTGTCGGCCGCACAGGTCGACGAGGGCGCGTACCGCCGGGTCGGTGCGCGGATCCGGGCGGTGCGGCCGGACGACGGGCGCGGCGGCGCCCGCGGCGGCGAAGAGCTCGACCGCGTCGTCGGCGTCCGGCTCGGCGAGGCCGTGCGCCACCACCCCCTCCAGGGCGTCGAGCGCGGGCGTGCCGACCAGCAGCAGCCGGCAGGCCCGCGCGGTCGGCGGCAGCAGCGGCCGGACCTGGCCGGGGTCGTCCACGTTGTCCAGCACGACCAGGATCTGTCGGCCGTCGAGCTGCCCGCTCAGCTCGTCGGCGGCGTCGGCGAGGTCGTCGGCGTGGCCCGACGCCGGCGGCCGGGTGCCCAGGATCCGGGCCAGCGCGGTGAGCACCTGCCGCGCGCCGTGCGGCCGGCCGCCCCGCCGCAGGTCCAGGTAGTACTGGCCGTCGGGGAAGTCCTCCCGGCACAGGTTGGCGGCCTGGATCGCGCAGGACGAGGTGCCGACGGCCCGCCGGCCGACCACCGCGACCGCGTGCTCCTTCGTCAGCAGGTCGATGATCGCGTCGACGTGCCCGGCCCGCCCGGTGAAACCCGCCGGCCAGGGCAGGGTGGGCGCACCGACGGCGGGCGGGGCGTCGGGGCCCTCCTGCGTCGCGGCCTGCTGGCGCTGGCGCCGCCACTCCACGATCACGGCGGCGGCGAGGCCGAGCACGATCACCCCGGCGCTCGCGGAACCGAGCTGGGCGACCGACAGCTCGGAGAGCAGGTTGCCCGTGACGTTGCCGAGCACCGCGCTGACCGTCCCGCCGACCACGCCACCGATCGCCAGCAGCAGGCTCAGCCGCCGCGCCCGGCGGGAGCGGCCGGCAGGCCCCTGCCCGCTCACCGGACGCCCCCGGCGACCAGGCCGGCGACGAGCTGGCGGCGGGCCAACACCACCAGCAGCACCGGCAGGATCGAGGCGATCACCGAGCCGGCGGCGAGCGCGCCGCTGTTGGCGACGAAGCCGCGGGTCTGGCCGGCGAGGAACAGCCCCAGCGGCACCGCGCCCGGGCCGCTGAACAGCAGGCCCACCACCAGGTCGTTCCACACCTGCACGAACTCCAGCACGGCGACGGCGACGACGGCCGGGCGGTTGTGCCGGGCGAGCAGCCGCAGCGTGCCCCACCAGTGCCGCCCGCCCACCCGGGCCGCCCGCACCTGCTCGGCGGGCAGGTCGGCGAAGGCGTTGCGCAGCACCAGCACGGCGAACGGCACGCCCAGCGCGACGTGCACCAGCGCCAGGCCGCGCGCCGTGCCCGAGGACAGCGCCACCCCGAGCACCTCGTTGACGGGCCCCGCGATCACCTGCACCGGCACGATGCTGGCGGCCATCAGCAGCAGGCCCGTGCCCTGGGCGGCCGGCCCCGTCAGCCAGGCGAGGGGGTACGCGGCGAGCAGCGCGACGCCCAGCACCGCGGCGGTCACCACCGTCGCCAGCACCAGCGTGAAGCCCAGCGTGCGCCACAGCTCGACGCCGGTGAGCAACTCCCGGTAGGAGGCGAGGCTCGGCGGTCTCGACCACCAGCCCTCACCCGCGGCGTCCACCGTTCCGTGCAGCGACGTGGCGAGCAGCACCCCGAGCGGCACCAGCCAGGCGACCGCCGCGCCCGCGACCAGCAGCCGGGTCGACCGGCGTGGTGCCGGCGCCGCCGGGTCGGGCCCGACGGGCGCCGGGTCCCGGGGCGGAGGCCAGGCCTGCCGCACGAACAGCGCCGCGACCAGCACCCCGGCGGCCACCGCCACCAGCCAGACGACGCCGAGCGCGGCGCCCTCGCCGGTGGTGGCGCCGTTGGAGGTCTGCCAGACCCGCAGCGCCAGCACCGACGCCTCGTCGCGCACCGAGCCGGGCGCCAGCACCAGGATCAGGTCGAACGTGCGGGTGGTGCCGAGCGCCACCAGGGTGAAGACCACCGCGACCGTACGCAGCAGCAGCGGTCGCCACTGCGCGTCCCAGAGCACGTCGCGGCGGTTGCCGCCGTACGCGCGGACCGCGTCGGCGAGGCTCGACGGCACCGCGTCGAGGGCGGTCCGGAACACCAGCACGGCCAGCCCGACCCAGGCCCACACGAACGCCGACATCAGCGCCACCGTGACCAGGCCGGGGCCGAGCAGGTGCGGCGCGTCCGCCGCCGACCGGCCGGTCAGCTTCGCGGCGACCAGGGTGGCCAGCCCGCGCTCCGGGTCCGGGTCGTACATGAGCCGGAACGTGACCCCGGTGACCACCAGCGGCAGCGCGGTCGGCACCACCAGGATCAGCCGGACCAGCCCGCCCTCCTGGGAGCGGCGGGAGGCGGCGGCGAGCAGGTAGCCCAGGACGGTCACCACGGCCGGCACGACCAGCGCCCAGAGCACCGTGCGACCCACCACCGCGCCGGTGCCGGGCGCGGCCAGCGCGGTGCGGTAGTGCTCCGCGCCGACCCACCGGCCGTCGGTGGTGACGCTGGCGTGCAGCGTACGCAGCACCGGCCACGCCACCAGCCCGCCGAGCAGCAGCAGGGCGGGCAGCAGCAGCGTCGAGGTGGCCCCCGCCGCAGGGTAGGCCCGCCCGCGCCGGGGCGGGCCGACGTCGTCGAGGACCGCCGGCTCGCCGAGCACCCGGCTCATCGGCCCCTCCCCGCGGAGCGGGCCGCCGTGGCCAGTTGACCGGTGGCCCGCCGGACCGCCTCGCCGACGGCGACCCCGTCGGTGACGTCGGCGAAGAAGTCCTGCATGATCCGCCAGATGCCCACCCCGTCGGAGCCGGTGAACGGGCCGGGCAGCCGGTCGGAGAGGTCGAAGCGCACCACCTCGGCCGTGCGCAGCTCGGCGGCGAGGCGGCGGCGCACGGCGTCGTGGTATTCCGCCAGCGGCACGGACACGTTGGGGGAGAGGTAGCCGCCGGCACGCAGCCACGGCTCGAACGCCGTCCCGCCGCTGAGCCAGCGCACCAGCTCCGCGCCGCGGGCCGAGCCGGCGAAGGCCACCGCCGCGTCGCCGCCGACGATCAGCGGCTTGTCGGCCAGCCGGGCGCCGGGGAACCGGAACGTCTCCGGCCGCTCCGGGCCACGGCGGAACCGGCTGGCGACGTCGTCGACGAAGTCGGCCTCGAAGAGCATCGTGGCCCGCCGGTGGTAGACCACCTGGATCACCGACTCCTCGTACTGGGTGAGCAGGGCGCGGCGCCCGCCGCCGGGGAACGCGCCGTCGACGCGCCACAGCTCGGCGAGCCGGTCCAGCGCGACCTGCACCGGCCGGGCGCGCCAGTCGGCCTCACCGTGGGCCAGCGCCTCGTAGAAGCCGGGCGGAGCCACGTCGGCGAGGACGTTCTCGAACCAGTCGGTGAGCACCCAGCCGTCGGCCGCGCCGACGGCCAGCGGGGCGGGGCCGTCGCCGGCCCGGGCGCGCGCGCCGAGCCGCCGGGTGAGCGTCACGAGCTGGTCCCACGTGCGTGGCGGCTCGGGGAGCATCGACGGGAGGTACCAGAACAGCGACTTGTGGGCCGCCTTCACCCAGACGCCGTAACGCCGCCCGTCGGCGGAGAGCAGGTCGGCCATGCCGGGCGGGAGGGCGTAGCTGGCGGCCGGGGTGAGCTCGCGCAGCCACCCGCGCCGGGCGTACTCCACGACCAGCCCCGACCTGGGCAGGATCGCCACGTCGGGGCTGGTGCCGGCGAGCTGGCGGGCGCGCAGGAACGCGTCGATGTCGTTGCCGGCGCTGATCACCTGCACGCCGGCGTCGTAGCCGGCCACCACCTCGCGGAACCGGGCCAGCTCCCCGCCGCTCCACACCACCGCGACCTGGACCGACGGCTCCGCCCGGGAGCAGCCGGCGACGGCGGTCGCGCCCGCCGCCGCGGCGGCCCGCAGCAGGGCACGGCGGCGCAGCCGCCCCGATGCGGTCACGCGACCACCTCGGCGGCGACCGGCACGTCGGGCAGCGCGCCCGGCTCGCGGGTGCACACCAGCACGGCCGCCCCGGGGGTGCCCGGCGGGGACAGCCGCCCGACCAGGTCGGTGAGCCGCCCGCCGCCGGCCGGCCCGGTCGGCAGGTCGATCACCAGCACCTCGGGCAGACAGGCCACCGCCCGGGCCAGCGCCACCCGGAACCGTTGCGCCTCCGACAGCAGGTGTGGCCGCAGCTCCAGGGTCGGCGCCAGCTCCAGCCGGTCGACCACCGTCGCCGTCCAGTCGTCGGCGACCTCCCGCACCCGCTCCCGCCGGCGCTGGCCGTAGGCGATGTTGCGGCGCACGGTCAGGTGGGGCAGCAGCGCGCCGCCGGCCGGGACGTAGGCGATCCGGCGGCGCGGCGGCGGCATCCCGGTGACGTCCCGACCGCCGACCAGGACCTGACCGGCGACCGGCGCGGCCAGCCCGGCCACCACCCGGGCGACGGCGGTGCCGACCGGCGGGTCGGCCACCAGCGCGGCCGAGGCGCCCGCGGCGACGTCGAGGGTCACCGGCGCGGCGTCGGGCACGGCGACGAGTTCGCGCAGTCGTAACGTGGCCATCACCTCCGGTGACCCGGGCAGTCACCCCCAGGGTGGCACAAACCGGCGACCCGCGGTGCCCCGCCACCCTCCCCTGTGGAGTTACGGTGGGGTCATGCCACCACCTCCGGCGGCACCGGCTCCAGCGCGTCGAAGCGCAGCCCCAGGGACGGCGGGGTGAGCAGCGGCTGCCGTCGCCGCTGGGTCCACAGCACCGGCCTGCCGTCGGTGGCCCGGGCCAGCACCGCCCGCCGCTCCACCCGTACGCCGTCGGCCGGCACCGCCGCCGGTTCGAGCTGGTGGGTGGGATGCGTCCCGCCGGCGGCCGGGTCGACCAGCAGGTCACTCTCCGCCTCCGGCAGCAGCACCGCCGTGGGACCGGACAGGTCCACCCCGCGCCCCTGCACGTACCGGCGCCGGCCGGCGACCTCCTCCACCACGTACGGGTGCCAGTGCCGGGGCACCCTCGTCATCGGCCGGTACGCGAACCCGGGCCGGCCCGAGGCGTCCAGGTGGGCCGGGGGCTCGGCCGGGGCCTCCTCGTCGCCGAGCACCCCGCGCCCGCGCAGCCGCTGCTCCACCGCCCAGACCAGGTTGGCGTCCTCGTCGGTGCCGATCACCACCTCGTCGAGCACCGGGCCGACCAGCGGGGTGGCCGCCGTGGCCCAGACCACCAGGGAACGGCTGTCCAGCCCGTCGGTGGCGAAGAGGCTCCAGTCGGCGGGCGGCGTCACCGGCCAGTCCTCGCCGAACGAGTCGTGCACCACCACCTCGTCCAGGGTGACCACGTGCCCGGCCAGACCGGGCACCGCGAAGGCGAACCAGTCGTCGGAGTGGTTGACGATCAGGTCGATCAGCAGCAGCGTCGCCAGGTGGGATCGGTCCGGCGGGTAGCCGGCGACGTCCACCGCGGCGTCCTCGATCTGCCACCATCGGGGCAGCGGCGCACCCGGGTAGCGGACCCGCCGGGGCACGGTGGTCGCCGCGTCGACCGGCACGGGCGGGTCGGGCAGCGGGCGGTCGGCGTCCACCGCGTACCAGTCGAGGTCGCCGCCGTCGTGTCGGCGCAGCGCCAGAGTCACCCCGTCGGCGGTGAAGTCGGCGTCGTAGGCCAGCTCCGCCGGATCCCACAGGTCCACCGGCTCCGGCTCCGGCGGGCGCAGCCCGGCGAACCACGCCTCGGGCAGGCCCAGCTCGCTGCGCCGCCGCCACAGCTCGCGGCCGTCCACGCCGGTGCCGTCCAGCACGTCGTACGGCACCGGCAGCGCCGCGAGCAGCAGGGCCGGGTCGGCCGGCAGGGGAGTCCCGGCCGCCCCGGCCGCCGCCGCGACCGACCGGCCCGCCGCGATCCGCCGGCCGGGCGTCCACCAGTCACCCGGCTCGGACTCGACGATCGCCTCGGCGGGGGTGGTGCGCGGGTCCAGGTGTGGCTGCCCGCCCAGCGGGTCGACGGGAGTGAGCCGGGCCCGGTAGCTGACCCGCACCGGGGAGGAGGCGTCCTCGCCCTGGTGCTCGCCGAGCTGCCACTGCCGGCCGAGCAGCCAGGCCGGGTCGGCGACCTCGGCGGCGAAGCCACGGGTCAGGTCCGACCCGGCCTGGTCCGCCTCCAACCGTCGTACCGTGTCGAAGACCAGTGCCATCGCCGGTTCACCTCCGGGTCGCGTCGAGCGGGACCCCCGTGGGTCCGTCGGCGGGCAGCAACCCGGCCGGCAGCAGCCCGCGCAGGCCGGGGGTGAGGTCGGCCGGCCGGGCGACCCGGGCCCGGGCCAGTTCGCGGACGTCGGCGAGGAGTTCCACCAGGGTCTCGGGGTCGAGTGGCCGCGACAGGTCCGGCGGCACGGCGAGCAGGATTGCCTGCGGTGCCCGGGCGGCCGGGGCGTCGAAGCCGAAGGTCGCCGCCGTGGCCTGCGCCGCCTCCGGGACCACCTCGGTGAACCGGTCGAGCACGGCCACCGCGACCGGAGCCCCCGGCGGCGTGGCGGTGAGGTCCAGCGTCGGGTCGGCGTACGCGACGACCAGCCGTCGCCCGTCGGGGCCGCCGCTCTGCCACGGGTCGCCGGGCTTGTTGCTCCAGCCGGTCAGGGCCGGCCCGGCGGCGGCGGGCGTGCCGTCGGCGAGCTGGTGCGCCTCCAGCCTGGCGAGCGGCTCCCGGACGGCGGCGACCACCGGCAACCAGTCCGCGTCGAGCGTCCCGTCGCCGGTCAGCGCGGGCAACGCCGAGCGGGGCAGCCGGGCGGTCACCGCGAGCTGGCCGGTCGGGCTGACCAGCGCGGCGAGCTGCCCGACCAGGTCGTCGCGCGTCAGCTCCGCCGCCGGGGAGGGCGACCCCGGGCCGGCCGGCGCGGTGTCGGCGGCGGCGTCGAGCCGCGCGTCGAGCAGCTCCCGCACCCGGACGGCCTGCGCCACCAGCCGCCGCTGCGCGGCCTCCGCGCCCGACGCCGCCTCCGTCGGCACCGGGTCGGGGGCGAGGCCCCAGGCGCGGGCGGCGGTGACCAGGCGGGCCAGCACCGCCGGGTCGGCGCCGCCGATGCCCCCGTCGTCCGCGGTCAGCGCCAGCTCGGCGGCGAGCCGGGCGGCCAGGGCCGCCGCCGTGTCCCGGACCCGGGCGTAGCGGGCCAGCAGGTCGGCGTGCGCGGCGGCGGGCGGGGCGGCGGAGTCCGGCCGCTCGGCCGTCGCGTCCGGGTCGGCCGGGCGGCGCCCGATCAGGGCGACCAGCCGCGCGGCGGCCTCGTAGCGGGCGACACCGTCGCCGCCGGTCAGCGTGGCCGCGGCCGGCTCCGCGCCGAGCGCGGCGGCACCGGCGGCGACGGCGAGGCGCTCCAGGTCGGTGCGCGCCAGGGCCAGCGCGTCCGCCGGCCCGAGCCCCAACGCGTCGAGGGTGACGGTGGCGACCAGCCCACCGGCGGCGACCTCGAACGTCCAGTCGGCGCCGACCTGAGCGGCCAGGAACGCGGCGGTCGCCGGGTCGGCCAGGGCCGCCGGGGCGAGGGTGGCCCGGTCGGTCGGGTCGGCCGGCAGTGCCGCGTCGGCGACGTGCGGCAGGACGACGACCACGCCGGTGCCCACCGCCCGCCCCTGGCGGGGCGTGCGCAGCAGCCCCAGCCGAGGCGGGCGGGTCAACCCGGCGGCGGCGTCGAGCGCCGCCCCGGCCACCTCGGCCCGGCCCTCGGTGACGTGGTGCACGGCCTCGGCGACCAGCAGGTCCCCGTAGGCGTCCATGGCGACGCGCAGCCGGTCCAGGCCGGCCAGGCGGTCCGGGTCCAGCCCGAGGTCGCCCGGCGGGGCGGCCAGCACGGCCAGCCCGTCGCAGACCCGCCGCCCGGCGTGCTCGGTGCGGACGGGGAAGTCCCGGCGCAGCCGCTCCACGTCGGCCGGCGTGCCCACCACCCGCTCCACCTCGCGGCCGAGCGCCTCGGCCAGGTGCGCGCCGACCCGGACGTGCTCGGCGATCCGGTCGGCGTCGCGGACCGACCGGGACGTGAGGTCCAGGTCCCAGCGGGGCGACGGGTCGCTGACCGCCCGGTCCCGCAGCACCGTGGCGGCGAGACCCTGCCCGGCCGACGGCGCGTGGATCAGACCGGCGGCCGTCGGCCCGGGGGCGCCCGGCCGGGGCCGGTCCACCCAGCCGTACGCCCCGAGCCGAGGCTTGGCCGCCTGCTGTTCCACCAGGTCGTGCAGCCGCCGGGTGGGCGGCCCCAGCAACCAGGGGTCGACCCGGTACGCGGCGGTGTCCACGGTGGCGCGCAGCAGCCGCTCCAACCGGGGCGGCTCGATCTCGCCGAGCGCGAGCAGCCCGTCGACCACCCGCTCGTACGCGCGGGCCTGCGGGGTGGGCCCGTGCAGCGCGGCGGCGGGGGTGTTGGCGATCCAGCCCTGGAGCCGGCCGCCGGTGGCGGCGTCCCGGGCCACCGGCTCCGGGCCGGGCGGGGCCTCGCCGGCCAGCGCCCGCCCCACGTCGCCGATCGCCACCTGCAACGACCGGACGGCGAGCCGCAGCAGCAGGCTGTCCAGCGGGTACTCCCTGAGCAGTTCCTTCTCCAGGATCGCGCGGTTCGCGTACGCCCACGGCTGCTCCTCCGCGACCTCCAGCAGCCGCTTCAGCACGTCGGCGACGCCGGTGCCGGCGGGCAGGCCGTCCGGCGTCACGAGCGGGATCTCCAGCCGGCGGGGCGCGCCCGTGGCCCCGTAGCGGCGGTGCGGCGCCAGGCCCAGCCGCTCGGCGTCGGGGTGCCGGTGCCGCCAGGCGGCGTCCAGGTCGGACCAGGACGCGCCGTAGCCGAGCAGGAGCAGCACCAGCCACCACAGCTCCAGCGGCCAGGCCCGGCGGTGCCGGAACAGCGGCGAGGTCGGCACCTGAGCGATCAGGTCGAGCAGCTCCTCGGTGGACGCCCCGACCACTGTGCCCCGCTGCTCGGCGGCGGCGGCGTACTCGGCGCGCAGGTGGGACAGCGGCTCGACCAGGCCCGCCTCGACCGGCGGGTCCTTCGGCTCGGGCACCCACCGGCGCAGCACCGTGGCCGGCAGCAGCCCGTAGGGCTGGGGGCCGACGCGCAGCGTCGGGAACGGCCCCTCGGGCAGCAACGCGCCGGGCGCCCACTCGGCGGCGGCGCCGGTCGGCAGCGCCCACACGTCCGCCCCGGCGAAACCCCACAGCGCCGGCCAGAGCCCGGCCACCGCCGCGCCCGCCCAGCGCCGGTGCGGCTCCGACGTGCCGGGCAGGGCGCCGAGCAGCCCCGGGTCGCCGGTGAGCGTGGCGGAGACCAGCCGGTCGGTGTCGGTGGGCGTACCGGTGAGCACCCCCCACCAGGCCGCCGGGTCCCCGGTGACGGGCGCGGCGGGCGCGCCGTCCACCGTGTTCGTCGCCGAGCCGGGGGCCAGCAGGGACAGCCGTCCCTCGTCGCGGTGGCTGCCGAACAGCGCGCCCGGGTCGCCGTCGCCGAGACCGGTGACGTAGAGCGCGTCGATGTCGGACGGGTCGCCGTCCAGCGGCACCTTCCCGGCCAGGCCCGCCTCGACGGCCTCGTCCCAGTTCTCCCACCACCGCCGGTCCGCCGGCGCGTCCGGGTCGGGGAAGTCGACCGCGAGCCGGCCCCGGTCGACGGCGAGGGTCAACACCTGCGCCGGCGGGCCGCCGCCGCGGGCCAGCCAGACGTGCAGCGTGTCCGGGAACTCCTCGATCCGGGGGAAGGCCGGCTCGGTGCGCAGCTCGCCCGCGCCGACCGGCCGCAGCGCGGTGGTGCCGTCGGGGGCGGTGACGACCAGCGTCCGGACCAGCCAGACCGCCCGTGCCCCGCCGACGTGGACGGTCAGCTCGCGCCAGGCCACCTCGCCGCCGCCGGCGTCGAGATAACGCCGCACCGCGTCGACCTCGCCCGGCGACACCCGCGGGTCGTGCCGGGCGAACCAGGGCTCGTCCGGCACCACCAGCAGGCGCAGCAGGCCGGGGGAGAACCGGGTCTCGATCCGCACCGGCAGCAGCACGCCGACGACTGGTTCCGCCATCACGGTCCTTCCGGGTCGAGGTGGTCGCCGCGGATGAGCACCCGCACCGGGCGGGCGAAGCTGCTCCGCGCCCAGGTCTCCGGCACCGGGGAGGTCGAGGCGTCGTTGGCGAAGCGGTAGCCGGCCGGGGGTTCCTCGAAGACCAGCCAGTGCCGCAGCACGTCCGCCGGGTCGAACCCCTGGAAGCCGAAGAAGGTCACGTCGGTGCCGATCCGCCCCTGGAAGCTGGGCAGCACCCGGACCGCCCCGGCCGGCGGGTCCTGCCCGAAGTCGACCGTGCCAGCGTGCTCGGCGGTGACCAGGTACACCACGGTGGCCGGATAGCGGAGGAACAGCCGCCCCCTGATCACCACGACCAGGTCCCGGCCCGAGGCGCCGGCCGGGCGGTGCGCCGAGGTCCCCAGGCCGCTGCCGTCCGGCCAGTTCCCGATGCCGGTGATGTCGTCGACGCGGGCGCCGGTGCCGGTGTCGGCCCGGCTCCAGAACACCCGCAGCGGGGTGCAGCCGGTGGCCACCGGGATGTTGCGCCACCGCAGCTCGCCGAGGAGTTGGGTGTTCAGCCCGGTCAGCAGGGCGTCGACGAAGCGGGGGTTGGTCTCCACCGCGATCACCGAGTTCTCCGGCAGCGCGCCCACCCCGGGCAGCAGCCACTCGTCGAAGGCGTCGCGCAGGTCGGCCCAGACCGGTCGGTCCAGCCCGACGCAGACCTCCGGCGGGGCGAGCGGCTGCGCCGGGTCCAGACCGTCGATGGTGGACAGCACCCGTACCCGGGCGGCGGCGTCGGGGCCGGTCGGGTCGAACGCGGCGGCCACCCCGGCGGCCAGCGCGTCCAGGTCGACCGGGCGGCACGGCGGCTCCACCGGCTCCGGCTCGGCCAGCCCGTCCAGCAGCACCGGCAGGTCGTCCTCGCCGGCCGGCTTCGGCCAGCGTTCCAGCAGCTCCCGCAGGGCGGCGGCGAGTCGCTCCAGCTCTCGCTCGGCGCGGTCGTCGACGGTCGCGGCGGCGGCCAGCAGGGCGAGGGCCTCGGCCCACGGCGCCGGCGAGCCGCCGTAGGCCGCCCGGTCCAGCCGCTCCGCCACCGCGTGCGCCAGGTCGCGCAGCTTCGGGTGGGCGCCCTCGGCCAGCTCCTTCGCCCGGCCGGCGGCGGCGGGCAGGTCCACCTCCCCGGTCTCCGCCGCCCGACGTCGACGTTCCTCCAGGTCGTCGAGGTCGATGCCGAGATCGTCCAGCGGGAGCCCGTCGGCGCTGGGGCGCGGCGGGCGCGGGCACCGGTTGGCGGCCTTGAGCACCTCGCCCGGCGGCACCGCGCCGGCGGCGGTCAGCGCGGTGCGCGCCGGCCCGGCGCGCAGGATCCGCCGGGCCGCGCCGGAGAACAGCCCCGCCGGCAGCGGCCGGTCCGCGGCGGTGGCGAGCGCGGCCACCGTCCCGTCCGGGGTGACCACGCGGCCCAGCGCCGGCCCGAGCAGCCAGAGCCGCTCGTACGCGTCGGCGGGCGTCCGCCGCCGCCACAGCCCGCCCGCGGCGTGCAGGCCGAGCACCAGGTCCCGGATCCGCTGCCGTGCCTCGGCGAGCGCGCCCTGGTGGGCGCGGGCCTCGGCGGCCAGTTCCTCCTGGAGGCGGATGCCCAGCTCCAGCCCGAGCCCGGCCACCCCCCGGTCCCGGGGGTCGGTGTTCAGGCTGCCGCCCCAGGTGGTCTCCTCCGGGGCACCGGCCCGCCACGCCTCGCCGTAGCGGGGCAGCCCGACGATCGGCCGGCCCCGGTCGTCCCGCGCCGGGGTGCGCAGCGCGTCCAGGTCGTCGTGGACCTCGCCGGGCAGCGTCGCGTCGGTGCCGCCGAGCGGAGCGAGCGCGCCGCGTACCGCCAGGTCGCCGGCGGTGGGCACCCGAGGGTAGTCCAGCGGTGCCCGGCCGGTCTCCGGCTCGGCGGCGCCGGGGCGCAGCGCGGCGGCCAGGTCCTCGAAGCTGCCCGCCGGGGTGGCGGTGCGGAACCGCCAGGTGTCGTAGCAGGGCACGGTGGCCGGACCGGTGCCCGTCCACCGCGGCTGCCCCGCCGGGTCGTACGCCGGCACCAGCGCCGCGACGTAGTCGGTGCCCGGGGCGAGGGGCCGCCCGGAGAGCAGCCGGGCGATCCGCCTCCCGGCGGTGTCCACCTGCAGGTGCGCCCACCGGTACGCCGTCGCGCCGGTGCCCAGCGGGTGCAGCGCCTGCACGGCCGGGCTGAGCGTCACCTGGTCCCCGGCAAGGGTCAGCTCGTCGCCGTCCAGCCCGACGACCAGCACCAGCCAGGGGTGCTGCGCGCCGGTGCCGGCGGCCGGGCGGGGCGCCGGGGTGTACCGCCACGGCAGGGTGGCGTCGGCGAACTCCACGTGCGGGCAGCGGTCCGACTCGTGGTCGACGGCGCCGGGCGTCGGGTAGCGGCGGGTTATCGCCCCGGGGGCGAGGCGGACCACGTCGGCCGGGCCGGCGAGCAGGAAGCGTACGGTGCCGGTGGCGGCCGTGGTGGTCGCGCCGGCGGCGTCGGTGCCGGTGAGGGTGACGGCCGTCTCGACCCGGGGCCGCCCGTCCTGCACGCCGGTGGCCAGCGCGGCGATCCGCTCCCGTGACCATCCGTGGAAGGTGAGCTGTTCGTCGGCCATCCTCGCCGCCCCTCTAGAAGCTCATCGCCGGCACGGGGTCGGTCGCCGCGACGGCGGCCCCGACGCCGCCCACGGTGGCCAGCTGGTGCGCCTGCGCCTGGGACAGCCCGGTGGTCACCGCGCCCCCGGCGCCGTGCACGGCCCAGGTCTCGTCCCGCACGCCCACCGCCGGGGTGACCGGGTCGCGTTCGGGCCGACCGGTGCGGCCGGCCGCCGCGGCGAGCAGCCACCGGGGCAGCGCGGTGGCGGTGAGCAGCACCGGCGGCGCCGGCAGCCGGATCTGCTTGACGGTGACGGTGAGCAGCGTGGACGGCCCGGCGTCGGCGCCCTCGCCGCCCAGGCGGACGCCGGCGGTGAGCCGTTCGAAGGCGCGCCGGTTCAGCGCGTCGGCGTCGGAGAGGTCGGCGAAGCCACCCGGCGCGAACCAGTCGACCTCGGTACCGGTGACCTGCGGGCCGGTGGCGGTGACCGTCTCCGGCCGGGTCAGCGGCGCGCCCTCGAAGCGTTGCAGCAGCAGGTCCAGCGGGGCGCGTTCCTGGGTCCAGACGGCCTGGCCCAGCGGCGAGACCACGGGCAGCGCGGCGGTGCGGGCCGGCTCGACGACCACGGCGGCGTCGGTCGCGCCGGTGCTGCGCAGGTTGGCCGGGTCGGCGAGTTCCCCGGCGAGCTCGGCCACGGCCGAGGCGACCGGCGTGACGGCCGGTGGCGTGGACGAGCCGAGGGTGATGGTCTCCTCGAAGGTGATCTCGAAGAACAGGATCTCCAGGGTGACCCTGCCGTGGAAGACCACCGGGCCGGGGCCGGAGATGCTGCCCGTGAGGTCCAGCCCGGCCAGCGTGCGGCTGCGCCAGCGCACCCGCACCGAGGCGTGGATGGCGAAGTCGAAGTGGAACGGCTGGAACCGGATCAGCGCGTCGAAGCCGAGGAAGCCCCGGATGTTGAACGGCCCCAGGTTGACGATGACCTCGACGGCCGCGCCGAACTGCAGCGTGTTCGTGGTGACCGCGAAGTAGCCCTCGAAGCGGAAGTAGAGCAGGTCGTCGGGCTCCCCGCGGGTCATGGCGATCCGGGTCAGGCTGGCGGGGAAGACCAGGGGCGCCGGGTTGTACGCCGGGTGGAAGCCGCCGACGGTCAGCACCACGTACGGCTCGGCGCCGTAGCTGAGCCGGAACGCCGCGCCGCCGGTCAGTTCGAGGATCTCCAGCAGGTGGCTGTCGATCAGGACCGCGTCGAAGGCGACCAGTTGCTGCGCGAAGTCGACCACGCCCAGGATGTCCAGCCGGATCTGGAGGTAGGGCCGGCCGCCGGACGGGTTCTCGATGCCCGCGCGCGCCGAGCCGAGGATCACGATCTTGCGCGGGCCGGGCAGCTCGATGAACACGCCGACGTCGAAGCGGACCAGCTCCGCCCAGGACAGTTGCAGCGTCGGCCCGACCACGATCACGCCGGGCGTGGGCGGGAAGACCGCGGCCAGGTCGGCCAGGAGCACCGGGGCGTTGCGGACCGGGTCCTCCGGGGCCAGGATCCGCCCGACGGTGCCGGAGGCCATCCGGGCACGCAGCGCGTCCACGTCGGTCTGCCGGTTCAGCGCGAGCAGCCCGCCGACGGAGGAGAGCGCGAAGCCGAAGCCGAGCTGGATCGGCGGGAAGCTGGCCCGCAGCAGGATCAGCAGCGCGTAGCCGGGCGCGCCGCCGGGCAGCCGGGTGTCGAGCAGGCCGACCGCCTCCACCCCGACCACGCCGAGCTTGAGCGCGAGGACGCCCGAGTAACGGCCGGCCGGCTCGTCGAAGCCGATGAAGCCGCCGCCGGTGACCGGCCCGGCGTCCACGACCATGCCGAGCCCGGTGGGCGGGAGGAAGCGGAAGGTCAGGTCGACCGGGCCGAGGTTGCCGTCGCGGACGGCCAGGTCGGCGCCGACGCCGATGCCGGCCACGCTCGCCGCGAACGGCCCGAGGTCGATGCCGCCGGTGAGGCGGACCTCCAGGGTGATGCCGGCCGCGCCGGGGCGCAGGGCCAGGTCGAGCCGGTCCAGGCGCAGCGGGCCCAGGCTCACCGCCAGCGGTACGGCGAGCACCAGGCCGGCGCCGCCGCGCAGGGTCAGCCCGTCCACCGGGTCCCAGTGCAGCCCGAGGTCGAAGTCGACCTCCAGGGTGGCCGGCAGCACGCTGGACAGGAAGCCGTCGGCGCCGCCGAAGGCGATCACCAGGCGGCCCGCGGCGACCTCGGCGTCGACGATCAGCCGGGCGCTCACCCCGCCCCCGTCGGCGGTGAACGCGGCGCCGACGGCGGCCCGGACGGCGGTGGCCGTGAGCCGGGTGCCGTCGGCCTCGCCGAAGAGCACCATCGGCCCAGGCCCGGCGGGCAGCCGCTCCACCGACACGGTCAGCTCCCCGGCGACCCCGGGCGCGGGGGCCTGCGGGCGCAGCGTGGCGGGCGGTTCGACGCGCAGGGCGGCGCCGAGGTCGAGACTGCCCTGGCCACGCAGGCGTACCGCCCAGGTGTCGCCGATCGGCAGGGGGATGTCCAGCCCGCCGAAGTCGAACACGTCGAGGGTCAGCTCCAGCGGGGTGGGCGTGCCCGGGGGCAGTCCCGCCACGGCGTGCAGCCGGAACAGGAACGCGGCCAGCTCGGGCCGGCCGCCGGGCCCGTCGAGCACCACCGCCGGCACGCCGACGGCGGTCAGCCAGTCGCGTAGCCGGGCGAGCAGCAGCGCGGCGTCCAGGGTGGGCTCGCCCCAGCCGTACACCTGGCGTAGCGCGGCGGCCGGGTCGTCGAGCAGCACCCCGAGCCGGTCCAGCCGGAGCCCGCGCCGCAGGTAGGCGGGCCGGTCCCCGTCGGCGGGCACGGCGACGTTGTCGACGAGCCCGAACAGGGCGAGGGCGCGGCCGAGCGCCGGCCGACGGTCCAGCAGGTAGCTGGCGGCGGTCCAGTCGACCAGGCGTTGCGGCAGGTCGGCGAGGATCGCGGCCAGCGGCGCGCTGACCGCACCGCCCCCGGCGTACGCGGACCGCACCGCGCCGGCCAGGGCCCGGACGGCGTCGACGGCCTCGACGATCAGCGGCAGCAGGTCGCCCAGGGCGGCGGCGATCGCGGTGCTGTCGTCGTCGGCGATCGCGTCGACCAGCGCGGTGACCGCCGGCGGGAGGGCGGCGAGGGCGGTGCCGGCGGTGCCGGCGGCGGCGGCCACCGCGGGCGCGCCCGCGACCGGGCCGGGCAGCGGCAGGCCCAGCTCGGCGAAGAGGTCGACCAGTTGCCCGGCGGCCAGCCGCTCGGTGACCGGGTCGAGCAGCCGGGCCAGTTCGACGGCGAGCCGCTCGGCGGTCCCGGCCATCAGCGCCCACCCCCCGGACCGGTGCCGCCGTGCCGCCCGCCCGGCGGCCGGCCTACGGGCGTGGTCCGCCCCGGCGGTGCGCCGTCCACGGACGTGGTCCGCCCCGGCGGTGCGCCGTCCACGGACGTGGTCCGCCCCGGCGGTGGGCTGGCGGCGGATGCGGTCCGGCGCGGGACCGGCGCCCGCTCCGGCCCGAGGAACAGGCGCAGGGCGGCGACGAGCGGTCGGATCAGCCCGACCCGCACGGCCGTGCGCGCCCGGCGGTGCCGCCGCAGCAGCCGGGCCACGGCCGGGCTGAAGCTGTAGTAGACCCGGTCCAGCGCGTCGGCGGCCCGCGCGCCGCGCGGCGTGGCCCGCAGCCGCTCGTCGCGCAGGTGCCGCAGGTAGCGCACGTCCGGATGATCGGGCCGGCCCAGCGTGGCCGTGGCGATCAGGCACGGCCCGCCGCCACCCCCGCCGGCGGCGGGCAGCGGGGATGCGGCGGCCACCTTGAGCAGTGCCGTCACCGCCGCGTGGATCTCCCGGTTGATCTTGCGGAAGTGGCCGGGCGGGTCGGCGTAGTTGCAGTGGAAGCCCTGCTCCTCGGCGTGCCCCGACTCCAGGGTGTACGCGAAGATCGGCTGCCGGTTCGACAGCGCGAACTGCCGGCTGCACGCGTAGTCGTCGCTGCACCCGGAGTTCGGCCCGCCGCCGACGGGGAGGTAGAGGAACGCGCTCTGCCCGACCGTGTACTCGGAGTGGGCACGCTGGGTCGTCGAGGCGGGCGCGGCGGGATCGACCCCGGCCGAGCGGAGGATCTCGTCGTGCATCGCCGTGGCGATCATCCGCGCCCGCGAGCGGATCCGGTGCGGCGGGACGTCGGGGAGGTATTCCTTGTAGTCGGTCCGGCCCGGTGGCAGCGCCGGGTCCCCGGCGATCAGTCCGTCCCGGGTCCCGGCGAAGGCGGGCGCCCGCCAGTGCATCGCCGGGTCGTCGCCGTCCTCCTCCAGCCCCCAGGAGTAGAGGATGTTGCGGCCGAACATGTGCACGTCCGCGTAGTAGTGGATCGGCAGGGTGTCCAGCAGGGACTCCAGGTGGCGGGTCTCCACCTCGGAATGCGCCGACGGGCCGCGGTAGGTGTCGTCGGCCGGCGACGTGGAGGCCGGGTCGGAGCCGTACCGGGCGCGGTAGAGCGCCACGTCGTAGTAGTCCTCGAAACGCCAGATGATGTCGAAGTTGCGGTTCAGGTCGACGCCGATTTCACCGCCCGCCTGCGGGCTGCGGTTCTTGCGCCAGCCCGGCTCGCTGAGGTGGGTCAGGTCGTGCTCCCGCCCGTCGGGGTTGAGCAGCGGCAGGATGTAGAGGTCGAGCTTCGTGACGATGTCGTTGACGTCGGCCGCCGGGATCCGCCAGGCGCGGTAGCGGACCGGGGCGCCGACCAGCGGGGTGACGGTCATCGCCGGGAAGACGATGTCGGTGCCCGACGTGAACGACACCAGCAGGTTGCGGGCGAGGGTGACCAGCGCGTCGGGCGGCGCCCACTCGCGGGCGTGCACCCCGCCGACGACCAGGGCCGCCGGCCGGTTCGGGCCGCTGCCGTTGGCGATTTTGACGTAGCTGTGCGTCCGATCCCTGGCCGTCTTCGTCGGGAAGACCGTCCGGGTGCACAGCGCGGGAAAGCTGGCGGCGAGGTCGGCGAGCGCGTCCTCGATCTCCTGCGCCCGCAGCGGCGCGGTGATGTCCGGGTACGGCGGGGGCACCTCAGCGCTCCCCGGTGCTCTCCGGCGGGGCCGACGCCTCCGGTGGTGGGGCGAGGTGCTGCGCGACCTCGGCGTGGAAGGCGTCGAACTGGCCGGTCGACATCATCACCCGCACCTGGGCGCCGCGCGCCTCCAGCTCGGGGATCAGCTCCTCTGAGGCGTACGCCGAGATGCGGTAGCGGTCCGCGCCCAATGACGCGGCGCTCGGGTCGATCAGGTCGAGCCCCGCCATGCCGCGCAGCCCGCGCAGCACCTCTGCCGTGCCCTCGATCTGGATGAGCCCCACGATCGCCTCCCGGCCTGCTGACGCGGCGGTCGAAGCCTTCCCCTGCCCACTCAACGACTCCACCGACCGGCAGGCAATACGCCGAGTGGTCGAAGGATTGCCGCAGGGTGTCGGATTGTCGTCGCGGCGGACCCGTCGGGCCCCCGCCGCGCCGTTGTCGGGCCGCCCCGCACGCGGTCGGGAGGTCAGGAGAGTGGCGACGACACCTCGGGAGCGGGGCGCGGGGCGTAGAGGGCGGCGAGGTCGGCGGCGGTGGCGGCGAGCCGCTCGCGCAGCGCGGCCGGAGCCAGCACCTCCACGTCCGCGCCGAGCCGCAGCAGGTCGCCGTGCGCGTGGGTGAGCGACTCGATCGGGATGACGGCCGTCACCCAGCCGGCCTCGTCGGGCGGCCCGGCGGTGGCGCCGACGGACGCCACCACCAGCTCGCTCCCGATCTCCCGGAGCCGCTCCCGGCCCCGAGGGGAGAGCCGGACCGTGGCGTCGTCGCGGTGCAGGTGGGCCCGGAACCGCACCACGTGCGCCCGCCACCAGGCGGGCAGGTCGAACCCGGCCGGCCGGGCGAACCCCTCGTCCAGCGTGGTCAGCGACAGGACCTGGTTGACCCGGTAGGCCGCCGGCTCGTCCCGGCCGCGTCGGGCGGCGACCGCGTACCACCGGCCGCCCTTGAGGACCAGCCCGTAGGGCTCCAGCACCCGGTCGACCTCCCCGGCCCAGCTGCGGTATCGCACCGCGATCCGCCGCTGCCGCCAGACCGCCTCGGCCACCTCGGGCAGGTGCGGCGAGGCGTCGCCGTCGGCGTACCAGTTGGGGGTGTCCAGGTGGAACCGTTCCTGGATCCGCGCGGCCCGGTCGGCCAGCTCGGGCGGGAGCGCGGCGTGCAGCTTGAGCTGGAGCGCGGCCACCGCCGCCCCGTAACCCAGCTCCGCGGCGGGCCCGGGCAGGCCGGCGAGGAAGAGCCGCTCCGCCTCCTGCGCGGTCAGCCCGGTCAGCCGCGTACGCCAGCCCTCGACGAGCTGGTAGCCGCCGGCGTGCCCCGCCTCGCCGTAGAGCGGGATGCCGGCCGCGTGCAGCGACTCGACGTCCCGGTAGACGGTGCGGGTGGACACCTCCAGCCGCGCGGCGAGCTGCGCCGCGGTCATCCGCCCGTGGGCCTGGAGCAGCATCAGCAGGGAGAGGAGTCGACTGGCCCGCACTCCGCTGACACTAGCTGTCAGTGAAGTGTTCGTACCGTCCCGGCATGGCATTTCGCGACAAGGAACTGCGGGTGCCGGGACCTCTCACGGTCGCCGGCCGTCAACTCAAGCGCTACCACGTCGACCAGCCGGAACGGCGGATCGAGCCGGAGGTGGAGCGGGCCGCGTACGCGGTGCTGCCCCGCCTGCTGCCGGCCCGCGACGGCGACGACACCCCGTCGGCGGGCTGGGTGGTGCTGCACCGGGGCGCCGACACGGGGGCCTACCTGCTGGCGTACAGCTGGGTCTGGGACAACGTGGTCGAGGTGCGCATCGCGGCGGCCGGCCAGCCCGCCCTGGACTGCCCGGACGACGACCCGACCCGCTTCGTCGACCTGACCCGCCCGTGGGCGGGCTGCGTCTGGGAGCTGGGCGTGCTGGAACACGAGCGGGCCGCCTGGGCCCGGCACGTGCTGGCGCCGGAGCGCCCGGACCTCGCCGGCTGGCTCGCCGACACCCGCGCCGAGGGGCCGGTGGGCCGCTGATGGGCGATTTCGACTTCCTCGTCGGCACCTGGGACGTGGCCAACCGGCGCCTGCGCGAGCGGCACGTCGGCAGCGACGACTGGGACGAGTTTCCCGGCGTCTCCGTGGCCCGGAGCTTCTTCGGCGGCGCCGGCAGCTTCGACGAGATCACCTTCCCCACCCGGGGCTTCTCCGGCGCCACCGTGCGGATCCTCGACCCGGCCGCCGGCACCTGGTCGATCTACTGGATGAACAGCCGGCACGGGGTGCTGGAGCTGCCGCCGGTGGTGGGCCGGTTCACCGACGGCGTCGGCACGTTCCTCGCCGACGACGTCGACGAGGGTCGGCCGATCCGGTGCCGGTTCGTCTGGTCGGGCGTCACCGCGACCTCCTGCCGCTGGGAGCAGGCGTTCTCCACCGACGGCGGGCGCACCTGGGAGACCAACTGGACGATGGACTTCACCCGGAGGCCGGCCGGCTGACCGCGCGGAGGCTCAGCCGGCGGCGACGCCGAGCCGGTGAGGCATCTCCCAGCCCTCCGCGAGCCGGGACGGGTGCACGTTCTGCCCGCCGCCGAAGAACTCGCAGAACTTCATGATCAGCGGGTCCCAGCGCAGCGGGTCCACGTGGCTCGTCCCGGGGATGACCAGCTCCTCCTCCACGTACGCGCGCAGCACCTCGACCTGGAAGGCGGTGGCTTGCACGTCGGCCCCGGCGAAGGGGTGGGCCGCGATCACCCGGCACTCCAACTGGACCGGGCACTCCGCGACCCGGGGTGCCCGGACCAGCTCCGAGGGCTGTGCGGTCAGCCCGGCCAGGGTGAACTTGTCCGGCTCGTACCGGTAGCCCTGGCGCAGCTTGTGCGCTGGCACGTCCGGCCGGCCCGTGGTGAGCGCGATCCGGTCGACCGCGTCGACCATCGCCGAGGACGGCAGGTTGAGCACGCACTCGCGTTCGCGCAGCAGGTTGGCGGTGGTCCGGCCACTGTCGCCGAGCCCGAGCATGGCGTGCTGCCCCAGCCACCACGCCGACGACATCGGCGCGAGATTCGCCGTGCCGTCCGGGTTGCGCGAGCTGACCAGGACCACGGGGGTTCCGAAGTAGAGCACCTTCAGGCCGGGAACCACGTGCACACGTCCGCCTTCCACCGTCGTTCGGGGCCACGGCGGCCCCGCCCACGACTCTGCGCCCGCCATCCCAGCCGATGCTGGCGGCAATCGGACGTAGCGCTCGACCACCTGCGCAGAAGCCGCGCGGCGGGGTCAGGTCGGCGGGGGAGCGGTGCCGCGGTAGATCGCGGCCAGCCAGACGTCGAGCAGCACGTCGACCACGTCCCGCTCGGCCACGGCCGGGCCGTCGCCGGCGAACGTGGCGTACCAGACGCGCTCGTTCATCGAGTTGAGCGCGATGGCCAGGTCGCGGGCCGGCACGCCGTCGGGGGCCGCGCCGCGGCGGCGCTCGGCCTCGATCGCGGTCTCGATCGCCTGCACCCAGCGTTCCAGCACGCTCGCCCACTGCCGGCGCACCTCGGCGTTGGTGCCGCGCACCTGGGCGCAGGCCAGCACCACCGCCCGGTGGGCGCCGAACGTCTCGTGGAACCGGTCGATCAGCTCCCGCCAGCGCGCCCGCGGATCCTCGGCCAGCCGCTCCAGCACGTCGCCGGCCGCGGCGTCGGCCTCCTCGGTGACCCGGTCCAGCAGCGTCAGCAGCACCGCGTCCTTGGAGGGGAAGTAGAAGTAGAAGGTGGGCCGGGAGATGCCCGCGCCCCGCGCCAGGTCGTCGACGGAGACGTCGGCGACGGCCCGCTGCCGCAGCAGCCGCTCGGCGGTGGCCAGGATGGCCGACTCGCGTTCGTCCCCCGCCGACCGCGCCCCGCGGCGTCCGCGCGCGGTGGCGCTCCCGGCTGCCGTACGGGCGGGCGTCATGGTCGCTGACTCTACACCGGATCGACACGGTGTCGACGGGACTCGACAGGGTGTTGACTGGCGTCGACGGCCGTGACTAGTGTCCGGTGTCACCTCCGCGGACGGGAGACCGAGATGGCCACCGACCACGTCGACGTGCTCGTCGTCGGTGCCGGCCTGTCCGGCGTCGGCGCCGCCTGCCACCTGCGCCGCCACTGTCCGGAGAAGACGTACGCGGTGCTGGAGGCCCGCGACGCGATCGGCGGCACCTGGGACCTGTTCCGCTACCCCGGCGTCCGCTCCGACTCCGACATGTTCACCCTCGGCTACTCGTTCAAGCCGTGGACGGACCCGAAGGCGATCGCCGACGGCGACGCCATCCGCGACTACGTCCGCCGGACCGCCCAGGAGTACGGCGTCACCGACCACATCCGCTTCCGGCACCGCGTCGTGCGCGCCGAGTGGGACAGCGGGCGGGCCCGCTGGACGGTGCACGCCCACCGCGACGACACCGCCGAGACGGTCGAGCTGACCTGCTCGTTCCTGTTCACCTGCGCGGGCTACTACCGCTACGACGCCGGCTACACCCCGCGGTTCCCCGGCACCGAGCGGTACGCGGGGCGGATCGTGCACCCGCAGCACTGGCCCGAGGACCTCGACCACGCCGGCAAGCGGGTGGTGGTGATCGGCAGCGGCGCCACGGCGGTGACCCTGGTGCCCGCGCTGGCCGAGCGCGCCGCCCACGTGACCATGCTCCAGCGCTCACCCACGTACGTCATGGCGCTGCCCTCGCGCGACGTCGTCGCCGACGCCCTGCGGCGCTGGCTGCCGGCGAAGGCCGCGTATCCGGTGGTGCGCTGGAAGAACGTCCTGCTCGCCACCGCCAACTTCCAGCTCAGCCGGCGCGCCCCCGCCCTGGTGAGGAAGCTGCTGCTGCGGGCCGCGCGGGGCCGGCTGCCGGCCGGCTTCGACGTCGACCGGCACTTCTCGCCCCGCTACGACCCGTGGGACCAGCGGCTGTGCGTGGTGCCCGACGGCGACCTGTTCACCGCGGTGAAGAGGGGCCGGGCGTCGGTGGTCACCGACACCGTCGACACCTTCACCGAGCGGGGCGTCCGGCTCTCCTCCGGCGAGGAGTTGGCGGCCGACGTCGTGGTCACCGCCACCGGGCTCAACCTGCTCGCCCTCGGCGGCATGACCCTGACCGTGGACGGCGCCGAGGTCGACCTGGCCGGCACCGTCGCCTACAAGGGCATGATGCTCTCCGGGGTGCCGAACTTCGCGATGACCATCGGCTACACCAACGCCTCGTGGACGCTCAAGGCCGACCTGGTGGCCGCCTACGTCTGCCGGCTGCTGCGGCACCTGGACCGCACCGGCCAGCAGGTCGTCACCCCGCTGCCGCCCCCCGACGGCGAGTTGCGGCCCATAATCGACCTGACGGCCGGGTACGTGCTGCGCAGCGTCGACGCCCTGCCGAAGCAGGGCGACCGGGCGCCGTGGCGGCTGTACCAGAACTACCCCCGGGACGTGCTGCTGATGCGGCACGGCCGACTCACCGACTCCGGCGTGCGGTTCTCCCCCGCCGGCACACCGGAAAGGAGGACCGTCCGTGCGTAGGTTCGTCTTCACGGGCGGCACGGCAGTCGTCACGGGCGCCGCCAGCGGGATCGGCGAGGCCCTCGCCCACGGGCTGGCCCGCCGGGGCAGCGACCTGGTGCTGCTCGACCGCGACGCCGGGCGGCTCGACGCCGTGGCCGCGGCCGTCCGCGCCGCGCACCCCGACCGGCAGGTCACCACCTACCTGGTCGACCTGGCGGACGCCGCCGCGACGGCGCGGGTGGCCGAGGAGGTCCGGCAGCGGCATCCGGCGATCCGGCTGCTGGTCAACAACGCCGGGGTGGCGCTGGGCGGCCGGTTCGACCAGGTGACCCTCGACGAGTTCGGCTGGGTCGTCGACGTCAACTTCCGGGCCGTGGTGCAGCTGACCCACGCCCTGCTGCCCACGCTGCGGGCGGAGCCCGGCGCGCACCTGGTCAACGTCTCCAGCATCTTCGGGGTCATCGCCCCGGCCGGGCAGGCCGCCTACTCGGCCAGCAAGTTCGCCGTCCGCGGCTTCACCGAGGCGCTGCGCCACGAGCTGGCCGACGACGGGATCGGGGTGACCTCCGTGCACCCGGGCGGCATCCGCACCCGGATCGCGCAGAACGCCCGGGTGGGCAGCGGCGTCTCCGCCGAGGAGTTCGAGACGGGCCGCCGGCAGTTCGAGCGGCTGCTCACCATCGACCCCGCCAAGGCCGCCGAGGTGGTCCTGCGCGGGGTGGAACGCCGCCGGGGCCGGGTGCTGATCGGCTGGTCGGCGAAGCTGCCCGACCTGCTGGCCCGGGTGGCGCCGGCGTCGTACCACCGGGTCCTGGCGTTCGGGCTCGACCGGGTGGCGGCCGGTCCCGCACGCCGCGCCACGACCACGCCGTCCGTCCCGGCGCCACGGCGACCCGAGTCGGCCCCCGCGGCCGACCCGGCCGGGGAGCCGGCGTGACCGCCCCGGCCGCGCGCCGGCCCCGGCACGTCACCGTCGACGGCCGGCGGGTGTGCCACCGCGTCGACGGCGACGGGCCCCCGGTGGTGCTGCTGCACGGCATCGGCCGCACCCTGCGCGACTTCACCGAGCTGCACGAGCTGCTCGCCGACCGGTTCCGGGTGCACAGCGTCGACCTGCCCGGCTGCGGCGGCTCGCTGCCGATGGCCCAGCCCTGCACCCTGCCGGCGCTCGCCGGGTTCGTCGGCCGCTACCTCGACGCCGTCGGCGTCGACCGGCCCGCGCACGTGGTCGGCAACTCCCTGGGCGGTGCGATCGCCATGCGCCTCGCGGCGTCCGAGCCGGCCAGGGTGGCCAGCCTGACGCTGGTGAACAGCGCCGGCTTCGGTCGGGAGGTGACCATCGCGCTGCGCCTGCTCGCGCTGCGCCCGCTGGGCCGGCTGCTGCTGCGGCCCAGTCGGTGGGCCGCCCGCCGCGCCGAGCTGTCCCTGTTCCACGACCCGGCCTTCGCCACCGCCGAACGCGTCGCGTACGCCCTGGAGGTCGCCCGCCTGCCGTACGCGGCCCGGGTGATGCTGGAGACCGCCCACCACCTCGGCACGTTCCGGGGCGTGAGCGCGCAGTGGCGGGAGGAACTGCTGTCGGAGGTGGAGCGGCTGGACATCCCCACCTTCGTCGTCTGGGGCGACCGGGACCTGATCCTCCCGGCGTCGCACCTCGACGCCGCCCGGGCGCGGCTGCCCGGAGCCCGCACCCACCTGTTCCGGAACTGCGGGCACATGCCGCAGATCGAGTGCGCCGAGGAGTTCCACCGCCTGCTCGTCGACTTCTGGTCCACGGCGGGAACGGACGCCGCCCCGGCGCCCGCCGGCGCCGTCCCGCCCGACGACGCTGCTCCGCCCGACGCTGCTCCGTCCGGCGGCGGCGCGCCGCCCGGGGGCGTCGCCCCGCCCGCCGTGGATCGACCGGTGGTCGCGGAGGCAGGCTGACGTCCAACCGGTCCCGTCCCGTCCGGCATCGGTGCGCTCCCGGGCCGAGGCCGACCCCCGACCGGGCGTCCCCGCGCTCGGCCGCGAGGTGGGTTCGTCGAGCGCGCCGGGCCGGCGGGGTGAGCGGAGGGCCCGGCGGGGAAAGCGGGTGGGATGTCCGACGTGACCCTCCTCCTCGGCGGCGACGTGATGACCGGCCGAGGCGTGGACGCGATCCTGCCCGCACCGGGCCCGCCCGAGCTGCGCGAACCCGCCGTCCGGGACGCCCGCGACTACGTCGGCCTGGCCGAGGCCGCCGCCGGCCCGGTCCCGCGCCCGGCGCCGCCGGCCTGGCCGTGGGGCGAGGCGCTCGACCTGCTCGACGCGCTGCGGCCGGACGTGCGGGTGGTCAACCTGGAGACGGCGGTGACGGGCCGGGGCGCACACGCCCCGGCCAAGACGATCCACTACCGGATGCACCCGGCGAACCTGCCCTGCCTGACCGCGGCCCGGCTCGACGTCTGCGCGCTGGCCAACAACCACATCCTCGACTTCGGCGCGGTCGGCCTCACCGACACCCTCGACGCGCTGGCCGGCACGGGCATCGCCACCGCCGGCGCCGGCCGGGACGAGGCGTCGGCCTGGGCGCCCGCCCGGGTGCCGCTCGCCGCGGGCCGCCGCCTGCTGGTCTGGTCGGTGGCCGCCCCGTCCAGCGGCGTGCCCCCGCCCTGGGCGGCCACCGCCGACGCGCCCGGGGTGGCGTACCTGCCCGAGGTCTCCGCCGCGTCGGCCGCCGCGCTGGCCGGCCGGATCGCCGCCGTGGCGGGGCCGGGGGACCGGGTGCTGGTCTCCGTGCACTGGGGCTCCAACTGGGGGTACGACGTGCCGCCCGAGCACGTCGACTTCGCCCACCGGCTGGTCGACGCGGGGGTGGACGTGGTGCACGGCCACTCGTCGCACCACCCGCGCCCGGTCGAGGTGTACCGCGACCGGCTGGTCCTCTACGGCTGCGGCGACCTGGTCGACGACTACGAGGGGATCGGCGGGCAGGAGGCGTACCGGCCGGAGCTGCGGCTGCTCTGGCTGCCCACCCTCGACGCGGCGACCGGGGCGCTGCGGCGGCTGCGGGCGGCCCCGGTGCGGATGCGCCGGATGCGGTTGGAGCGGGCCGCGCCCGGGGACGCCCGCTGGCTCGCGGACCTGCTGGGCGGCTTCGGCCCGCCGTTCGCCTCCGGGTTCGACGTGGAGCCCGACGGGCTGCTGGCCCTCCAGCCGCGCTGACGACCCACCCGACGGGGACCCGCGCCGACCGCCCGGCCTGGCGGTCTCCCCGCGTCGACGGTCGCCGTCCTGGCCGTGGCCCGCGCCGACCGTGGCGTGCGCCACCCCGAGGACGGGGCGATCGGTCGCGTCGACGCCAGGGGCGCATCATAGATACATGACGCATCCCTCCCCGTCCCGTCGGGTCGCCGCGCCGTCGGCCGCCGAACGCGCCTACCGCCACCTCAAGCGGGCGATCCTGGAGCAGATCCACCCGGGCGGTTCGCTGGTCAGCGAGGGGGAGATCGCCGAGGCCGCCGGCGTGTCCCGCACTCCGGTCCGGGAGGCGCTGCTGCGCCTGGAGGCCGAGGGGCTGGTCAAGCTCTACCCGAAGCGGGGCGCGCTGATCCGCCCGGTCTCGGCCCGGGAGATCACCGACGTGATCGAGGCGCGGCGACTGGTCGAGCTGCACGCCGCCGAGCGGATCTGGCCCCGCCGGGCGGCGCTGCGGGAGGGGCTCGCCGCCCGGCTGGCCGAGATGCGCGCCGCGCACGCCGCCGGCGACGTGACCGCGCTGATGGAGGCCGACCGCGCCTTCCACGCCATCGTCGTCGACGCGGCCGGCAACGAGATCCTCGCCGAGCTGTACCAGCGCCTGCGCGACCGGCAGCTGCGGATGGGGGAGGCCAGCTTCCGGCTCTCGCCCGGCTGGGCCGAGACGGCACTGGCCGAGCACGCCGCCCAGCTCGCCGCGCTCGACTCCGACGACCCCGGGCCCTGGCTCGCCGCCGTCGCCGCGCACATCGACAAGGCCGCGGACGTGCTGCGGGCGCTGCCGTGACCGTCCTGACCACCCCGGCGCCCGCGCCGGTCGCGCCGCGCCGTGCCGCCGCGCTGGTCTGGGGCGTGGCGGTGAGCGCGTACGTGGCCGCGGTGTTCCACCGCAGCTCGCTGGGCGTCACCGGGGTCGACGCGGCACACCGCTTCGAGATCAACTCCTCGGTGCTGGCCACCTTCTCCGTCGCCCAGCTCGCCGTGTACGCGCTGATGCAGGTACCGGTCGGCGTGCTGCTCGACCGGTTCGGCTCCCGGCGGCTGCTCATCGCCGGCGGCGCGCTGATGGTCGCCGGCCAGGTCTGCTTCGCCCTCGCCACCGACGTGCGCCTCGCCGTGGCCGCCCGCGTCCTGGTCGGGCTCGGCGACGCGATGACCTTCATCAGCGTGCTGCGGATCGTGGCGTTCTGGTTCCCGGGGCGACGTAACCCGATGATGACCCAGCTCACCGGGACGCTCGGGCAGCTCGGGGCGATCCTCGGCGCCGTACCGCTGGTGGCGCTGCTGCACCGGGCCGGCTGGACTCCCGCCTTCCTCGCCGTCGCGGCGGTGGGGGCGACGGTGCTCCTGATGATCGTGGTTGCCGTCCGGGACACCCCGCACGGGGAGACCGCCCCCGGCCCGGCACCCGACCTCGCCGCCGTGCGCCGGAAGCTGCGGGCCGCCTGGGCCGAGCCGGGCACCCGGCTGGGCCTCTGGACGCACTTCGTCACCCAGTTCTCCGGCTCCGTGTTCGCCCTGCTCTGGGGATACCCGTTCCTGGTGCAGGGGCAGGGGCTCAGCCCGACGGCCGCCGCGTCGCTGCTCACCCTGATGACCGTCGCCATGTTCCTGACCGGGCCGGTGATCGCGCACCTGTGCGCCCGCCACCCGTTCCACCGGTCGGTGCTGGTCTTCGTGATCACCGGCGCCACCGCCGCGGTCTGGGCCGTCGTGCTGGCCTGGCCGGGACGCGCGCCGGGCTGGCTGCTGGTCACGCTGGTGCTGGTGCTGGCGGTCAACGGTCCCGGCTCCATGATCGGCTTCGACTACGCGCGCACCGCCAACCCGGTCAACCGGATCGGCAGCGCCAGCGGCGTGGTCAACGTCGGGGGCTTCCTCGCCTCCATCGTGCTGGTGCTGGCCGTCGGCGTGGTGCTCGACCTGGCCACGCCGGCCGGTCGGGCCGCCCCGGACCTGGCCGCCTTCCGCTGGGCCTTCGCCGTGCAGTACGCCCTCTGGGCGCTCGGCGCGGTGCAGGTCCTGCGCTACCGCAACGCCGCCCGTCGGGAGGCCGCCGCGCGGGCGCGTACCCCGGCCGCGCCCTGAGCCCGGCGCGGGCGGGCCCGGCCCGGCCCGCCTCACGGTCAGCGGAGCCGGCGGCGGAGGGTCAGGTCGTCGAGCACCAGGGTCAGGCCGGCCCCGAGCAGCCAGACGTCCTTGGCCAGGCCGATGCCCTGCTGGGTGGGCTTCAGGCTGCCGGGCTCGCGCATCCCCGGCGTCCTGAGGTAGAGCTGCACCAGACCCGCGCCGAACGCGGCCAGCCCCAGCCCCGCGAGCGCCGACGGGACGAACGGCGCGAGCAGCGCCGCGCCCAGGGCGACCTCGGCCCGGGAGAGCAGCCGGGCGAACCGGTTCGGATCGAGCTGCCCGAGCTGCGGGATCGCGCCGACGGCCATCCCGTGCATGCCCTGCGCCGCCTCCCCCTCCAGGTTCCGCTTGCCGAGGCCGGAGTTGAGGATGAACGCGCCGGTGCTGACCCGCAGCGGCAGATGACTGACCTTCATGGCGCACTCCCGTCCCACCGTCGAACCGTGCCCCCGCCTACCCCGCCCGCGAGGTGATAACCGCCCGATCTGGCGTTGGGACGACGGATGATCAGCGGTAGCGTCGCCGAGGGGAGGTCACCCCACGGTGCGGCGCGCAGCGCACCCTGGATGACGGCGGCGCGGTGCGCCGGCGTGGAGCAGGAGGAAATCGTGAGCCAGCAGGTCAGGGGAGTCATCTCCCGCAGCAAGGGCACACCGGTCGAGGTGACGACGATCGTGGTGCCGGACCCGGGGCCCGGCGAGGCCGTCGTGCGGATCCTGTCCTGCGGGGTCTGCCACACCGACCTGCACTACCGCGAGGGCGGCATCAACGACGACTACCCGTTCCTGCTCGGGCACGAGGCCGCCGGCATCGTCGAGGAGGTCGGGGCCGGCGTCGACAGCGTCGCGCCCGGCGACTTCGTGGTGCTCAACTGGCGGGCCGTCTGCGGGGTGTGCCGCGCCTGCCGCCGGGGCCGCCCGTGGTACTGCTTCGCCACCCACAACGCGTCCCAGAAGATGACCCTGACCGACGGCACCGAACTCGCCCCGGCGCTCGGTATCGGTGCCTTCGCCGAGAAGACGCTGGTCCACGCCGGCCAGTGCACGAAGGTGGACCCGGCCGCCCGGCCCGCCGCCGTCGGGCTGCTCGGTTGCGGCGTGATGGCCGGTCTCGGCGCCGCCATGAACACCGGCGGGGTCACCCGGGGCGACTCGGTGGCCGTGATCGGCTGCGGTGGCGTCGGGGACGCGGCGGTCGCCGGCGCGGCGTTGGCCGGCGCGACGACGATCATCGCGGTGGACACCGACCCCCGCAAGCTCGACTGGGCCCGCAAGTTCGGCGCCACGCACACCGTGAACGCCCGCGAGGACGACGCGGTCGAGGCGATCCGCGCCGCGACCGGTGGCTTCGGCGCCGACGTGGTGATCGACGCGGTGGGCCGCCCGGAGACCTGGAAGCAGGCCTTCTACGCCCGCGACCTGGCCGGCACGGTGGTGCTGGTGGGCGTGCCGACGCCGGAGATGACCGTCGACGTGCCGCTGCTGGACGTGTTCGGCCGCGGCGGCTCGCTGAAGTCGAGCTGGTACGGCGACTGCCTGCCCAGCCGGGACTTCCCGATGCTCACCGAGCTCTACCTGCAGGGCCGCCTCGACCTGGACGCGTTCGTCACCGAGGAGATCGCGCTGGACGGGGTCGAGGAGGCGTTCGCCCGGATGCACCGCGGCGACGTGCTCCGCTCGGTGGTGGTCCTCTGATGGCGGCCCGCGTCGACCACGCCGTCACCTCCGGCACCTTCTCCCTCGACGGCCAGACCTTCGACGTGGACAACAACGTCTGGATCGTCGGCGACGACACCGAGTGCGTCGTCGTCGACGCCCCGCACGACGTCGAGGCGATCCTGTCCGCCGTCGGCGACCGGCGGGTACGCGCCGTCCTCGCCACCCACGCCCACGACGACCACGTCCGGGTGGCCCCGGCGCTGGCCCGGGCCACCGGCGCGCCGGTGCTGCTGCACCCCGCCGACCGGGTGCTGTGGGACATGGTGCACCCGGACGAGGCGCCGGGCGGGGAACTGCGCGACGGGCAGACCGTCGAGGTGGCCGGGGTCGCGCTGACCGTCCTGCACACTCCCGGCCACAGCCCCGGCGCGTGCAGCTTCCACGCCCCGACGCTCGGCGTGGTGTTCACCGGCGACACGCTCTTCGCCGGCGGGCCCGGCGCCACGGGGCGCTCGTACAGCGACTTCGGCACGATCGTCGCCTCGATCCGGGACCGGCTGCTCACCCTGCCGCCAGAGACGGTGGTGCACACCGGGCACGGCGACAGCACCACCGTCGGCGCGGAGGCCCCGCACCTGGACGAGTGGCTGGCCCGCGGGCACTGACCGCGCGGGCCGGCCACGGTCAGCCCGCCGGCCGGACCGGACCCGCCGGCCCGGTCCGGGCGACGCCGCCCACCCGGCGGGCGGGGGAGGAGCGTCGGCGTCGGTCAGAGCGGGCGGCGGATGTGCAGGCGGACCGTCGTGCCGGCGGCGGTGCTGTACACCCGGACCAGGTCGCAGAGCGCCTGCACGATCACCAGGCCCCGCCCGCCGACGCCGTCCTTCGCCGGAGTCAACCGGCCGGCCAGCGGGTCGGCCAGCCAGCCGTCGTCGCGGATCTCGCAGACCAGGTGCTCGGCGGTCCGCCAGACCCGCAGCACGCCCGCGCCCCCGGCGTGCGCGATGCTGTTCGTGGCCAGCTCGGTCACCGCGATCTGCAGGTCGGCCACCCGGTCCTCGTCCAGCCCGGCGACCCGGCCGTGGCCGGCGACGAACGCGCGCACGGCGGGCAGGCTGTCGACCTGGTAGGCCAGTGCCGCGACCGGTTCCGCTGGTGCCGGCAGCGGGAGGTTGTAGCGGGCGACCACCTCCGACGGGGCGTACGCCCCGCTCGACCGCCGCCCCGCGTCGTCGACGAGCACCGGGTGCGTGGCGCACGCGTCGGTCAGCACGTCGTCGTCGAGGCCCGCCACGTCGTACGGGCAGAGGATGGTGGCGTCGCGGCCGGCGAACGCCATGTTGATCAGCGCCTCGTGCTGGGCGCAGGCCGGATACTCGGTGTCGCTGCGCCCGGCCCAGATCGGCTCGCCGATGATCCGTACGCGCCGGCCGGCGTGTTCGTCGATGAACGCCTGCAGAACCCACGGGATGATCCGCCCCGGGTTCCGGCCGGCCTCGGTCATGTCCGCCCAGCGCACCCCGTCCATCGCGCCGACCTCGGCGCGGACCAGCCACAGGTTGGCGCCGGGCATCGCGACCAGCACCGGTTCTGCGGCGGCCAACCCGCTGGTGATGAACGGCACCGTGCCCGCCAACAGTTCGTCCGGGTCGCGGTAGAAGAGGCCCTCGTGCACGAAGGTGCCCGCTGTGCCACCCGGCCCGGTCATGCCGCCCGTCCCACGGGGGACGGCCCCGACGTGTCCAGGGAGTCGGCGGCGGCCCGACCGTGGCGGGGACCGGGGGCGACGAAACGGCCGACGGCGGCGAGCGCGTCGGTCTCGTCGTCGTCGGCCCAGCAGGCGTGGTCCCCCAGGGCGGCCTGGTCGACCACCGCACCAACAGTCAATTCCCTGCCTCCCGGTCGGCGCTCCCACTGTAATCCCCGGTTTCGGTACCGGCCCAGCGGGTGAACCGTAGGCGCCCGGCGTGCCGTGACCGACTAGGCTCTGGCGGCATGACGACGGACGCCGCCGGCCGCCCACCCGCCGTACGCCAGCTTCGTCTGGTCGTGGAGGCCGAGGACTACGAGGCGGCGGTCGTGTTCTTCCGGGACGCGCTGGGCCTGCCCGAGCAGGCCGCCTTCACGGGGGAGGGCGACGCGCGGGTGGTGATCCTCGACGCCGGCCGGGCGACGCTGGAGATCGCCAACCCGGCGCAGAAGCGGATGATCGACGAGGTCGAGGTCGGGCGGCAGGTCGCCCCCAAGATCAGGGTGGCGTTCGAGGTGGACGACAGCCGGTCCGCCACCCGCCGCCTGGTCTCCGCCGGCGCCACCGAGATCGCCCCGCCGACCGTGACCCCGTGGCAGTCGCTCAACGCGCGCCTCGACGCCCCGGCCGGCCTGCAGATCACGCTCTTCCAGGAACTGCTCGGCGCGGACGAGCGGGCGACCCTCGACGGCTTCGGCACCGACCGGGCGCGCGAGGAGTAACCGGAGAAGGCATCCGCCGGTCCGTTCGGACCGTGGCCGGCAACGACGTCGCGGGCGGAACCGGGATCGGCCAAGGCCGGGCAGGTCGGTGACCGCCGCCGCACGGCGCTGCTCCGGCCGGCACCGAAAATCGGGTGCGTCCCGGCCCGCGCGCGGGAAGTATTCGCAGCCATGCAGCCCACGGCCGGTCCGGCCGCCGTCGACGCGGCACTGACCCCCGCCCAGCGCGCGGCGATCGGGCACGTCCGCGCGGCGGCGCTGCGCGACCGCCCCGCCGCCCTGGCCGTCATCGCCCGCGCGCTCGCGGGCTCGGGCGTGACCCACCGGCCGGAGTGCCTGATCGCCGCGGTCGGCCGGCACGGCCGCCTCACCCTCAACTTCCACCCGGACCGGCTGTGCGCCGACGGGCGTACGGTCGCGTCGGCCCTCGCCGCCGAGGGCGTCTACCGCAGCCAGTTCGAGACCGGCATCTCCAACGGCGGGCTGACCGCCTTCCCCGGGGGCGACCGGGACCGCTGGGAGGAGACGCTCTTCGGCGGCGCCTACCAGGTCCCCGGCGTGCCCCCGACGGACCGGCCGAAGTACGGCGGCCTGAACCTGCTCGACCACCCGGACGGTGCCAGCCCCCGGTTCGGCTCCTGCCACCTGCGGCTGCGTCCCGAGGTGCTCGCCCGGGCGACGTTCTGCTTCGGTGACAGTCACCTGGGCCCCCGCGACCTGGGCACCGTCGACGTCTTCGAGCCGGTGCTGGCGGCCCTCCTCGCGGCGACGGACAGCACCGGGGTGAGCCTGGGCGTGCCGGGGGACGTGGTGGCCCTGGTCCGGGCGCTGCTGCGCCGTCGCGAGGAGGCCGCGTGGGCCCCCGGCGCCGCGGGTCGCGCCCTCGACGACTACATCGAGGCCCAGATCCACGGGGAGTTGAGTCTGGCCCGGGACGTGGAGGCGGTGGTCATGGACCCGTCCTTCCGGGGCACCGAGGCCGGGGAGACCCTCGACGCGCTGGCCCGTCGGCACGGCGTCGCCCTGCACTGGCACGCCGGCTTCGCGCTTCCCGTCGACCGGATCGACCCCGACTTCCGGGGGCCGGCCATCCCCCCGCTGGCCGCCCGGCTGCACGCCGAGTTCGCCCGGCCGGGCGATCCGGTCGACGCCGCCCTGATCGGGCGCGCGGCGGTCTCCGTGGTCACCGAGCCGTCCCGCTGGGCCGACCGGGGGCCGGCCGAGGTCACCCTCCAGCACCTCAAGCAGCTCTGGCACGTCCTCGTCCGGTTCGGCGCGCCCCACGCCGCCTGAGCCGATCCGGTCCGGCACCCTGCCGGCCCTCACCGGTCCGGCCTCGCGGTGAGCGTGCCCCGGCTCTGCTGACCCACGATCTTCTGCGGGACGTGTTGGCGTCCCGGCCCGGACTCGGCCGGCTGGGGTCGATCGTCTGGTTCATCCTTTCCCGTGCCGAACGCAGGGGAGTGTTCTCGCCCGTCCCTCGTGCCGAGTGACGGGGACCGCAGCACGCCACCACCGGCTCATATCCGGAATGCCCGACAGGGCAGGCTGGTTGTGTCCCCCGTACCGCCGGAACCGAAACCTCCTCCGGCGCGGAAGTTTCCCCCGAGGAGCGCTCAGCACGGAGCGCTTCGCCTGACCGAAAGGGCAACCATCGTGAAGTACGACTTCACTCGGTGGCTCCCGGCCATCGCGAAGGACTCGAAGGACTCGAACCGCAAGATCGCGCTGAGCGTGGTGGGTGTCGCCGCCCTCGGTGGCCTGGCCTTCGGGCCGACGGCCGTCGCCGCACCTGTCACCAGCACGCCGCACGAGGGCGCCGTGGCCGCGATCGAGCAGGCCACCGGCCAGGGCAAGTCGGCCTCCAGCGAGGAGTCGGCCCTGACCACCGGCGGCGAGACGGCCAAGCCGGTCGCCGACAAGCCCGCCCGAGATGAGCTGATCCCGCACGGCGTGCAGGGTGCCCAGTCGCGCATCCCGCTCGACGACGCGCAGCTCGCCAACGCCAAGGCCATCATCAAGGAGGCCAAGGAGACCGGCGTGGGTGAGCGGGGCGCCGTCATCGGCATCGCGACGTCGCTGCAGGAGTCGAAGCTCTACAACCTCGGCCACCTGGGCGCGTACAACGACCACGACTCGCAGGGCCTGTTCCAGCAGCGCCCGTCGTCGGGTTGGGGTTCGCCCGACCAGGTCACCGACCCCGAGTACGCCTCGCGGGCGTTCTTCGAGGCGCTCAAGAACGTCGGCGGCTGGCAGGACCTGCCGCTGACCTCCGCCGCACAGACGGTGCAGGTCTCGGCCTACCCGTTCGCGTACGCGCAGTGGGAGGAGCAGGCGGCGGACATCGTCGCCCAGCTCTGGTGACGACCGCGTGACAACCGCATGACCCGACCGGCCGGTCCCGATTTCAGGGGCCGGCCGGTTGCGCCTGCGGCGGCGCGCTCTTTCGGCGCTGTGCTGTGGTGCGTGGTGGTGGGGGTGTGCGGGGCACACCCCTTCGGTGGTCGCGCGCCGTCCGTGCCTGGATGTCGGTTTCGCGGTACGGCTGCCGTGAGGCGTCCGCGAAGGCGTCGGCGTGGCGTCGGTGAGGCGTCGCGATGTGGGGTTGGCCTGGTGTCGCCTGCGGCGTGGCGACCGGTCGACCCGCTGTCGGCGGGTCCGGGTGGGTGGGGTGCCGTGGGCGCTGTCGAGCTGCCCCGTCTGTGAGACCACCCGTCACACCAGACTCGGTCGCCTGCGGCGGCATGCTGTGCCCCATCTGTGAGGGCAGCTCGACAGGGACCAGGCAGCGGAACCCGTGGGGTCCGGTTGTGTCCCGTCTGTGAGGGCAGCTCGACACGGGCCAGATGGCAGCGTTCCGTGGGTCCGGTTCGGGGTGTGACCGGGGGCATCGTGGGGGCGGAATCGTGGCCGGGGCGGGGTCGTTACACCCTGCGTACGGCCGAGCAAGACCACCCCCGCCCCCCGGCGGGCTGGCGTGCGGGCCCCGGAATGTTGGTGGGCCGCCGGTCGTTACACATGGTCCCGGCCCGGCGAGGGCAACCCCCCGCCCCGCGACACGGGCCACTCCCGGTCTCCAGAGGGCCGGTCTGATTCTTCCCGGCGCGTGACGCGCCGGATCCCCCGGTTTCTTGAGCGCCGGACGGTGCTTGTGCCCCGCTGAACCCCCCCTTCGGCGTGTGGTGCCAACCCCCGAATGGAGCATCTGATGAACACGATCATGCGTAAGAGCGTTCTTGGTATTGCTGGTCTGGCTGTTGCTGGTGGTCTGGCTGCTGGTCCGCTGAACCACGCCGACACCAACCCCGTGGCGGCGACGCCGGTCACCGCCGTCGCCGTGCAGGCCGACAAGCCGGCGGTGGACATGGCGAAGCTGGTTCCGCATGGTGTGCAGGGTGCGCAGTCGCGCATCGACCTGTCGGACGAGCAGGTCGGTAACGTGAAGGCGATCATTGCGGCGACGAAGAAGGCCGGGATGGACGAGCGGGCCGCGGTGGTGTCGATCGCGACGGCGTTGCAGGAGTCGAAGCTGGAGAACCTGGGTCATCTGGGTGACCGCAACGACCACGACTCGCTGGGCCTGTTCCAGCAGCGCCCGTCGAGCGGTTGGGGCACGGTCGAGCAGATCACCGACCCGGAGTACTCGACCACGGCGTTCCTGAAGGGTCTGAAGCAGGTCGACGGGTGGCAGGACATGCCGCTGACCGAGGCCGCGCAGACCGTGCAGGTGTCGGCGTACCCGGACCACTACGCCCAGTGGGAGCAGCAGGCCGCCGACCTCGTCGCCGAGCACTGGAACAGCTGACGACAGGTGCATGACGCCGCTGGCCGGTACCCCGTGCGGGGTACCGGCCAGCGGCGTCCTCGCGTCACGAGCGGGCAGGCCCACACCGGGTCCGGGTCTCCGGGTGGAGGCGGTCGCGTGCGGTGGCGTTCAGCGGCGGTGGCCGAGGGTGACGTCCACCAGGGCGGCGACCAGCGCCAGCGCGATGACCGCGGCGGCCAGCAGGAGGGAGTGTCGGAAAGCGACGCCGTAGTCGCCGTCGCTGCCGGCCAGCGACGAGAAGAAGACCGAGCCGACGGCGGCGATGCCGGCGGCGGAGCCGATGCGCTGGCCGGTCTGCAGCATGCCCGCGCCGCTTCCCGCCTGGGGCACCGGTACCTGGGACAGGGTGAGGGTCTGGTTCGGGGCGATCACCAGGCCGCTGCCCAGCCCGGCGACCAGCAGCGGCGCTGCGGTCAGCCACGGAACCACGGCGCCGGCGGGCGCCAGGGCGAGCGCGCCGACCACCGCGACGAGCCCGACGACCACGGTGAGCAGACCGACCGCGACCAGCGGCCGGCCGAAGCGGTTGACGATCCGGCCGCCGAGGGCGGACGCGGCGGCCGAGCCCAGCGCGAACGGGGTGATGGCCACGCCGGCGACCAGCGCGCTGTAGCCGAGGCCGTTCTGGAGGTAGAGGGTGAAGACGAAGAAGATCGCGGTGAACCCGCCGAAGTAGACGAGCGCGATCAGTGATCCGAGGGCGTACGACCGGAATCGGAACAGGCGCAGGTCGAACAGCGGATCCCGGCGCCGGGCGTACCACCGTTCCCAGGCCCCGAATCCGGCCAGGGCGAGCAGTCCGGTCGGCACCAGCAGCCACTTCGCGCGGCCCTGCCACTGCTGCTGCTGGACCAGCGGCAGCAGCACCAGCAGCACGCCGAGCCCGAGCAGCAGCACTCCGACGGGATCCAGCCGCCGGTGGTCCGCGGGGCCCGCCCGGCGGCCGGGGAGCAGCCGCCAGCCGAGGACCACCGCCACGATCCCGACGGGCACGTTGACGAAGAACACCCAGCGCCAGCCGTGCTCCTCGCCGCCGATGGCGATCAGCAGGCCGCCGAGCAGCGGGCCGACGGCGGTGGAGATGCCGATGGTGGCGCCGAGCAGGCCGAACGGGCGGCCCCGCTCGGGCCCCCGGAACAGCTCCTGGATCAGGCCGGTGACCTGCGGGTTGACCAGCCCGGCGGCGGCGCCCTGGAGCAGTCGGGCCGCGACCAGCCACGCGGGGGAGGCGGCCAGCCCGGCGAGGGCGCTGGCGAGCGTGAACAGGGCGATCCCGAAGACGAACGCGGTGCGCCGGCCGCGCGCGTCGCCGAAGCGTCCGGCGGGGACCAGCACCAGCCCGAACGTCAGGGCGTACCCGGAGAGCACCCACTGCAGGTCGCTGGGGGAGGCCCCGAGGGCGCGGTCCATCGAGGGGACGGCGACGTTGACGATGCTCACGTCGAGCAGCGTCATGAAGGCGGCGACCAGCCCGACGCCGAGGGCCTGCCAGCGCCGCCGGTCGTCCGGGGAGGCGGTGGCGTCGGCCGGTCGCGGCGTACGGGCCGCGCTCATCGTGCCTCCCGTGGACCGGTGGTCGGGCATCGCTGTCCGCTACCCCGGTCCGCGGGAGGCGAATCGTGGCGGGCCGCCCGCCGGGTCACGCCAACTGTTGGGCGCAGAACCGGGGGCCGAAGTCCAGCCCGGCCATCGGCGAGTCCTCGCGGTGCAGCAGGTTCTTTTCGGTGAGCAGGTGCAGTGGCGCGCGCAACTGCTCCTCGGTCAGCCCGGCCTCCTGGGCGATCAGGTCCGGGTACGGCACCTGCCCGCGCGCCTCCAGGGCCGCGACGGCGTCGTACACCCGTTCCTCGACGTCCGACAGTTGGACCTGCCGCATGATGTCCTCCTTCGCCTTGCCCGCCCCACGGGCGGTTGCGCCGCGCGGTTACCCCGTGGCCGGCCGAAGATGCCCACCCGATCGGGCGGTGGTCCGGCCGCGCCGACGCCCCCGGAACCGGCCTCCTGGCATACGCTGCAGCGGTGATCATCTGGGATCTCGCCGTCGTCGGCGCCGGCCCCGCCGGCCTCTCCGCCGCCCATGCCGCCGCCCGCGCGGGCCTGCGCACACTCGTGCTGGAACGGGCCGCCCACCCCCGCTACAAGACCTGCGGGGGCGGCCTGATCGGCACCTCGCTCGCGGTGGTCGCCGACCGGATCGACGTCCCGGCGCACGACCGGGTGGACCGGGTCACGTTCACCCGGGACGGGCGACGCCGGTTCACCCGACGGCACCCCGACGGCCCGCTGGTGACGATGGTGCGGCGTGAGGAGTTCGACGACCGGCTGCGCCTCGCCGCGGCCGCGGCCGGCGCCGAGGTCCGCGAGCGCGCCGCGGTCCGCGCCGTCGAGCAGGACCCCGAGGGCGTACGCCTGCGGCTGGCCGACGGGGAGACGGTGCGGGCGCGTGCCGTGGTCGGCGCGGATGGCTCCTCGGGCGTGACGGCTCGGCACGTGGGGGTCCGCCACCGGCAGGTCGACCTGGGACTGGAGCTGGAGTTGCCGGTGCCGCCGCGGGAGCAGGACCGCTGGCGGGGCCGCGTGCTGCTGGACTGGGGCCCGCTGCCCGGCTCGTACGCCTGGGTCTTCCCGAAGGGCGACCGGCTCACGGTCGGCGTGATCGCCGCACGGGGCGAGGGGGAGCGGACCCGGGCCTACCTGCGCGCGTTCGTTGACCGGCTGGGTCTGTCGGGGGTGGAGCCGGCGCACGACTCGGGGCACCTGACCCGCTGCCGCGCCGAGGACTCCCCGCTGCGTCGGGGCCGGGTGCTGGTGGCGGGCGACGCGGCGGGGCTGCTGGAACCGTGGAGCCGGGAGGGCATCAGCTACGCGCTGCGCTCCGGCGAGCTGGCCGGCGCCGCGGTCGCCGCGGGTGACCCGGCGGGCTACGAGCGGGCGGTGGCGCGGGACCTGGTGCCCTCGATGCGCGCGGGGCACCGGCTGCTGGACGTGTTCGCGCGGCGGCCGGAGGTCTTCCACGCGCTGCTGGCGACCCCGCCGGGCTGGCGGATGTTCGTGCGGTTCTGCCAGGGGCGGGCGAGCTTCGACGAGACGTTGGGCCGGGCCCCGGTGCGGGCGGCGCTGGCGCTGCTGGACCGGCTGCCGGCCCCCCGCGCGCCGCTGGCGAAGCTGCCGTCCTGACCGGGTGGACGGATGCCTAGGATCCCGTCTTTCACCCCAGGATCCTAGGATGCTTTAGGGGTGGTGGCGCCGGGCGCCACGGGCGGAGAATGACGGCGTCGAGGGGGAGAGCAGATGGCAGAGGACCGCTCCGAGTCGCCGTTCACCGACGACGAGTACGCCTTCCTGCGGCACGTGCGTTTCGGCGAGATGCCGCCGGCGGTCCCGCCGGAAGAGCGGGTCGCGCTGACCGAGACCGAGCCGCGCCGGGACCGACCGGATTCGGAGGCTTCGGACCGGTGGGACCTGCGGCACGGCGCCTGACGGCGCGTCGCGCGCGGCGGCGTCGCCTCGTCCGCGCGACCTGCCCGGTACGCGGACGGGCCGCGGGCGATCCGCCCACGGCCCGTCCGGTGACCGTCGGTCAGAAGACCGGCACGCCCTCGCGCACCAGCTTCCAGTTCGGCTGGTAGAAGTCGGCCGGGTCGATCGCGCCCTTGGCCTGCGCCCAGTCGATCAGCAGTTGACGGATCTCCTGCTGCTCGTTGTAGACCTGGGTCTTCACGATGCCGGGGAAGTTGCCGCCGCCGCTGCGGCGGTAGTTGTTCACCGCCACCACGAACTGCGCGTTGTCCGCCACCGGGGTGTCGGTGCCGGGCAGCACCAGGCGGGTGACGCGCTGGCCCACCAGCCGGGAGATGTCGATGTCGTACTCCAGGCCGGAGAAGACGTCGTAGTTGTAGTCCGGCACCGCCGGATCGCTGATCGTCTCCGGGTCGACCGGGGCGCCCGGGGCGAGGGTCCGGAAGTACTTCGCCGAGTACTCCAGGTAGGCCCGCACCTCGGCGCCGCTGAGCACGACGGCCTCGAGGGTGTTGTCGAAGACGTACAACCCGGCGACGTCGCGGATCTTCACGTCGCCGGCGGGGAAGACCGCGGTCCGGCTGAACGGCGCCGCGATCGACAGCACCGGCAGCGCCGCGTACGACGTGCCGGCGAGCGCCTGGCCGACCACCTCGGTCTGGACGTGGTTGATGAAGTCCAGGATCGGGGTGTCCTTGTACCGGCTCTCCGCCGCCGACAGCTCCACGGTGGAGCGCGCCACGACCTGGTTGACGTACGCGACGGTCTTCTGGTGCTGGGCCCGCACGGCGGCGAGGACCGCCGGGTCCTCCACCACGGTGTTGGTGTTCAGCAGGGCGGCGGTCTTCTTGGTGATCTTCCACCGGCCCCTCTCGCGGGCCAGCGTGAAGTCCATCCGGCTCAGCCGCTGGCCCCACTTCGACGGCTCGGTGAGCAGCACCTGCTCACCGGTCCGCGCGTTGGTCACGAACTTCTCGGCGACCTCGGCGTGGGCGTGGCCGAAGAGGATCGCGTCGATGCCGGGGACCTGCTCGGCGATGAGCGCCGTCGGATTCTCGTTCGGCAGCTCCGGGCCGTAGCTGGAGGTGCCGCTGTCGCCGCCGTGCGCGGAGATCAGCACGATGTCGGCGCCGCGCTCCCGCATGATCGGGACGTACTTCGCGGCCGTGGCGATCATGTCGTCGAACCGCAGTCGGCCCTCGACGTTGGCCTTGTCCCAGATCGCGCTGCCGGGGTTGGTCAGGCCGAGGATGCCGACCCGCAGCGGCGGCGCGGCGAAGCCGACGGAGACCTTCTTGATGACGAACGGCAGGAAGGCCGGCTTGCCGGTGGCGACGTTGACGGCGTTGGCCGCCAGCGCCGGGAAGCCGAGCTGCGAGATCCACTTGGCCAGCAGCGGCAGGCCGTAGTTGAACTCGTGGTTGCCCAGCGTCACGGCGTCGTACCCGAGCACGTTCATGGCGTTGGCCATCGGGTGCGTCGCCCCGGTGGTGGTGATCGGCTCCTGCTTGGCGTAGAAGGTGGCCAGCGGCGTGCCCTGGATGGTGTCGCCGGCGTCGAGCACCAGCGTCGCCTTGCCCCGCCGCTCGGTGCGGATCTGGTTGACGAGGGTGGCCAGCTTGGCGACGCCGACGTCGTTGTGCTTGCTGTCGTCGTACTCGGCGTCCTTGTAGTAGTCCCAGTTGTAGACGTTGCCGTGGGTGTCCGAGGTGCCGAGGATCGTGAGGTCCCAGGTCCGCGACCGGGCCGCGCCGGCCGCCTGGGCGGGGGTGGCGGCGATCAGCGGGACGCTCGCCGCCGCGGCCGCGGCGGCGAGCACCGTCCGACGCGACGGGCCGGAGGGAGAGGTCATGACGTGCCCTTCCATGGGGGTCGGGGCGCCTGGTGGGCGCCGAGCGCACCCTAACGAGCGGCCGTCACTCCTGCCACAGCAGCCCGAGGTGTCCCACAGCACCAGCGTCCGCGGGCCGCCCGGGGTAACACCGCCCCGGCCGTTTCCGCCCGTCGGCTCTGGGTAGGGCGGTGGGATACCAGGAACCCGAGCAGGTGCGCGAGGAGACGTCGGTGAGCGAGGACCAGCACACCCTGCAGGACCCCACCAGCCAGTACGGCCAGCAGGAGGGGCAACCGGGGCAGCAGCAGACGCCGCCCGGCGCGACCGGCAGGATGACCCCGAAGCCGGACCACGGCGAGGAGTCGTACCGCGGCAGCGGCAAGCTCGACGGCAGACGGGCGGTGATCACCGGCGGCGACTCCGGCATCGGTCGCGCGATCGCCATCGCGTACGCCCGGGAGGGCGCCGACGTGCTCATCTCCTACCTGGGCGAGGAGGAGGACGCCGACGCCCGGGAGACCGTCCGGCTGGTCGAGGAGGCCGGCCGCAAGGGCGTCGCCGTGCGCGGCGACATCACCGACCAGCGGCACTGCGAGGAGCTGATCGGGCGGGCCGTGCGGGACCTCGGCGGGATCGACATCCTTGTCAACAACGCCGCCTACCAGATGGCGCAGGAGAAGGGCATCCTCGGGATCAGTGACGAGCAGTTCGACCGGGTGCTCAGGACCAACCTGTACGCCATGTTCTGGCTCTGCAGGGCGGCGGTGCCGCACATGTCCGAGGGCTCGACCATCATCAACACCTCGTCGATCCAGGCGTTCGACCCGTCGCCGCAGCTGCTGGACTACGCCACCACCAAGGCGGGGATTGCCAACTTCACCAAGGCGCTCGCCGCCGACCTGGCGGAGCAGGGGATCAGGGTGAACGCGGTGGCGCCCGGCCCGATCTGGACGCCGCTGATCCCGGCGACCATGCCGCGGAAGAAGGTCGAGCAGTTCGGCCAGGACACCCCGGAGGGGCGCCCCGGCCAGCCGGCCGAGCTGGCCCCGGCGTACGTCTTCTTCGCCTCCCAGGAGTCCAGCTACGTCACCGGCGAGGTCCTCGGCGTGACGGGTGGCCGCCCCACCAAGTAATCCCCGCGCCCCGCGCCCCGGAACAACGGGTCAGCGGGGCCAGACGGCGAGGCGGGCGCGGACGCGGGCGACGGCGGCGGCGTCCAGGCCGTAGCGGGCGAAGCGCCGGTCCGGCAGCCGGTCCAGATAGCGGCCGGCGGCGCGGACGTCCGACGGATCCAGGGCCGGGTCGAGCTGGCGGGCCAGCTCCAGCAGCTCCGCCACGTCGTGCTGCTCCAGGGCCGCCGCCACGTCGATGTAGTCCCGAACCTCTCGCCGGTTCACCAGTGCGGCGGTCTTGTTCGCCATCAGGTCCCGCACGTCCATCACCGGGCCGAGGTCCATCACCACCGGGCTGCGGTGCCGGTCGAGGCGGGCGAGGCTGAGCCGGATCCGCCGCCCGTCCCGGCTCACCACGAAGTCCTTCAGGTCCCGGTCGAACCCGTCGAACAGCTCGGCCAGCTCGCTGTCCGGGTCGGCGTCGCTCACCTCGAACCCGGCCCGTTCCAGCGCCGCCCGCACCCCGTCCGCCGCCGCGGCGGCCGCCCCCTCGACGTCGGCGAAGAGGTCCACGTCCTCGGTCGGGCGGGTCACCAGCCCGTGCGCCGCCCAGGCCACGCCGCCACCGAGCACGAACCGGTACGGCCCGGCGGCGGACAGGGCGACGCGGGCCACCTCCCGGTAGAAGTCGTGCGGGTGCGCGCCGCTCACGCCGTACGCAGACCCCGGTGGCGGATCTCCCACGCCTGGCGTACGCCCTTGGGGAGGTTGAGCAGCCGCCACACCCGGCGCAGGGTGCGCCCGTTGATGAGCACGCGGAGGTCCTCCGCGCGGGTGGTCTCCCGCAGGACGTTCTCGTACATCCAGAGCAACTCGTCCGGGTCGCCCAGGTCGAACGTGCGGTCGGCGTTCCACATCAGCTGCACGGGCAGCTCCACGACGCCGCGGGTGGGGCCGGCGAGCTCGGTGAGCGTCCGGGTCACCACGGCGGGCCGGCCCGGGCGGGCGAGGGGGGCCACGCGGGTCGCGGTGGGGGAGAGGCCGTGCATGCTGTCAGGGTAACGCCAGGTCCGCGGTTTGTCGGTGCTGGTTGTGCTGGGTGTCGGTGGTTGCGGTGGGGGTGTGGGGCCCCCCGGGCCGCCGCCCGGGGGGGGGGCGGGGGGGCACGGGCGCGCCCCCCGGGGCCCCCCCCGCCGGGGGGGGGGGCCCCCCCCGGGCGGTCAGGCTTGATCCCTGCGCCGGGCACGGCGGGCCACACCCCGTCGGTGGTCGCGCGCCGTCCGTGCCTGGCTGTCCGTTGTCCGGCAATGGCCGTCGGGGAGGCCCGTCGGGAGGCGACGGGCGATGCGTTGGCGAGGTGTCGACCGCGAGGTCGCGGCCCGTCGGCCCGCTCTTGACCGGGCCGGTGGGTGGGTGCGGTGGGCGCTGTCGAGCTGCCCCGTCTGTGGGACCACCCCCGTCACACCAGGCTCGATTGCCTGCCGGGGCACGTTGTGCCCCGTCTGTAAGGGCAGCTCGACAGGGACCGGGGGCGGCATTCTGCCGGGGCACGTTGTGCCCCATCTGTGAGGGCAGCTCGACAGGGGCCGGGTGGCAGTGTCCCGTGGGTCCGGTTCGGGGTGTGACCGGGGGCATCGTGGGGGCGGAATCGTGGCCGGGCCGGGGTCGTTACACCCTGCGCACGACCGAGCAAGACTACCCCGCCGCCCCGGGCGGGCTGGCATGCAGGCCCCGGGGCCCGGGCCCCGGAATGATGGTGGGCCGCCGGTCGTTACACATGGTCCCGGCCCGGCGAGGGCAACCCCCCGCCCCGCGACACGGGCCACTCCCGGTCTCCAGAGGGCCGGTCTGATTCTTCCCGGCGCGTGACGCGCCGGATCCCCCGATTTCTTTGAGCGCCGGACGGTGCTTGCACCCCCGCTGAACCCCCCTTCGGCGTGTGGTGCCAACCCCCGAATGGAGCATCTGATGAACACGATCCTGCGTAAGAGCGTTCTTGGTGTTGCCGGTCTGGCCTTTGCCGGTGGTGTGTTCGCCGGTCCGGCTGCTGCTCACGCCGCCCCGACGGTCGAGTCGGGTAAGCCCGTGGCGGTGGCGGTGCAGGCTGACAAGCCGGCCGTGGACAAGTCGAAGCTGATCCCGCATGGCGTGCAGGGTGCGCAGTCGCGCATCGACCTGACCGACGAGCAGGTCGCCAACGTGAAGGCGATCATTGCGGCGACGAAGAAGGCCGGGATGGACGAGCGGGCCGCGGTGGTGTCGATCGCGACGGCGTTGCAGGAGTCGAAGCTGGAGAACCTGGGTCATCTGGGTGACCGCAACGACCACGACTCGCAGGGCCTGTTCCAGCAGCGCCCGTCGAGCGGTTGGGGCACGGTGGAGCAGATCACCGACCCCGAGTACTCGACGACGGCGTTCCTGAAGGGCCTGAAGCAGGTCGACGGGTGGCAGGACATGCCGCTGACCGAGGCCGCGCAGACCGTGCAGGTGTCGGCGTACCCGGACCACTACGCCCAGTGGGAGCAGCAGGCCGCCGACCTGGTCGCCGAGCACTGGAACAGCTGACACACCGACATTCACCACAAGGGGGATCGCTGGCCGGCGCCCGACACGGGCGCCGGCCAGCGGCACATCTCCACCCGACATAGCCCCGCCCCCTGAGCCGATCCGGCTCGGGGGCGGCGCTGTCTGCGTACGCCAGTGGCGACGTCGCGGGCGCGGACGGTGACCGTCGGGTGGTGATCGGGGGCTCGGGTCGCGGCCGGGGTGCGGGCTGGCCTAGTGTGCGAGGGGTCGACGGTGTTCGGGCCGGGGGAGGGGGTGTCGCGGGTGGGTCTGCGGACCTTCATCGAGGGCTGGCCGGTCTACCGGCAGCTCACCGGCACCGACCCGCTGGGCCGGGGCGCCGCCGCGCAGTCGGCGCGCTCGGCCGGGCTGACGGCGCGCACCGAGACCGCCGACCGGATGGCCCGCTCGGTCTGCCCCTACTGCGCGGTCGGCTGCGGGCAGCGCGTGTACGTCAAGGACGAGCAGGTCACCCAGATCGAGGGCGACCCGGACAGCCCGATCTCCCGGGGCCGCCTCTGCCCGAAGGGCTCGGCCAGCAGGAGCCTGGTCACCAGCCCGCTGCGGCAGACGAAGGTCCGCTACCGGCGCCCCTACGGCACCGAGTGGGAGGACCTGGATCTCGACGTCGCGGTCGACATGATCGCCGACCGGATCCTCGCCGCCCGCGCCGAGACGTGGGAGGACGTCGACCCCCAGGGCCGGCCACTCAACCGCACGCTGGGGATCTCCAGCCTGGGCGGGGCGACGCTGGACAACGAGGAGAACTACCTCATCAAGAAGCTGTTCACGGCGATGGGGGCGCTCCAGATCGAGAACCAGGCGCGCATTTGACACTCCGCCACCGTCCCCGGTCTGGGGGCCAGCTTCGGTCGCGGTGGCGCGACGGACTTCCAGCAGGACGTCGCCAACGCTGACGTCATCGTCATCCAGGGCTCGAACATGGCCGAGGCCCATCCGGTGGGCTTCCAGTGGGTGATGGAGGCCAAGCGGCGCGGCGCCAGGGTGTTCCACGTCGACCCGCGGTTCACCCGCACCAGCGCGCTGGCCGACACCTACCTGCCGATCCGCGCGGGCTCCGACATCGCGCTGCTCGGCGGGGTGGTGCGGTACATCCTGGAGAACGAGCTGGACTTCCGGGAGTACGTGCTGGCCTACACGAACGCCGCGACGATCGTCAGCGACCAGTTCGTCGACGCCGAGGACGGCGACGGTTTCTTCTCCGGCTTCGACCCGGAGACCGGCAGCTACGTGCAGGACTCCTGGCAGTACGCGGGCCACGAGACCGACTCCGGCAGCGGGCACACCGCCAAGGATCGGGACAGCGCGGCCGGGCTGCTCCACGAGTCGCACGGCGCGCAGGTGAGCGGCCGGGTGGAGCGGGACGAGACGTTGCAGCATCCGCGCTGCGTCTACCAGATCCTCAGGCGGCACTTCGCCCGCTACACGCCGGAGATGGTGGAGCGGGTCTGCGGCATCCCGCAGGAGAGGTTCCTGGAGCTGGCCCGGGCGTGGGCGGAGAACTCCGGCCGCGAGCGCACCGGCGTGCTGATCTACTCGGTCGGGTGGACGCAGCACAGCGTCGGCGTGCAGTACATCCGCACCGGCGCGATCATCCAGCTGCTGCTGGGCAACATGGGCCGCCCCGGCGGGGGGATCCTGGCCCTGCGCGGGCACGCCAGCATCCAGGGCTCCACCGACATCCCGACGCTGTACAACCTGCTCCCCGGCTACCTGCCGATGCCGCGCGCCGAGCACACCACCTTCCCGCGGTGGGTGGACAGCTTCCGCCGCCCCGGCCAGAAGGGCTCCTGGGGCGACGCCGGCGCGTACGCGGCCAGCCTGCTCAAGGCGTACTGGGGGGACGCGGCGACGCCGGAGAACGACTTCTGCTATGGGTACCTGCCCCGGATGACGGGCGATCACGGGACGTACCAGCAGGTGCTGAACATGATCGACGGGAAGGTGAGGGGCTACTTCCTGCTCGGGCAGAACCCGGCGGTCGGCTCGGCGCACGGCCGCGCCCAGCGGCTGGGCATGGCGAACCTGGACTGGCTGGTGGTCCGCGACCTGTTCATGATCGAGAGCGCCACGTTCTGGCGCAACGGCCCGGAGGTGGCCGCGGGCGAGATCGTGCCGACCGAGTGCAGGACGGAGGTGTTCTTCCTGCCGGCCGCGTCGCACGTGGAGAAGGAGGGCACCTTCACCCAGACCCAGCGGCTGCTGCAGTGGCGGGAGAAGGCCGTCGACCCGCCGGGCGACGCCCGCTCCGAGCTGTGGTTCTTCTACCACCTGGGGCGTCGGCTGCGGGAGAAGCTGGCCGGCTCCGACCTGCCGCGTGACCGGGCGCTGCTCGACCTGGCCTGGGACTATCCCACGCACGGTCCGCACGCCGAGCCGAGCGCCGAGGCGGTGCTGCGCGAGATCAACGGGTACGACGTGGCGACGGGCCGTCCGCTGTCCACGTTCACCGAGGCCCGCGCCGACGGTTCGACCGCCGTCGGCTGCTGGATCTACTCCGGCGTGTACGCCGACGGCGTCAACCAGGCGGCCCGGCGCAAGCCTCGGCACGAGCAGGACTGGGTGGCTGCCGAGTGGGGCTGGGCCTGGCCGGCCAACCGGCGCACCCTCTACAACCGCGCCTCCGCCGACCCGCAGGGCCGGCCGTGGAGCGAGCGGAAGAAGTATGTCTGGTGGGACCCGGACGCCGGGGAGTGGACCGGCTACGACGTGCCGGACTTCGAGAAGACGAAGCCGCCGACGTACCGGCCGCCGGAGGGCGCGGCCGGCCCGGAGGGGATCGCCGGCGACGACCCGTTCGTCATGCAGGGCGACGGGAAGGGCTGGCTGTACGCGCCCAGCGGGGTGCTCGACGGTCCGCTGCCGACGCACTACGAGCCGGCCGAGTCGCCGGTGCGCAACCCGCTCTACCGGCAGCAGGCCAACCCCACCCGCAAGGTGTACGCGCACCCCGTGAACTCGGTGAACCCGAGCCCGCCGCAGGAGCACAGCGGAGTCTTCCCGTACGTGTTCACGGTCAGCCGGCTCACCGAGCACCACACGGCGGGCGGGATGAGCCGTACGGTGCGGACCCTGGCGGAGCTGCAACCGGAGATGTTCGTGGAGGTGTCGCCGGAGGTGGCGGCCGAGCGGGGCCTGGCGCACCTGGGTTGGGCGCACCTGGTCAGTGGGCGGGCGGTGATCGAGGCGAAGGTTCTGGTCACCGACCGGCTGGCCCCGCTGCGGGTGGACGGCCGGGTGATCCACCAGGTGTGGCTGCCGTACCACTTCGGGTTCGAGGGCCTGGTGACGGGCGACTCGGCCAACGACCTGTTCGGGATCACGCTGGACCCGAACGTGCTCATCCAGGAGAGCAAGGTCGGCACCTGCGACGTGCGCCCGGGGCGGCGGCCCACCGGGGCGGCCCTGCGGGATCTGGTGGCGGACTACCGGCGGCGGGCGGGTATCGTCCCCGGCCATCCGCCCTCGACCCTCACGCCGGGGGCGTTTCCGGCGCCGGCTCCCACCGACGGCGCCGGGGAGGACCGTGATGCTTCCTGACCCGAACAGCCTGTCCGGGCCGCTCGATCCCGCCCCGGACGCGGGCTGGGTCGACGCCCCGCCCCGGATGGGCTTCTTCACCGACACCAGCGTCTGCATCGGCTGCAAGGCGTGCGAGGTGGCCTGCAAGGAGTGGAACGACGTTCCCGGTTCGGGGCTGGACCTGCTCGGCATGTCGTACGACAACACCGGCGCGCTGACCGCGAACTCGTGGCGGCACGTGGCGTTCGTCGAGCAGCCCCGCCCGGCCGGGCACCGCGGGCCGCCGTTCGCCGGTGCGGCGACGGCCGGTCGGAGCGCCGGGCCGGAGTTCCTGGGCATGCCCGGGGCGCAGCCGCCGGGGCGGGCCGGTGGCGCGGAGGGGCGCAGCGATTTCCGCTGGCTGATGATGTCCGACGTCTGCAAGCACTGCACCCACGCGGCCTGCCTGGATGTCTGCCCCACCGGGGCGCTGTTCCGCACCGAGTTCGGCACGGTGGTGGTGCAGGAGGACATCTGCAACGGCTGCGGCTACTGCATCTCCGCCTGCCCCTACGGCGTCATCGACCAGCGCAAGGGCGACGGCCGGGCGTGGAAGTGCACGTTGTGCTACGACCGGATCGGCGCCGGGAAGATTCCCGCCTGCGCGCAGGCGTGCCCGACGGAGTCCATCCAGTACGGTCCCCTCGACGAGCTGCGGGAGCGGGCCGCCGCCCGGGTGGCGACCCTGCACGAGCGCGGCGTCACCGAGGCGCGGCTCTACGGGCACGACCCCGACGACGGGGTCGGCGGCGACGGCGCGTTCTTCCTGCTGCTCGACGAGCCCGAGGTGTACGGCCTGCCCCCGGACCCGGTGGTCACCACCCGGGACCTGCCGAGGATGTGGAAGCGGGCCGGCCTGGCGGCCCTGGCCATGGCGGCGGCGGCCGTCGCCGCGTTCGTCGGAGGTTCCTCTTGAGTCCGGACCGCCCGGTGGGCGACCTGTTCCGTCGCTTCCGCGATCGCCTCGACGCCGGCGTTCCCGGCGGACCGGCCGGCCCCGGCGATGTCGCTGGCGGCTCGGCAGGGGCGCCACCCGGCGGGTCCGGCGCGCCGGCGTCGACCCGTGCGCCCGGACGGAACCGGCGGCGGGGCGGCGGCCGGCGCGGCGGCGAGGAGCTGACCGTCCCGGAGGCCGAGTTCACCTCCTACTACGGCCGGCCGATCCTCAAGGCGCCGGTCTGGAAGTGGGACATCGCGGCGTACCTGTTCACCGGCGGGCTGGCCGCCGGCTCGTCGCTGCTCGCGGCGGGTGGGCAGCTCACCGGCCGTCCCGCGCTGCGGCGGGCCGGCCGGGTCACGTCGCTGGTGGCGGTGACCGCCAGCGCCGTCTTCCTGGTCAAGGACCTGGGGCGGCCGGCCCGGTTCCACCACATGCTGCGGGTGGCCAAGCCGACCTCGCCGATGTCCGTGGGCACCTGGATCCTCAGCGCCTTCGGCCCGGCCGCCGGGATCGCGGCGGTCGCCGAGGGTGCGGCGTGGCTGCCCGAGCGGGGGCCGCTCGGGCTCGCACGTCGGCTGCTGCCGCCGGTGGGGCACGCCGCCGGGCTGGCCGCCGCGGCGACCGCGCCGGCGCTGGCCACGTACACCGGCGTGCTGCTGGCCGACACGGCCGTGCCGTCCTGGCACGAGGCGTACCCGGAGCTGCCGACGGTCTTCGCGGGCAGCGCGCTGGCCAGCGGCGCCGGCGTGGGGCTGATCGCCGCGCCGACCGCGCAGGCCGGCCCCGCCCGCCGGATGGCGGTGGCGGGCGCCGCCCTGGAACTGTTCGGCGCGCACCGGGTGGAGACCCGGCTCGGGCTGCTCAGCGAGCCCTACCGCACCGGGCGGCCCGGCCGGCTGCTGCGCGCCGGGCGGGCCCTGACCGCGGCCGGGGTGGCCGGCGCGTTGCTCGGCCGGCGCAGCCGGGCGGTCTCCGCCCTGTCCGGGACGGCCCTGCTGGCCGCGTCGGTGGCCACCCGGTTCGGCATCTTCTACGGCGGCGTCGCCTCGGCGAAGGATCCGAAGTACACGGTGGTGCCGCAGCGGGAACGCCTCGACCGGCGGCGCGGCGCCGAGGGCTGACGCCCCACCGTTCACGCCCACCCGGGCTGTGGTTCACTGCTGCGTGGAGGCGTTCAGGCGGCTGGTGCCCCTCCCGGTCTTCAAAACCGGTGTGGCCCGGGACCCGGGTCAGGCGGGTTCGATTCCCGTCCGTCTCCGCCAACCTGCCGGAAGAGGGGGCATGGGGGACGTCGCAGCCGATCCGCGCCGGCGGGTGCCGCGCACCGACGCGCTGCTCGCCGACCCCCGGCTGACCGCGGCGGCGCAGACTCTGGGGCGGGACCGCGTCAAGGCCGCCGTCCGGTGGGCGCAGGAGCGGGCCCGCCGTGGCGAGATCACCCCCGAGGCCGTACGCGACGCCGCGCTGGCCGCCCTGCCGGCGTCCGCGCCCCGGGCCGTGCTCAACGCCACCGGGGTGGTGCTGCACACCAACCTGGGCCGGGCCGCGCTGTCGCCCGCCGCCGTCGCGGCGGTCACCGCCGCCGCCGGACACACCGACGTCGAACTGGACCTGCGCACCGGCCGGCGGGCCCGGCGCGGCCGCGACGCCCTCGCCGCCCTCGCCGCCGCGGTGCCCGCCGCCGGCGCGGTGCACGTGGTCAACAACGGCGCCGCCGCGCTGGTGCTCGCCGCCACCGCGCTCGCCGCCGACGCCGAGATCGTGGTCAGCCGGGGCGAGCTGGTGGAGATCGGCGACGGGTTCCGCCTGCCCGAGCTGCTGGAGAGCACCGGCGCGCGGCTGCGCGAGGTGGGCACCACCAACCGCACCACGCTCGACGACTACGCCGCCGCGATCGGCCCGCGGACCGGCTTCGTGTTGAAGGTGCACCCGTCGAACTTCCGGGTCACCGGCTTCACCTCGGCGGTGCCGGTGCGGCGGCTGGCCTCCCTCGGCGTGCCGGTGGTCGCCGACATCGGCTCGGGGCTGCTCGCCCCCGACCCGCTGCTGCCCGACGAGCCCGACGCGGCCGGCACCCTGCGGGCCGGGGCGGCCCTGGTCACCGCCAGCGGCGACAAGCTGCTCGGCGGGCCGCAGGCGGGGCTGCTGCTCGGTGCCGCCGACCTGGTCGAACGGCTGCGCCGGCACCCCCTCGCCCGGGCGCTGCGGGTGGACAAGCTGACCCTGGCCGCGCTCGCGGCCACCCTCGCCGACCCGGTCACGCCCACGTGGGCCGCGTTGCACGCCGACCCCGGCGCGCTGCGGGAGCGTACCGAGCGGCTGCGTGACGCCCTCGCGGCCGACGGGTGCAAGGCGGAGGTGGTGCGGGCCGGCGCGGTTGTCGGCGGCGGCGGCGCGCCGGGCGTGGAGCTGGACTCGTGGGCGCTGGGCCTGCCCGAGCGGTACGCGGAGCCGCTGCGCGTGGGTGACCCGCCCGTGCTCGGCCGGGTCGTCCGCGGGCGGCTGCTGCTGGACCTGCGCTGCGTGCCCGCCGACGCCGACGCCGCCGTCCGGGCCGCCGTGCTGCGGGTGTCGGGGGACGGCTGAGACGTGTTCGTGGTGGCCACCGCCGGGCACGTCGACCACGGCAAGTCGACCCTGGTCCGGGCGCTGACGGGGATGGAACCCGACCGGTGGGCGGAGGAGCGCCGCCGGGGCCTGACCATCGACCTCGGCTTCGCCTGGAGCACCATGCCGTCGGGCGGGACGGTCGCGTTCGTCGACGTGCCGGGGCACGAGCGCTTCGTGCCGAACATGCTCGCCGGCGTCGGCCCGGTGCCCGCCGCGCTGGTCGTGGTCGCCGCCGACGAGGGCTGGATGCCGCAGTCGGCCGAGCACCTGGCCGCGCTGCACGCGCTCGGAGTGTCGTACGGCCTGCTGGTGGTGACCCGCGCGGACCTGGCGGACCCGGGGCCGGCGGCGGCCCGGGCCCGGGCCGAGCTGGCGGCCACCTCCCTCGGCGCGGTCGACACGGTGGCGGTCAGCGCGGTGACCGGCGCCGGCCTGCCGGAGCTGCGCGCGGCTCTGGACCGGCTCGCGGCCCGGCTGCCCGCCCCGGCGGCGGACGCCCCGGTGCGGTTGTGGGTGGACCGCGCGTTCACCGTGCGCGGCGCCGGCACGGTGGTCACCGGCACCCTCGGCGCCGGCCGGCTACGGGTGGGCGACGAGCTGGAACTCGCCGCCACCGGCGAGCCGGTGCGGGTGCGTGGCCTGCACCGCCTCGGCGAGGCCCGGTCGGAGGTCACCGCGGTCGCCCGGGTGGCGGTGAACCTGCGCGGCACCCCCCGGGGCCGGGTCGGCCGCGGCGACGCCCTGCTCACCCCGGGCCGGTTCCACCGCACCGACCTGCTGGACGTCCGGCTGGCCGGCGACCCCGCGGCGGAGCTGCCCGCCACCCTGACCCTGCACGTCGGCGCGGCGGCGGTGCCCGCCCGGGTGCGGCCGTTGGGCGCGGACACCGTCCGGCTGCGGCTGGCCCGGCCGCTGCCGCTGCTGGTCGGCGACCGGGCGCTGCTGCGCGACCCGGGCCGGCACCACGTGGCCGGCGGCGTGACCGTGCTGGACGTCGCGCCGCCGCCACTGACCCGCCGGGGCGCGGCGGCTGCCCGCGCGGCCGTGCTGGCGACCGTGGACGGCCGGCCCGACCTGGCCGGCGAGCTGCGCCGCCGGGGCCTGGCCCGCGCCGCCGACCTGGTCCGCACCGGCGTCGAGGTGACCGGGCGGCCCGTCGTGGGGGACTGGCTGGCCGACCCGGAGCACTGGCGGCGGCTCGGCGCCCGGCTGGGCGGGGAGGTGGCCCGGCACGCCCGGGAACACCCCCTCGAACCGGGCGCGCCGGTGGAGCTGCTGCGGCAGCGCCTCGACCTGCCCGACCGGGCGCTGGTCGAGGCGCTGGTCCGGCCGCCGCTGCGGCTGCACGCCGGCCGGGTCACCGCGGCCGCCGCCGACGCGCTGCCGGAGCCGGTGGCCCGCGCCGTCGCCCGGGTCCGCGCCGAGTACGCCGACCGCCCGTTCCGGGCCCCGGAAGCCGAGCGCCTGGCGGACCTGGGTCTGGGGCCCCGGGAGATCGGCGCGGCGGTACGGGTCGGTGCGCTGCTGCGGGTCGCCGAGAACGTGGTGCTGCTGCCCGGCGCGGTCGACGAGGCGGTGCGGGTGCTGGCCGGGCTGCCGCAGCCGTTCACGCTCAGCGCCGCCCGGCAGGCGTTGGACACCACCCGCCGCGTCGCCGTGCCGCTGCTGGAGTTGCTGGACCGCCGGGGCGCCACCCGGCGGCTGCCCGACGACGCCCGGGTCGTGGTCGCGGCCCCGTCCTGAAGCCGCCCCGGCGGGGCGGGCGGTCGCCTAGCGTGGCGCCATGGACCCTTCCGCGGTCTGGCGGGACAAGCAGCACAAATGGCGGATCGAGGCGTACCGGGCCCCGGACCTGCGCTTCGCGATCTTCGCGACGAACGGCACCACCGAGTCGGCGCCGCTGTGGCTGTTCGGGATGTCGGCGCTGGCACGGTGGCTGATGACGCACAAGATCTCCCTCGACGACCTGGAGGTCGACTGACATGGGGGCACCGCTCGGGCAGCTCGCGCTGGTAGCCGTGCTGGTGCTCGTCAACGCGGCCCTGTCGGGCAGCGAGATGGCGCTCGTGACGCTGCGCGAGGGGCAGGTGCGGCAGCTGGGTCGGCGTAGCCGTTCCGGGGAGCGGCTGGCGCGGCTGGTCCGCGACCCCAACCGCTACCTGGCCACCATCCAGCTCGGCATCACCCTCGCCGGGTTCCTCGCCTCCGCCGCCGCCGCGGTCTCGCTGGCCGAGCCGCTGGTCGGGCCGCTGGGCTTCCTCGGCGAAGCCGCGCGGGGCGCCGCGGTCGTCCTGGTCACCGTGCTGCTCACCTTCGTCACCCTGGTCGTCGGCGAGCTGGCCCCGAAGCGGCTGGCGATGCAGCGCGCGGAGCGGTGGGGGCTGCTCAGCGCCGGCCCGCTGGACCTGCTGGCCCGGGTGTCCCGACCGGCGGTCTGGTTGCTGAGCAAGGCCACCGACGTGGTGGTGCGGCTCGCCGGCGGGGACCCGCGGGCCAGCCGTACGGAGATGACCGAGGAGGAGCTGCGGGAGATCGTGGTCAGCCAGCGGGGCCTGTCCGCGCAGCAGCGGGAGATCCTCACCGGCGCGTTCGACATCGCCGGCCGGACGCTGCGGGAGATCCTCGTCCCCCGGTTGGACGTGACCGTGCTCCCCGCGACCCTGCCCGCCGACGAGGGGCTGCGCCGGCTCGCCGCCGCCGGCCGGTCCCGTGCCCCCGTCGTCGGGCCCGGGGGGCTGGACGAGGTGCGCGGCGTGGTGCACATCCGGGACCTCGTCGCGGCGGGCGCGGCGGCGGTCGGCGACCGGGCGCGCCCGCCGCTGCTGCTGCCCGGCACCCTGCCGGTGTCCGACGCGCTGCGCCGGCTGCGGCTGTGCCACCAGCAGCTCGCCCTGGTCGTCGACGAGCACGGCGGGGTCGACGGCCTGGTGACCCTGGAGGACCTGCTGGCGGAGGTGGTGGGGGAGCTGTACGACGAGACCGACCGGGACGTGACCGGGGTGGCCCGGGAGCCGGACGGCTCGCTGCTGCTGCCCGGCGACTTCCCGTTGCACGACCTGGCCGATGTCGGGGTGCGGCTGCACTTCCGGCCGTCGCGGGAGTACACGACGGTGGCCGGGCTGGTGCTGGCCGGGCTGGGGCACCTGCCGACCGGGCCCGGGGAGACGGTGCATCTGCCGGGGCTGACCGTCGAGGTGGTGGAGGTGTCCGGCCGGACGATCCGCCGGGTCCGGCTGCGGGGCGTCGCCACCGGGGCGTGACCCGGGGCCGCCACGGTCGGGTGAACCCGGACGAACCGGCCACGCCGGGCGTGGGGCGGGCGTACCGTCCGGTACGTGAAGGACCGAGGGATGCGGACGTTCGTCACCGTGCTGGCCGGGCTCGCGGTGATCTACTTCGGCACCACCGGCCGCAGCGAGGAGGACGGTCGGGGCGTGTCGGGCGGGCTCGTGGTGCTCGCGCTGCTGGCGGCGCTGCTGGTGTGGAACCTGACGAAGCCGGGCGACAAGCCGGTCAAGTGAGCCTGCCTCACCGCCCGGCGGCGCGAGTGACCTCGCCGGCGGACTCCTCGCCGAGCGACACCCGCACCAGCGCCGAGGCGAGCCTGCCGAAGTCGGCCGGCTCGACCAGCCCGGCCAGCTTGTCCGGCGAGCGGGGCAGGCCGAGCCGCTCCGCGCCGGACAGGGCGCGGCGGTCGGCGTACGGGCGCAGGTCCGGCCAGACCACCTGTGCCTCGCGCAGGAAGATGTCGGCGCCGGTCGGGCCGATGCCGGGGAACTCGGTCAGCAGCCGGCGCAGCGCGGGCGGCTCGCCGTCGGCCTCGCGGTGCAGCCGGCGCAGGTCGCCCCGCCAGCGGTCCAGGCACAGCCGGGCGCCGGTGCCGAGCATCGTCGAGGTCCGCTCGTCGTAGCGGCGGTAGTGGCCCCGGCCCAGCGCGTCGACGCGGTCCTGCCAGCTTGCCGCCTCCATCGCCTGCGGGGTCCGGTAGCCGGCGGCGAACAGCTCCCGGGCGGCCGACACCGCGACGCAGGCCCGGATCCGGGTGCTCAGCAGCGTGGCGAGCACCAGCAACTGGTAGAGCGGGGCGGGCCGGTCGGCGAGCCGGATGCCCGCCTCCTCGGCGTACGTGGTGCCCCGCCGGTCCAGCAGGACCCGCGCCATCCTCCGGTCGTCGCCCATCCTCGGGGTGTACCCGCTGGGTGCCGGGTCAGCCCTGCGACCGTCCGCCCGGGCCGGCATGCCACCCACGGCGCCGGGTAACCGAGGTGGGACACGGTCGAACCCCGGAAGGAGAAGACCCGTGGTGAATCCGCAGCAGGAGGAACTGCGCCGCAACGACAAGGGCGCCACCAGCCAGTACAGCAAGGTCCCGAGCCCTGGCGGCCATCCGCGCAACCGAGGCTCGTCCGGCGGCGACGAGGGCCGGCCGGTGCCCCGGGGGCAGGTCTCCCCGTACGGCCCGGCGATGGAGCCGGTCGCCGACGACGAGAGCGCCCGGGGCTAACGACCGAGGCCCGACACGGGCGGCCGCAGCCGGTTCCAGGTGGCTGCGGCCGCCATGCCGTACGCGACGTGCGGCACGATGTCGGCGATCCAGTCCGACCGGCGCCAGCGGCGCGGGTCGGTCACCCCCAGCAGGGCCATCGACCCGTCGGACATCGTCATCACGCCGCCGCCGAGCACCCCGGTGGCCAGGGCCAGCGGCATCCGACGGCCTCGGGCCAGCACGGCGTAGCCGACGCCGGCCGCGATGCCCATCCCGTAGCCGAGCAGGGGCCCGAGGCCCGAGCGGCGATTCACCGCCCGGTCCTCGGGCCCCAGATCCACGTGCGCCGCCCCGGCCAGCCGCCCGGCGGTGGTCTCCGGGGTGCTGCTCGCCGGCCTCGCGCGCAGCACCATGTCCAGGTAGCTGACCACGTTCAGGGCGGCGCTGCCGACGGCGCCGGCGATCGCCCCGTCGGCCAGGTGCGACGCCCTCACTTCGGGTCGCCCGGTTCACGCTCGCCCTTGGGACCGTAGACCCGCTCACCGCGGACGACGCCCCGCTGCCCGCGATCGGACTGCAGGATCCGGTTCGCCACGTCGTTCGCCTTGCGGTCCGACACCCGCCGTCCCGAATCGTCGATCACGTCACGGATGCGCGCCCGCTGCTTGTCGTACGCGTTGCTGCCCGGCCGTGGTCCTGGCATCACTGCCTCCTCCGGTCGTCCTCGCCGTTGGCGTACCGCGGTCGTCTACCCGCCTGCGGCGGGGCCAACCCGGCTCAGCGGGGCGCGTGGACGACGGCGACCGGGCAGTCGGCGTGGTGCAGCACGGACTGGCTCACCGAGCCGAGCAGCAGCCCCGTCAGTTCGCCGCGGCCCTGCCGGCCCACCACGAGCAGCTGGGCCCGCCGGGACGCCTCGGCGAGCACGGTGGTGGGGCGACCCCGCACGGTCTCCCGGCTGACCGGCACGTCCGGCCACCGCTCGGTCAGCCCGGACAGCGACTCGGCCACCACCCGCTCCTCCTCGGAGCGCAGCTCGGTGTCGTCGTACACCAGGGGTTGCATGTCGCCCGGCGCGGTGGACGTCGGGTGCCGGTAGGCGTGCAGCGCGACCAGCGGGGCGTCGCGGACCGACGCCTCCTCGACGGCGAACTCCACGGCGAGCCGGGACGTCTCGGAGCCGTCGACCCCGACCACGACGGGGCCGTCCGGGCGGTCGGTGCCCCGGGCGACGAGCACGGGGCAGTCGGCGTGCGAGGCGACCTGCACCGCGACGGAGCCGACCACCAGGGCGGAGAACCCGCCGAGCCCCCGGTCGCCCAGCACGATCATCGCGGCGGCCGGCGACTCGCCGAGCAGCACCGCGGCGGCCTCCCCGTCGATGATCTCGCCGGAGACGCGCAGCCCGGGCACCGCCGCCTCGGCCTCGGTGGTCGCGGCGGCGACGAGCTGCTCCGCCTGGTGTCGCAGGCCGGCGCCGGGCGGGGCGGCGGCGGGCGCGTCCACCGGCACGCGCAGCAGCGGCCAGATGAACCCGTGCACGATCCGCAGCGGCCGGTTCCGGCGGGCCGCCTCGACGGCGGCCAGCCGTACGGCGCGCAGCGCCGCCTCCGAGCCGTCCACGCCGACGACCACCGCCGCGCCGTTCGCCGAGTTCACCGCCCACCTCCCGCCGGTTCCCGGCCAGTATCGCGGCCGGTGCCCGGTCGGCGAGGCGATACCGCCCAGGACGACCGGTGGGTACGCTGTCGACGACCGCCGGGGAGGGAGCGTCGTCGATGGTGGAGCCGGACCAGCCGAGCACCGCGCGAATGATCGATTTCTGGCTCGGCGGGGAGCACCACTTCCCGGTCGACGTGGCGGCGGCCCGCGCCTTCGAGCAGGCGTACGGGCCGTGCGCGCCGGTCTTCCGGGAGCTGCGGGCCTTCCTGGGCCGGGCGGTCCGGGCGATGGTCGCGGAGGGCGTGGAGAGCTTCCTGGTCTTCGGCGCGGGGGTGCCCACCATGGGCAACGTGCACGAGGTCGCCCCCGACGCCACCGTGCTCTACACCGACGTCGACCCGGTCACCATCCGCCTCGGCCAGCGGCTGCTCGCCGGCAGCGACCGGGCCGGCTACGGCTACGGCGACGCCACCGACATCGGCACGGTGGACCGCGCCCAGCTGCACCGGTTCGTGCCGGGGTGGGGGAGGAGGCCCGTCGGGGTGGTGTTCCTCGGCCTGGCCGCGTTCCTCGACGACGAGACCCTCGCGCGCACCCTCGACGAGCTCTACGAGGCGACGGCGCCGGGCAGCCTGCTGGCGGTCGACTTCGACACCGAGGAGCTGGCCGGCTACCCGGAGGCCCTCGCGATGATGGGTCCGGCGTTCCGGATGCGCCCGCCGGCCGCGTTCGCGCCGCTGCTCGGCCGCTGGACGCCCACCGCCGACGGCGTCGTGCCGATCACCCGGTGGCGTCCCGACGGCCCGCCGGCGCAGGTTCCGGACGCCTTCCACGGCGCGGTCGCCGTCCGCTCGGCCGGCTGACCGGCCCCGCCCGCCGTCCGCGCCGCCGCGAGGCCGCGCGGGGGCGGCAGCGTGCCGTCGGGTCGTCCGCCCGGGGCGGGTACGCCGCCCCCGCCGGCGTCGGGCCGCCCGGCCGCCCGGCGGCCGACGACACCTCCGTATGATGCTTGCCCTACGGCAAGTATTTCCGGAGGATGATCGATGGTGGAGGCACCGGCCCAGGTCTCGCGTGCGTTGCGTGCGGCGCCGCCCGACCAGGTGGTGGAGGCGGCGGACCGGGCCATCCGGGCCGGCCTCGGCGCGTCCCGGACGGACGTGTTCATCGCCGACTACCGGATCAGCGGGCTGTGGCCGGTGCTGGACCCGGAGCTGCCCGACGGGGGCTTCCTCGCCTGCCGCAGCATGGCGCAGCGCTGCTTCAGCAGCCAGCAGCCGGTGACCGACGCCGACGACGAGGGGCGGTGCCGGCTCTACCTGCCGCTGTCGGTGTGGGGGGAGCGCCTCGGCGTGCTCCTGGTCGAGCTGCCGGCCCCGCTCGGCCCGGACACCGTCGACCGCGTCGCGGACATCGCCGGCGAGCTGGCGGTCGTCCTGCGGGCGGCGGACCGGGAGACCGACCGGTACCGCCGGGTGCGCCGGCGGGAGCGGCTCAGCATGGCCGCCGAGATGCAGTGGGAGCTGCTGCCGGGACGCAGCGTCAGCCACGGCGCGTTCGAGCTGGCCGGCCAGCTGGAGCCGGCGTACACGGTCGGCGGGGACCACTTCGACTGGTCGGTGGACGGTGACCGGCTCACGGCGACGGTGTTGAACGGCGCCGGCATCGGCCTCGCGGCGGCGCTGCTCACGGCGGTGACCGTGAACGCGCTGCGCAACGCCCGGCGCTCCGGGGGCAGCCTCGTCGAGCAGGCCGAGCTGGCCTCCGACACGGTCTTCTACCAGCATCGCGGGCGAAGGTACGTGGCCACGCTGCTGCTGGAACTGGACACCGTGACCGGTCGGGTGAGGGCGGTGGACGCCGGCTCCCCGCGCCTGCTGCGGCTGCGCGGCGGCACCGTCACGCCGATCACGCTGGAGCAGCAGCTGCCGCTGGGCATGTTCGCCGAGGCCCGCTACGACGTCCAGGAGTTCGACCTGGCGCCCGGGGACCGGATCTTCGTGGTCAGTGACGGCGTGTGGGCCGCCGATCCCGGCGACCGGGGGGCGTACGGCGAGCGGGCGATGGCGCGGGCGATGCGCGCCACGCGGCTGCAACCGCCGGCCGAGGCGGTTGGTACGGTGATGCGCGAACTGCACGCCTGGCATGCGGACGCGGATCTCCGCGACGACGCGGTCGTGGTCTGCCTGGACTGGCGTGGCACGGGTGGCCGGGGCGACGGGTGAGGCTCCTCGCCGCACCGGCCGGGCACGAGCGGGACGATCGCAGGGGACACCTGGTGGAGCGACCTCCGAATCTCGCCGCGGCGATCGACGCCGCCGCCGAGGCGCTCGTCGGTGTGCTCGACTCCGCCGCGTCCCGGCACCAGATGGCCGTCTCGCCGACGCAGTTGCGCGTGTTGTCGCTGATCAGCAGCCGGCCGGAGACCAACGTCAACGGCCTGGCCGAGTTGTTGGACGTCGTGCCGTCCTCGGCGAGCCGGCTCTGCGACCGGCTGGAGGCCACCGGCCTGCTGCGCCGGGTGGCCGACCCCCGGGACCGGCGGGAGGTGCGGCTGGTGCCGACCGCCGCCGCCGAGACGCTGCTGCGCGAGTTGAAGGAGCGCCGGCACCGGGCGGTGCAGGTGGTGCTGGACCGGATGCCGGGCCGGGTACAGCACGACCTGCTGCTGGCCCTGCGGGCGTTCGAGCAGGCCGCGACGGCGGAGCCGCAGTCGGACTCCTCGGTCCGTACCGCCTGACGACCTTCCCCGCGCGCCGCCCGTCCCGCCACCCAGCCGTCCGCTTCCCGCTAGTGTCCTAGGACGCCTTAGGGGTGGTGACTGCCCCGACGACACCCGGACAGCGTCGCCGGAACCGGATGCCTGAAACCCGGGAGGCCGCGACGAGCCCGATATAGTGGCAGCGCAGTCAGCCGGCCCGCGATCACGTTGATCGCGGGCCGAGTCAGGCGGCGGTCCCGTACGGGGATCGCAGGGGGTGCCGGCGCCAGCCGGCCCGACAGCGCGCACGGAACTCCGCGGTGCCCGTCCTCGGCCGGGCGGTCGGAGCGTGTGGCGGAGGAGGTTCGGTGTCGCGTCGGCCGGCTCGCTCGGAACACGCGGAGGCCAGCGCCGACACGAGCGCACCGGCAGCGGGCGACCGTGTCCTGACGCTGCCGAACCTGATCAGCTTCGTCCGGCTGCTGGGCGTCCCGCTCTTCCTCTATCTCCTGCTCGTCGCGCACGCCGACGTGGCCGCGATCGTGGTGCTGGCCGTCGGCGGCACGACGGACTGGGTGGACGGGTGGGTCGCGCGCCGGATGCGCCAGGTCAGCCGGCTGGGGGAGCTGCTCGACCCGGCCGCCGACCGCCTCTACATCCTCGCCACCCTGGTCGGGTTCACCGCCCGGGGCGTGGTGCCCTGGCAGTTCACCGCGGCGCTGCTGGCCCGGGAGCTGCTCCTGCTGGGGTCGCTGGCGGTGCTGCGGCGGTACGGGTACGGCCCGCCGCCGGTGCACTACGTCGGCAAGACCGCGACGTTCCTGTTGCTGGCCGCCTTCCCGGTCCTGCTGCTCGCCGCGGCGGTTCCCGGTGCCGAGGCGGTGGCCGGGCCGATCGGTTGGGGGCTGGCCTGGTGGGGCCTGGTGCTCTACTGGGTGGCCGGCGCGATGTACGTGGTGCAGGCGAGCCGGCTGGTCAGGGCCGTGCGCGCCGAGGGAGCGTCGGCATGACGACGCCGGGCGAGGGGCGGGGACGGTCCGACCGGGTGTACGCCCCGGACTTCCTCACCGAGTTGTTCCGCAACCCGTTGGATCCGGGGTATGCCGACGCGGCGGCCCGGCGCCGGGAGCGGCAGGCTCCGCCGGCGGGGTGGCGGCACTGGTCGGCGCGGTCGGTGAGCCTGGTCCTGGCGGTGGTGCTGGGGTTCCTGTTCGCGGTCGCGTACCGGCAGACGTTGGAGGCCGAGCCGGGGCGCAGCCAGGCCCGCTCCGGCCTGGTGGCGCAGATCAAGCAGCGGGAGAGCGAGACCGACCGGTTGTCGGAGCGGGCGGACCAGTTGCGGGCGGAGGTGGCGCGGCAGCGGGCCGCGGCGCTGGGCGGCTCGGAGGCGGCGCGGCTGCGCACCCTGGAGGCGGGCACGGGCCTGGGGCGGGTGCGGGGTGACGGCGTGGTGGTGCGGTTGGCGGACGCGCCGCAGAATCCGGACGCGGTGACGGGCGCGGACGTCGGTCCGTCCCGGGTGATCTACAGCGATCTGCAGGGGGTCGCCAACGACCTGTGGGCCGCCGGCGCGGAGGCGATCTCGATCAACGGGCAGCGGTTGACGGCGACGTCGACGATCCGGTCGGCGGGGCAGGCGATCCTGGTGGACTTCCGGCCGGTGACGGGGCCGTACGAGGTGTCGGCGATCGGGCCGGGGTCGATGCGGGACCGGTACGAGGACAGTCGCAGCGCGTTGACGATGCGGAAGGTGGCGGAGGACACCGGGTTGTCGTTCGCGGTGCGGGAGGCGGAGGACCTCACCCTGCCGGCCGCTCCGGAGCCGCGGCTACGCTACGCGGAGCCTCCGGCGAGCGCGAGTCCGTCGCCGTCGGGGGCGGACCGTTCCGCCAGTTCTCAGCCGTCCGGTTCGAGGACGTCTCCCAGCCCCTCCGGAGGTGGTCGATGATCGCGGTGCTGGCGTTGCTCGCCGGTGTGGTCCTCGGGGTCTGGCTCGACCCCACGGTTCCCGCGGGTTTGCAGCCGTATCTGCCGATCGCGGTGGTGGCGGCGTTGGACGCGGTGTTCGGTGGGGTGCGGGCGAAGCTCGACCGGATCTTCGACGACAAGCAGTTCGTGGTGTCGTTCATCTCCAACGTGCTGGTGGCGGGTCTGATCGTGTATCTGGGTGACCAGCTCGGGGTGGGTGGTCAGTTGTCCACGGGTGTGGTTGTCGTGCTCGGGGTGCGGATCTTCGGGAACGTGGCGGCGATCCGCCGGCACCTGTTCCGGGCGTAGGTTTGTGGCGATGAGCAGCGAGGAGCACACGGAGACGGGCACGGGTTGGCCGCAGCCGGCGGGGCCGGGGCGGCCGTCGGGTCCGGCGGGGGAGCCGGATCCGCGGCCGGACGCGCCGGATCCGGACGAGTTGAGTCCGTTGGCGCCGGAGCGGGCGGAGCCGCCCGTGGCGGAGCCGGACCGGTTCGACGAGGGCGCGACGGTGGACCTGAGCCGGGCTGGCGGTGAGGGGTCGGGCGGGTCGTCGCCGGAGGCGCCGGCGGCCGCAGGGTCGCCGTGGCGGCGGGTGAGTTCGGCCGGGGTGATGATCGCGGTGCTGCTGGCGTTGCTGGGGTTCACGCTGGTGGTGCAGTTGAAGACGACGTCGACGGATCCGACGGTGGCGGCGACGCGGCAGGAGGACCTGGTCCGGATCCTGTACGACCTGAATTCGCGGGAGGTCCGGCTGCGGCAGGACATCGCGGCGCTGGAGGAGAGTCAGCGGCAGTTGCGTTCGGGTGAGCAGGGGCGGCAGGCGGCGTTGGACGAGGCGACGCGGCGGGCCGACGAGTTGGGCATTCTGGCGGGGACGTTGCCGGCGACGGGTCCGGGGTTGGCGGTGCGGTTCGAGGCTGGTGAGAAGCCGATCTCGGCGTCGCGGGTGTTGGACGCGGTGCAGGAGTTGCGGGGCGCCGGCGCGGAGGCGATGCAGATTTCCGGCGGTGACCGGGCGTCGGTGCGGATCATCGCGTCGACGTACTTTCTGGACGGGGAGAACGGGTCGTTGGTGGTGGACGGGCGTCGGTTGACGGGTCCGTTCACGATCACGGTGATCGGTGATCCGGCGACGATGCGTACGGCGTTGAACATTCCTGGCGGGGTGGTGGCGTCGGTGACGGGCGACGGCGGTAAGTTGATCGTTGAGGATCGTGAGGCTGCCGAGGTTTCGGCGCTGCACGCGCCGATCAAGCTGGAACACGCCCGTCCGGTCTCCTGACCGGCGCGGCTCGCACCGGTGGTGTCCGGTGCGTCGATGGTGAAGGACGCGTCTGGTGATTCCTGAGGATCTGCGGTATTCCGCCGAGCACGAGTGGGTGGCGGGTGACGGCGGCGGCCCGGTGCGGGTCGGCATCACCCACTTTGCGCAGGACGCCCTGGGTGACATCGTGTATGTCCAGCTGCCCGATGTCGGTGCGGTGGTGGCGGCGGGTGAGTCGTTGGGTGAGATCGAGTCGACGAAGAGTGTGTCGGAGATCTACGCCCCGCTCGGCGGTACGGTGGCGGCGCGCAACGAGGCGCTCGGCGACACCCCTGAGGTGATCAACACGGACCCGTACGGTGCGGGTTGGTTGGTGGAGATCACCCCGGACGATCCGGCGGCGGTCGAAGGGCTGCTGTCCGCGGACGCGTATCGTGAGCTCACCGAGAGCTGAGTGCGTCCCCTCCGGGCGTGGTGGTTGTGTCCGCGCGTCCGGTTGCCCTGCATTTCGGCGCTGGCTAGGCTCGCCCAGTCGACCGAGAACCCAATAGTTGAGCGTTGCGGAATTGCCTTTCCGGGCACGGGGAGCCAGCCGCCGGGTGTTCGAGTGCCCGGCGGCCAGACCCGCCATTACCCGACGCCGACCGAACAGATCCGTGAGGTGGTCCCATGACGCGCCCAGACGACGAGTTCCCCCCGCTCGACGTCACTTCGACGCTCAATCTCGGTTCGCTCGACGAAGTGCTGGAGGGGCCGGACACCGATGTGGTGCCGAGCCGGATGTCCGGTTCGTTGCCGCCGGGGATGGCGCTGCTGGTGGTTCGCCGGGGTCCGAACGCGGGTGCCCGGTTCCTTTTGGATCATGATGTGACGACGAGTGGCCGGCATCCGGACAGTGACATTTTCCTGGACGACGTGACGGTGTCGCGGCGGCACGCCGAGTTCCATCGTGACGGTGGGACGTTCACTGTGCGGGACGTGGGAAGCCTGAACGGCACGTACGTGAACCGGGAGCGGGTCGAGGCGGCCACGTTGAGCAACGGTGACGAGGTGCAGATCGGTAAGTTCCGGGTGGTGTTCATCGCCGGTCCGCGCCCGGAGGAGGAGGCCGGCCGGGGGTGAACGAGCCTGCGGCCTCCTCGCCGCCCGGGGCGGCGCGTGCCCGACCGTTGATGAGCATCGGTGAGGTGCTGGGTCAGCTGCGGGTGGATTTTCCGGACGTGACGATTTCGAAGTTGCGGTTTCTCGAGGCCGAGGGCCTGGTGGAGCCGCAGCGGACGGCGGCGGGTTACCGGAAGTACAGCTGGGACGATGTGGCGCGGTTGCGGTTCGTGCTGACCGCGCAGCGGGACCAGTATCTGCCTCTGCGGGTGATCCGTGATCAGTTGGCGCAGTGGGACGCGTCCGGGGAGTCGCCGGGTCGGCAGCGGCCGACGTTGGTGGCGGTGGGCCCGGGTGGCGAGGTGCCGGGGCGGGTGTCGGAGGAGCCGGCCGGGTCGCCGCAGGTGCGGCTCGGCCGGGCGGATCTGGTGGCGCGTAGTGGGATCGACGAGTCGACGTTGGGTGAGTTGGAGCGGCTCGGTGTGGTGGTGTCGGATCCGCCGGGTTGGTACGACGACGATGCGTTGATCATCGCGCGGGCGGTGGCGGGTCTGGCGGCGTACGGGTTGGAGCCGCGGCATCTGCGGGGTTACCGGACGGCGGCTGACCGGGAGGTCGGTTTGTTCGCGCAGTTGGTGGCGCCGTTGGCGCGGCAGAGCGATCCGGCGGCGCGGGCGCGGGCGGCGGAGACGGCGCGGGAGTTGGTGGCGTTGTCGCAGCAGTTGCACGCGGCGTTGGTGCGGGTGGGGTTGCGGTCGACGTTGGGTCGGTGATCCGGCCGGGGTCGTGGGGAAAGATCTGCCCCGGGAAGCGTGTCGTAGGCTTGCCGGGGTAACCCCTTTCTGGCGCGGGCGTGGTGCGGGTAGCGCATGGGACGGCCGTGTCGCGGTCCGTGTACCGTGCAGGGAAGGGCACGGTGCGGCGTAGGTGACAACGACACGGAGGCGGCGGTGCGCGAGCTGAGCGTGGTCGGAGTTCGGGTGGAGCTGCCCAGCAACCAGCCGATCGTCCTGCTCAGGGAGGTCGAGGGGGACCGCTATCTGCCGATCTGGATCGGCGCGGTCGAGGCGACGGCGATCGCTTACGAGCAGCAGGGGGTCAAGCCGGCCCGGCCGCTGACCCACGATCTTCTGCGGGACGTGTTGGCGGCGTTGAAGGCGCCGTTGCGGGCGGTGGAGATCACCGAGCTGAAGGAGAACGTCTTCTTCGCCGATCTGTTGATCGGTGACGGGGTGCGGGTGTCGGCCCGGCCGAGTGATTCCATCGCGTTGGCGTTGCGGGTCGGTGCGCCGATTCGTTGTGCGGAGGAGGTCCTCAGCGAGGCGGGGATCGTGATTCCCGACGAGCAGGAGGACGAGGTGGAGAAGTTCCGCGAGTTCCTGGAGCAGGTGCGTCCGGAGGACTTCGCCGGCTGAGTCCCGTGTCTTTCCGGGCGTCACGTTCGGTGATGTTCCGGCGCGGTGGGTGATCTTCGTTGTCGTGGCGCGGCGTGTCGCGCCGGTTCCTCCGGGGCAATCTCTGAAGGCGGCTATAGGGTTGCCGTGTCGAGGGGTGCACGTCCCGGAAACGACGTGTCACCGCACTGGCGGGGAGGTTGTCCGGATGCACGAGCCGCGAGATCCCGATCCGGGTACGGAGCTGGACGAGCCGGGTGTGACGTCGCCAGGGTTGGCGACTGAGGGTGACGACACCGTTGGTTATCGAGGTGTGACGGCCTGCCATGCGGTGGGGATCAGCTACCGCCAGTTGGATTACTGGGCGCGCACCGGGTTGGTGGTGCCGAGCGTGCGGGACGCGTCGGGGTCGGGCACGCAGCGGTTGTATTCGTTCCGGGACCTGGTGGTCCTGAAGGTGGTGAAGCGGCTGCTGGACGCCGGGGTGTCGTTGCAGAACATCCGGAAGGCGATCGAGGCGCTGCGGTCCCGTGGGGTGGCGGATCTGGCGGGCATCACGTTGATCTCCGACGGGACGACGGTGTACGAGTGCCGGTCGCCGGAGGAGGTGGTCGACCTGTTGCAGGGCGGCCAGGGGGTGTTCGGCATCGCGATCGGTGGTGCGTTCAAGGAAATCCAGGGTTCGCTGTCGCATCTGCCGGCGGAGCCCGCGACGTCGGTGCCGCCGTCGGCGCCGGCGGGGGATTCGGTGGGTGACGAGTTGGCGGTGCGCCGGGCCCGGCGTCGGGCGGGCTGAGCGCGGCGTCGGGGCGCGTGCCGCTGGCTCTTGGTCGGGGTGGCGGCGTGTTTACTCCCTGTGTGACGGGTGGTCCCACAGGTGGGGCAGCTCGACAGCGCCCGCAGCACCCGACCCGCCCCGGGACCTGCCGACAGCGGGTCGACGGGTCGCCACCTCAGCGGCACCACGCCGACGCCTCGAGGCGGCCGTACCGCACGGCCAACGTCCCGGCACGGACGGCGCGCGACCACCGGCCGGCCACACCCCCATACCCCCACCACCACGCACCGCAACCCACGCCGCCGTGCCAACGCGCCCACCGCCGGCCACCGGACGAAGTAAGCAAGGCAAGCACACGCGTGGCGATGTCCAGAGTGGCGTTGCTTGCGGGGGCAAGCGTCGATTGTGGACGTTTTCGGCGTGAGTCGGACTGTTGACAGTCTTTGCGTGGCCGGGAATCCTATGTGCGGCGCGCGGCTTGCCGCGCGCATGTCACTGTCCGTGACATGCGCGGCGGGTCGGTGAACCGTGCCGAGGGACGACGCAGAAGGCGACGACCGCGCCTGCCCGACGATCGGATTTGAACAAAGTGCAGACTGACTATCATGCCGCCGCGGTGTTGGTGGATGCCGATGGGCGTGTCGTGGACGGCGAGGGGTCGGGCTGCCCGGTGGCGCATGCTCCCCGGCCGCAGGCGCCGGTGGAGGACGTGACGGCGGAGGCCGTCGAGTTCCTGGGTCTCTACCACGCGGAGCGGCGGCTGCCGGACGTGGCCGCGCGGATCGCGGAGGTGCGGGAGGAAATCGCGCTGACCGGCACGTACCGGCACACCTCCGAGGAGCTGTCGTACGGGGCGAAGGTGGCGTGGCGGCAGTCGGTGCGCTGTGTGGGGCGGGTCCGGTGGGCCGGGTTGAAGGTCCGGGACCGGCGTGACGTGACGACGGTGGCGGGGATCGCGCAGGAGTTGGCGCAGCACCTTTCGGTGGCTGACAACGGTGGGCGGATCCAGTCGGTGATGACGGTGTTCGCGCCGGACCGGCCCGGCGTGGGTCCGCGGGCGCGGATCTGGAACGACCAGTTGATCCGCTACTGCGGTCATCGGACGGACGACGGGTCGGTGCTGGGTGATCCGGCGCAGGTAACGATGACGGACGCGGCGCGGCGTCTGGGGTGGCGTGCGCCGGCGGTGCCGGGACGGTTCGACCTGCTGCCGTGGGTGATCGAGACGGCGTACGAGGATCCGACGCTGGTGGAGGTGCCGCGGGACCTGGTCCGCGAGGTTGCCCTGACGCATCCGGCGTACCCGTGGTTCGAGGAGTTGAGGCTGCGTTGGCACGCCCTGCCGGTGATCAGCAACATGCGCCTGCGGGTCGGTGGGGTGGACTACAGCTGTGCCCCGTTCAACGGGCACTACCTGAGTGACGAGATCGGCACCCGGAACATGGGTGACCGGGACCGGTACGACCAGTTGCTGCCGGTGGCGCGGGGGTTGGGGTTGGACACCTCGCGGGAGGACACCCTGTGGCGGGAGCACGCCGTGTTGGTGATCAACCAGGCGGTGTTGCACTCGTTCCGGGCGGCGGGGGTGCGGGTGTCCGATCCGCACACCGAGTCGGAGCTGTTCATGAAGTTCTGCGCGCAGGAGGAGCGGGCGGGCCGGCCGGTGCACGGTGACTGGTCGTGGCTCAACGGCAGTGTGGGGTGGGCGGCGTTGCACGCCGTGCACCACCGCTACTACGACACGCGGGTGCCGGATCCGAACCTGTGGCAGGGTGACCGCGCGTACGGGACGTCGGGTGTGGTGGGGCTGACCCTGCGGGAGCGTCACGACGCCGCCCGCCGGCAGGAGGGCTGAGGCATGGACGTCGCGGCGTTACGCCAGAGTTGGGCGCAGTTCTGCGTGGCTGGTCCGGAGGCGGCGAAGTACTTCTACGCCACGTTGTTCGTGATCGCGCCCGAGGCCCGCACGATGTTTCCGACGAACATGCAGTACCAGCAGGACAAGTTGCTCTCGGCGTTGGGGCACATCATCACCCACGTCGACGACGAGCGGGAGCTGACGGCGTTCGCGCAGCGGTTGGGGGCCGACCACCGCCGGTTCCGCGGCGAGGACCAGCAGGGTCGGGCGGTGCCGTTGGCGGAGTGGCACTACATCTGGGTCGGGCAGGCGTTGCTGGCGACGCTGGAACGCTTCCTCGGGCCACGGTGGACGCCGGCCCTGCGCGCGGAGTGGGCCGCGGCGTACGAGCTGGTGGCGCGGTTGATGCTGACGGGGGCGGCGGAGGCGGAGCGGACGTCGCCGCCGTACTGGGAGGCGGAGGTGCAGCGGGTGCAGCGGCGGCGGGCCGACGTGTGCGTGTTCACGGTCCGCCCGAACTACCTGTGCGACTATCTGCCGGGGCAGTCGCTGCCGGTGCAGGTGCCGCAGTTGCGCATGTGGCGGTACCTGTCGCCGGCGAACGCGCCGCGCGCCGACGGGACGATCGAGTTCCACGTCCGGGCCGCGGGTCGGTTCTCCACGCATCTGGTGCGGAAGCTGCGCGAGGGCGACCAGTTGCTGTTGGGATTGCCGGTGGGGGTTGCGTTGTCGTCGTACGACCGGTCGCCGCAGCTGCCGTTGCTGCTGGTGGCGGGCGGCACCGGGTTGGCGCCGTTGCGGGCGGTGGCGGAGGCGTTGCAGCAGGGGTCGGGGCGTACGACGACGCTGGTGGTGGGCGGTAAGACCCCCGACGACCTGTACGACGACCGGGCGTTGCGGGAGTTGGCGGCGACGCCGCCGGCGGGGTCGTGGGGCTCCGGTGCGGGCGGCGGGTGGTTGCGGTACGTGCCGACGGTGGAGAGCGGCTGGCAGTGGCAGGGTGAGGTGGGTACGGCTGGTCAGACCGCGGTGCGGTTGGGTCCGTGGCGGGACACCGACGTGTTGGTCTGCGGCAGTCCGGAGATGACCCGGGAGACGATCACCGCCCTGACGGTGTCCGGTGTGCCGCCGGAGCGGATCCTGGTGGAGAGTTACGACCAGTCTCTTTATCCACCTCTCGCGAGCGCGGCGGCCGCCGCGCCGCAGGACTTCAGTTGGACAGGTGTCCGATGAGCATCGATCATGGCGACCGGGTCTCCGCCGTCCCGACCGGCGAGCTGACGCGGGCGTTGGGCGCGCTGGAGGCCCGCCGCTTCCGGGGCAGCCAGTGGTTGTCCGCCGACGAGGTCGCCGGCCTGGCCCGGTCGGTCGACGAGCGGATGGCGTTGCTCGACGGTGAGGTGGATCGGCTGCGGCGGGAGAACGACGGGCTGGTGCGGCAGGTGGAGATGCTGCGTCACGGCGCGCTGCCCAGCACCGCCCCGCAGGGCCCGGACCCGCTGGTGGTCGAGTTGGCGGTACGGGCGCAGGACGAGGCGAACCGGACGATCAGCGAGGCCAGCACGGAGGGCGCGGAGATCATCGCCGATGCTCGGCGACAGGCCGACGAGATCCTCGCCGAGGCGCACCGGCGGGCGGGGTCGCTCGCCCCTCCGGGGGAGCCTCTGGGTGACGACCTGCGGGGGCGGGTGCGGGAGCTGGAGGGCCGGCACGCGGCGTTGGTGGCGGCGGTGACGACGGCGCAGCAGCAGCTGAGCCAGTGGCAGGAGCACCTGTCGGCGCAGTCGGAGCAGTTGCGGGCCGACGCCTACGCCGCCGGGGCGGCCGGTGCGCGGCTGCGGGCGGTGCTCGACGGCTGACGCCGCGGCGGGCGGAGTGCGCCCGCGCCGGGTGGGGGTGCGTCGCGGCGGGCGTGCCGGGCGGGGGCGTGGCGGTCGGCGCCCCGATTTCGGCGCGCCGACCGGGTCCGGCGCGCCATCCGATTTCGGCCGGCGGGGCCCTGCGGCCGGTCAGCCGGCGGCGGAGGCGACGGCGTCGGCGATCGGGGTTTCCCCGCCGACCAGCTCCAGGATCTGCCCGGCGGTGCGGGGCTCGTAGAGCAGGGCGAGCAGCACGCGGGCGACGTCGGCGCGGGTGACCGCGCCCGGAGGCACGTGCCGGGCCAGGGTGATCCGCCCGGTGGGTTGGTCGTCGGTGAGTCGGCCGGGTCGCAGCACGGTCCAGTCGAGGTCGCGGCCGGTCAGGTCGTCCTCGGCGGCTTTCTTCGCCCGCAGGTACGCCGCGAACACCTCGTCGGTGCCGGCGGGCGGCTCGCCGTCCACGCCCATCGAGGAGACCAGCAGGTAGCGGCGGACGCCGGCGCGTTCGGCGGCGTCGGCGAGCAGCACGGCGGCGGCCCGGTCGACGGTGTCCTTGCGGGCGGCGCCGCTGCCGGGGCCGGCGCCGGCGGCGAAGACCACCGCGTCGGCGCCGGCGAGGTGGCCGGCGAGGTCCTCGACGCCGACGTGTTCGAGGTCGGCGACGACGGGGTGGGCGCCGGCGGCGGTCAGCGCGGCGGCGTGGTCGGGGTTGCGGATCAGACCGACGGCGGTGTCGCCGCGTCCGGCGAGTTCCCGGTGGGTCAGTTTGGCGATCTTGCCGTGGCCTCCGGCGATGACGACGCGCATACCTGCCAACCTAGTCGCCGCCCCGGCACGCCGCGGCGGGGTCGCGGGGTGTTCGCCGGGGCGCGGGTCGCTGAGGCAGCATGGACGGGTGACGGAGACGATCGACGCGCTGGCCGGCCTGGTGGCGGGCGGTGGTGTCGTGGTGTTGAGCGGGGCGGGCCTGTCGACCGAGTCGGGCATCCCGGACTACCGGGGGCCCAGTGGGGCGGCCCGTCGGCACACCCCGATGACCTATCAGGTGTTCACCCGGGACGCGCAGGCGCGGCGGCGTTACTGGGCGCGCAGCCACCTGGGGTGGCGGGTGATCGCGCGGGCGGCCCCGAACGACGGGCACCGGGCGGTGGCCCGGTTGCAGCGCGGCGGCCTGGTCGACGGGGTGATCACGCAGAACGTCGACGGGTTGCACACGGCGGCGGGCAGCCCGCGGGTGGTGGAGTTGCACGGTCGTCTCGACGAGGTGGTGTGCCTGGGGTGCGGCAACCAGACGTCCCGGGAGGAGTTGGACCGGCGGCTGCGGGAGGCGAACCCGGGGTTCGACGCGCGGGTCGCGGCGGTCAACCCGGACGGTGACGTGGATCTCGCCGACGACGAGGTGGCGCGGTTCCGGACGGTCGACTGCACGTTCTGCGGCACCGGGGTGCTCAAGCCCGACGTGGTGTTCTTCGGTGAGACGGTGCCGGCGCCGCGGGTGGCCCGCTGTTTCGACATGGTGCAGCGGGCGCGGCTGCTGCTGGTGCTGGGGTCGTCGTTGACGGTGATGTCGGGCCGCCGGTTCGTGCTGCGGGCGGCGAAGCTGGGCATCCCGGTGGTGATCGTCAACCAGGGGCCGACGCGGGGCGACGGGTATGCGGCGTTGACCCTCGACGCGCCGCTGGGCCGGTTGCTGCCGGCGTTGGCCGATCGGACGGTGGGGGCACCGGCCGGCAGCGACGTCGGCTCGGGCGCGGTGCCGACGGGCCTGACCGGCGTCGGCCGGTAGCCGGCGGGGGCGCCGGGGGTCAGCCGGCGGCGCGGGGCTGGTCGATGACCCACCGCCAACAGCTCACCGTGATCATGTCGAGGGGGTACGACATCCATCGGCCGACCGGGCGCTGGTAGCGTTGACCATGCCGGTAGCACCCACGTGGGAGAGACCGCCCAGAAAGCACCTCGGGCGGCGCCGAAGGGGCAAATCCTCCCCGGAACCTCTCAGGCAAAAGGACCTCGTGGGCAGGCACTGTGGAGCGCTGTGCGGGCGTGACAGAGGGGGAGGCCGACCTGTCGACCTCGCCTCAGGGGAGCGCCACCCATGACCGCAGAGCAGTTCGCCGCCCGCCACATCGGCCCGGATCCGGCCGACGAGCGCCGGATGCTGGAGGCCGTCGGCTACGGCTCGATCGACGAGCTGATGGACGCGGCGATCCCCGAGGTGATCCGCTGGCACGGCACCCTGGACCTGCCGGAGCCGGCCACCGAGCACGACGCGCTCGCCGAGCTGCGGGCCCTCGCCGCCCGCAACACCGTGGCCGTGTCCATGATCGGCCTGGGCTACCACGGCACGCACACCCCGGCGGTGATCCGCCGCAACGTGCTGGAGAACCCGGCCTGGTACACGGCGTACACGCCGTACCAGCCGGAGATCAGCCAGGGTCGGCTGGAGGCTCTGCTGAACTTCCAGACGATGGTCACGGACCTGACGGGGCTGGCCACCGCGAACGCGTCGATGCTCGACGAGGGCACCGCGGCGGCGGAGGCGATGACCCTCGCCCGCCGCGCGTCGAAGAGCAGGAGCCCGGTGTACGTCGTTGACGCCGACACCCTGCCGCAGACCATCGCGGTGATCACCAGCCGGGCCGAGCCGCTCGGTATCGACGTGCGGGTGCTCGACGTCGAGCGCGAGGAGCTGCCGGCGGAGTTCTTCGGTCTGCACCTGCAGTACCCGGGGGCGTCCGGGGCGGTGCGCGACCAGGCGGGCCTGGTCGAGGCGGCGCACGCGGCCGGCGCGCTGGTCACCGTGGCGGCGGACCTGCTGGCCCTGGCGCTGCTGCGCCCGCCGGGGGAGATCGGCGCCGACATCGCCGCCGGCACCACCCAGCGGTTCGGCGTGCCGATGGGCTTCGGTGGGCCGCACGCCGGCTACCTGGCCGTGCGGGCGGGTCTGGAGCGGATGCTGCCCGGCCGGCTGGTCGGGGTGTCCCGCGACGCGGACGGCAACCCGGCGTACCGGCTGGCGTTGCAGACCCGCGAGCAGCACATCCGGCGGGAGAAGGCCACCAGCAACATCTGCACCGCGCAGGTGCTCCTCGCCGTGATGGCCGGCATGTATGCCGTGTACCACGGCCCGGACGGGCTGCGCGCGATCGCGGCGCGTACGCACGAGATGGCGGCGCGGCTCGCGGCCGGGCTGCGCGCCGGCGGGGTGAGCGTCGCGGACGTCGCGTTCTTCGACACCGTGACCGCGACCGTGCCCGGCCGGGCCGCCGAGGTTGTGGCGGCCGCGGCGGCGCGGGGGGTGAACCTGCGGCTGGTCGATGCCGACCGGGTCGGCGTGTCCTGCGACGAGACGACGACGTCGGCGCACCTGGCGGCGGTGTGGGCCGCGTTCGGTGTCGACGCCGTCGTCGGCGACGTGGCCGCGGCGCTGCCCGCCGGGCTGGCCCGTACGTCGGACTTCCTCACCCATCCGGTGTTCCGCAGCCACCACTCCGAGACGGCGATGCTGCGCTACTTGCGGCGCCTGTCGGACTTCGACTACGCCCTGGACCGGGGGATGATCCCGCTCGGGTCGTGCACGATGAAGCTGAACGCCACCACCGAGATGGAGCCGGTGAGCTGGCCGGAGTTCGCGCACGTGCACCCGTTCGCGCCGCAGGCGCAGACGGCCGGCTACCGGGAGATGATCGCCCAGCTGGAGGCGTGGCTGGCGGAGGTGACCGGCTACGACGCGGTCAGCGTGCAGCCCAACGCCGGCTCGCAGGGTGAGCTGGCGGGTCTGCTGGCCATCCGGGCCTGGCACCGCAGCCGGGGGGAGGGCCACCGGGACGTGTGCTTGATTCCGTCGTCGGCGCACGGCACGAACGCGGCCAGCGCGGTGATGGCCGGGATGCGGGTCGTCGTGGTGGGCTGCGACGACGGCGGCAACGTCGACCTGGTCGACCTGGACGCGAAGATCGACAAGCACCGCGACGCCCTCGCCGCGATCATGGTGACGTACCCGTCGACGCACGGGGTGTACGAGACGGGCATCGCGTCGCTGTGCGCGAAGGTCCACGACGCCGGCGGTCAGGTGTACGTCGACGGGGCGAACCTCAACGCGTTGGTCGGGTTTGCCAAGCCGGGCCGGTTCGGGGCGGACGTGTCGCACCTGAACCTGCACAAGACGTTCTGCATCCCGCACGGCGGCGGTGGTCCCGGGGTGGGGCCGGTGGCGGTGCGGGCGCACCTGGCGCCGTTCCTGCCGGGCGACCCGCTGGGCGCGCACGTCGACGGCCGGCCCGCGATCTCGGCGGCGCGGTACGGGTCGGCGGGGATCCTGCCGATCCCGTGGGCGTACCTGCGGATGATGGGCGCGGCGGGGCTGGCGCGGGCGACCGGGGTGGCGGTGCTGGCGGCGAACTATGTGGCGGCACGGCTGCGCGGGCACTTCCCGGTGCTGTACACCGGCAACAAGGGCCTGGTGGCGCACGAGTGCATCCTCGACCTGCGGCCGCTGACGAAGGCGACCGGGGTGAGCGTGGACGACGTGGCGAAGCGGCTGATCGACTACGGGTTCCACGCGCCGACGATGTCGTTCCCGGTGGCGGGGACGCTGATGGTGGAGCCCACCGAGAGCGAGGACCTGGCCGAGCTGGACCGGTTCTGCGACGCGATGGTCGCCATCCGGGCGGAGATCGACAAGGTGGGTGCCGGGCAGTGGCCGGCGGGCGACAACCCCCTGGCGAACGCGCCGCACACGGCGGCGATGGTGGCCGGGGACGAGTGGCCGCACGCGTACCCGCGGTCGGTGGGGGCGTACCCGGCCGGGGTGGACCGGGCCGGGAAGTACTGGCCGCCGGTGCGGCGCATCGACGGCGCGTTCGGCGACCGGAACCTGGTGTGTTCCTGCCCGTCACCGGAAGCGTTCGAGAGCTGATGTCGCGGCGCGCCGGGGCGGTCGAGGTGCCGCCCCGGCGGATACGCCGACCTGGGCCGCGGCTGTCCCGACCGGGGGACTAGCCTGGGTCGACGCCACAAGACTGCGTGACGGAGAGTGACAGGTCAGGCGACGAGGGCGTGTCGGGCCGGACCGCGGTGCGGGGCGATGGTCCTGCCGTCGGGGAGTAGTTCGCCGGTGTCCTCGAAGACGATGACACCGTTGCAGAGCAGGCTCCAGCCCTGCTCAGGGAAGCAGGCGAGGACGCGGGCGGCTTCCCGGTCGGTCGCTTCGGCGGAGGGGCAGGTGGGTTGGTGCTGGCACATCGGGTTCTCCGGACTGTGGGGGCACTGTGTCATGGTTCACATGACCAGTGACGCACAGTACCAAGCGAAAGTGGACGGCATCGAGCAGGTATGCGCGTCGTTTCCGGGAAATCCACTGAACGGATGAGGGAGGATAGGCCGGACGGCGTGGAAACGCTTTCACGGGCAGGGGTCGATGTGCCGGCGGCGCCGGTCGCCTGCCGCCGTACGCTCGTCGAGCGGGCCCGCTGGCAGTGGCGGCCCGCCGACGGCGGCGACCCGGCCGCGCTGGCGCAGGAGTTCCTGGCCGCGCACGGCCTGCCGCTGCACGACCTGGCCCGCCCCGCCGCCGGCCACGACCCCGCCGGCGCCTGCGGGGCCGCCCTCTACGTCTCCGCCGCCGCCGGCGCGGTCCTCGCCGGCGCGCCGCCCGGCGCCGCCAGCCCCGCCCCCGCGCTGCCGGAGGTCGCCGTGGTCGTCTACGGCCACGGCCCGCCCGCCCCGCCGGCCGCCGCGGCGCCCGCCGCCGGCTGGTGGCTGGGCGACTGGGCGGAGAGCTGGACCCCGCGGCAGCACGCCGAGGCGGTGACCGCGGTCCGGGCCGCCATCGGCCGGGGCGACGTCTACCAGGTCAACCTCGTCGGGCACGCCGCCGCCCGGTACGCCGGCGACCCGCTGCCCGCCCTGGGCCGGCTCGCCGGGCTGCCCGGAGCCCGCTACGGCGGCACCCTCACCGGGGCGGGCTGGGCGATCGGCTGCGCGAGCCCGGAAACCCTGGTCGAGCTGACCGACGGGCGGCTGGTCACCCGACCGATCAAGGGCACCCGGCCCGCCACCGCCGTCGGCCGCGCCGAGCTGCTCGCCTCGGCCAAGGAACGCGCCGAGCACGTGATGATCGTCGACCTGGAGCGCAACGACCTGGCGCGGGTCGCCCGCACCGGCAGCGTGCGGGTCGACGAGTTGTTCGCCGTACGCCGCTGGTGCGACCTGTGGCAGGCCGAGTCGACGGTGTCGGCGGCGGTCGCCGACGGGCTCGGCCTGGCCGACCTGCTGCGCGCGGTCTGCCCGGGCGGCTCGGTCACCGGCGCCCCGAAGCTCGCCGCGCTGGGCCGCGTCGCCGCCCTCGAGCCGGTCGGGCGCGGCGCGAGCATGGGGGCTCTGGGCTGGGTCGCCCCCGGGCGGATCGACCTGGGGTTGACCATCCGCACCGCCGCCGTCGACGCCGACCGCGTGCACGTCTGGGCGGGCGGGGGCATCACCTGGGGCAGCGACCCGGACGCCGAGGTCGCCGAGGCCGCCGCCAAGACCGGCCCCGTCCGCGCCGCGCTCGCCGGCGGCTGACCGCCGCCCGGCGCGCGGCGCCGGCCCGGAGGTCTCCTGACCTGACCGGTGGGGCGGGGTGTCAGCGGCGGTCGGCGAAGCCGTCCAGCGCCGCGACGACCCGCTCCGCCATGCCGTTCCTGCTGCCGTGCCCGGCGCGCTCCAGCAACTCCAGGCGCGCGTCCGGCCAGGACTGCGCCAGCAGCCACGGGATGTCCGCCGGGCTGCTGATGTCGAGTCGGCCGTGCAGCAGCACCCCGGGAATGCCGGCCAGCCGCCCCACCTCGCGCAGCACCTGCTCCTCCGGCAGGAAGCAGTCGTGCCGCCAGTAGTGGGTGACCAGCCGGACCATCGCCATCCGGAACACCGGGTCGGCGTAGCGGGGGTCGGGCCGGTGACCGGGGGCGGTGGCGACGTGGCTGTCCTCCCAGGCGCACCAGTCGCGGGCGGCCCGGTCCCGCACCGCCGGGTCCGGGTCGGCCAGCAGCCGGGCGTACGCGTCGGCCAGGTCGCCGTCGCGGTCGGCCGGCGGCACGCCGTCGCGGAACCGGGCCCACTCGGCGGGGAACACCCGCCCCATGTCCCGGGTGATCCAGTCGATCTCCCGGCGGGTGCCGGCGGTGACGCTGAACAGCACCAGCTCGCTGACCCGCTCCGGGTGCCGCTGGGCGTACGCCAGGCCGAGGCAGGAACCCCAGGACGAGCCCAGCACCAGCCAGCGGTCCACCCCGACATGCTCGCGCAGCCGTTCGACGTCGGCGATCAGGTGGTCGGTGGTGTTGGTGGACAGGTCCACGGTGGGGTCGGCGGCGTGCGGGAGGCTGCGTCCGCAGCCGCGCTGGTCGAACAGGGTCACCCGGTAGCGGGCCGGGTCGAAGAAGGTCCGCCAGCTGGGCGAGCAGCCGGAGCCGGGACCGCCGTGCAGCACCACCGCGGGCTTGCCGTCGGGGTTGCCGCAGGTTTCCCAGTACACGAGCTGGCCGTCGCCGACGTCGAGCATCCCGTGCGCGTACGGCTCCGTCAGGGCATACCGCTGCGTCATCGCCTGTCCTCCCTCGTCCCACCAGATACAACAGCGCTGTTACATTAGCGGAGTGACTGACGTACCGGACCGGGAGGCCGTGGGCACGCTGCTGCGGCACGTCCTCGACGTGATCGACGGCGACGTCGCCGCGGTGTACGCCGAGCGGGGCCTGGCCGACTACCGGCCCCGGTTCTCGCCGCCGCTGCGGGTGCTGGTGGCCGACGGGCCGCTGCCCATCCGCGACCTGGCCCGCCGGGTGGGCGTCACCCATTCGGCGACCAGCCAGACCGTGGCCCAGATGGCCCGCGCCGGCCTGGTGGAGCTGACCCCGGGCGCGGACGCCCGGCAGCGCATCGTGCACCTGACCGACCGGGCCCGCGAGCTGCTGCCGGTGATCGAGGCGGAGTGGGCGGCGACGACCGCCGCGATGCGCGGGCTGGACGCCGAGCTGCCCGTGCCGCTGGCCGACCTGCTGCACGAGGTCCTCGCCGCGGTGCGCCGGCGGCCGATGCGACAGCGCATCGCCGACGCGGGCCTGCCGCCGCCGGCCTGACCAGCCACCTCGCTCCCACCGCCGGTATGCCGGCACCGCTGCACGAGGACACCGCGGCAGTCTCCGCGCCGCCGACGGCACCCGGGCCGGGGCGGGCGGTCAGCGCTGCCGCAGCAGTGCCGTCGCCCGCTCGGCGGCCACCGCCACGAGGTGGCGCAACGCGTCGACGTCGACGTCCGGGCCGGGCGGCAGCAACGGCAGCGTCGGCGCTCCCACCGGCCCCGGTGGCGGCGGCAGGGGTGGCGTCGGGCGGGCGTACGCCTCGACGGCCGCCGTCCCCGCCGCGTCGGGACGCCCGGCGGGTGACTCCGGCGCGACAGGGGCCCGACCGGGTGATCCGGGCGGCAGCGGCGACTCCGGCCGCGGCACGGTGCGGCCGGGGGCCGGCGCGGCGGCGAGCAGCTGCCGGGCGTCGCGGCCCCGGATCAGCAGCAGCAGGGCGGGGTCGACGTCCAGCAGCCAGGACACCTGGTGGCACAGCGCGGCGGCGTGCCGGCACGGGTGGTCCCACTCCGGGCAGTCGCACTCCGGGGTGACCTCGCCCAGCGCGGGCAGCAGCCGCACCCCGGCCAGGTCCGCCAGGTCGCGGGGCAGCTGCCCCGCCAGCAGCGCCGCCTGGTGCCCGGCCCGCGCGGCCACCTCGCCGGCCAGCAGGTCCCAGTCGTCCTCGGCCAGCGGCGCGACGCGCACCCGGGTGGCGTACGCCTGCTCGGTGTCGCCGTCGTGCACGGCGGCGGCGAGCCGGCCGGGGCTGACGGTGATCGGGCCGACGTGCCCGGCGGCGGCCAGCCGGCGCCCGGCGCGCAGCGGCCCGGCGTCGAGGGCGTCGGCCTCCCAGGCCCGGTTCCACGCCGAGCCCCACCAGGTGCGGGGGCGGCGGGCCCGGCCGGGCGGGAACGCGGTGAAGCCGCGCGGGGTCATCGGTCACCGCCGAGGGTCACGAGTTCGGCCAGTTCGGTGTCGCTGAGCGCGGCCAGGGCCGCCGGTCCGGCGTCGAGGACGGCCTCGGCGAGTTCCCGCTTTCCGGCGAGCAGCGCGGCGATGCGGTCCTCGACGGTGCCCTCGGCGATGAGCCGGTGCACCTGCACGGGCCGGGTCTGCCCGATCCGGTACGCCCGGTCGGTGGCCTGGTCCTCCACGGCCGGGTTCCACCAGCGGTCGTAGTGCACGACGTGGTCGGCGCGGGTGAGGTTCAGGCCGGTGCCGGCGGCGCGCAGCGACAGCAGGAACACCGGGGCCTCGCCGGCGTCGAAGCGGCGGACCAGGTCGTCGCGGATGGCGACGGGCAGCCCGCCGTGCAGCAGCAGCGCGCCGACGCCCCGGTCGGTCAGGTGCCGGTGCAGCAGCCGGGCCATCGCCACGTACTGGGTGAACACGAGCACCGCGCCGCCGGCGGGCAGGATCGTGTCGAGCAGTTCGTCGAGCAGGTCGAGCTTGCCGGAGCGGCCGGCCAGCGGCGGCGCGGTCTGGCGCAGGTACTGGGCGGGGTGGTTGCAGATCTGCTTGAGCGCGGTGAGCAGCTTGACCACCAGCCCGTGCCGGGCGAAGCCGTCGGTGCCGGCGATCAGGTCGAGCAGTTCGGCGACGCACGCCTGGTAGAGGGCGGCCTGTTCGGCGGTGAGCGCGACGGGCTGGTCGGTCTCGGTCTTGCCGGGCAGCTCCGGGGCGATGCCGGGGTCGCTCTTGCGGCGGCGCAGCAGGAACGGCCCGACCAGCCGGGCCAGGTCCCGCCCGGCGTCGGGGTCGCGGTCGGTCTGCACCGGCTTGACCCAGCGGGCGCGGAACTCGGTGAGGGTGCCGAGCAGCCCGGGGGTGGTCCAGTCCAGGATCGCCCACAGGTCGGTGAGGTCGTTCTCCACGGGGGTGCCGGTCAGGGCGACCCGGGCGGCGGCGGGGATCGCGCGCAGCGCCGACGCGGTCTCCGAGTGGGGGTTCTTCACGTGCTGTGCCTCGTCGGCGACGAGCAGCGGCCACCGCCGGGCGGCCAGCCGGGCCGCGTCGCGGCGCAGGGTGGCCCAGGTGGTGAGGACGAACCCGCCGTCGAGGTCGTCGAGGTGGCGGTCGGGGCCGTGGAAGCGGCGTACGGGGGTGTCGGGGGCGAAGCGCCGGATTTCCCGTTCCCAGTTGCCGAGCAGCGACGCGGGACATAGCACCAGGGTCGGGCCGGCGGTGGCGGGGTCGGCCTGCCGGTGCAGGTGCAGGGCGATGAGGGTGACGGTCTTGCCCAGCCCCATGTCGTCGGCGAGGCAGCCGCCGAGGCCGAGCGCGGTCAGCCGGGCCAGCCAGCGCAGCCCGTGCCGCTGGTAGTCGCGCAGGGTCGCGGCCAGCCCGGGCGGTGCGGGCACCGGGGGAGCGGTCCCGCCGTCGGCGAGCCGTCGCGCGGCGTCGGCCAGCCAGCCCTCGGTGGTCACGTCGACGCGTTGGCCGTCGACGTGTGTGGCGCCGGTCAGCGCGGCGCGTAGCGCGGGCATCGCGGCCAGTGTCCCGGCGTGCGGGTCGCGGGCGCGGCGGGCCAGCTCCGGGGGCACCAGCACCCACCGCTCGCGCAGCCGCACCACCGGCCGGTGCGCGTCGGCGAGCCGGGCCAGCTCGGCCGGGGTGAGCGGCGCGCCGTGCAGGCTCAGTCGCCAGTGCAGCGCCAGGTCGCCGGGCCCGGCGAGCAGCCCGGTTCCGGCGGCGCGGCGGGCCGGGGCGCGCAGCACGGCCGAGGCGGTGAGGTCGCGGTCGAGCCCCGCCGGCCAGTGCACGTCGATCCCGTCGCCGGCGAGGCGGGCGGCCGCGCCGGTGGCCAGGTCGACGACGTGGGCGTCGGTCAGCGCCAGCGCGTCGGGCACGGCCGTGTCCAGCAGCCCGGCCAGGGGCGGCCACACCCGCGCGGCGTGTCGCAGGGCCAGCAGCGCGGCGTCGCGGGCGCCGGGCGGGAACCCGGGGACCGTGGCGTGCCACAGCGCGGCGGCGTCGGTGAGCAGCCCCGGCGCGGCGGCGCGGTGCACCTGCGCCACGAGCCGCCACGGTTCGTCGGGGGTGTCGTGGTGTTCCAGGCGCAGCGACAGCCGTACCGCCGCGTCGGCGTGGGCGGCGACCCGGGCGGCCCAGTCGCGCAGCCGCCCGACGGGTGTGGGTGTCGCCGCGGCCCACGCCCCGGTGGCGCCGTCGGCGCGGGGCAGGGTGTCGGCGACGGCGTCGAGGAAGTCACGCAGCAGCCGCGCCGGGTCGGGCAGCCAGGCGGGGGTGCGTCCGGGCACCGGCACCGCGCGCGCGGTGGCGGGCATCGCGGCGGCGAGCCGCGCCTGCCGGGCCTCGTCGTCGGCGGTGAGCGGCCCGACGCGCCAGGTGTCGTGCCCGGCGGGGGTCACCGCGGGCAGCAGCAGGCCGTGGGCGGCCAGGTGCAGGGCCTCCCGGGTGGCGGCGGCCCAGAACGCGGCCGCCGGGTCCGTGGCCCGCGCGGCGAGCAGCAGCGGTACGCCGGCCGCCAGCGACGCCCGTCGGGCGGGCACCGGGGTGGGGTGGCCGTGCGGGGGCGTCGCCAGGGTCACCCGGGCGGGTTCGCCGATCCCGTCGGGCGGTGGGCCGCCGTCGGGCGACCAGACGAGCAGCGTCCCGGCGCGGGGCGGGTCGGCGGGGGTGAACGCGACGGCGTGGGAGCCGATCGTCACGGGCGTCCTTCCGGGTGCGGGTCGGCGGTCAGGTCCTCGGCGCGGCGCAGGTCGTCGCGGACGCGTTCGGCGGGGGTGAGGGGCACCACCGTGGCGGCGTCCAGCGCCTCGCGCGCCCGGCCGGCGTGGATCGGGATGGCCCGTTCGGTCACCGGCTGAGCGTGCGGTAGCGGTGCACCGCGAGGGGCAGGAACACGGCGATCAGCAGCAGCGGCCAGGCGACGGCGAGGGCGACGGCGTGCTGCGCGGCGAAGGACTCGCCGCCCCAGCCGGGGTTGCCGAACAGCTCCCGGCAGGCCGCGACGGTCGCCGACAGCGGGTTCCACTGCGCGACCGCCGCCAGCGGGCCGGGCATGGTGTCGGGGGCGACGAACGCGTTGGAGGTGAACCCGACGGGCCAGACCAGGATCTGCAGCACCACCACCGACTCGGGTCGGCGCAGCACCAGCGCCAGGTGGATGCCGACCCAGATCAGGGCGAAGCGCAGCAGCAGGAGCAGCCCGACGGCGGCCAGGGCCGCGGCGGCGCCGGCGCGCCACTGCCAGCCGACGGCGAGGCCGCAGGCCAGCATGACGGCCAGGCCGGCGGCGGAGTGCAGCAGGTCGGCGGCGGCCCGGCCGGTGACCACCGCCGAGGGCGCCATCGGCAGGGACCGGAACCGGTCGGTGACGCCGCGGGCGGTGTCGGTGGCCACGGCCGCGTACGTCGACTCGATGCCGAAGGCCATCGTCATGGCGAACATGCCGGGCAGCAGGAACTCCCGGTAGTCGCCGCCGCCGGGCACGCTCATCGCGCCGCCGAAGAGGTAGCCGAACATCAGCACCAGCAGCACGGGGAACAGCAGCCCGACGATCGCCTGCGCGGGTTGCCGGACCCAGTGCGCCAGCGCGCGGCCGGTGAGGGTGACGCCGTCGGCGACGGCCCAGCGCAGGCGGTGCGGCAGCGGGTGGACGGTCACGGTCATGCGGTTACCTTCTCGTCGGCGGGGCGGGCGGCGGGGGAGTCCTCGCCGGTGAGCTTCAGGAACACCTCGTCGAGTGTGGGGCGGCGTACCGCGATGTCGGCGGCGGTCAGGCCGGCGTCGTCGAGCGCCCGCAGCACGGCGGCCAGCGCGGCGACGCGCCCGGAGACGGGCACGCTGACCCGCAGGGCCGCCGGGTCGACGTGCGGCCTCGCCGCGACGGCGGCACCGACGGCCCGCGCCGCCCGGTCCAGTTCGTCGGCGCGGGACAGCACCACGTCGACCCGGTCGCCGCCGAGTGCGGCCTTCAGCTCGTCGGGGGTGCCGTCGGCGATCACCCGGCCGGCGTCGACGACCCGGACGCTGTCGGCGAGCTGGTCGGCCTCCTCCAGGTACTGGGTGGTCAGCAGCACGGTGGTGCCGTCGGCGACGAGGCCCCGCACGGCGTCCCACACCTGCGCCCGGGCGCGCGGGTCGAGGCCGGTGGTGGGCTCGTCGAGGAACAGCACCGGCGGGTCGAGGACCAGGCTGGCCGCGAGGTCGAGGCGGCGGCGCATCCCGCCGGAGTACGTGCCGGCGGGCCGGTCGGCGGCGTCGGTCAGGTCGAAGCGGGCGAGCAGCTCGGTGGCCCGGACGCGGGCCCGCGCGCCACCGAGGTGGTGCAGCCGGCCGAAGAGCACCAGGTTCTGCCGGCCGCTGAGTACCTCGTCCACGGCGGCGTGCTGACCGACCAGCCCGATGCGGGCGCGCACCCGGTCGGGGTGTCGCCGCACGTCGGCGCCGGCCACCCGGGCGGTGCCGGCGTCGGGCCGCAGCAGGGTGGTCAGCACCCGCACCGCGGTGGTCTTGCCCGCGCCGTTGCGCCCGAGCAGCCCGCAGACCGTGCCGGCGGGCACCGTCAGGTCGAGGCCGGCGAGGGCCTCGGTGTCGCCGTAGCGCTTGCGTAGTCCCTCGGCCTCGATGGCCGGTCCGTCCCGGTGCATCCGTGCCCCCGTCCGCTCGTTCCGTACGCCGTACCGTACACCATACGGTACGGCGCACGGTAGAGTTCCGGGGCATGACGACCGAGTACAGCGGCACCGGCGACCCCGCGCGCAGCCTCGCCCTGCTCTGGCGCACCCGCGAACGCGCCAGCCGCAAGGGCCGGCCCGACCTGTCCGTGGACCGGATCGTCCGCGCCGCCATCGAGGTCGCCGACGCCGACGGGCTGGCCGCCCTGTCCATGCGCCGGGTCGCCGAACGCCTCGGCGTCGGCACCATGAGCCTCTACACGTACGTCCCCGGCAAGGGCGAGCTGCTCGACGTCATGCTCGACACCGTCTACGGCGAGACCGCCCGCCCCGACGACGTGCCCGGCGGCTGGCGCGGCCGCCTCGCACACATCGCCCGCGAGACCTGGGCGCTCTACCTGCGTCACCCCTGGCTGCTGCAGGTCGCCACCACCCGCCCCCCGCTCGGCCCCAACGTCATCGCCCGCTACGAGTACGAGCTGCGCGCCGTCGACGGCATCGGCCTGACCGACCTGGAGATGGACGCCGTCGTCACCCTCGTCTCCGGGTACGTCCACGGGGCCGTGCGCAGCGCCGTGGAGGCCGCCCAGGCCGCCGCGCACACCGGTATGACCGAGGAACAGTGGTGGCAGGCCCACGCCCCCTACCTGGAGAAGGCCCTCGACCCGCGCCGCTACCCCCTCGCGGCGCGGGTCGGCAGCGCCGCCGGTCAGGAGTACCAGGCCGCCGGCGACCCCGCCCGCGCGTTCGAGTTCGGCCTGGCCCGCATCCTCGACGGCGTCGAGGTGCTCGTGGCCGCCCGCCCGGGCGCCGCCACCGGGGGCGACGACGGATAGCCTTGCCGGCATGACGATGCGACCCATCAGGATCATCGGCGACCCCGTGCTGCGCACCCCGAGCGAGCCGGTGACCAGCTTCGACGCCGAACTACGCGCCCTGGTCACCGACCTGATGGACACCCTGCTCGGCGCTCCTGGCCGCGCCGGCGTCGCCGCGCCCCAGATCGGCGTCAACGCGCAGGTGTTCGTCTACGACGCCGACGGCCACCGCGGCCACCTGGTCAACCCGACGCTGGAACTGTCGGAGGAGTTGCAGGACGACGACGAGGGCTGCCTGTCCGTCCCCGGGCTCTACTTCCCGACCCCCCGGGCGATGCACGCCACCGCCCACGGCTTCGACCAGCACGGCGAGCCGCTGACGATCTCCGGTAGTGGGTTCCTCGCCCGGGCCCTGCAGCACGAGACCGACCACCTGGCCGGCCGCCTGTACGTCGACACGCTGCGCGGGGACACCCGCCGCCGGGCGCTGCGCGAGATGCGCGCCGGCCGCTTCGACTCGCCCAGCCGCCGAGGCTGAACCGCGCAGACGCGGCGACCCGCCGCGCCTGAACGGCGTGGGCGCCCGCGACCCGGCGCGTACGCGAACGGCCGCCGGACCCCGACGGGGCCCGGCGGCCGGGACGTCACCCGCGGGGCACGACCCCGCGCGCGGCGGTCGTCACTTCGGCGGGGGAGCCACCAGGCACACCGCCGGCGACGAGGCGTTGCCCGCGTCGTCCACGCCGACGATCAGCGCGTCGCCGCGCAACGTCACCTTGTAGTCGATGTCGCCGGTGCCGTCCTTCACCCGCGACTGCGCACCCGGCGCCTGCACCAGCTTGATCTTCGTACCGGCCGGGAACGGCCCGAACCGCACGCTCGGGTCCGCCGCGTCACCGATGAACACCTGCACGGCCGTGTCCACCACGTCCGTCGACGTCAGCTCGTAGAACCCGTCCGGGTTGTACGAGCCGGGGATGGTGCCGCCGCTCGGGTTGTTCGTCGGCACGCACGCCGTCGCCGGCGGGGTGGTGTCCACCACCCGCATCACGGCGGTGTCGCCGCCGGTGTTGCCGGCCGCGTCGGTGGCCGTGCACGTCACCGTCGTCGCGCCCAGCGGGAACGTCGAGCCGGGCGGCGGCACGCAGGTCGGGGTCAGCGGACCGTCGACGTTGTCGGTCGCCGTCGCCGGGTAGTCGATCACCGCGCCGGCCGGGCTGGTCGCCTCCACCGTCCGGTCGTCGACGACGACGGTCGGCGGAGTGACGTCGTTGACCCGCACGCGGATCTGCTGCGTGAACGCCGGCCCGCCGGACAGGCCGTTGAGCAGGAAGTCCACCGTGCAGGTCAGCTCGGCGCCCTGCGCGGCGTCCGCCGCCACCGTGATCGTCTCGGCGAACGGCACGTCGGTGCCCGACTGCTGCGTCCGCGACGCCGCGTCGAAGCCCACCGACAGGCCCGCGTCGCACGACGTCACCGTCGGGGTGACCGTGACGTCCAGGTCCCGCAGGCCCGCCAGGATCGCGGCGGTCACCGTGTCGGGGGAGCTGCCCACCAGCTGCCCGCCGGTGGCCGACACCACCGCCGTGGCCTGCCCGGTCGCGTCCAGGCCGCCACCGCCACCGCTGACGTTCACCGCCAGCAGCCGCGCCTCGTCGGCCTGCAACGCCGCCGTCGCCTGCGCCAGGCTGCGCCCGTTGCTCGGGTCGTGGCTCGGCGCGTCACCCACCAGCACCACGATCCGGCTGCTGCCCGACCGGTAGCCGATCGCCCCCTCGGACACCTCGACCAGCGCGTTCACCCACGCCTCGGGGGTGTCCCCGCCGCCGGCGGCGGCCAGCCCGTTCACCGCGTTCTGCAGGGCCGTCGCGTCGTCGGTCAGGTCCTGCCGCACCTGGAACAGCTCCGCGCCGTCCCCAGTGTCCCGGTAGGAGGCCACCGCGAACTGCGCCGACGGCTGCGCCGCGCGCACGTCGGTGATGACCTGCTGCAGGTTGGTCCGTACGTTGGCGATCGCCCCGCCCATGCTGCCGGTCGTGTCGACCAGCAGCACCACGTCGGGCTTCGGCGGGATCGGCGGGGTGGACACCACCTTGCTGACGCCGATCGACGTGCCGGGGTCGGCGTCGCGGTCCACGAGGGCCGGGTTCACCCCGGGCGCCGCCGCCGCGGGTGTCGCCAGCGCGGTCACCACCGCCGTCACGCCGGCGAGCAGGCTCACCGTCCGTGTTCGCCGCCAGGGCACTGCTGCTGTTGCCATGCGTTGCTCCTTCAGCTCCGCCGCGCGTCGCACGCGCGACCTCTGCCGGGAGACGCTAGGGCCGGGACGGGCCCCCGCCGGTCCGACACCAGCAGCGCCCAGCGTCGGGTTCCCGACCCCCCTGGGCGGCCGAACATGCAGGTGAAAGACTTCTCACGTCGACCCTCGGCCGGTCGTCCGGGCCACCGCGCCGGACGGTCGCACCGCCGCGCCGGCCGGCGCTCGCGCCGGGCCGCGCGGCCGGCGGTCGCCGGACGACCGGCCGTCAGCGCCCGCGCGCGGTCAACGCGTACTCGCCGTAGTCGGCGACGCGGGTGAAGCCCAGGCGCTCGTAGAGCCGCACGGCCGGCCTGTTGTCCGCCTTCACGTTGAGCGTGACGTGCGTGACGCTGGTCAGCAGCCGCCCGCACAGCGCGGCCACCGCCGCCGCGGCCAGCCCGCGTCCCCGGGCCCGGGGATGGGTGGTCACGTTGCCCAACGCCGCCACCCGGTACGCCGGCGAGAACACGTGCACCCCGGCGACGGCCACCACCTCGCCGCCCTCGCGGATGCCCACGTACTGGCCGGTGTCCAGCATCCGCGGGTCGAACCAGTTGCCCGGGTAGGCGTCCGCGTACAGCCGGTGCAGCGCCGGCAGGTCCGCGGCGTCCAGCACCACCCCGGCGGGCGGGGTCGCGGCCAGCCGGGCCGGGTCAGTCAGCGCCATCTTGTGGTGCGGGCCGGCCGGCTCCATCCGGTACGCCCCGGCCAGCGCCGGCTCCAGGCCCGGGGACAGGTGCGCCCACAGCCGGGCCGGCAGCACCGGCGCCAGCTCCCGCAGCAGCGCCCCCAGCTCCGCGACCCGCGGCGGCGCCGCGAACGCCAGCAGGGTGGGCGGGTCGGCCCCGTGGTACAGCAACGCCACCTCCTCGCCCTGGCGGAACCAGGAGGTGTACGGCCAGAAGAAGTCGTCGAGGTCGCCGAGCTGGTAGGCGTGCAGCACCGGGTCGCGTCCCAGCAGCCCGGCGAGGACGGCCCGGTCGTGTTCGGCGCGCACCGGCATCCGCTGATGATCACACATTCGCTCGGGCGGTCCCACGGCCGGTGAGCCCCGTGGGCGCGGTGGCGCGGGTCAGCAGCCCGTGGGAGGCACGGCGGGGAGGTTCTCGTCCGCCCAGCGGGCCAGCGCGTCGAGGGCCGGCACCAGCGCGGCGCCCCGCTCGGTCAGCTCGTAGCTCACCCCCAGCGGCGGACCCTGCCGCACCGTCCGGCTGACCAGCCCGACCCGGACCAGCTCACCCAGCCGGTCGGACAGGACGGACTCGCTGATCCCGGGCAGGGCGCGACCCAGCTCGGCGAACCCGGCGGGGCCGTCGGCGAGGGTGCCCAGGAGCATGCCGTTCCACCGCTTGCCGAGGAACGCGAAGGCCCGGGTGATGCCCCCGTGGCACGCGCGACGCGCGCCGTCGACCTCCCGCTCGACCGTCATGGTCCCAGGATACGGCGGGGACCGACAGAACCAGGGACTACTAAAAAGCTAGCTGCTACTGTCGTCGTAGCCATCCAGTCTGTTTGCATGGAGACAACCCGATGACCGACGTCTTTTCGCCCCTGATCACCCTGGACCCCGAGGCCCAGGCGCAGCTGTTCACCGACGCCCGGACCGCCAACGCCTTCACCGACGAACCCGTCACCGACGAGCAGCTCCAGGCGATCTTCGAACTCGCCAAGTTCCCGCCCACCGCCGTCAACGCCCAGCCCCTGCGCATCCTCTTCGTCGGCCCGGGCGAGGCCCGCACGCGCCTGGTCACCCACATGAGCGAGGGCAACCAGGCCAAGACCAGCACCGCGCCCATGGTCGCCGTGCTCGCCGCCGACACCGACTTCCACGAGTTCATCCCGCAGGTGTTCCCGATCCGGCCGCAACTGCGCGACGACCTCGCCGGCAACCCCGAGTCCCGCGAGCAGATGGCCCGCTTCAACGCCACCCTGCAGATCGGCTACTTCCTGCTCGCCGTCCGCGCCGCCGGCCTCGCCGCCGGCCCCATGGCCGGATTCGACGCCACCGGCGTCGACCGGGAGTTCTTCACCGACTCCACCTGGAAGAGCCTGCTCGTGGTCAACATCGGCCGGCCCGCCGAGAACGCCTGGTTCCCGCGCCTGCCCCGCCTCGGCTACACCGACGTCGTCCGGCACGCCTGACACCACCCACCGGCGCCGAGGCCGGCCGTCGCACCCCCGGGATCCGCAGAAACCGGGGGCCGGCCTAGCACCGGGGGAGCGGTCAGGTCGACGCCACCCACTGGTCGTAACCGAGCTTGCCCACCAGCGCCAGCACCACCACCAACAGCACGATCCGCACGAAGCCGGAGCCGCGCCGCAGCGCCATCCGCGCCCCGAGCGCGGCTCCGGCGATGTTGCACACCGCCATCGCCGCACCCAGCAGCCACCACACATGCCCGGTCGCCGCGAACACCACCAACGCCCCCAGGTTCGTGCCCGCGTTCACGATCTTCGCCATCGCCGAACCGTGCACGAAGTCCGCACCCACCAACGCGGTGAACGCCAACACCAGAAACGTCCCCGTACCCGGCCCGATCAACCCGTCGTACAGGGCGATCCCCACACCCGCCACCGCGACCACCGTGGCCACCCGCCACCGCGTCCGCCGCTCCGGCTGCGCCACCACCCCCAACCGGGGCCGCAGCACCACGAACACCGCCACCGACACCAGCACCGCCAACACCACCGGCCGGTACGCCGACGCCGGCACCGCCCCCGCCAGAGCCGCACCCAACCCGGCGCAACACACCGCCAACCCCGCCGACGGCCCCGCCACCGCCCAGTCGATCTTCGTACGCCGCGCGTACGTCACCGCCGCCGTCGTCGTACCCGCGATCGCCGCCAGCTTGTTCGTCCCCAACGCCGACGCCACCGGCATCCCCGGCGCCGCCACCAACAACGCCGGCAACAGCAACAACCCCCCACCCCCCACCACGGCATCGACCCAACCGGCCATGGCGGCCGCAGCGAGCAGGGTGGTCAGCGACAGGGGGTCCACGGGCCGCCATTCTTCCCACCGCCGCCCGCCCCACGAGACCCCTTGTGGCCAGCCTCACCAGCAGTCACGGCACAAAGCCCGAGAACCTCCGCCGCCACCCCACGGAAGCGATCGCCGAGCTCACCAGCCTCCTCGCTCCCGGGACAAGCCGCAGCTGAGAACGGGGGTGGTGAAAGCGAAATGCCGCTTCACCACCCCCGGCTGCGACGGGCAAGGCTCAGGCCAGCATGTCCTCGATGAGGTCGGCGGCGCGCGCGGTGCCGCCCTCGGCCTGCGCGCCGACGCGCAGCAGTGCCGAACGGCGGGCGACCTGCGCGTCGGTGACCAGGCCGTTCAGGGCCGCCCGTAGGGTCTCGGCGGTGGCTTCGGGGGTGTCGATGCGGCGGGCCACGCCCAGTTCCACGAGCCGGTCGGCGTTCATGAACTGTTCGACGGCCTGCGGCACGGCGATCATGGGGACACCCGCCAGTAGCCCTTCGCCACAGCCGCCCATGCCAGCATGGGTGACGAAAGCGTCCGCCTGCTCCAGGATCGCACGCTGCGGAACCCAGGAGTGCACCTCGACGTTGGGCGGGATGTCGCCGAGTTCCCGCGGGTCGGTGTACTTGCCGATCTGAAGGACGACGTGCCAGCCGGGCAGGTTGCCGTAGGCCGCCAGGCACTGGCGGTAGAACTCCGGCTGACGGGTGTACGCCGACCCCAGGGAGATCAACAGCACGCGCTCCGCGCCCGCCGGGCGCGTCCAGCCGTCCGCGCCCGCACGTACGTCGAAGCAGGGCCCGACGAAGGTCACCCTGTCGGTGTCGACCCGGTCGCCGTGTGGCTGCATCGCCCGGGTGATCAGCGCAAGGACCCGCGGGGGGCGACCGGAGAAGGCGTCCACGTCGGTGGTGGACGCCCCGCAGTCGGCGAGCCACCGGGCGAACCTCGCCCGGTACGCGTCGGCACCCGGCAGTTGCCGCAGGTGTGCCACGACGTCCTGTTCGTAGCCGTCCCACGCCACGAACGTCGGAGACAGCTGCAGGACGGGCCGGTCCTGCGACTCGGCGAGGGCGCGCGCGGCGTAGGCGCCGATGTCGTACAGGTACAGGTCCGCCGGGTCGGGATCGTAGGCGGCGCGCAACTGGGGGAGCGCCTGGATGGCGTCGTCGAGGAAGAGACCCATCGCGGCAACGGGGTCGTCGGGCCAGTCGTTGTCGGCGACCGGCAGTTCGGACGTGCAGGGGACGAGTTCGGCGCCGGTGGCCGCGATCAGATCGGCCACCGCCGGGTCGTTGGCGTAGGTCACGCGGTGGCCCCGAGCCACGAGCTCGCGGATGACCTCAAGGCTTGGCAGAACGTGGCTGACGGCGGGGATGCCGACCATCGCGATGTGGGCGCGGCGACGGTACACGGAAGACACGGAAGCTCACTCATTTCAGGTCTACGGCGAAGAGGACACCGCAAGCCAGCGCGCCGACGTCTCCGGGAAAGACCGGTCGTAGGGGCGCACCTGGACATGCGAGCGGGAGCCGGGGCGCTGCCCCGACCCTGTCAGCCGTAGATCTGATGGAAGTACATGTCCGCCACCCTAGCCGCGCGTCACACGTGCGGAGTGTCCGGGGCGGCGACCTCCAGATCGGCGATGCTGCCCGACATGATCGTCCGCACGTGCGCGGTGATGTGCTCCGCGGGCCAGTCCCACCAGGCCACCGCCAGCAGCCGGGCGACGTCCTGGTCGTTGTAACGGGTGCGGATGAGGCGGGCCGGGTTACCGCCGACGATGCCGTAATCGGGTACGTCGCTGGTGACCACGGCGCCCGCGCCGACGATCGCGCCGTGTCCGATCCGTACGCCGGGCATGACCGTCGCGCCGTAACCGAACCAGACATCGTTGCCGACGACGGTGTCCCCTCGGCTCGGCAACCCGGTGAGCAGGTCGAAGTGTTCTGACCACGAGCCGCCCACGGTAGGGAAGGGGAAGGTCGAGGGGCCGTCCATCCGGTGGTTGGCACCGTTCATGATGAACCGGACTCCCGTGCCCAGCGCGCAGAACTTGCCGATGATCAGCTTCTCCGGCCCGTAGTGGTAGAGCACGTTGCGCGTCTCGAACGCGGTCGCATCATCCGGGTCGTCGTAGTAGGAGTACTCCCCGACCTCGATCAGCGGGGACCTCACCAGCGGCCGGAGCAGCACCACCCGCGGCTGCTCAGGCATCGGATGGAGGACCGTCGGGTCGGCAGGCACAGGCACGGGAAGCGACTCCCATCGGTTACAGGTCCGTGTCCGCTCCATGATCGCGGCACCACGCCGTCCCAGGACATCATTTACGCCGCGGCGTCCCCGAAGAAGAACACTCCAACTCGGCGCGCACCGATGCCTCTCGATGCATACGGCGCGGCTCGGCGCATCCGCCAAAACTCGACCGGCACCCCCAACCCCGCCGGACGCACCACCGTCACCGGCCCCGCCGCCGACGCAACCACACACCCACCGCACCCACCGCCACGAACAGCACCACCGAACACCACAGCACCTTCAACACCCGGCAACCCTCCCACGGCCACGTAGTGTGCAAACGTGCGCCTGGCCACCTTCAACCTGCTGCACGGCCGGTCCCTCACCGACGGCCTCGTCGACCCCGACCGGCTCACCGCCGCCGTCACCGCCCTCGACGCCGACGTCCTCGCCCTTCAGGAAGTCGACCGCGACCAGAGCCGCAGCGGCAAACTCGACCTCACCGCCATCGCCGCCCGCGCCCTCGGTGCCGACGAACACCGCTTCGCCGCCGCCGTCGTCGGCACCCCCGGCGAACAGTTCCGCCCCCTGCGCCACGACGACGACGGACACGGCGAACCCTGCTACGGCGTCGGCCTCGTCACCCGCCACCGCGTCCGCAGCTGGCAGGTCACCCGCCTGCGCCCCGCCCCCGTACGCTCACCCGTCTACGTCCCCGGGCCCGGCGGCGGCCTCACCCTCCTGCACGACGAACCCCGCGTCGTCCTCGCCGCCGTCCTCGACACCCCACACGGCCACCTCACCGTCGCCGCCACCCACCTGTCCTTCGTCCCCGGCTGGAACGCCCACCAACTCCGCCAGACCGTCCGCGCCCTACGCACCCTGCCCGCGCCCCGCATCCTCCTCGGCGACCTGAACCTCCCCGCCGGCCCCGCCCGACTCCTCACCGGCTGGCGCCCCCTGGGCCGCCGCCCCACCTACCCCGCCGGGCAACCCCGCGTGCAACTCGACCACATCCTCGCCGACCGCCACGGCATCGACCGGCTCCCGCCCGTCACCGCCGTACACACCCCCCTGTCCGCCATCTCCGACCACCGCCCCCTCCTGGTCGACCTCGGCTGACCACCTGTGGCAAGCTGAACCCGACGCGACTGGCGGCCAGGGGATGGCAACAACCATCGGGGAGCTCCACGAGCAGAGGTCGACCGCCTGGGCCTCCGCTGACAGAGGAGCACCATGCCCACCGCCCGACTCCTGCCCGGCGCCCCCGTCGCCGAGCGCATCCTCACCGACGTCGCCGCCGGCGTGACCGCCCTACGCGCCGCCGGCATCACCCCCAGCCTCGCCACCATCCTCGTCGGCGACGACGACGCCAGCGCCGGCTACATCCGCATCAAACAGCGCCAGGCCGCCGAACTCGGCTTCGACTCACCCCACATCCACCTGCCCGCCACCGCCACCCAGGCCGACCTGCACCGCGCCATCGCCGACTTCAACACCGCACCCGACGTCCACGGCCTGCTCATCCAACACCCCATCCCCAGCCACCTCGACTACGACCGGGCCCTGCAGACCATGGACCCCGACCTCGACGTCGACGGCATGCACCCGCTCAACATGGGACGACTCGCCCTCGGCCTGCCCGGCCCGCTGCCCTGCACCCCCGCCGGCATCGAAGCCCTGCTCGCCTTCCACGACATCCCCGTCGCCGGCCGCGACGTCGTCATCCTCGGCCGCGGCGCCACCCTCGGCCGCCCCCTCGCCCTGCTGCTCACCCAGAAACGCCCCACCGCCAACGCCGCCGTCACCGTCGTCCACACCGGCGTCCCCGACTGGGCCACCCACACCCGCCGCGCCGACATCCTCATCGCCGCCGCCGGCGTCCCCGGCATCATCCAGCCCGAACACGTCCGCCCCGGCGCCACCGTCATCGGCGGCGGCGTCCGCTACGAAGGACGCCGCCTGCTGCCCGACGTCGACGAGACCTGCGCCGACGTCGCCGGCGCCATCACCCCCCGCGTCGGGGGAGTAGGCCCCACCACCGTCGCGATGCTCTTCCGTAACGCCCTCGACGCCGCCCGCCGCGCCACCGGCCAGGCCTGACGCCGTCCGGCCCGGCGGCGAACGCCCTCGACGCCGGCCACCTCTGACATCGTCCGGCCCGGCGACGAACGCCCTCGACGCCGGGCCGGACACGACGGACCCCGGGCGGACCGGCCGCCGTAACCCCGGCCCACCCGACCACCTCGGGCCGCACCCGGCACCGGCAGCCCGGTTCCCGGATCAGAACGCCGGGGAAGCGAAACGCTCGTCCCGCTCCACGCGGGCCGCGAACACCAGCTCGATGACCCCGCCGAGACCGGCGAACGCCCACACGTGCCGGACGGTCACGCCCCCTCCCGCGCCGACGGAAGAACGAACCCGGCGAGGACCGCCGCACCCACGCAGACAAGGGCATTCACCCACACCGCGACCCCGACCCCCTGCAGCACCACACCCGACGCACCGGCGGCGACCGCCGTCACCACCGACGACATCACCGGCACACCAAGAGTGATCCCGACCTGCTGACTCATCGTCGCCAGCCCGGTCGCCAAACCCTGCTCCTCGGGCGGCAGCCCCGAGGTGGCCGTGACCATGAAACCGACGATCGCCACCAGATTCGCCACCCCACCGACGAACGTCGCCGCCAGCAACACCACCAGCCACACCCGATCGGCACCCAGGAACGCCAACGGCAACGTCGCCGCGGCCTGCACCGCGAACCCCACGACGATGGCCCGCTTGCCGCCGATCCGGGCGAGCAACCGAGGCGCCACCATTCCCCCCAACACGGTCCCGACCCCCAGCACCGCGAACGACAACCCCGCCGCGAGCGGCGAATAGCCCAGCACGTCCTGCAGGTAAAGGGTGAGCAGGAACACCAGCGACGTCTCCGTCGCGAACGCGAGCATCCCCGCCACGTTCCCCCAACCCACACCGCGGCGGGTCAGGACACGCACCGGAACGAGCGGCTCCGCCGCCCGCCGCTCCACCATCCAGAACACCGCCAGCAACACCACCGCCGCCAGCAGCGACCCCCACGCCCGCGGATCACCCCACGACCGCCGCCCAGCCTCGGTGAGCCCGTACACCAGCGCCAGAAGACCACCGGTCACCGCCACCGCACCCGGCACGTCCAGCCGCGGCCGCCGCTGCGGCCGGCTCTCCGCGAGCACCGCCGGCGCGACCGCCAGCACCGCCACCGCAACCACGACGTTGATGAAGAACGTCCACCGCCAACTCCACAGATCCGTCAGCACACCGCCGAGGACGGCACCCGCGGTGAACCCGGCAGCCATCACCGCACCGTTGAGCCCGAGCGCCCGCTCACGCGCCGGCCCCTCCGGAAACGACGTCGTCAACAGCGACAGCGCCGCCGGCGTCACCGCCGCCGTCGCCAGACCCTGCACCACCCGCGCCGCCAACAACACCCCCGCGTCATCCGCCAACCCACCGACCAGCGACGACACCCCGAGCGCCGCCACCCCCACCAGGAACAGCCGCCGCCGACCGAACAGGTCCGCAACCCGACCGAACAGCAGCGTGAACCCCGCCGCGCACAACGCGAACGCCGTCACCACCCACTGCAGCGCCCCCAACGACAGGCCCACGTCCCGACCGATCGCCGGCAACGCCACGTTCAGGATCGAGAAATCGACCGCCAACGTGAAACTCGCCGTCAACAACACCAGCAGCGCGAGCCGCTGCCGGCCCGCCCCACCCTCCTCGACCCGCACCGCATCGGCGACCGACGCCGCCTCGACATTCACCATGACCAGGCTTCCCTCTCCCCGGGCCGGCCCCATGCCGCCCGTCACCCGGACACGCTCGCCGCCCACCCGGAAGCCAGCCAGACCCCTGACCCACGCAGCACCACGCCGCCTAGCACTCCCAGGGCCAGGCACGCCCCTGGCCGGGCCACCACGCCACCGGCAACAATGCAGGCATGAACACAGGGCGACCCTCCGGCGACCTCCCCGCATTCCTCCGGTCCCGCCGAGCCCGACTCACCCCCGAGGACGTCGGCATCACCTCCTACGGCCTCCGCCGCGTCCCCGGACTACGACGCGAAGAACTCGCCCAACTCGCCGGCATCAGCCCCACCTACTACATGCGCCTCGAGCAGGGCCAGAGCACCAACGCCTCCGACGCCGTCATCGACGCCCTCGCCCGCGCGCTGCGGCTCACCGCCGACGAACGCGCCCACCTCACCGACCTCGCCCGCCCGACCCGGGCCCGCCGCCGCCGTCCACCCCGCCCCGAACACGCCCGCGGCACCACCATCCGCCTGCTCGACGCCATGCCGACCGTCCCCGCCGTCGTCATGGGACGACGCACCGAGGTACTCGCCTGGAACCCGCTCGGGCACGCCCTGCTCGCCGGCCACCTCGACCCCACCGCACCCGCCCGACCCGCCGACCGACCCAACCTCACCCGCATGCTCTTCCTCGACCCGCACACCCGCGAACTCCACCGCGACTGGCACGAGGAAGCCTGCCGCGCCGTCGCATCCCTGCGCCTAGTCGCCGGCCGCCACGTCGACGACCCCACCCTCAACGAACTCGTCGGCGACCTCTGCGTCCGCAGCGACGAGTTCGCCGCCCTCTGGGCCAGCCATCCTGTCCACGGCTGCAGCACCGGACGCAAGCACCTGCACCACCCCGTCGTCGGCGACGTCGACGTCGACTTCGAGGTCCTCCACACCGCCGACGACACCGGGCAACGCCTCATCGCCCACGTCGCCGCCGACCCCCGCTCCGCCGCCGCACTGAGCCTGCTCGCCACCATCGAGGGCGGCGACCAACCCCGCCCCGGCCAGCACGACCGACACCACAGCGCCACCCGCTGACCCGCCCGTGGCGCTCACCGGCCCACGATCTGCTCCACCGTCGCCCACCACCCCGGCAGGAACGCCAACACCTCGTCCGCCCGCCGCCGCCGATCCGCCGCGGACGACACCCCCAGATCCGCCACCGCCGCCTCGAACGCCGGCGCCAACTCCACCCCCCGCTCCGGCGCGTCCACCGCCAGCACCGCATGACACCGCGCGTACGTCGCCACGATCCAGAACATCGCCTCCCGGTGACACCCCGCCGACACCAACGCGGCACTGCCGTCCACCGCCACCACCCGCCCCGCCGGCGTGATGTCCGCACTGAAGAAGAACCGCGTCCGCGCCACCTGCGCCGCCACGTCGAACGTGCGCGCCAACCCCGCCAGATGCCCCGCCACGCGGTCCGCCGACACCCCACCGCCGTCCAAGAGGTCCAGCACCGCCACATACCGGTCCACCAGGCCGTACGCCGCCAACACCTCCCGCGCCACCACGTACCGCCGCCGCACCGTCGGCTCCACCAACCCCGCCACCAGCGGCAACACCGCCGTCAACGACGTCGGGAACAACCACCCCGTCACCTGCTCGTGCAACGCCCCCGAGTCGCCCACGCCCCGCAACCCGGCCTCGATCCGCGCCCGCACCCCCGCACACCGCCGCCGCACCCACACCGCGTCGGCGAACCCCGCCGACACCCGCGCCCGCAACCACGCCAGCCGCCCCGTCGGATCCAGCAGCACCCCGTCGCCCCGGAAACACCCCGCGAACACGAACGAGCCCAACACGTCCTCCGGCGACCCCAGGTCCTCCCACGTCACGAACGTGACCTCCAGCAGCACCCCACCCCAGCGGAACTTCCCCAACTTCTCCGCCGGCTCCGACCGCACCACCAGCACGTCCACGTCCGACCACGGCGGCACCACCTCGCCAGCCGCCATCCCCAGCACCGACCCGCTGAGCAGCGCGCCCTCCACACCGGGCTCCCGCGCCGCGTACGCCCGCACCCATGCCGCCGCGACCGCGCGCGCCGCACCCGCCCTCACGACCCCGCCCCCCGCTCCGCCGGGGCCAGCGCCGCCAACGCCCGGTTGGTACGGTTGGACCGCACCGCCTCCCGCTGCTGCCCGGCCGTCACCTCGATGTAGGTCTGCGACGACGCCAGCGACGCGTGCCCCAGCAGCCGCATGATCTCCGCCGCGCTCGCCCCGTCCTCCGCCAACCGCGTCGCGAACGTGTGCCGCAACGCGTGCAACCGCGCCCCGCGCGGCACCCGGTCGGTGATGCCGGCCCGCCGGTAGCAGGACTCCACCAGATACTGCAGTCCGCCCCGGCGCAGCGGCTCACCCCGGCGGTCCACCAGCAGCGGCGCGTCCGGCCGCACCGTCCGCGACCCGAACCGGCGGGCGCGGCTGTCCAGGTAGTCCACCAGCACCCGGTCCAGCTCCGGCTCGACCGGCACCACGCGTGGTCGCCCGCCCTTGCCGGCGACGTCGACGCGCCGCTCACCCGGGCGACCCGCCAGCGAACCCACCCGCAACGCCAGCAGTTCCGACAGCCGCAGCCCCGCGCACAGCGCCAACGCCAGCACCGCCACGTCCCGCTCCGGCCACGGGTCGCGCTGCCGGCCCTCCTGCCGCGCCACCGAGGCCAGCAGTTGCTCCGGGGTGTCCGCCCCACGCAGGGGCTTGGGCTGGGGGAGCGGCGCCCGGGGCCGCCCGACCGCCGGCATCGGGTTGCCGGCGACGACGCCGTCGGCGACCAGGAAGGAGAAGAAGCTGTTCCAGGTGGACCAGGCCCGGTGTACCGAGGCGGCCGCCCGGGGAGCGGCGAATCGGGCGAAGGCCGCCCGCATGACCCGGGGAGTGAGGGCGGTGAGTGGCAACTCGTCGAGGGGGAGGGGAGGGGCGGTCTCCTCGGCCGCCAACGCCGCGACAGTTCGCAGGTCCCGCCGGTACGCCTCCAGCGTGTGGGGGGAGGGCTTGCGGGTGGCGCGGGCGGTCAGGAACTCCTCGATCAATCGCAGTACCGATTCGTCCTGTTCGTCATGCATAAGGACCATTATGCATGAATTTCGTGTTCGCCGGCAACGGCGGGAAGAAGGGGGAGAGCGTGCAACGCTACGTGCTCACCGGCGCGCCCGGGGCGGGAAAGACGACGCTCGCCGACGCGCTACGACGTCGTGGGTGGAGCGTCGTCGCCGAGGCGGCCACCGACGTCATCGCCGCGGGGCAGGCGCGCGGCGATGACGAACCGTGGCGCGGGGTGGGCTTCGTCGACGCCGTGGCGCGGTTGCAGCGCGAACGGCGGGAGGCGGCCGGGTCGCGGGGGCCGGTGCAGGTCCACGACAGGTCTCCGCTGTGCACCCTGGCGCTCGCCCGGCACCTGGGCTGCCCCGTCGGGCCGACGCTCGCCGCCGAGGTGGAGCGGGTGCTCTGGGAGGGGGCCTACCAGCGTCCGGTGTTCCTCGTCGAGCCGCTCGGCTTCGTGACCCGCACCGCCGCCCGCCGGATCGACTACGCCGAGTCGCTGGCGTTCGCCCGTGTCCACGAGCAGGTCTACCGGGAGCACGGCCACGAACTCATCGCCGTCCCGCCCGCCCCGGTGGCGGCGCGGGTCGCGCTGGTGGAGGCGCACCTGCGGCGGCTCGCCGGCCTCCCGCAGGGTCCCGGCTGACGGGGGGCGGGGTCTCCGCGCGGCGCGCTCGTGTGCCCGATCGGTGGAAGGGGGTGGATTATGTGCAGGCGGATACCTGCATAATCGGCGAGGTGAGCGCAGAGGCGGGAGAGATGGACCAGGTCTTCAAGGCACTGGCCGACCCCACCCGACGGCTTCTGCTCGACCGCCTGCGGGAACACAACGGGCAGACGTTGCGGGAGCTCTGCGAGCGCCTCGACATGGCGCGCCAGTCGGCGACCCAGCACCTCGACGTCCTCGTCCGGGCCAATCTCGTCACCGTCGTACGGCGCGGACGCGAGCGGCTGCACTACCTGAACCCGACGCCGATCCACGAGATCGAGGAGCGCTGGATCTGGGGCTTCGAGAGGCGCCGCCTGCAAGCAATCAGTGCCATCAGGAACCAGGCAGAGGAGCACACCATGACCAACACGGCCACGGCCCCGCCGACCTACGTCTACGTCACGTACATCCGCGCCAGCGCCGAACAGGTGTGGCAGGCCCTGACGGACGCGGACCTGACGGCCTCCTACTGGGGACACGCCAACGTCTCCGACTGGCAGCCGGGGTCCACCTGGGAGCACCGGCGCGCCGACGGGTCAGGCGGCCTCGACGCCGTCGGGCGAGTCGTCGAGGCCGAGGCGCCGGCACGCCTGGTGATCACCTTCGCGGCGCCGGGCGACGAGCCGCCCGCGGGCCCGTCGGTCGTCACGTTCCTCGTCGAGCCGCACCAGGACTTCGTCCGCCTCACCGTGACCCACGAGAATCTCACCGACCAGGAGATGCACACCGGGATATCGCAGGGCTGGCCCGCCATCCTCGCGAATCTCAAGTCGCTGCTCGAGACCGGAGAGGCCCTTTCCTCGGCACCGTGGGAGATGTCGACGGACGCCTGAGACATCCTGGCCACGCCACCCCCGCCACCCGTTGCCGAAGGAGACCCTCGTGACCGCATCACCCCCGACCCCGCTCGCCGACAGTGTCGCGCTGTTCCAACGGTCCGCCGACTACGCGCTCGGAGCCCTGTCGGCCGTCGGCGACGCCGACCTCGACCGGCCGACCCCGTGCGCCGGCTGGGACCTGCGGACGTTGGTGCTGCATCTCGCCGACGCCGCCGACGCCCTCACCGACTTCGCCGCCACGGGAGAGCTGGTCCTTCCGGCGTCACCGCGAGCGGGCGAGGCCGACCCCGTGGCCGTCGCGCGGGAGCGCACCCGGCGCCTGCTCGACGCCGTGCGTACGGCGGTGCACGACGACGCGCAGCACCCCGCCCAGGCCGCGTGGGCGGGCGGTGCCGCGCGCGGCGGCGCGATCGAGTTCGCGGCGCACGGGTGGGACATTGCCACCGCCTGCGGCGCGGACCGGGAGATCCCCGCCGGGCTGGCCACCGAGCTTCTCGCGTTGTCCGCGTCGCTGATCGGCGAGCAGGCCCGCCAGTCCCGGTTCGACCCGCCCGTGCCGGTCCCGTCCGGCGCGGCGCCGGGCGACCGCCTCGTCGCCTTCCTCGGCCGGGATCCCGCCACACGTCCGTGAGGTTGCCCCCTGTGCCATATGAGGGCGGGCGCCGGGGAGGAGCGATATTCGGTCTACTTGACATAATGTGCATTATCGAACCAGGCTGTATCGGCGCGTGACCTCGTTGTTCTTCTCATTCCGTGTGCTGCGGCCAGTGGCCGTCCGGCCGCGCGTCTGGCCTACGCGTTGCCGGAGATTAGAGCGCAGCTCGCTGATCGCGGCGTGTTACATCTCGCCGGCCGTACCGTCGCGGGCCAAACCGAACATCGTCAGGCTCGCCTGTCACCGGTGCATGGGCTTCCAGCGAGAAGGGCGCGGCTGGGTCGCAGCGGCGCGGACCACGGTCGAGGAAATCGTCGCCAGTTCGGGCCGAGCCGGCATGAACAGGGTCGTGATTCCCAGTGTCTCGTTCATGGCCGCCAGCTGATACTCGCGCTCCGCGTCGACGGCGTTCCGTACGCCACGGATGATCACTCCGGCTCCGTGTTGCCGGCAGTAGGCCACGGTCAACCCGCTCCAGGCTGCGACTGTCACGTTCTCCCAGCCCGCCGGGAGAACGGCACGGATCTCCAGCGCGCGTTCCGCACCGGTCTTGGTGGGCCGCTTCTCATCGTTGACCGCGACCAGCACCGTTACGTGTTCGAACAAGCGCCGCGCCCGATCAACGAGATCCCGATGACCGTCGGTGAAGGGGTCGAACGTTCCGGGATAGACAGCTCGGGAGCTTCGGGGATCGCCCACAGGCATGTGAAGCACCGACACATGCTATCTGCCGTCCGGGTGGCTCACCTCGGCCGCACGGAAACGGGTGCTCCTGGTCCGGCGGTCGGACAGCGGCGAGTGGGCTCTCACGACCGGGCGCCTGGAGCCCGGCGAGCAGCCTCCCAGCGCTACCGATGCCGCGATCCGCTAGAAGTGGATCGATGCGCAGGTGGGCACCGCTCCCCCGTGTCCCAGCCCGTACGGTCGGCTTCGCGTTGTCGTTGCATCGTCGGCTGGGTCAACCAGGGCGAATGGGAGCGGTCAGAGTCCCGCCGCCCGACGATCGAGCGGTCGGAGTGGGTGATCACGATTCTGATGCGGGCCCGGCGCTGCGGAAGGTGCGACGGTAGGCGTCCGGCGGTATGCCGACGGTGCGGTTGAAGTGTCGGCGTAGCGTCGTGGCGGTTCCCATGCCGGCCGCCTGGGCGATGGCGTCGATGCTGTTGTCGGTGTTCTCCAGCAGCTCCTGGGCCCGACGGATCCGCTGCGTCGACAGCCACTGGAGCGGGGTGGTGCCTGTTGCCGACTTGAAGTGGCGGGCCAGGTTGCGCGAGCTCATGTTCGCCTGGCGGGCCAGGTCCTCCACGGTCAGCGGACGGTTCAGCCGTTCCATCGCCCAGGGGAAAAAGGTCGGCGAGGGGGTGGTCGTCGCGGGCGGGCACCGGGGTGGTGACGAACTGGGCCTGGCCTCCGGCGCGGTGTGGCGGCACTACCAGGCGGCGGGCGACGGCGTTGGCGACCGTCGCGCCGTGGTCGCGGCGGATCAGGTGCAGGCACAGGTCGATCGCGGCGGCTTTGCCGGCGGAGGCGAGCACGTTGCCGTTGTCGACGTAGAGCACGTCCGGGTCGACCTGGACCCGGGGGTAGCGGGCGGCCAGCGCCTCGGTGTGGGCCCAGTGGGTGGTCGCGCGCAGCCCGTCCAGCACCCCGGCGGCGGCCAGCACGAACGCTCCGGTGCACAGCGAGACCATCCGAGCGCCCGCCTCGTGGGCCGCGCGGACGGCGTCGAGCAGGTCGGGTGGCATGTCCGCGTCGATGTCTGCCACGCCAGGGATGATCACGGTGTCGGCGCGGGTGAGTCGGTCCAACCCGTCGTCGGGTTCCATGCGGAATCTGCCGATCCGGACCGGGCCCGGGCCGCAGACCACGAGGTCGTACCACGGGTCTGCCAGGCCGGAGGGGTCGCGGACGAAGACCTCGCAGGCCATGGCGAGCTCGAAGTGCAGCATCGCGTCGGTGGCGGCGAGCGCGACAGTGGCCATGTCCGAAATTGTATGGGGCATGGCGTTCCAGACACTGGTTCGGGGCCGGTCGCTGCCGAGAGGATCTTCTCAGTCGATCTTTCGCGGAGCGTGGAGGAACTGCAGATGGGTTCGGGTCGTACGGTGGCGGTGTTCGGTGCGTACGGACACACGGGGCGGTTCGTGGTGACGGAGTTGCGCGATCGCGGGTTCGTTCCGCTGCTCGTCGGTCGTGACGTGGGTAGGCTTCAGGCGTTGGCGGCGTCGCATTCGGGGCTCGAATTCCGGGTGGCGTCGGTCGATGATCCGGTCTCGCTCGACCAGGCGTTGAAGGGCGCTGCCGCGGTCGTCAACTGTGCCGGCCCGTTCGCCTCGACCGCGGCTCCCGTGATCGAGGCCGCCCTGCGTACCGGGGTCCCGTACGTGGACGTGGCGGCTGAGATCGAGGCCAACCTCGACACGTTCACGCACTTCACGGACCGCGCTCGGAGCGCGGGCGTCGCGGTGGTCCCGGCGATGGCCTTCTTCGGTGGACTCGGCGATCTGCTGGTCACGGCGGCGATGGGCGATTGGACGGCGGCCGACGAGGCGCACGTCGCGTACGGACTGAGTAGTTGGCACCCCACGGCCGGGACCCTCGCCTCCGGCACCGTCTCCCGGGAGCGGCGCGATGGCCGACGTGTCCGCTACACCGGTGGCAAGCTGGAGTATTACGTCGACGAGTGCGCCCTGCCGACCGTGGAATGGGACTTTCCCGCTCCGATGGGCCGCCGGACCGTCCTCGGCGGGTTCACGATGGCTGACGTCGTCACGGTCCCCAGCCACCTGTCCATCCCCGAGGTGCGCACGTACATGACCGCCGACGCAGCCGAGGACCTTGCCGCTGCGGACGCGCCCGCGCCGGCTGCGGTCGACGAGTTCGGCCGGTCCGCGCAGACGTTCACCGTCGACGTCGTCGTGCGCGCCGGCGACACGCAGCGACGCGTCGTGGCCAGCGGCCGGGACATCTACGCCATCAGCGCGCCGCTGGCGGTCGAAGCGGTCCATCGCATTCTCGGCGGTCGGACGAGGACGAGCGGCGTCGCCTCCGCCGGCGAGATCTTCGACGCGCCCGACTTCCTCCGCGCGCTGTCCGCGCACATCGCGCTCGTACCGCCGCGTTCGGAGGGTCTCGGTCAGCTGCCGACGTAGGCCGCCAGGTGCTCGCCGGTGAGCGTGGCGCGGGCGGCGACGAGGTCGGCGGGTGTGCCCTCGAAGACGATCCGGCCACCGTCGTGGCCGGCGCCGGGACCCAGGTCGATGATCCAGTCGGCGTGTGCCATGACCGCCTGGTGGTGTTCGATGACGATGACCGACTTGCCGGCGTCGACGAGCCGGTCCAGCAGGCCGAGCAGTTGCTCGACGTCGGCGAGGTGCAGACCGGTGGTCGGCTCGTCGAGGACGTAGACGTCTCCCTTCTCTGCCATCTGCGTGGCGAGCTTGAGCCGCTGCCGCTCGCCGCCGGACAGCGTGGTGAGCGGCTGGCCGAGGCTGAGGTAGCCGAGCCCGACGTCCGCGAGCCGGTCGAGGATCTTGTGGGCGGCCGGCGTGCGCGCCTCGCCGTCGGAGAAGAACTCCTCGGCCTCGGTCACCGACATCGCGAGCACCTCGGCGATGTTCCGGCCGCCCAGCGTGTACTCCAGCACCGACGCCTGGAACCGCTTGCCCTCGCACTCCTCGCAGACGGACTCGACGGTGGCCATGACGCCCAGGTCGGTGTAGATGACGCCGGCGCCGTTGCAGCCTGGGCAGGCGCCCTCGGAGTTGGAGCTGAACAGCGCCGGCTTCACGCCGTTGGCCTTCGCGAACGCCTTGCGGATCGGGTCGAGCAGGCCGGTGTACGTCGCCGGGTTGCTCCGTCGCGATCCGCGGATCGCGCCCTGGTCGATGACGACCACGCCGTCGCGGCCGGCGACCGAGCCATGGATCAGTGAGCTCTTGCCGGAGCCGGCGACGCCCGTGAGCACGCAGAGCACCCCGAGTGGGATGTCGACGTCCACGTCCTGGAGGTTGTGCGTCGACGCGCCGCGGATCTCCAGGGCGCCGGAGGACGAACGCACCGACTTCTTGAGGGTGGCCCGGTCGTCCAGGTGCCGCCCGGTGAGCGTGTCGCTGGCCCGCAGCCCGTCGACGGTGCCCTCGAACACCACCTCGCCGCCCTCGGTGCCAGCCCGCGGGCCCAGGTCCACGACGTGGTCGGCGATCGCGATCACTTCCGGCTTGTGCTCCACGACCAGCACGGTGTTGCCCTTGTTGCGTAGCTGCAGCAGCAGCTCGTTCATCCGCTGGATGTCGTGGGGGTGCAGGCCGATGGTGGGCTCGTCGAAGACGTAGGTGACGTCGGTGAGCGACGAGCCGAGGTGGCGGATCATCTTGGTGCGTTGGGCCTCTCCCCCGGACAGGGTGCCGGCCGGCCGGTCGAGCGAGAGATAGCCCAACCCGATCTCCGTGAACGAGTCGAGGAGGTGTTGCAGCCCGGTGAGCAGTGGGGCGACCGACGGCTCGTCGAGGTCCCGGATCCATTCGGCCAGGTCGCTGATCTGCATCGCGCAGAGGTCGGCGATGTTCTTCCCCTTGATCTTCGACGACTGGGCCTCCTTGCTGAGCCGGGTGCCGTCGCATTCGGGGCAGGTCGTGAACGTTACCGCCCGCTCCACGAAGGCGCGGACGTGCGGCTGCAGTGAGTCGACGTCCTTGGACAGGTAGGACTTCTGGACCTGCGGGATCAGCCCCAGGTACGTCAGGTTGATCCCGTCGACCTTGATCTTGGTGGGTTCCTTGTGGAGAAGGTCGTCCAGCTCCTTCTTCGTGTACTTGCGGATCGGCTTTTCGGGGTCGAACATGCCGCCGTCGCGGAAGATGCGGCCGTACCAGCCGTCCATGCTGTAGCCGGGAACGGTGATAGCGCCCTCGTTGAGGGACTTGCTGTCGTCGTACAGCTGGGTCACGTCGATGTCGTTGACCGAGCCCATGCCCTCGCAGCGCGGGCACATGCCGCCGAGACGGGTGAAGGTCGCCTTCTCGGTCTTCGTCTTGCCGGCGCCACGCTCGACGGTGATCGCGCCGCTGGCCTTCACCGAGGGGACGTTGAAGGAGTACGCGTTGGGCGGGCCGATGTGGGGCTGCGCGAGCCGACTGAACAGGATGCGCAGCATCGCGTTCGCGTCGGTGGCGGTGCCGACGGTGGAGCGCGGGTTGGACCCCATCCGTTCCTGGTCGACGATGATCGCGGTCGTCAGCCCCTCCAGCCGGTCGACCTCTGGCCGTGCGAGTGTCGGCATGAAGCCCTGCACGAAGGCGCTGTAGGTCTCGTTGATCATCCGCTGCGATTCCGCGGCGATCGTGTCGAAGACCAGGGAGCTCTTGCCCGAGCCGGAGACGCCGGTGAAGACCGTGAGCCGGCGCTTCGGGATCTCGACGGTGACGTCCTTGAGGTTGTTCACGCGCGCGCCGTGCACACGGATCAGGTCGTGGTTGTCGGCAACGTGCGGCGCGGGCGACTGCGGGTCCGTCCTCGGGGCCATGCTCATCGTGTCTCCATCTGTTGGGCGGGCCGCCTTCGCGGTCTGCGTCGGCGTCGCCTGGCTCGATCTGACGCGCTTCGCGCAGTGTGTCTGGTTCTCCTTGGTCGGCGCGGTCGCGGCAACGTTCCGTTGTCTGCCTGATCGTCCGGCTGACGCCGGCCGGAGTCGCGTTCGGCGTACGAACCAAGATATCCACGCCGCTTCGGCCCGTGCAGCCTCCGACCGCCCGGCCGGGCGTCAGACCAACCAGTGGCTGTCGCGCATCAGCTCGCGGTCGGGCATCTCGTTCACCTCGCGGCAGGTCTGGGTGCGGCGCGGGGAGATGCGGAACCAGCGGTACGGCGTGGCCGGCGCGCGCGGGTCGAAGCCGGTGCGCGCGACGAAGTCATCCCGTTTCTGCGGCAGCGCGTCGATCTCGAGAACCTCGGTCTTCCCCTCGATCATGGGGATGTCGCGGGGGGTGGCCCACCGGCGTCGTGCGTGGGCTCGTTCACGGTGCCGTCTGTCTGGGGCGTGGCTGCGATCGCCGGGCGGCTCAGCGCAGCTCCTGGATGCGGATCATGTTGCCGGCGGGGTCGCGGAACGCGCAGTCGCGGACGCCGTACGGCTGCTCGGTCGGCTCCTGGACCACCTCGGCGCCGCTGCCTTCCAGCTTCGCGAAGGTGTCGTCGAGGTCGGGGGTGGCCAGGTTGACGCCGAAGTAGCTGCCCTTGGCCATCAGTTCGAGGATGGTGCGGCGCTCGTCGTCGGTGATGCCGGGGCTGGCGGTCGGCGGGTGCAGGACGATGGACGTGTCGGGCTGGTCGGCGGGGCCGACCGTGATCCAGCGCATCCCTCCGTGGCCGACGTCGTTGCGGACCTCGAAGCCGAGGGTGTCGCGGTAGAAGGCCAGGGAGGCGTCCGGGTCGGTGTGCGGGAGGAAGCTCGAGTGAATGGTGATGTTCATGGCAGTCACGCTAGTTGCGGCTCGGGGCGGGGGGCTTCTCGATTCCTGATCGGTCTGGTCACCTGTTTCGCGATGCACGGCGGCATCTCCGCGCTCGCGGGTGCTGTCCGGGCGCGATAGGTGCTGGGCGGCACGCCGACCAACTCGGTGAAGCGGGTGCTGAAGGTGCCCAGTGAGGAGCAGCCGACCGCGAAGCAGACCTCGGTGACGCTGAGGTCGCCACGACGCAGCAGCGCCATCGCGCGCTCGATGCGCCGCGTCATCAGATAGGCGTACGGCGACTCGCCGTACGCGGCGCGGAACTGGCGGCTGAGGTGTCCGGCCGACATGTTGACGCCGCGGGCGAGCGCCTCGACGTCCAGCGGCTGCGCGTACTCCCGGTCGATCCGGTCGCGGACGCGGCGCAGCCGCGTGAGGTCGCGCAGGCGCTGCTCCAGGTCCGGTCTGCTGGTCACATGCGGATCGTACGTCGCGGTCGACACCAGGTCCGTTGGGTCGGCGCGGTCGGTGCCGGGTTGTCGCCCCCGGGCGCGCCCGGGGGCGACGGCCGACGCCACGGGTGGGCGGTATGTGCCGATTGTGGCCGCCGCTCCCCTGCCGCCGTGTCGGTTTCCACCAAAGATCCGGCGGGGATGCGCCTCGATGTTGACCGCTTGGGATAGCGTGTCGTCGCTCTGTCTGGGGAGATCTCCAGAGTCCTTCGGGGGAAAGAAGCTGTCACGTGTCACTTTGGAAGAAGACCACTGTTCTGGCGGTCTCCGCGCTCACGGCACTCGCGGTGACTGCCTGCGGCTCGAAGCCCGGCTCGGACGCGCCGGCGCAGCCCAGCGTGCTGGAGCTGCTCGCCAGTGATCTCAAGGGTTCGTTGCAGAAGACGATCGACGCCACCGACAAGAGCGAGTCGGTGACGGTGACGATGCAGGGCACGGCGGGCGGCGAGAAGATCTCGGTGCAGGGCGTGGTCGATCTGGGAGACCCGGTCAAGGCCGAGATGACGACGGCGGGCCCGGACGGCAGCCCGACGGTCGTCCGGATGATCGGCAGCGTGGTCTACGTCGAGATCCCGGCGAAGGACCGCGCGAGCATCGGCGGGAAGCGCTGGATGAAGCTGGACCTGGCCGCGGCCGGCGAGCAGGCGGGGATGGACTTCACCAAGCAGTTCGAGGACATCGACCCGACCAAGCAGGTCAAGACGCTGCTCGCCACCGAGGGTGTCACGGTCGTCGGCGAGGAGACGGTGAACGGGGCGCGCACGGTCCACTACACCGTCACTGCTCCGGTGGCGACCTACCTGGGGCAGCTCGACGCCGAGCTGCGGTCGGGCGTCGAGCAGCAGTACGCCAAGCAGGGCGTCAAGGAGCTCACGATCGACCTCTGGGTCGACGAGCAGTACCGGCCGCGCCGGGCGAGCCTGGACATGGGCAAGATGGGCGACATGACGGTCGACTACACCGACTACGGCAAGGCGGCGAACGTCGAGACGCCGCCTGCGGCGGAGACCGCCGACTTCGCCGAGATGCTGCAGGGCCTGAAGGGCGCGTCTACCGGCAACTGACCAGAGCCAGGATGCTGCCCGGCCGGTGATCTCTCCGGCCGGGCAGTGTCGTCTCAAGAGGACGTCGTGTCAGCCCGGGCGCGGCCAGAGGGCGCACTCGTGGCGGTGTCCGGGGTCAGATGAGCACGCTCCATGTGACGGGGCCGACGAGGCCGTCGGCGACGAGGCCGTTGCGGCTCTGGAAGCCGCGTACGGCGTTGGCGGTGACCGAGCCGAAGGAGCCGTCGACGAGGAGGTTGGCGCCGCGGGCGTTGAGGGCGGTCTGGAGGCCGCGTACGAGGTCGCCGGAGTTGCTTTCCCGTAGGGGCAGGATGAGGGCGGTCCAGGTGATCGGGCCGACGAGGCCGTCGGCGTAGAGGCCGCGGCTGGTCTGGAACGACCTGACGGCGGAGGTGCAGGCCGGTCCGAAGACGCCGTCGACGACGACGGTGATGCCGCGGGCCCGCAGGAGGTACTGGATGGTGCGGGGCACCCATCCGGAGGCGCCCTGGCTGACGCTCGGGTAGCCGGTGCTGCCGACGGGGGCCGTCGCGCCGAGGGTGATGCCGCGGTTGGCGAGGAAGATGCGGGGGTCGGTGGAGGTCAGTCGGGGGCGGTGGATCTCGAAGTGCAGGTGCGGGCCGCTGGAGTTGCCGGTGTTGCCCATGAGGCCGATCAGTTGTCCGCAGCTGACCCGCTGGCCGACGTCGACCAGGACGCGGTGGAGGTGGCCGTAGTAGGAGAAGTAGCTGTCGGCGTGGTTGAGGTGGACGCTGTTGCCGGTGCGTCCGGGCAGGGGCCCGCTGGTGGTGTCGCCCGGGTACGAGTTGGTTTTGATGTCGCGGACCGTGCCGTCGGCGGTGGCGTAGACGGGGGTGCCCTGGTTGTTGGCGACGTCCCAGCCGGTGTGGGTGGGGCGGCTGGGGGTCTTGTAGCCGGAGGTCAGGGTGCCGAGGGTGGGGTTGCTCCAGCCGGCGACGGCCGCCATGGCGGGGCTCGGCATACCGACGACGCCGATGCCGACGCCGGTGCCCAGTGCGGTGAGGAGGGTGCGGCGCCGGGCGGGCGTGTCGAGCAGGCGGCGTGTTCCCAGGTCGTCGCTCATCGGGTCTCCCTGTTCGGGCCCGTGGTGTCCGGGCACCCGGTCGAGTGATGGGCGTCGATCGTAAATGATCTGTATCGGCCGGGGCAATCGGTGAAACTTTCCTACCGATCGGGTGGCCGCGCCCCTGCGCGGACGCCTTTGCTCACGAGCCCGCGTCGACGAGCCGGGGACGGCGGGCGAGGACGAGGGTGGTGCGCAGGCGCAGCATGCGACGGCTACAGGCCACCGGCGACGCGTAGGACGGTGCCGGTGGTGTAGGTGGCGTCGGGGCCGAGGAGCCAGGCGATGGCGGCGGCGACCTCGTCGGGTTCGCCGGGGCGGCCGAGGGGGATGCGGTCGGCGGCGGTGTCGGGTCGGTCGGGTCGGCCGGACAGGGCGTGGATGTCGGTGCGGATGATGCCGGGGGCGACGGCGTTGACGCGGATGCCGCGGGGGGCGAGTTCCTTGGCGAGGCCGGTGGTGAGGGTGTCCGTGGCGGCCTTGACGGCGGCGTAGTGGACGTACTCGCCGGGGCTGCCGAGGGTGGCCGCGGCGGAGGAGACGTTGACGATGGCGGCGCCGCGACCCATCCGGCGGGCGGCCTGCTGGGCGCACAGGACGTAGCCGACGAGGTTGACGTCGACGACGTGGCGCAGGTCGGCCGGGTCGAGGTCGACGAAGGCGCCGATGGGGCTGGTGACGCCGGCGTTGTTGACCAGGCCGGTGATCGGGCCGAGGTCGGCGGCGGCGTCGAACAGGGCGGCGACCCGCTCGGGGTCGCGGGTGTCGGCGGGCACGGCGAGGCCGCGTACGCCGGTGGCGTGGAGGTCGGCGAGCACCTTGTCGGCGGCGTCGCGGTCACGGCGGTAGCCGAACACGACGTGGTGGCCGGCGTGGGCGAGGCGGCGGGCGGTGGCCGCGCCGATGCCGCGGCTGCCGCCGGTGATGACGGTGACGGGATTCAATGCGCCTCTCCCCTGCCGTGGCTGCTGGGCCGACGTTACCGCGACCGGCGCGCCTGCTGCGGGAGGGGAAGGTCACACGGGCGGTCGGTGGCGGCGGGTGTGGGGGTGGGCGGCCCGGTCGCCGCATACGCTCGGCGCGACCCTGGTGACGACGGTGGAGGTGTGCGGTGGCGGGTGTGGGTGTCGGGGACGTGGTGGAGGACTTCACGCTGCCCGACGAGACGGGTACGCCACGGCGGCTGTCGGAGTTCCTGGCCGCCGGCCCGGTGGTGCTGTTCTTCTACCCGGCGGCGCTGACCCGCGGGTGCACGGCGGAGAGCTGCCACTTCCGGGACCTGGCGGCGGAGTTCGCGGCCGTGGGCGCGCAGCGGGTGGGCATCAGCCGGGACCCGGTGGCGAGGCAGGCGGAGTTCTCCCGGTTGCACGGGTTCGACTATCCGCTGCTGTCCGACCCGGACGGTGTGGTGGCGGACCGGTTCGGGGTGCGGCGGCGGCTGCCGCTGGGCGCGTTGGGCACGCGGCGGATGACGTTCGTGATCGGCACGGACCGGCGGGTGATCGGGGTGGTCCACAGTGAGCTGAACATGAACGCGCACGCCGACGCGGCGCTGCGGGCGCTGGGGGGTTGATCTCGCGCGTGTCGGGGCCGGCTGGTATCAAGGCAGGCGTCTGAACAGGTGTACGAGGGAAGAGGTTGCTGATGGGTGGCGCTGGCCAGGGGTTGTCCGACGAGGACGTGCGCACCATCCGGGAGGCGTTGGCGGCGGGGCGGAAACCGAAGGTGGTGTTCACCGCGTCGGCGGGCCAGATCGCCGGGCAGGTGGGGCAGGTGGTGGAGCTGACCGACCCGGCGGCGTCCGACGAGTTCGTGGTGGTCCGGTTCGGTCGCGACGAGTTGCCCTTCTCCCCCGCCGACGTGGCGGTGGCGCCGCGGGGCGTGGGCCGCAAGGTGGCGGAGCCGCAGCCGGAGCCCGAGCCGGCGCCGGTGCCGGTGCCGGCGGAGCCGGAGTTCGTGTTGGACCGGGCGCCGGTGCCGGCGCCGCGGGAGCAGCGGGAGGAGCCGAAGGTGGAGACGGCGGAGGCGAAGCCGGCGCGGCGGCCGGTGAAGGCGGCGAAGCCGAAGGGCCCAACGGGGCTGACGGTCACGCTGGCGTACGCCGACGGCGAGTGGACGGTCGCGGCGCAGCAGGGCAGCAAGTCCCTGGCGAAGCCGTACGTGGTCAAGCCGGCGGAGGCGCTGCGGATGGTGGCGCTGGTCGACGTGCCGGGGGTCCACGAGGCGGTGGAGCAGATCATGGCGGCGGAGCGTGCCGAGGCGGAGCAGCAGGCGGAGAAGCTGCGCGCGGAGCTGGCCGAGATCGAGGCGCGGCTGGCGGAGTTGCGCGAGGCCCACTGAGCGGCGGGCGCCGGCGGGGCGGGTGGCGGTGGCGCCGTCGGCCCGGCCGGCGCCCGGTCAGAGCGTCGCGGTCAGCCGCTCGACCACGGCGGCGGCGGGGCCGGTGGTGGCGTGCCGGTAGCCGGTGCCGGCCCACAGGTGCACCCGGTCCGCGTGCCCGGCCGCGGCCGCCGCCGCGCGCATGCCCCGGGTCAGGTGGTGCAGCTCCGGATAGCCGAGCGGCGCGACGGGCTCGTACCGGTCGATGAAGGCGTTGCGCAGCCCGCGCGCCGGCCGGCCGGTGAAGGCGCGGGTGAGCACGGTGCCGGTGCGGGCCGGGTCGGCCAGGGCGTCGCGATGGGTGCGGCTGGCCCCGCTCTCGTCGGTGCGTAGCAGCAACGTTCCGACGGCCACCGCGGTGGCACCGGCGGCGACCAGGTCACGGACGTCGTCGGGGCCGGCGACGCCGCCGGCGGCCACCACCGGCAGCCCGGTGGCCCGGAGCACGTCGTGGACCAGGGGGCGGGTCGAGGTCGGCGGGGCCGGCCGGTGCGGGGTGTGGGTGCCGCTGTGCCCGCCGGCCTCGGTGCCCTGGGCCACCAGGCCGTCGACGCCCAGCTCGCGTGCGGCGAGCGCCTCGTCCACCGAGGTCACCGTGACCAGCACCCGGGTGCCGGCGCGGCGCAGCGCGGTCACCGCCGCCGGGTCGGGCAGACCGAAGGTGAAGCTGACCACCGGCACCGGGGCAGCCAGCAGCAGGTCGATCTTGTCCGGCCAGTGGTCGTCGTCGTGCACCAGCGGCGCGCCGGCCAGGTCGAGCCCGTACGGTGCGCCCTCGGCGGCGATCTGGTGGGCGTACCGGCGGAAGGTGGTCTCGTCGATGTCGCGGGCACCGGGCACGAACAGGTTCACCCCGTGTGGCGTCCCGGTGGCGCGCAGCTCGGCCAGCTCGGCGGCGACCGCCTCGGGGGTCTTGTAGCCGGCGGCGAGGAAGGCGAAGCCGCCGGCCGCGGCGACGGCGCGGACCAGGGCGCAGGTGGTGGCGCCCCCGGCGAGCGGGGCGGCGACGACCGGCGTCGCGCTGCCGAACAGGTTGGTCCACGCGTCGCCGGTCATCGCCTCACCCTAGTCCCGGGCCGGGTCAGTGCTGCGGGATGTGGGCCACTCCGATGCGCTTGCGGAACACCCAGTACGTCCAGCCCTGGTAGGCCAGCACGATCGGGGTGAACACCACCGCCACCCAGGTCATGATCTTCAGGGTGTAGGGGGTGGAGGCGGCGTTGGTGGCGGTCAGCGTCCCCGCCGCGTCCAGGGTGGACGGCAGCACGTTCGGGAACAGCGCCGCGAACAGCGTCGCCACGGCCAGGCCGATCGCCACGGCGGTGCCGGTGAACGCCCAGCCCTCCCGGCGTGCCCGGGCGGCGGCGAGACCGCCGAGCAGGGCCAGCGCCGCGCCGACGGCGAACACGACGGCGGCCGTGCTGGAGCGGATGGTCAGCGTCCAGGCCAGGAACGCCACGGCGAGCACGGCGGTGGCCACGCCCAGGCGCACCGCGAGCGCGCCGGCACGCTCGCGGATGTCGCCCACGGTCTTCAGCGCGAGGAACACCGCGCCGTGGGTGAGGAACAGCGCCGCGGTGGTCACGCCGCCGAGCAGGGCGTACGGGTTGAGCAGGTCGAGCAGGCCGCCGACGTACTCGTGGTCGGCGTCCAGCGGCACGCCGCGCAGGATGTTGGCGAACGCCACGCCCCACAGCACCGCCGGCACGAGCGAGCCGACGAAGATCGCCGTGTCCCAGCGCCGCTTCCAGGACGCCTCGGAGCGCTTGTGGCGGTACTCGAAGGCGACGCCGCGGGCGATCAGGGCCAGCAGGATCAGCAGCAGCGGCAGGTAGAAGCCGGAGAACAGGGTGGCGTACCACTCGGGGAAGGCGGCGAACATCGCGCCGCCAGCGGTGATCAGCCACACCTCGTTGCCGTCCCAGACCGGGCCGATGGTGTTGATCAGGACGCGGCGTTCCCGGTCGTTGCGGCCGAGCACGGGCAGCAGCATGCCGACGCCGAAGTCGAAGCCCTCCAGGATGAAGTACCCGGTGAACAGGACCGCGACGAGCAGAAACCAGATGGTGGTGAGTTCCACGGTGGGCTCCGGTGATCAGTAGGCGAAGGCGAGCGGGCGCTCGGCGTCGTCGTGGCTGTCGTCGATCTGGGGATCCGGGGTGAGGTCGGGCACGCCGGCCCTGGCGTAGCGCAGCAGCAGCTTGACCTCGATTACGGCGAGGGTGGCGTAGATCAGGGTGAAGGCGGTGAACGAGGTGAGCACCTCGGTCATCGACACGCTGCGGGACACGCCGTCGCGGGTGAGCATCTCGCCGAACACGATCCACGGCTGGCGGCCCATCTCGGTGAAGATCCAGCCGAAGGAGTTCGCCGCGAGGGGCAGCAGCGGCATGGCCAGGCCGGCGCGCAGCAGCCACTTGCTGGTCGGGGTGCGGCCCTTGCGCTGGCTCCAGAGCACCAGCAGCGCGATGGCGGCGGCGGCCAACCCGAAGGCGATCATGAAGCGGAAGCTCCAGTAGGTGACCGGGATGATCGGGGCGTAGTTGCCGGCGCCGTACTGGGTGGCGTACTGGGCCTGCAGGTCGTTGATGCCCTGGACGGTGCCGTTGGGGTCGCCGGTGCCGAGGAACGACAGCAGGTACGGGATCTTGAGGGCGAACAGCTCGCGGCTGCCGTCGAGGCTGCCGACGGTGAGCACGGAGAACGAGGCGGGCGACTCGGTGGTGTAGAGCCCTTCGGCGGCGGCCATCTTCATCGGCTGCACCTCGGTCATGATCTTGCCCTGGATGTCGCCGGTGATGATCACGCCGGCGGTGGCGACCAGGGTGACCCAGGAGCCGAACTTGGCGGCGAACCGGTAGGCCGGGGTGTCGGCCGAGTCGCGGTTGCGGATCAGGTGCCACAGCGCGACCGCGACCAGCAGTGAGCCGGCGACCAGGAACGCGCCGGCGATGGTGTGCGGGAAGGTGACCAGGGCGACCTTGTTGGTCAGCACCGCCATGAAGTCGGTCAGTTCGGCGCGGCCGGTGTCGGGGTTGATCCGGTAGCCGACCGGGTTCTGCATGAACGAGTTCGCCGCGAGGATGAAGTACGCGCTGAGGTTGCTGCCGATCGCGGCGGCCCAGATGGCGGCCAGGTGCAGCCGCTTGGGCAGCCGGTCCCAGCCGAAGATCCACAGGCCGATGAAGGTCGACTCCAGGAAGAACGCGACCAGCGCCTCGATGGCGAGCGGCGCGCCGAAGATGTCGCCGACGAAGCGGGAGTAGTCGCTCCAGTTCATGCCGAACTGGAACTCCTGCACGATGCCGGTGACCACGCCCATGGCGAAGTTGATCAGGAAGAGCTTGCCGTAGAACTTGGTGAGCTTCAGGTACTTCTCGTCGCCGGTGCGGTGCCACATCGTCTGCAGGATCGCCACCAGCACGGACAGGCCGATGGTCAGCGGTACGAAGAGAAAGTGGTAGACGGTGGTGACACCGAACTGCCAGCGGGCGACGTCCAACGCGTCCACCAGAAACCCCCAGCTGTGCATACTACGAGACGTAGTAAATACTACTTCTCGTCGTAGACGAATGGGCAGGGGCGGGGGTCCCTAACCGACCCGGGACCAATGACCCTGATCACCTCTGCCGAACGGCCCCGACGGTCGCCGCGCCGTCGGGGCCGAACCGACTCCCCCGCCCCCACCACCCGGCCCGCGCGTGCGACCATTGCCGGCTGATGGACACCGCCCACCCGACGTGGCAGCCCCCGCTGATCTGGCGCGCCGCGCAACTGCTCGCCCGCGCCGTCGTCGCGCTCGTGGCCCGCCTCGAGGTCAGCGGGGACATACCCGAGACGCTGCGCCGGGGCCCGCTGATCCTGGCCGCCAACCACATCAGCCCGTTCGACCCGGTCGTTCTCGCCGCCGCCTGCCGGGCCCGGGGCGTCGCCCCCCGGATCATGGCCACCGGCGGGCTGTTCCGCACCCCCGTCATCGGCACCGCGATGCGCCGCGCCGGGCACATCCGCGTCGACCGGGGCACCAGCGCCGTACACCGGGCCCTCGACGACGCCGCCGCGGCCGTCGCCGGCGGCTCGGTGATCCTGGTCTACCCCGAGGGCCGCATCGGCCTGGACCCCGGCATGTGGCCCGAACGCGGCAAGACCGGCACGGCCCGCCTCGCCCTGGCCTGCGCCGCGCCGGTGATCCCGGTCGCCCAGTGGGGGTCGCACGAGGTGGTGCCCTACCGCGCCCCGAAGGGTCTGCTGCGCGGCGTCGCCCGCGCGATGTGGCGGCGCCCCGTGGTCCGGGTGCACTTCGGTGACCCGGTCAACCTGGGCGACGTCACGCCCGTCACGCCCGGCGCGGCCCGGCACGCCACCGACCGGATCATCGACGCCATCACCGACGGCCTCGTCCCACTGCGGCCCGACGAGCCCGACCGGCCCCGCCACGTCGACCCCGGCCGCCCCGCCGACACCAGCCGCTCGCACCGCCGCCGCCCGACGTCCTGAACCCGAGTCCCGACGTCCTGAACCCGAGTCTCGTCCCGGCCGCAGCCGGAGCGCGCCCGGAGCGCGCGCCGCCCGCCACCCCACGCGGCGGCCGCCTTGTCGTGCGAACCTGTCCTGCCACCCGAATCGTCACTCAGCGCACAGGCGGTCACTCCCGCTGGAGGACCCCTGTCGGCCCCTTTGCTCTGCACCCATCGACGCACCGGCCACCGAGAGTGAGACCCGTGGACAGCGGCCAGCGCCAAGCCCCGGGGAGAACCCGCAGGCCAACGGGGTGGTGCGCATAGGGCTGCAGAGCAAAGGGGTAGAACCGGCACCCGCCCGGACCTGACGCCCCCGCACGCTGAGTAATCCATGCGGCGTGACAGCCTGTGAGCGAACGACCGGCGCGACCGTGGGTTCGGCGCACGCCCGTGGGCTTGCGCGGCGGCCGCCCCGGAAAGCGGTCCGCACCGGCGATCAACGGTCACGGGCTGGTCGCCGCGCGGCAACCGGAGACCGGCATACTGCGTCGCGTGCTGACCCGTCACCCCTACCTCGACGCCCCCGCGCCGCTGGCCTTCGCCCACCGCGGCGGCGCCGCCGAGGGCGACGAGAACACCGCCGCGGCGTTCGCCCGCGCGATCGGGCTCGGCTACCGGTACGTGGAGACCGACGTGCACGGCACCGCCGACGGCGTGGCGGTGGTCTTCCACGACGCCACCCTGACGCGGGTCACCGGCGAGCCGGGGCGCATCGCCGACCTGCGCTGGGCGGACCTGGCCTCGGTACGCGTCGGCGGTGCCGCCGTGGTGCCCCGCCTCGACGAGGTCCTCGACGCCTGGCCCGGGGTCCGGTTCAACATCGACGTCAAGGCCGACGGCGGCGTCGACCCGACCGTGGCCACGGTCGCGCGCGCCAACGCCGGCGACCGGGTGCTGCTCGCCTCGTTCAGCGACGCCCGGCTGGCCCGGCTGCGCGCCAGCACCGGGGGCCGGATCGCCACCAGCCTCGGCATGCGCGGGGTGGCCCGGCTGCGGATGGCCTCGCTGACCGGCCGGGCGCTGCGGCTGCCCCCGTCGGTCGTCGCCGCCCAGGTGCCGGTGCGCTACGGGCGGGTGCGTGTGGTGGACCGCCGGTTCCTGCGCTACGCCCACCGACTCGGCCTGCAGGTGCACGTTTGGACGATCGACGAACCTGCCGAGATGCACGAGTTACTTGATCTTGGTGTGGATGGCATCATGACCGATCACGTCGGCGTGCTGCGCGACGTCTACCGCAGCCGCGGCCACTGGGCCGCCTGAGCGCCGAAGGACCCCCGATGGCCGAGACCGCCACCCCCACGGTCGGCGACACCCCCGCCCCGGCGAGCACCCGCCGCGAACGCACCGGCTGGTACTTCTACGACTGGGCGATGTCCGCCTTCTCCACCACGGTGATCACCGTGTTCCTCGGCCCGTTCCTGACCACCGTCACCGAACTGGCCGCCGGCTGCGAACTCGGCGCCGACACCTGCACCGGGTACGTGTACCCGCTGGGCATCAAGGTCGCCGCCGGCTCGTACTTCCCGTACCTGGTGTCGTTGTCGGTGTTCCTCACCGTGTTCGTGCTGCCCGTCATCGGGGCGGTCGCCGACCGGTCGGCGCACAAGAAGCGGTTGCTCGCCGCGGCGGCCTTCACCGGCGCCGGCGCCACCGTCGGCATGCTCTTCGTCACCGGCGACCGGTACCTGCTCGGCGGGCTGCTGTTCCTCGTCGCCAACATCGCCTTCGGCGCCGGCGTCGTGGTCTACAACTCGTTCCTGCCGCAGCTCGGCGGCCCCGACGACCGTGACGGCATCTCCAGCCGCGGCTGGGCCCTCGGCTACCTCGGCGGCGGCCTGCTGCTGGCACTCAACCTGGTCGCGGTCAGCATGCTCGGCGAGGAGGGCAACCACCAGCGCACCCTCGACCTGGCCCGCTGGTCGATCGTGTCCGCCGGGCTGTGGTGGGCGGCGTTCACCCTGGTTCCGCTGCGCTGGCTGCGCGAACACCCCACCGCCGCCGCGCTGGCCGGCGGCAACCCGGTCACCGACGGGTTCCGGCAGCTCGGCCGCACCCTGCGGGAGATCAAGGCGTACCCGCTGACGCTGTTCTTCCTGCTCGCGTTCCTGATCTACAACGACGGCATCCAGACCGTCATCGCCCTGGCCAGCCAGTACGGCACCGAGGAGCTGAAGCTCGGCCAGAGCACCCTGATCGTGACCATCCTGCTGGTGCAGTTCCTCGCCTTCGGCGGCGCGCTGCTGCTCGGCGCGCTCGCCACGCGCATCGGCGCCTGGAAGACCGTCCTGATCAGCCTGGTGCTGTGGACCGGGGTGATCCTCGGCGCGTTCCGGCTGCCCGCCGAGGCGCCGCTGCCGTTCATGGTTCTCGGCGCGGCCATCGGCCTGGTGCTCGGCGGCAGCCAGGCGCTGAGCCGGTCGCTGTTCAGCCAGCTCATCCCCGCCGGCAAGGAGGGCGAGTACTACGGCTTCTACGAGATCAGCGACAAGGGCACGAGTTGGCTCGGCCCGCTGGCCTTCGGCCTGGTGTTCCAGCTGACGTCCTCGTACCGGGTGGGCCTGGTCTCCCTGCTCATCTTCTTCGTCGTCGGGTTCCTGCTGCTGCTGGCCGTGCCGATCCGCCGCGCGATCGTCGCCGCCGGCAACACCCCGCCCCGGGTGCTGTGAGGCAGCGCGGACCGCACCAACCTGATCGGGGGACGTCGATCAGCTAGGCTGCCCGACCGTGACCGACCACGCCGCCGCCCCGACCTGTCTGGCGCGCCCGCCGCTGGGCCCCGACGACTCCCCCGCCGGGTGCGCCGCGGCGCGGGGCGTGGACGGGCGTCCGCTGCACGCCGCGGCGTTGAAGTTCTTCTGGGGGCCGATGGACTGCGGCAAGTCCACGATGGCGTTGCAGATGAACCACAACCACGCCCGGCAGGGCCGCCGTGGCCTGGTCACCACCCGCATCGACCGCTCGTTGGGCCCGCAGGTCACCACCCGCATCGGGCTGGCCCACGAGGCCGTCGAGGTCACCGACGGCCTCGACCTGCGCACGCTGGTGCGCGACACGTGGGCCGAGGGGGTCCGCGTCGACTACCTCATCTGCGACGAGGCCTCCTTCTACAACCTGGAGCACATCGAGCAGATGGCCGAGCTGGTCGACAGCTACGACGTCGACGTGTACGCGTTCGGGCTGGCCACCGACTTCCGATCCTGCCTGTTCCCGGCCGCGCAACGGCTGTTCGAACTCGCCGACGAGGTGGCCCGCATCCAGGTCGAGGTGCTCTGCTGGTGCGGCCGGGAAGGGCTGCTCAACGCCCGGGTGGTCGGCGGGCGGGTCGTCCGCGAGGGCGAACAGGTCGTCATCGGCGACACGGTGGACAGCGCCGAGGTGCGCTACCAGGTGCTGTGCCGGCGGCACTACCGGGCCGGCGAACTCGGCCCGCGCCGCTGACCCGTCAGTACGGGTCGCCGCACACCCGCCAGTCGCCGCCCTCCCGCACCACCGACAGCTTCCGCTCCTCGGTCAGCCCGCTGTCGCGGGTCAGCCGCACCGTCACCGTGCCCTGCGGGCGGCCGCCGCGCGTCGCCACCGACACGTCGAGGATCTCGTAGCCGCTGACCACCGGCGGCGTGCGCAGCCAACTGGTGAACCCGATCGGGCTCCACCGGGAGCGCGCGTCGGCGCAGAGCCGGTCGTACGCGCCGTCGGTGTCGCCCGCGGCGACGGAGCGCAGGAACCCGTCGGCGGTCTCCCGCACCGGACCACTGGCCTGCGTGACCACCTGCACGTTCCAGGCGCCCAGCCCGGCCACCCCGACGCAGCACAGCAGCACGGCGACGCCCGCGAACACCAGCCCGGTGCGCATCGGGCGGCGCCGCCGGGCCGGCCGGCTCCACGGCTGCTCAGCGCCCACCCGTCGACCGTAGAGAACCGGTGGGGCCGCCCGCAGGAAAAGCCGGCCCGGCCCGGACGGGCGCCCCGTCGTCCCTCCGTCGGCGCGTGCCCCGCGAGCCCGCCGACGCGCCCACCGTCGGCGCGTGCCCGCCGACGCGCCCACCCGGAAGGGCCCGCTCCGCCGGGCCGCCTCACGGCTCGATGAGGCCAGCCCGGATGGCGTAGCGGGTCAACTCGAGCCGGTCCCGGAGGCCGAGCTTCTGCAGCAGGTTGGCCCGGTGCCGTTCGACGGTCTTGACGCTGATGAACAGCAGGCGGGCGATCTCCTTCGACGAGTGGCCCTCGGCGACGAGCTTGAGGATCTCCTCCTCCCGTTCGGTGATGGCCCGCGCCGGCAGGCTCTCGCCCCGGGCGGTGCGTTCCAGATAGGTGCGGATGAGGGCGTTGATCGCGCCGGGATAGAGGAACGGCTCGTCGCGTACGGCGGCGCGGCAGGCCTCCACCAGGTCACGGTCGGCGACGGACTTGAGCACGTAGCCGTTGGCGCCGACCTTGAGGGCCTCGAAGAAGTACTGCTCGTTGTCGTACATGGTCAGGATGAGGATGCGCAGGTCCGGCTGCTGCCGGGACAGCTCCCGGGCCGCCTGCAGGCCGGTCATCCGGGGCATGGCGATGTCGAGGATGGCCAGGTCGGGGCGCTCGGCCTGGGCCAGGGCGACGGCCTCCGCGCCGTCGCCGGCCTCGGCCACGACCGTCAGGTCCGGTTCGCTGTCGAGGATGAGCCGGACCCCGCGGCGCACCAGGGCGTGGTCGTCGGCGAGCAGGATGCGGGTCGTCACGGCCGGCCGTCCCGGTCGGTCAGCGGCACCCGCAGCCGCACCTCGGTGCCGCCGGCCGGGCCGGGGGTCACGGCGAGCGGGGCGCCGATGAGCAGGGCCCGCTCGCGCATACCGCGGATGCCGGCGCCCTCGGCCGCGTCGCCGATGCCCCGGCCGTCGTCGCGGATACGCAGCTGCACCTGGCCCGGCTGAGCGGCCAGGGACACCTCGACGGTGGTGGCCCTGGCGTGCCGGACGGTGTTGGTGAGGGACTCCTGGGCGACCCGGTAGATCACCAGTTCGGCCTCGCCGTCGAGGGCCGGCAGGTCCGCGCCGAGGTGCAGGCGCACGGCCAGCTCGGTGTGCCCGGTGACCTCCGTCACGAGCGCCTTCAGGGCGCTGATCAGGCCGAGTTCCTCCAGCACCCCGGGGCGTAGCCGGCGGGCGATGCGGCGGATCTCGTCGAGGCTGTCGCGGGTGGTCTCCTGCACCTGGGCGAGCTGCGCGCGAACCGGGTCGGGCGCGTGGCGGGCGACCTGTTTCAGTTCGAGCAGGACCGCGGTCAGCGTCTGGCCGACCTCGTCGTGCAGCTCCTGGGCGATACGGCGGCGCTCGGCCTCCTGGGCGGACAGGGCGGCGGCCGCGCTGGTCGCCCGTTCCGCCTCCAGACGGTCGATCATGGCGTTGAAGGCGCGGATCAGCTCCGCGATGCCGGCCTGCCCGGCCGGGACCGGGCGCGGCTCGGGCTGGAGCAGGTCGATGGTGGTCATGGCCCGGGTCAGGCGGCGCAGCGGCGCCAGGCCGACCCGCAGCAGCGCGGCGTTGGCGACCAGCATCGCGGCGAGGCCCACGGCCAGGACGACGGCCTCGGTGAGCAGCACCGGGGTGGAGACCGTGACCGGGCCGAGCAGCAGCAACGTGGCGGTCACGAGCACCGCCGCGTTGAGCAGGAAGATCCGCCAGAACAGCGACACGACGACGCCTCCCCTCCCCGGCCCTGGTGCCCCGCCGGCCCGCGCCGACATCGGCAAATTGTCCGCAGGCCGGCGGGCGGTCACGCTCCGCAGCGGTCCCCCTCTTCATGATCCAGCCTGCCCGGCGGCGCGCGTGGTGTAAATGCGTGCCCGCACCCATTTAGCCGCCGCGACCTGCCGCGACGTGCGCCGGGCGGGGCCGCCGGCGGGGCGACGGCGGCAAATGGGTGTCAGCCCCGATGTCGGCCCGCACCGGGCGAATGACCATGAAGACAGGCCCGGACGCCCGGGCCCCACTCCTGCGCACCCGGACGCACCGCCTGCCGGTGCGCTGCCCCGTTGCGCCGAACCCCTCCTGGGAGGACCCCGTGAACCGTCACCTGGTGCTGTCAGCACCCGTGCCACCGGAAGCCGCGATCCTCGCCTGTGGGCACCGGCCCACCAGCACGGAGAACGGCCCGCCGGGCGGGCGCCCGTGAGCGTCTGGCCCGCCCTGGCCGCGACCGCCATCTTCGTGGTCGCGTTCGTGTTCATCGCCACAGAGAAGATCAACCGGGTCGCGGTGGTGCTGGGCGCCGCCGGCCTGATGGCCCTGCTCGGGCTCGTGCCCGGGTCGCACGTGTTCTACGAGCAGCACGCCGGCATCGACTGGGACGTCATCTTCCTGCTCCTCGGCATGATGATCATCGTCGGGGTGATCAAACAGACCGGGGTGTTCGAGTTCCTGGCGATCTGGGCGGCACAGCGCTCGCGGGGGCGCCCGTACCGGCTGATGGTGCTGCTCATGGCGATCACCGCCGCCCTGTCGCCGTTCCTGGACAACGTCACCACCGTCATGCTGGTCGCCCCGATCACCATCTCGGTGTGCCGCCGGCTGGGCGTCCCCGCCGCGCCGTACCTGATCGCCGAGGTGCTCGCCTCCAACATCGCCGGCGCCGCGACCCTGATCGGCGACCCGCCCAACATCATCATCGGTAGCCGGGCCGGGCTGAGCTTCAACGACTTCCTGGTGCACATGGCGCCGGTCACGCTGCTGATGTTCCTCGCGTTCCTGGTGCTGGCGCGGGTCATGTTCCGCCGCTCGTTCGTGCACCACCCCGAACGGTTCGAGGCCGTACGTGACATGGACGCCCGCGCCGCCATCACCGACCCGAGGATGCTGGTCCGCTGCCTGGTCGTGCTCGGCCTGGTGATGGCCGGGTTCATGCTGCACACGGTGATCCACGTCGACGTGGCCGTCGTCGCGCTGCTCGGCGCCGGGCTGATGGTCCTGGTGACCCGGGCGGACACGTCGGCCTACCTCGCCGAGGTCGAGTGGCCGACGCTGGTCTTCTTCACCGGGCTGTTCGTGATGGTCGCCGGCCTCACCGAGACCGGGGCGATCGGGCTGATCGGGGAATGGGCCAGCGACGCCGTCGGCGCCAACTACCTCACGGCGGCCACCGGCCTGATCTTCGGCTCGGCGGTGCTCGGCGCGTTCTTCGACAACATCCCCTACACGGCGACCATGGCGCCGATCGTGGAGAACCTCGTCGCCGGCGCCCCGGATCCCGTCACCGGCGAGGCGCTGTGGTGGTCCTTCGCCCTCGGCGCCGACCTGGGCGGCAACGGCACGGCCGTGGCGGCCAGCGCCAACATCGTCGTGCTGGGCATCGCGGCCCGCGCCGGCGAGCCGATCAGCTTCTGGCAGTTCACCCGGTACGGCATCGTCACCACGGTGCTGACCACGGTGATCGCCTGGGGTTACGTGTGGCTGCGCTACTTCGCCGCGTAGCCGGCCCCCGGGGCGGTCGCGACGACGCGCCCGGGGCGGGCGCGAGGGGGTCGACGTGAACCTCGGCGAGCTGTACGTGACGCTGGCCGTCGGCACCGGCGTGGTCCTGGCCAGCGTCGGCGCGGCCCGGCTGGCCACCCGGCTGGGCATGCCGGTCCTGCTGGCGTACCTCGGCGTCGGCCTGCTGCTGGGCCAGGACGTCGCCGGCTTCCCCTTCGACGACGCGGCCCTGGCGCAGGCCCTGGGCCTGGCGGCGCTGGCGGTCATCCTGGTGGAGGGCGGCCTGACCACCAGGTTCAGCGACGTACGCGGCGTGCTGGCGCCCGCGTCGGTGCTGGCCACCGTCGGCGTGTTCGTCAGCGTCGCGGTCACCGCGGGGGCGGCGTACCTGCTGCTGGACGTCGACTGGCGGATGGCGCTGCTGCTGGGGGCGATCGTGTCGTCCACCGACGCGGCGGCGGTGTTCTCCGTCCTGCGGTCGGTGCCGCTGCCCCGACGACTGACAAGCCTGGTGGAGGCCGAATCGGGGCTCAACGACGCCCCGACGCTGATCCTGGTGCTCACCTTCAGCGCCGCCACCCTCGACACCGTCGCCCCCCTGCCGCTGATCGGCACGATGGCCTACCAGCTGGTCGCCGGCGGCGCGATCGGCGTGGTGACCGGGGCGGCCGGCGTGTGGCTGCTGCGGCGGCTGACCCTGCCGACCTCCGGCCTGTACCCCATCGCGACGGTCGCCTGCGGAGTGCTGGCGTTCGCGGTCGCCGGCCTGACCCAGACCAGCGGGTTCCTCGCCGCCTACCTGGCGGGGCTGGTGCTCGGCAACGCCGGCCTGGCACACCGGCGAGCTACCCACTCGGTCGCCGAGGGACTGGGCTGGATCGCCCAGATCGGCCTGTTCGTGATGCTCGGCCTGCTGGCCACGCCCAGCGAGCTGCCCGCCGCGATCGTCCCCGCGATCGTGGTCGGCACGGCCCTGCTGCTGCTCGCCCGGCCCGCGTCCGTGCTGGTTTCGCTGGCCGCGTTCCGCATCCCCCTGCGCGAACAGGCCTTCCTGTCGTGGGCCGGGCTCCGCGGCGCCGTGCCGATCGTGCTGGCCACCATTCCGGTCGTCGCGGGAACTCCGGGCAGCGAGCAGGTCTTCAACATCGTCTTCGTGCTCGTCGTGGTGTTCACGGTCATCCAGGCGCCCACGCTGCCCTGGCTGGCGCGCCGGCTCCGCCTCGCGTCGCGCGACGTCGGGCCCGACCTGCAGATCGAGCTGGCGCCGCTGGACGCCATGGACGCCGACCTCATCCACGTCACCGTCGAGGCCGGCTCCCGCCTGCACGGCGTCTACCTGCCCGAGCTGCGGCTGCCGCCGCCCGCCGCGACCACCCTCGTCGTCCGCGGCGACGACACCTTCGTGCCCGACCACCACACCCGGCTACGCGTCGGGGACCAGCTCGTCGTGCTCACCACCCCACCCGTACGCGACGCCACCGAACGGCGCCTGCGGGCCGTCGCGCGCGCCGGGCGGCTGGCCACCTGGTTCGGCGAGACCGGCCAGGCGCACACCGCACCGTCCCAGGACAGGAGGCAATGATGCAGATCGAACGTGTCCCGCTGCCCGGCATCGGCGTCGGCTACACCGTGCACACCCGCGAGGGGCGGTTGCTCGGGGTCATCTGCCACCGCGGCGGGCGACGCGACCTCGTCCTGTACGCGCCCGGCGATCCGGACACCGTCGAGCGGTCGCTGTCGCTCAGCCCCGCGGAGGCGCAGGAGGTGGCCGAGCTGCTGCACCCGGTCGCCACCGTCGACCACGTCACGCACCTGGAGCGGCACCCCAAGGCGATCAGCGTCGCCGAGCTGCCGGTCACGGCCGCGTCGCCCTACGACGGCCGGCCCCTGGCCGAGGCCGTCGCGCGTACCGGCGGTGTGACCGTCATCGCCGTGCTCCGCGCGGGCCGGACGATCACGGCACCCGGGGACCGGCACGTCCTCGCCCACGGCGACGTGCTGGTCGCGGCCGGAACCCAGGAGGGCATCGGCGCGCTGAGCCGCCTGCTCGCCCTCGCGGACCCGTAGACCGCCGCGAGGTGGGCGCGTACCTGACAGTGGATGTCAGGTACGCGCGGCAGACTGTCGGGCATGACAGTCACCGCCGACCTCGCCATGGTCAACCTCGACAGCCCCGACCCCGTCGCCCACGCCGCGTTCTGGCAGCGCGTCCTCGGTGGGGAGATCACCCACAGCCAGCCGGAGTACGCGATGGTCACCGCCGGGGGCGTGGCCGTGGGCTTCGGCCTGGTCGAGGGGTACCGGCCGCCGTCCTGGCCGGACGAGGACGCCGGCAAGCGCTACCACCTCGACCTGTACGTCGACGACCTCGCGCAGGCCGAGAAGGAGTTCGTCGCCGCCGGTGCCACGAAGCCGGACTTCCAGCCCGGCGGCGACCGGTGGGTGGTGCTGACCGACCCGGCCGGGCAGCCGTTCTGCATCTGCCCCCGCCCGCAGGGCTGACCCAGTCCAGGCGGCGGCCACCCGCAGGGCGGCCGGGCCTTCCGTGCCCTCGTCCGACTGCGGCCCACGGCAGGCGCCCGGTGGTGCGGCGCGCGAAGGAAACGCCGCGCGGCACCACCGGGCGCGCAGACGTCGGTGTCAGCCGCGGCGACGGGCCCGGGCCGCCCAGATGGCGTACGCGGGGTCGCGGTCGAGGTTGTGCCGGTCCCGGTCGTAGCGGCGGGTGGTGCGCGGGTCGGCGTGGCCCATCGCGTCCTGCACGTCCTCCAGCGGGACCCCCTCGGCCCGGGCGGTGGTGGCGAAGGCGTGCCGCAGCGAGTGCGGCGACAGCTTCGCCCAGGCCGCGATGCCGGCCGCCCGGGCCAGCCGGCGCACCAGCCGGAACACGGCGTGCCGGTCCAGCCGGGCCCCGGTCGCGGTGACCAGCAGCGGGCCGGTCAGCTCGTGCACCGCCACGCCCTGGGCGACAGCCCGCTGGGCCAGGTACGCGTCGACCGCGTACGCGGTGCCGGGGGTCAGGGCGCGGCGGCGGGACTTGCCGCCCTTGCCGACGAACCGGACGCTGCGGTGGCCCCGCTCGGCGCCGAGGTCGGTCAGGTCGAGCGAGACCAGCTCCCCGACGCGCAGCCCGAGGTCGGCCAGCAGCGCGATCGCGGCACGGTTGCGGGCGGCGGTCGGCCCCGTGTCGGCCTCGGCGGCGGCGAGCAGCGCGTCCACCTCCTCCGGGCTGAGCCCCACGGTGGCGGAGTGGTCCCGGTCGATGCGGGGCCGGTCGGCGCCGGCGACCGGGTTGGCGTCCACGGCCCGCAGCTTGACCAGGAAGTCGTACCAGCTCGACAGGGCCGAGAGCCGGCGGGCGACCGTGGCCGGGGTGAGCGGCTTGCCGCTGCGCGCGGCCAGCGTCGCCTCCAGCCCCCGGGCGTACTCGTTGACGTGCAAAAAGTTCGCGTGCAGCGGGTCCAGCTCACGGGCGGCGCACCAGGCGAGCCACCCGGCGACGTCCCGCCGGTACGCGTCGCGGGTGTGCTCGGACAGCCGCCGGTTGCGCAGCCACGCCTCGGTGAAGTCGGTGGGCCCGACGGGCAGGGCCGGCGGGGGCGACTGGCGGGACCGCGCCGGGACGTTCGGGGACAGCATGTGAAAAAGGTTCCCAGCTCCGGCTGGCAAACGGGAGGAGGCGCGCCATACGTGATCGGCACCGCCGCCGGCTCGTCGACCATCCACCAGCGCCGGCGGAAGCCGACCGCCTCGGCGAGCCAGGCGCCGTTGCGTGGCCATCACGAGGGTGCCCCGCCACGGCTCGACCGCCCCCGGCGACCGGTCTGCCGCCGCCCGGGGGCGGTACGGTCGGGCGGTGCGCGCGAGTCGGCTGGTCTCCCTGCTGCTGCTCCTGCAGACCCGGGGTCGGATGACAGCCCCGGAGCTGGCCGAGGCCCTGGAGGTGTCGGTGCGCACCGTCTACCGGGACGTGGAGTCGCTCGGCGCCGCCGGGGTGCCGGTCTACGCCGATCGCGGCCCCGCCGGCGGCTACCGGCTGGTCGACGGCTACCGCACCCGCCTCACCGGGTTGACCGCCGGCGAGGCGGAGGCGCTGTCCCTGGCCGGCATGCCCGGCCCCGCCGCCGAGCTGGGCCTCGGGTCGGTGCTCGCCGCCGCCGAGCTGAAGCTGCGCGCCGCCCTGCCGGCGGAGCTGGCCGACCGGGGCGGCCGGATCCGGCAGCGGTTCCACCTCGACGCCCCCACCTGGTTCCGGGAGCCCGAACCCACGCCGCACCTGGCCGAGCTGGCCCGGGCGGTGTGGGAGGACCGGCGCGTCGAGGTGCGCTACCGACGGTGGAAGGCCCCGCGGGAGGTGACCCGGACGCTGGCCCCGCTGGGTGTGGTACTCAAGGCCGGCCGCTGGTACCTGGTGGCCGACGCGGACGGGCAGGTGCGCACCTACCGGGTCGCGGCGGTCCTGGCGCTGACCGTCCTCGACGAACGGTTCGACCGCCCGGACGGCTTCGACCTGGCCCGCTGCTGGCAGGAGCACGCCGACCGGTACGAGCGCGGCGTGTACCGGGACGAGGCCCGGGTGCGGATGACGACGGCCGCGCTGGAGCTGGCGGCGCACGTCCTGCCGCCGGCGATGAGCCGGGCGGCGCGGGCGGCGGCCTCCGAGCCGGACCCGGCCGGCTGGGTGCACACGGCGGTGCCGATCGAGTCGGTGAAGCACGGCCACGTGGAGCTGCTCAAGCTCGGCGCGCAGGTGGAGGTGCTCGCGCCGGCCGAGCTGCGCGACCGGCTCACCGCCACCGCGCACGCCCTGGCCGCGCTCTATCCGCCCGCGGCGCGCCGCCCGGCCTGTCCCGGGTCGTGACGCGGGGGCGGGGCGGCGCGCGCCGGCCGCCCCGCCCCCGGCGGATGCTCAGGCGTTGATCTGCTTGCGGCCGTTGCCGTCAGCGGTGGCGGTGATGGTGACGCGGCGGGGCTTGGCCCGCTCCGCCACCGGGATCCGCAGGGTCAGCACCCCGTTGTCGTAGCCGGCCTCGAGCTTGTCGGTGTCGAGGGTGTCGCCGAGGAACAGCCGCCGGGTGAAGGTGCCCATCGGGCGTTCGGCGGCGACGAGCTCGACGCTGTCGCCGGTGGGCCGGTGCCGTTGCGCGCGGACGGTCAGCACGTTGCGCTCCACCGTGCAGTCGATGCTGTCCGGGTCGACGCCGGGCAGGTCGAACGCCGCGTAGAACCAGTCACCGTCGCGGTAGGCGTCCAGCGGCATGACCGCGGGGCGCGCGGCGGTGCCGAAGAACTGCTCGGTGAGCCGGTCGATCTCACGGAACGGGTCGGTGCGCATCAACATGGTCCTGCCTCCTCGGTTCTCCTGGCCGAAGGTCCTAAGTTGAGTCCTGGTGACTCAACTTGCCACTTCTCTATTTAGCGCGTGGCGCGGACGTCGTCAACTGGACGACCTTCTCGAACCAGTGCTCGGCGTAGACGCCGTCGTTGTACGCCGGGATCTCCCGGTAGCCGTGCCGGGCGTACAGGGCTCGGGCCTCGACGAGGTCGCTGCGGGTGTCCAGCCGGATCCGGGCGACGCCGGCGGCGCGGGCCCGTTCCTCGACGGCGGCGAGCAGGAACGCGCCACCGCCGCGACCGCGGTGCGCGGGACGCACGTACACCCGGGTCAGCTCCGCCCAGTCCGGCCGGAACCGCAGCCCGGCGCAGGCGGCCGGGCGTCCGTCGCGGTGGGCGACGAGGAGGAACCCGGTGGGGGCGGTCAGGTCGTGGCTCGGATCGTCGGCCATCGCCGCCGCGACCTCGCCCGGGCGGACCGGCCGGCCGTGGTAGCGGCGGACCATCTCCTCGTAGTACGCCTCGAGTAGGACCGCCGCGTCCGGGTGGTCGGGACGGGTCGGGGCCACGGTCCAGTCTGTCGTCGTCACCCGTCGATCATCACGGGCCGGGCAAGGGAATATCCGCCGCCACGGCGGGTGGTCCGGGGGCAGACGGTTCGCGGCGCGGACGATCAGCCGCCGATGCGCCAGTAGACGCCCTGCTCCCGGGCCAGCAACTGCTCGTCGACCAGGTACCGCCGCAGCGTCACGTGGTCGGAACCCCCGCCCTCGCACCACCGCCGCAGCACCTCGTCCACCGCCCGCTCCGGATAGCGCACCCCTGGCTCGAAGGACGTCGCGACGTGCGCCAGCAGCACCCGCCGCCGGCCGCGCTGCGCCGGCAACCCGACCAGGGCGCCGTCGCGCAGGAACGTGCGCAGCACCCGGTCCGCGGGCTCCCCCGCCGGTCGGGGCTCCGCCGGCGTGCGGGCGGCCTCCCGCAGCCGGTCGGCGTCCACCCGCAGCTCGCCGTCGTCGTCGGCCACCAGGCCGGCGTCGACGAGCCGCCGGACCGCGGTGACCACCTGCCGGGCGGGCAGCCCGGTGCGCTCGGCCACCGCCGGGGCGTCGGCGCCGCCCAGCACGATCGCCGCGAAGACCCGCCGTCGTACGTCGTCGGCGAGCGCTCCCGCCAGAGCCTGCGCTGTCATGCCGGTCACCCTGCCAGCCGGCGTACGCCCGCCGCCACGGCATTTCCGCCCGCTGGTCAGTCGCCCGGGGCCTCGGCGCGCAGCACGACCCGGCGCAGCAGGTCGGACAGCAGTCGCCGCTCGTCCGGGGCGAGGGCGGCCAGCAGCCGGTGCTCCTCGGCGCCTCCGACGTCCATGGCCCCCCGCCAGGCGGCCCGGCCCGCCTCGGTCAGCTCCACGTCGACCCGCCGCCGGTCGGTGGTGGACGGGATCCGGTGCACGAAGCCGCGCCGGACCAGCGCGTCGACGCGGGCGGTGACGGAGGCGGGAGCCATCGCCATGTCACGCGCCAGGTCCGACGGGGCGGCCCGGCCCCCTCGGCCGGCCAGGGCGTGCAGGGTGTCGTACTCGTGGCCCTGCAGGTCCAGGTCGACGAGGGTCCGCTCCTTGACCTCGCGCAGGTGCCGGGTGAGGAACTGCATCCGCGTCACCGCGCCTTCGACGTCGGGGTCGAGGGTCGGCAGGATCGGCAGCCAGCGCTCGACGTGGCGGTCGACGCGGTCGTGGTCGGTCATGGACCCACCCTATGTCGCCGCCAAAATATTCGTTGTCGAAAGATTCGATGTCGAAGTATGGTGGTGCGGTGACTCATCCCCTCCGCGTACGCCCGTTCCGGCTGCTCTTCCTCGGCCGCACCGTCTCCGCTGTCGGCGACGCCGTCGTGCCCGCCGCCCTGGCCCTGGCCGTGCTCCGCGCGACCGGCTCGACCGGTGCCCTCGCCCTCGTGCTGGCCTGCGCGATGGTGCCCCGCCTGCTCCTGCTGCCCCTCGGCGGCGTGCTCGCCGACCGACTCGACGCCCGCCGCGTCGCGATCCTCGCCGACCTCGTACGCTGCCTCGCGCAACTCGTCGTCGGCCTCGAACTCCTCGGCCAGGCGTCGCTCGGCGTGATCGCGGTGGCCGCCGCCGTCGGCGGCGCCGCCGGCGCGTTCGCCCTGCCCACCGCCTCGCCCCTGATCGCCGGCACCGTCGACGCGACGCAACGGCAACAGGCCAACGCGCTGATGGGCGTCACCGCCAACGCCAGCCGCCTCGCCGGGCCCGCCCTCGCGGGCGCGCTGATCTGGGCCGCCGGCCCCGGCTGGGCGTTCGTCCTCGACGCCGCGACGTTCGCGCTCAGCGCGCTGCTGCTCGCGGTCGTCCGGGTCCGCCACGTCCCGATGCCGAAACGAAGCATCCTCGCCGACCTGACCCACGGCTGGCGGGAGGTCCGCAGCCGCGACTGGTTCTGGACCAGCCTGCTCGGCCACGGCGTCTGGAACGGCGCCGCCGCCGTCCTGACGACCCTCGGCCCGGCGGTCGCCGTGGGACGCCTCGGCGGCGAGGGCGTCTGGGTGCTGATGCTCCAGGCCGGCGCGGTGGGCATGCTCGTCGGCTCGCTGCTCGCCGCCCGGATCCGCCCCCGCCGCCCGGTGCTGGTGGCCAACCTCGGCCTCGCCAGCTACGCCGCGCCGCTGGCCCTGCTCGCCGTCGCCGCCCCCGCCCCGCTGGTCGTCGTCGCCTACGGCGTCGCGCTGACCGCCCTCGGCTACCTCAACCCCGTGTGGGAGACCGTCGTGCAGGGGCAGTTCCCGCCCCACGTCCTCGCCCGCGTCACCTCGTACGACTGGCTGGTCTCCCTCGGCGCGATGCCGCTGGGTTACGCCCTCGCGCCGATCGCGGCGCGGGCCTGGGGCGAGGGCATGCCGCTGCTCACGGCCGGCGCGCTGGTCCTCGTCGCCTGCGCCGGCACCGCCGCCGTGCCCGGCGTACGACGACTCACCACGGCACCGCGCGACGGCGCCCTCGCGACCGCCGCGCGGTGAACGGTCACAGCGGGTGACCCGTCGTGGCGTCCACGTGGTCGGGGACCGGGTCGTGCCGGTCCCCGACGCTGGAGGTGCCCGACGGCTCGAACATCAGGATCGACGCGCCACCCGGCGACGACGGGCGGTGCTCCACCCCGCGCGGCACCACGTGCACCGCGCCCCGGGGCAGCACCACCTCCCGCTCGGCGCCGCCGTCGCCGTCGCGCAGGGCGATGCGCAGCTCTCCCTCCAGCACCAGGAAGAACTCGTCGGTGTCGTCGTGCGCGTGCCAGACGTGCTCGCCGGCGACCTTCGCGATCCGCACGTCGTAGTCGTTGACCCGCGTGACGACGCGCGGGCTCCACAGCTCGGTGAAGCTGGCGAGCGCGCTCGCCAGCCCGATCGGCTCGTTTCTCACCCGGTCATCCTCGCGGCGGCGGCGACTCCTGTCATCCCCCGACGTCGCCCGCCGGTCAGCGGCGGATCAACCCGCGGGCCCGGGCGGCGGCGACGGCGGCGGTACGGGAGTCGACCCCGAGCTTGCCGTAGACGTGGACCAGGTGCGTCTTGACGGTGGCGTGGCTGACGTGCAGCCGCCTGCTGATCTGCTGGTTGGACAGCCCGTCGGCGACGAGCTGGAGGACCTCGGTCTCGCGACGGCTCAACGCGGTGCCCGGGGCACGCATCCGGTCCATCAGCCGGTGGGCGACCGCGGGGGCGAGAGCCGACCTGCCGGCGGCGGCGGCGCGCACCGCCGCGGCGAGCTCCTCGGGCGGGGCGTCCTTGAGCAGATACCCCGACGCGCCGGCCTCGACCGCGGCGAGGATGTCGGCGTCCGTGTCGTACGTGGTCAACACCAGCACGACCGGGCCGCCCGCGCGCGCGGTGATGGCGGCGGTGGCCTCGGCGCCGTGCATGCCCGCACCGAACTGCAGGTCCATCAGCACCACGTCCACCCGGTCCGGTTCGGCGAGCACGACGGCCTGCTCTGCGGTGGCGGCCTCGGCGACCACCTCGAGGTCGGGTTCGGTGGCGAGGACGGCGCGCAGGCCGGCCCGGACGACCGGGTGGTCGTCGGCCAGCAGCAGCCGGATCGGATCGCTCATGCGCCCACCGGTGCCCCGTCGTACGGGTGGGCGAAGGCGACGGTCAGCGCGGTGCCCCGGCCGGGCGTCGACTCCACGGTCAGCGTGCCACCCAGTTCCTCGGCCCGCGCCCGCATCGCCGCCAGCCCGAACCCGCCGTCACCGCGACCGGCGACGGCGCCGGGGTCGAAGCCACTGCCGTCGTCGACCACGGCCAGGACGACGCCGTCCTTTTGGTATCGCAGCGTCACCTCGACACGGGTCGCCCCGGCGTGGTGCACGACGTTGGCCAACGCGGACTGGGCGATGCGCAGCAGCGCCACCTCGTGGGGAGTCGGCAGGCGCACCGCCGTCCCGTCGAGGTCACAGTCCACCGCCAGCCCAGAGCGGGCGGCGGTCGTGGCGCACAGCCGCCGCAGCGCCGCCGGCAGCGAGCCGCCGTCGAGCCCGGGCGGCGCCAGGGCACGCACGAACCGACGGGCCTCCACCAGGTTGTCCTGCGCCGTCCGGCGGGCCTGCTCGACGTGGTCGCCGGCGACGTCCACCCGCTCCGGCAGGGCCCGCTGGGCGGCGCGCAGCAGCAGTTGGATGCTGGACAGCCCCTGCGCGAGGGTGTCGTGGATCTCGCGGGCCAGGCGTTCGCGTTCGGCCAGGACGCCGGCGGCGTGCTCGGCGGCGGCCAGCTCGCCGCGGGTGGCGGTCAGCTGCTCGATCAACCGCCGGCGGTGTTCGCTCTCCCGGTACAACGCCTGGTAGCCCAGCACCGTGCCGACGGAGACGGCGGCGCCGAGGACCGGCCCGAGCACCACGCCCGGTGTGATCGCCCCCTGGTGGGCGACCACGCCACCCACCGCCGCCGCCGTCGTCGCCGCCACCGCGACGATCCCCCACCGGACCGGCAGCAGGTGCAGGTGCAGCAGGAACAGGGGGAACGCGAGCCACACCCCGTCCGGGGTCAGGCCGAGCAGCACCAGCCACCCGACGGTCAGCGCCGCCAGCCACGCCGCCGCCGCGCGACGGGACCGGCGGACCGGCGGCAACGCGGCACCGACGGCGTAGCCGACGGCCAGCGCCGCCGACACGGCGAGCACGGCGGCGCGGTGCGGGGCCTGCCCTGCCAGGGCACGTCCGGCGACCACCACGAGCAGACCCCCGACCAGCAGGTGCAGGCAGACGCGCAGCACGCGCAGCGGCCGGGTGAGCGATTCCGGGTTCACGATGACTCCAGGCTAGGGCGTGCACGGCCGCCGCCATCAACCAAAGGGTTGATCCTGACGTGCGCACTTCGACGCCACCGGCACGATCCGCGGCGCGATGCCGACCGGCGTGGATCGGGCGAGGGTTGGTGCCGGGCCGCCACCGCGGCCCCGCCCACCAACGGAAGGTTGCTGCGCTCGTGTTCGTCGCGTGGAGAGATCTGCGGTTCGCCAAGGGCCGGTTCGCCCTGATGGGAACGGTCGTGACGCTGATGACGCTGCTGGTCGTCCTGCTGTCCGGCCTGACCGCCGGGTTGGGCCGGGACAGCACCTCGGCCATCACCGACCTGCCCGCCGACCACCTGGTGTTCTCCGCTCCGGCCGACGGGCAGAAGCTCTCCTTCACCGAGTCGACCGTCACCCGGGAGCAGTGGCTGCGCTGGCGGGCCGTCCCGGGGGTGCGCAGCGCCGCCCCCCTCGGCATCACCACCACCAGGGTCAGCGCTGGCGACCGCACCGCCGCGCTGTCCGCGTTCGGCGTCGCGCCCGACTCGCACCTGGCCCCCGGCGCCGTCGCCGCCGGGCAGGCCGTGCTGTCCGAGGGGGCGGCCGAGGCCCTGGCCGCCCGGCCGGGCCAGGACGTGGTCGTCGGCGGTCGGCGACTGACCGTCGCCGCGGTGGCCGGCGACGCCTCCCACAGCCACACCCCGGTCATCTGGACCGACCTGGCCGACTGGCAGCACCTGGCCCCCGGCGCCGCCGACGACTCCGCCACCGTCATCGCGCTGACCACCGCCCCCGACGCCGACCTGGCCGACGCCGACCGGCAGCTGGACACCCGCACCGTGACCCGTACGGCGGCGCTGTCCGCGATCGGCTCGCACACCGCCGAGAACGGCTCGCTCCAGCTCATGCGCGGCATGCTGTTCGCGATCTCCGCCCTGGTCATCGGCGCGTTCTTCACCGTGTGGACCATCCAACGCGGCCCCGACATCGCCGTGCTGAAGGCGCTCGGTGCCACCACCGGCCACCTGCTGCGCGACGCCCTCGGGCAGGCCCTGGCGCTGTTGCTCGCCGGCACGGCCGTCGGCACCGGGCTCGCCGTCGCGATCGGCGCCGCGGCGGCCGGCGCCGTGCCGTTCGCGCTCACCGCCGGATCCGTCCTGCTGCCGGCCGCCGTGACGATCACGCTCGGCGCGGCCGGCGCCGCCCTCTCCGTCCGCCGCATCACCTCCGTCGACCCGCTGACCGCCCTGGGGAGTGCCCGATGAGCCTCGACCTGTCCGACGTCACGCTGACCTACCGCGACGGGGACACCCGCCTGACCGCGCTCGACCGGGTCAGCCTGAGCGTGCCGGCCGGCACCACCACCGCCGTCATCGGCCCGTCCGGATCCGGCAAGTCCAGCCTGCTGGCGGTGGCCGCCACCCTGATCACCCCCGACTCGGGCCGGGTCGTCATCGCCGGCACCGACACCACCGGCCTCAGCCGTCGCCAGACGACCGCCCTGCGACGCGCGAAGGTCGGAATCGTCTTCCAGCAGCCCAACCTCATCGCCTCGCTGACCGCCGCCGAACAGTTGCAGGTGATCGCCCACCTCAGCGGCGGTTCCCGCCGCGCCGGACGCGACCGCGCCGCCCGGTTGCTGGCCGCGGTAGGGCTGACCGGGCAGGCCGACCGCCGCCCGCACCAGCTCTCCGGCGGGCAACGCCAGCGGGTCAACATCGCCCGCGCCCTGATGAACGACCCGGCGGTGCTGCTCGTCGACGAGCCCACCAGTGCGCTGGACCACGAGCGCGGCGCGGCGATCATCAACTTGCTCACCGAGCTCACCCGGCAGCGCGGCACCGCCACCGTCCTGGTCACCCACGACCGGGGGCATCTCGACCGCGTCGACGAGGTCGCCGAGATGGTCGACGGCCGACTGCGCGTCCCGACGCGGACCTGACCCACCGCGGGAAGCCGGCGCCGCCGGGGGCGGATGCGGACCGCCGAGCGGGTACGGCCGGGTTCGACGAGGGCACGGACCCACGCGGGATCCACCCCCGACGGGGCAGCGCGGGCCGGCCGTGCGGGGCGATGATGTGCGGATGGCCGATCCCGTCGCCGATGTCGCCGCCCGGACACCCCGCCGCGCGACGCCCGCGGACGACCGTCCCCGCCCACGTGGTCCCCAGGCCACCGGCCCCTGGGCGGTCGCGGCGGCCACGACGGCAGTGCTCCTTCTGCTCTCCGGCCGCTACGGCTACCACCGCGACGAGCTGTACTTCCTGCTCTGCGGCCAGCACCTCGACTGGGGCTACGTCGACCAGGGCCCCCTGGTCCCGGCGCTGGCCCGGCTGACGGACACGATCGCCCCGGGCAGCCTGGTGGCGCTGCGCACCCCGTCGGCGCTGATCGGCGGCGCGGCGGTCCTGCTGGTCGCCGCGATCGCCCGCGAGTTCGGCGCCGGGCGAGGCGCGCAGACCTACGCCGCGTTTCTCGCCGCGACCGCCGGCATCGTCCTCGCCGGCGGTCACCTGCTCAGCACCACCAGCGTCGACCTGCTGGTCTGGTTGGCGGCCGCGCTGGGCACGGTGCGGATGCTGCGCACCGGGGACAGCCGTTGGGCTCTTGGCGTCGGGCTCGCGCTCGGCGTCGGCATGCTCAACAAGCTGCTGCCGGCCCTGCTCGCCGTGGGCCTGCTGGCCGGGCTCCTGATCGCCGGGCCGCGGCCGCTGCTGCGCGACCGGTGGGTGCTCGCTGCCGCGGCCGTCTTCCTGCTGCTCGCCGCGCCGACCGTGGCATGGCAGGCGGCACACGACTTCCCGCAGCTGTCGGTGGCCGCCTCGATCGCCGGCGGCGACAGCTCCTACAGTGGCCGGCTCGACGCGCTCGTCCTCCAGGTCGCCATCATCAGCCCCTTCACGGTGCCGATCTGGGTCGCCGGGCTGGTGACGCTGCTGCGCCGGCCGGCCTGGCGGGCTTACCGGGCCGTCGGGTGGGCCTGGCTGGTGGTGGTCGCCATCGTGCTGCTCGCCGGCGGCAAGGGCTACTACGACGCCCCGCTGCTGCTGGTGCTCACCGCCGCCGGGGCGATCGTCACCGCCGGCTGGGCCGCCCGGGGTCGCGTGCTGCCGCGCCGGGCCCTGCTGACCGTGGGCGCCGTGCTGACCGCTGTCAGCAGCGCGGTGCTGCTGCTGCCGGTCCTGCCCGCCGACCGGCTGCCCGGCTTCGTCGTCGCGGCCAACTACGACGCCGGCGAGACCATCGGCTGGCCCGCCTTCGCCGACTCGCTCGCCACCGTCCACCGTGGCCTCCCCGCCGACCAGCGGCAGCGGGCCGTCATTCTCACCGCCAACTACGGCGAGGCCGGCGCCGTGGCCCGGTACGGCCCGGCGCGCGACCTGCCGCTCGCCTACTCCGGCCACAACAGCATGGCCGCCTTCGGCCGCCCGCCGGAGACCGCGGACGTGGTGCTCGCGGTCGGGTTCACGCGGCCGGACCGGCTGCGCAGCTGGTTCTCCGAGGTCACCCTCGCCGGCCGGGTGGACCAGCGGGTCGAGGTCGACAACGACGAGAACGGCGGGCCGATCTGGGTCTGCCGCGGCCTGCGGCGTCCCTGGGCCGCGATCTGGGACACCGAGGTACGCCACCGCGGCTGACCGGCGACCGGGGCCCGCTCCGGCGACTCACGGCCCGTACGCCCGCGTCGGGCCCGCTCTGCGCCGCGCAACCGGGTAGGGCAGAGTGGCACCCGACGACCGAGGACGGCCCGACGGGCCGGGCGGAAGGATGGTGGCCGTGGAGGGTCCGACCGGGGTGGTGTTCCCCAAGACCGACGCGGGGCGCAGCACCTCCGCGCTCGGGCGGGCCGTCGTCGCCGACGCGCTGCGTGCCGTCGACGCGGTCGGCGCGCGCTCGGCCGAACACGAGACGAACTGGCGGCACGGATACCTCGGGCACTTCCGGCGGCTCGTCGAGGCCGGACTACTCTCCCGCGACGCCGCGGTCACCATCGCCCGGGACGGGCTCGCCGCGCTGCACCGCCGGATGACCGTGGTCCGCGCCGACGGCACCGAGATCGGCCTCGGCGAGGTGTTCACCACCGCCACCGACGTCGCGCCGCTGCACACCGCGACGGTCGCCGGCACCGGTGAGGTCGAGCGCGAGCTGTCCCTGCCGTACCGGGGCCAGCGGCTGCGCGGCGACGACCTGCGCCGCCGGCTCGACGCCTGGGTCACCGCCGGCGTCGTCGAGCCGTCCTGCGCCGAGGCCGTACGCGCCGTCATGGCGAACCCCGACTGGCTCGACCTGCGCGACCAGCGCATCGTGGTGCTCGGCGCGGGCGCCGAGATGGGCCCGCTGCCGTCCGTGCTGCGCTGGGGCGGCGACGTGATCGCCGTCGACCTGCCGCGGCCGGAGATCTGGCGGCGGCTGCTGCACACGACGCGCCGCTGCGGCGGCCGGCTCCACCTGCCCGTGCCCGCCGGGACCGGCCCCGACGACGAGGCGCTGGCCGCCCGCGCCGGCGCCGACCTGCTGCACAACCTCCCGCAGGTGGCCGACTGGCTGCTCGGCGTCGACGGCCGGCTCGTGCTCGGCAACTACGTCTACGCCGACGGCGCGACCAACGTCCGGGTCGCCACGGCCGTCGACGCGCTCACGCTGCGGCTGCAGGACCGTCGCGACGACGTGGCGCTCGCCTTCCTGGCCACCCCCACCGACGTCTTCGCCGTCCCCGGCGACGCGGTACGCCACGCCGAACGGGGCTACGCGGCGCGCGGGATCGTCCGCCGGTCGCTGCGGGTCGCCTCCGGGGGCAGGCTCCTGCACCGCAACTACCCGCCGGGCGTCGACCCTGGCGTCAACGACAGCCTCGTCCCCCAGCAGGGGCCCAACTACGCGCTGGCGAAGCGGCTGCAACGGTGGCGGGCGACGGTGGCCCGTGACGCCGGGTCGACCGTGTCGTTCGCGGTGGCGCCACCCACCCGCACCCGCTCGGTGCTGCGCAACCGCGCGCTGGCCGCCGCGTACGCGGGCGCGCACCGGTTCGGCATCGAGGTGTTCGAGCCGGCGACCAGCAACACGCTGATGGCCGCGCTGCTGGTGCACGCCCTGCGCACCGGCGGGCCGTCGCTGCCGCACCCGTGGCAGGACGAGGCGTACGCCGCGGCGCACGGCGGCCTGTGGCGGGTGCCGTACGCCCCGCGCAGCGCCCTGGGCCTCGCTGTCCTGCTGGGCTTCGGGGGCGCGCGCCCCTGACCGCTTCCCGCGGCGGCCCACCGCTCCTGGAACCGCGACCGCGAGCGGCGCGGGGAAATCATCCGATCCGGGTGATGCGGCCATGCCTCGCTCCCGGTCAGGGTGGGTACGCGGCTCATCCTGGCTCGGCACCACCGGAGGGAGGCGGACGTGTCGGATCCCACCACGAGCTTCTTTCAAGCGCTCGCCCGTCGCGGCCACGAAACCCTCGTCGAGGAAGCCACCGCGACCATGCGGTTCGACCTCACGCACGAGCACGGCGTCGACCGCTGGTTCGTGGCGATCGAACAGGGCGATGTCCACGTTTCGCGGGATGGGGGCGAGGCCGACTGTGTCTTCTACGGCAGCCGGGCCACCTTCGACCGGATCATCGATGGCCAGTTACAGATATACCCTGCGTGGTTGCGCAACGAGGTCAGAACGGAGGGCGATGTCCGGCTGTTCCGCATCTTCAATCGGCTCCTACCGGCACCGCCCGGAGCCCGTCACCCTCGGGATTTCGGCCGTGAGCGGAGACGTGCGGCATGAGCGACGGTCTCGTCCGGCTGCTGGACGGCAACACGTTCGTGGTCAGCGAGGAGACGGGCGACATCGACGCGTCCCCCACCTTCCCGACCGGTTTCTTCTCGTTCGACACGCGTTTCCTGTCGAAATGGATCCTGTCCATCAACGACGAGCGAGTCAAGGCGCTCACCGTCGAGGAGGTCGAATTCTTCGAGAGTCGAATGGTCGTCGTCCCGGCCCTCCCCAATCCGCTCGTCGACGTCGGTGTTTCGGCCGTTCGCGACCGCTCCATCGGTGGAAGCTTCACCGAGCGGCTGACGGTGATCAACCACGAACCCGAGCCCGTCGACCTGCGGATCCGGATCGACGTCGAGAGCGACTTCGCCGACCTTTTCGAGATCAAGGACGTGCGGAACAAGTCCGGGACGTACTACACCCGGGTTGATGCCGGGTGCCTACGTCTCGGCTATCAGCGGGAGGGGTTCTGCCGGGAGACCCTGGTCTCGTCCACTGTGCCGGCCCGACTCGACGAGCAGGGGCTGACGTACCACGTTCGGCTCGGACCCCACGGTCAGTGGACCACCGAGCTGCACGTGCAGGCGCTGGGCCTGGGCGGGCGCGACCTTCGGGAGAGCCTGGAGGGCAGACCCGGTCGGGCCCGAGCGGAGATCCGGCAGGACCTGGCCGACTGGCTCGCGGAGGCACCCCGCCTCACCTGCGACTCCCCCACGTTGGCGATGACCTACCGGCGCAGCCTGGCCGACCTCTCCGCGCTGCGTTTCGCGCCGCTGACCGCCGGCGCACATGCCATCCCCGCCGCCGGCCTGCCGTGGTTCATGGCGATCTTCGGCCGGGACAGCATCCTCACCAGCATCCAGGCGCTGCCGTTCGCGCCCGACCTCGCCGCCACGACGCTACGCATGCTTGCCCTGAGGCAGGGTGTCGTCCTGCACGATTTCCGGGAGGAGGAACCGGGGAAGATCCTCCACGAGTTCCGGTACGGGGAGACGACCGCGTTCGAGGAGCAGCCCCATTCGCCGTACTACGGCAGCGCGGACGCGACGCCTCTCTACGTCATCCTGCTCGACGAGTACGAACGGTGGACCGGCGACTCCGCCACGGTTCGGCGTCTCGAACGTTCCGCGAGAGCCGCCCTGAACTGGATCGACGAGTACGGCGACATCATGGGCGACGGCTACGTCTGGTACCAGCGCCGCAACGAGCTCAACGGGCTGGAGAACCAGTGCTGGAAGGACTCCTGGGACTCGATCTCGTTCCGGGACGGCCGGCTGGCCGGCCTGCCCCGGGCGACGTGTGAACTACAGGGCTACGCCTACGACGCCAAGATCCGCGGCGCCCGCCTGGCCCGCCAGTTCTGGCACGACCCCGCGTACGCCGACCGCCTCGAACAACAGGCGGCCGAACTCAAGGAACGCTTCAACCGCGACTTCTGGGTCTCCGACGGCGAGTACTATGCCCTCGCCCTCGACGGCGACGGCCGCCAGGTCGACGCCCTCTCCTCCAACATCGGCCACCTCCTGTGGAGCGGCATTGTCGACGGATCCCGAGCTGGAAAGATCGCCGAACACCTGCTCGGCCCCCAACTGTTCTCCGGCTGGGGCGTACGCACCCTCGCGCAGGGGCAGGGACGCTACAACCCGATCGGCTACCACGTCGGCACCGTCTGGCCGTTCGACAACTCCTTCATCGCCTGGGGGCTACGCCGCTACGGCTTCCACCGGGAGGCCGGGCACATCGCCGAGGGAATCATCGACGCTGCGGAACACTTCGACGGGCGGCTGCCCGAGGCGTTCGGCGGCTACGAGCGGACGTTGACCAGATATCCCGTGCTGTACCCCACGGCGTGCAGCCCACAGGCGTGGTCCACCGGCACCCCCCTGTTGCTGCTGCGCACCATGCTCGGCATGGAGCCACGCGGCGAGCACCTGGTGACCAGACCGGCCGTGCCCCCGAGCATGGGCCGGATCGAACTGCTCCACATCCCCGGGCGGTGGGGCAGAGCCGGTGCCCTCGGACGCGCCCACCCGAATTGACCCTGACCCGCGGCAGGGCGCCCGCCGGGCCGCCGCCGACGACAACGCCCGTGGCGCTGGTCGACACCCGCTACGTCGGGCTCACTCGACGCGCTGTCCGACACGCAGGACGCTCAGGTGACGGCGTGCTGCCCGGCGTCTATCGCTCTCGATCCAGGGCGGCGAGGCCAGACCACGCGCGGCGTGGGATGGTGACAGTCAGGGAGGCAGCGACATGTCCAGCGGGCAGTTGTACGACACCATCGGAGCCACTTACACCGTGACGCGGCGCACCGAGCCGCGGATCGCCGCAAGGATCTGGGCCGCGCTCGGCGATGCGCGGACGGTACTGAATGTCGGGGCCGGCACCGGCTCCTACGAGCCCCCCGACCGTGACGTCACCGCGGTGGAACCGTCGGCGCTCATGCGGGCGCAGCGCCCCGCCGGCGCAGCGCCGTGCGTGGCCGCCGCGGCGGAGAGCCTCCCGTTCGAGGACCAGTCCTTCGACGCCGCGATGGCTGTTTCCACCGTTCACCACTGGCCGGACCCGATCGCCGGGCTGCGCGAGATGCGGCGCGTGGCCCGCCGCGTGGTGGTGTTCACGCATGACGCCAGTGACACCGGATGGCGCCGCCGGTTCTGGCTCACCCGCGACTACCTACCCGAGGTCGCAGACCTTCTCGCCGGCCGACCTTCGCTGACCGAGCAGGCCCGCGCGATCGGAGCCCGCGTGGAGCCGGTGCTCATTCCGTGGGACTGCGCCGACGGCCTCTTCGAGGCCTACTGGCGTCGGCCCGAGGCGTACCTGGATGATCACGTACGCCGCGGAGTATCGGTATGGGCCAGAGTCGGCACGGAGGCCGAGCAGCGGGCCGTGCGCAGCCTCCGTGCGGAACTTGTCTCAGGCCGGTGGGCCGAACGCAACCGCGACCTCGTCGCTCTCGACGCAGCAGAGCTCGGCCTTCGCCTGCTCGTAGCCTGAACCCCGCCGCAGACTGGCGGTCGGCTGGGTTTCGAGCCATGAGCGGGCTGCTGCACTGCAATGGCCGTCTTGCGTGGCACCTGCATCTGGCGGTCCTCGGGCGCCGAGTCGGCGGTCTGGTGCTGCGCCTGTCGCTGCGCGGGCCCAGCCGCGGATGCGGCCGGGGTGATGTCGGGGCCGAGGGCGGCGGCGATCTCGGCCGCCGTCCCCCAGTGCGTACCGCCCCGCCAGATCACGCTTCCATCGCTGGGCTCGATTCCGGCATGAGCGACGCGTCCCGTGCGAGGAGGTAGCGGGCAGCCGCCATGAGTTCCTCGGGCGAGTCCTGGAACGCGCCGAGGCCAACGTTGCACTCGGTGCAGAGCAGGCCGCGCACCCGCCGGGAGTCGGGGCAATGGTCCACGACGAGGCGGAACGGCTCGGAGTTCGGCGTCCCGTCAAGTCTTGGCCGGCCTCGGGACCTGACCCTTAGTTCGCTCTCGTGTTTGCCGCAGATGACGCACCGGTAGCCCTGGGCCTTCTGTTACACAAGAACAGTCATTATGATGTGCGTCCGGTTTGCCGGCCTTGTCCGCATGGATTATCGGATTGCCATTACCGATAATCCGATAATCCGACCCGGGCGGCTCTGCGACGGGCGCAGGCGCTCGACCTCGTCGGCGGTCTTGGTCCAGACGAACGGGCGTGGATTGCTGTTCCAGTCGGTGGTCCACGCCCGAATGTCGGCCTCGAGGCTCTGGACGCTTCTGTGGGCGCCGCGGCGGATCTTCTGTTGCGTAAGGTAGCCGAACCAGCGTTCGACCTGGTTGATCCATGAGGATCCGGTCGGGATGAAGTGCAGGTGGAAGCATGGGTGCCGGGCGAGCCAGGCGCGGATGGTCGCGGTCCCGGTCCGCCTCGGGAGCAGCCAGGATCAGACCGTCGACCGTGACCGGAACCAGCCGGACCGCCACGCCGGATTCGCCCTGCAACCGCCCTGGCCCGTTCGGAGTCGTGATCACGTGACGGGGAAAGGACTGGACGGGATGATGCTCGGCTTGTAGCTTGCAGTTGCCCGTGACACCGCCCGAGGAGGTGAGACCCCATGAACGCTGTATCGATGTGGGTGCTCCCCCTTCCCGTCACGGTCGGGCGATTGACGTAGGTGTCGCCGGGAGCGCCTTGCCAACAAGGCACTCCCGAAGGGCAACACCGATGCACTCTTCGCAGTTCACCGCCGAGCCGTCGTCGACCGATACGGTCGAGCGCGACTCCACCGTGGGCGACGTCCCCGGACTCCCATTGCCGGCCGCCGGCGCCGATCGCGCGCCCCTCATGTTCGACGTGATCATTGCCGGGTGCGGGCCGACTGGTGCGGTGCTGGCCGCCGAACTGCGGCTGCACGACGTGCGGGTACTCGTCCTGGAGAAGGAAACCGAGCCCGTGTCGTTCGTCCGCATAGTCGGTCTGCATGTTCGCAGTGTCGAGCTGATGGCAATGCGCGGACTGCTGGAGCGCATTCTCGCACGCGGAAGACAGCGTCCGGCCGGCGGCTTCTTCGCCGCCATCAACAAACCCGCGCCCGAGGGCCTGGATTCCGCGCACGCCTATCTGCTGGGCATCCCGCAGCCGGTCATCGTTCACCTGCTCGAGGAGCATGCGATCGAACTGGGTGCGCAGGTCCGGCACGGTTGCGCGGTGGCCGACTTCGAGCAGGACGACGACGGTGTGACCGTCGAGCTGGCCGACGGGGAACAGCTGCGTTCGCGCTATCTCGTCGGCTGCGACGGCGGGCGCAGTACGGTGCGCAAACTGCTCGGCGTCGGCTTCCCCGGCGAGCCCTCGCGGACCGAGACGCTGATGGGCGAGATGGAAGTGGGGGTGCCGCAGGAGGAGATCGCCGCCAAGGTGACCGAAATCGGCGAGACCGACAAGCGATTCAGCCTCAGGTCTGCAGGTGTTGGGGTCTATCGCGTCGTGGTCCCTGCCGCGGGAGTCAGCGATCGTGCGGAACCGCCCACCCTCGAGGATTTCAGACAACAGCTGCGCGCCATCGCCGGAACCGATTTCGGCGTTCACTCCCCACGCTGGTTGTCCCGCTTCGGGGATGCCACCCGGCTAGCCGAACGTTATCGGGTCGGGCGGGTGTTGCTGGCCGGCGATGCGGCACACGTCCATCCACCCACCGGCGGACAGGGCCTCAACCTGGGCGTTCAGGACGCATTCAACCTCGGCTGGAAACTGGCCGCACAGATCCGCGGCTGGGCGCCGGAGACACTGCTGGACACCTACCAGGCCGAACGTCATCCGGTCGCCGAGGACGTGCTGGACAACACCCGCGCCCAGATGGAACTGTCGTCCACCGAACCGGGCCCGCAGGCCGTGCGCAGGCTGCTCACCGAACTGATGGACTTCGACGAGGTGAACCGCTATCTGATCGAGAAAATCACCGCGATCGGCATCCGCTACGACTTCGGCGAAGGCCCCGACCTGCTCGGCCGCCGCCTGCGCGACATCGACGTGAAACAGGGCCACCTCTACGGTCTGCTGCATCGCGGCCGCGGCCTGCTGCTGGACCGCACCGAACGCCTGACCGTCGGCGGCTGGTCGGACCGGGTCGATTACCTCGGCGATCCCACTGCGGGACTGGATGTTCCGTGCGTCCTGCTACGCCCCGACGGCCACGTCGCCTGGATCGGCGACGATCAGCAGGACCTGGACGACCACCTCTCCCGCTGGTTCGGTAAGCCCGCCAACTGATTACGCCTGCGCAACCGAAATGAAGCCGACGCTCCCGTCGGCTCTGCTGGGCTGCCGACGTGCGTTCGGTCATACCGCGTTCGAGGCCGCGCGTAATCGGCCTCGTGCAGGTAGGGAGAGGTCGTGTCACGAGCGAGCACCGGTCGGGTCCTTCGATCCGGCCGAGCGCCACGGCTACCGCGTCAACGATCCGGAACTGGTGGCAAGTCGGCCTGGCTCCGGGCGGGGTCCGGTCGGCAGCCGAGGTAGGCGTCCAGTGCTGCGGCACCGGTGAGCATGGCGCGGCTGCGGGCCGAGAGGCGGGCATGCCAGTCGCGCAGCATCGATTCAAGGGGCGCGACGCCTCCGGCGGAGCGGACTTGAACGATCAGCGGGGCGATCTGCTCCAGCAGGTAGCCGCCTCGTCTGAGCTGGTGGACGAGTAGGGCGTCACGCACGTCGGCCGCGCTGTAGACCCGGTAGCCCGTCTGCGGGTCGCGGCGCGGTTGCACCAAGCCGGCGCGTTCCCATTTACGCAGGGTGGCTGGGCGGATGCCCAGCCTCCCCGCCAGGGGCCCGACGAACGTGTCGCCGCGTTCCTGCGGTACGGGACTGAGGTCACGAAGCGCGGCTTCGACGGCCTGGAGGGTGCGGCGGTCGTCGAGAAGCTGGGCGTGACTTTCGTCGACGAGCCGCAGCGCGTCCTCGGTCGCGTCCCGGTTGATCGCCTGCATGATCGCCGTGGCGGTCTGGTGGCCGTGCCCGGCCACGAGGGCGAGGAACGCGCGCAGGGCGTGCGCGTGCAGTGACGTGTAGGTGCGGTAGCCGTGCGGGGTGCGTTCGGCGCCCGGAAGGATGCCGGCCGCCTCGTAGTTCCTGATCGCCTGCGTGGACAGACCGTGCCGGCGCGCCAGGTCAACCGGCCTGAGCTGTCTGCCGTTTTGAGGGTTCTGCCGCACTGTCCCGCCGATGTCGCGCATAACTTTCAACCGTCGGTTCAACGATACCGTTTAAGGCATGATCACCGGTATCACAGACACCGCTCATGTCGTTGACGCTGCCGCTGTCATGGGGCTGCTTCCGGCTCGGCCCCGACTGCTCGCCTTGGGCGAGCCCACCCACGGCGAGGACGCCCTGCTCGACGTGCGAAACGAGCTCTTCCGGCAACTCGTCGAGCGGGAGGGTTACCAGACGATCGCTGTCGAGAGCGACTGCCTGATGGGCCTGGTCGTGGACGACTACGTCGCCTCGGGCATGGGCACCCTCGACGAGGTCATGGAGCGCGGCTTCAGCCACGGGTTCGGCGCGTCCGCGGCCAACCGCGAGCTGGTGAGCTGGATGCGCGCGTACAACGACGGACGGTCCGCGTCCGAGCGGCTGCGCTTCGCCGGTTTCGACGGCCCGCTGGAGATCACCGGCGCCGCGAGCCCCCGGCAGGCCCTCACCGCGCTCCACGCCTACCTCACCGCCTGGGTTGACGCCGACCTGCTTCCCTGCACCCCGGAAACGCTCGACCGCCTGATCGGCGCCGACGACCGGTGGACCAATCCCGCCGCGATGCTGGACCCGTCCCAGTCCGTGGGGCAGACGCCCGAGGCCAGACAGCTGCGGCTGCTCGCCGACGATCTGGTAGCCCTGCTCGACGCGCAGACGCCACACCTGATCGCGGCGTCCTCACCCGACGACTGGGACCGGGCACGCATCTACGGTCGTACCGCCACCGGGCTGCTGCGGTACCACTTCTGGATGGCCGACACGTCACCGAGCCGCATGGCGCGGCTGCTGGGCGGGCGGGCTTCGATGATGGCCGCCAACCTGCTCGCCATCGCCGAACGGGGCCCGGCGCTGGCGCACGCCCACAACGGGCATCTCCAGCGGGACAAGAGCAGGATGCAGATGGGCGGCCTGCCGGTGCGATGGTGGAGCGCCGGCGCGATCGTCAGCGCCCGACTGGGCGAGGGGTACGCCTTCCTGGCCACGGCCCTCGGCACGATCCGCCACCGCGGTGTGGACACTCCACCCCCGGACACCGTCGAAGGGCTCCTGTACGCGCTCCCGGAGGACCGATACGTCGTCGACGCCCGCCGGCTGGTCGTCGCCCTCGACGACGTGACGCCCGCGCCCCGCGTGTCCCCCTGGTTCGGCTACGCCCCGCTCGACCCGGCCCACCTGGCAAGCAATGACGGGATCGTGTTCGTCAAGGACGCCCCTGCGGGGCAAACGTGGTGGCCGGTGACGTGAGCGTCGGCAGGTTCTTCCGGAAGCCGTCCAGCTAGGTCTCGATGGTCTGCGTGTTACGCGACATGTGCGGTGCCACCTCGTCCTCGGCGGGCCTGCCCCTACGGCAGACCCGCCGAAGCTGGCCCCGCGGTGCGACACCCGAGGCGGAACGCGCCGGCCGGCCCGGAGACCGTCCGGTCAGGACGGGGTGCGGCGGGCCCGGTGCTTGGCGTGCTTGCGGACCGCGAAGTCGTACGCGTCGGCCAGCAGCGTGCGCACCGTGTCCAGGGTCGCCTCGCCGGGGTTCACCACGCACACCCAGTGCTGCGCAGCGTAGACCGGATGCGGCAGCACGACGTCCGTCGCCGCGTGGTCGACGCGCGCGTCCGTCTCGCCGTGCTCACCCCGCCGCGACGGGGCCCCGAACAGGGCCGCGTACCCGGACCGGGTCAACCCGATGTTGAGCCGCCAGAAGCCCGGTCGGCTCAACGCGGAGGCGGTGTCGTAGTGGTCGCCGGTCACGATCGTCGCGAACGGCAACTGCCGCTCGGCCGGCAGGTCCCGTTGCGGGTCATAGAGGAAGAAGGTGTCCCCGTTCGCCTCGGGTGCGGTCACCCCGGCGAAGGTCCGGCAGATGTAGTGCTTCATTTCGTCGACGTCCATGCCTCAAGTTTTTCATTGAAATGCTTATTGAGGCCTGCGTGCCATTTGTCTAGGTTCAGAGGCGCTAACCCTCAACTCGCGGCGTAACCCGCCCGGGCGCCGCAGCGACCGCGCGCCCCCGGCGGCGGGCGAGGCCGCCGGGGGCGCGCACACCACGGGCGGCCGCTAGCCGGTCGCGTCGAGGACGGGGATGAGCTGCTCCTCCTCGTACGCCAGATGGGCCTCCAGCTCGATGGTGAGCCGCGCGACCTCCCGGCGGACCTCGGCCGGGTCGGCGTCGGGAGCGCCGACGACCTGCTGGAGGCGTGCGACGAGCGCCGCGATCCGTTGGTGTTCCTCGCGCAGCCGCGCCAGGGTCGGGGCGAGGTCGGGGCGTTGCCCGTCGAGGGCGGCGAACATGCCGTCGTCCTCGTTGGTGTGGTGGTGGTGCAGGCCCTGGCAGACGGTCAGGCAGTTCACCCGCAGCTGCGCGCCCAGGCCCGCACCGGAGCGGTCGACCTCGTCGCGGATCAGCGCGAGTTCCCGCCGGAACGCGTCGTGGACCAGTTTGAGCGCCGCGCCCCAGGACGGCGCGTTCGGCGGCCCGCCCGCCACCTGGTGCAGCGCCAGCACCGGGATCACCCGCGACGTCTTCGCCTGGTACGCGGCCCAGCCCGGGTCGGCCTCCACGGCCCTGGCGAAGACCGCGTCGCGTTCGTCCCCGGTCAGCACCTCCGCGCGCGCCTGGTAGGTGAAGACGCCGTCCTCCACGGTGGCGAGCGGGTCGGCACGCAGGTTGTGGTACCAGTCAGGGTGTTTCGGGCCGCCTCCGGCGGAGGCGATGACCAGGATGCGGTCCGAGTCGGGCAGGTAGCCGACCGGGGTGGTGTGCGGGGCTCCGGATCGGGCCCCGGTGGTGGTGAGCAGGATGAGCCGGGCGCCCTCGAAGGGGCCGCCGACGCGGCCGGCGTTGGCGCGGAACTCGTCGATGACCTGCTGGTTGAAGTCGTTGGGCATGCTCTGCTTTCTGTTGGGCAGGAGGAGTGCGGCCACAGTGGATCGCCCGTCCGGCGACCGGTGGCGGCGAAGGTGGAGTCGCGCCGGCGTACGACCGGCGTGGACGGTGGGAAGGGCGCGCGAGGCGGTGGACGCGACGTCGACACCGGAAGATGTGGCGCATCGGCGGGCCGCGGGCCCGCCCCCGGCTCACCGGATGGCCGGGTGCCCTGTCCGCTCGTGGCCCATGGCCGACCCGGCAGTCACGGGTCCGACCCTAGCGGCCCGCGGCGGCCGAGGGCAACGATGTTCGGTTGCGCCGTGCGTGGGACGCTGGCACGGTCGGGGAATGATCGAACTGACCGGCGCCGACGTGGACCGCGCGGTGGCCGAGATGACCGCCGTCCTCGGCCCGCACACCGGACGGGACTGGAGCGTGCCCGCCGGCGGGTTGGAGTGGAGTTGCTGGACCACCGCCGCGCACGTGGCGCACGACCTGCTGGCGTACGCCGGTCAGGTCGCCGGGCGACCCGAGGCGGCATACCTGCCGTTCGACCTGGTCGTCTCCCCCGCCGCCGGGCCGGCCGAGGTGCTGCGGGTCGTCGCGGCCTGCGGTGGGCTGCTGCGGGTGGCGGTCGACGCCGCCGCGCCGCAGACGCGCGCCTGGCACTTCGGCCCGTGCGACCCGGCGGGCTTCGCCGCGATGGGGGTGGCGGAGACGCTGCTGCACACCGACGACATCGCCCGTGGTCTCGGCGTGTCGTGGCAGCCGCCGGAGCGGCTCAGCGCCGGCGTCGTGCGTCGGCTCTTCCCGGACGCCCCCGCCGGGCCGGCGCCGCAGGTGCTGCGGTGGCTGACCGGCCGCGGTGAGTTGCCCGGCCGGCCCCGCCGCACCTCGTGGTCGTGGCGGGCAGCGGTGGCGTGACGCGGGCTACGCCGCCCGGCGGCGCCAGGGCAGGCGCCAGGCCCGCCGGGGCCTGGCGCGCGGCGGGGCGGGTGGCGCGGGCGCCGGTGCCGGCGCGGCGGCGAGGTGCCGCTCGGCTCGCCAGCGGCGTACGACGTCGTCGGCGTTGACCGGCCGCACGGTGACCCGCGGGCCGGTGGGCATTCGCAGCCAGGAGATGATCTGGGCGTTCAGGTCGGCGACGAAGGCGCGCACCGACTCCTCGGTGGGCAGGTCGCGCACCTCGTCGGGCACCTGCTCGACGCGGCGGCGCAGTTGCAGCGGGGTCGGCAGCAGCAGGTCCGTCGGGAGCTTCTCCCGTTCCAGGAAGCTCTTGATCCACCACGACTCGTCGTACGGCTCGCCACGGCCGGGAATCGGCTTGCCCGCGCCGGGCAGGTTGTCGAACTCGCCCTGCTCCTGGGCCGCGCGGATCCGCGCCTCGACCGTCGCTTCCCAGCTGTCCACCCGCCGACACCTCCCCGGCCCACGGTAACGCGGCCCGGGCCCGCGGGGCCGCCGGAAGGGACAGCGTGGTGGCGGTGCCGGGCATTCCCGGCGGTCAGGCCCAGCGGGCGTGCCGGTGGCCGTCGCGGGGAAACGGCGGGCGGGCCGCCAGCACCTCCTGGAAGCGGTAGCCGGCCTTCTCGGCGACGCGGCAGGACGCCGGGTTGTCGACCTGGTGCATCAGGTCCAGCCGCCGCAGGCCGGCGAACCGGGCGAACGCCCAGCCGGTGACCGCGTCCAGGGCGTGCGGGGCGATGCCCCGGCCCCGGGCGGGCGCGGCCGTCCAGTAGCCGACCTCGGCGTCCCCGCGCCCCGCGGCGACGTTCTTGAGCACCACCTGGGCGACCAGCGTCTCGCCGGCGGGGTGCGGCTCGACCACGGCGAAGCTGAACCGGCACCCGTCGTCCCAGTCGCGTCGGGCCGCGGCCACGAAGCGGCGCGCCTCGGTGGTCGTGGTCACCGGCGCCCGGGTCCAGCGGAGCAGCACCGGGTCCCGGTATGCCGCCACCAGGGCGTCGGCGTCGTCGTCGCGCCAGGGACGCAACGACAGTTCCGGCAGGGTCGGGGTGGCCGGTGCGCGCAACATCGGCCCAGTCTCCCCGCTGCGGCCGCCGCCGTGGGGCGCGGGTCGGGCACCCCCACGCGCTGCCGGCCCGGTCGCCGCCGTCGTCGGGCGGCGGGCTCGGCCCGGCCGTACCCCCGGATTTTGCCGTTCCGGCAACGATGTTTGCCACCTTCTTCGCTTCCGGTGGACAGTCGGGTCGGCGGCGGGCGTGGGGACCCGCCGACGACGGAGGGAGAGTTCCGTGCGTGAGACGTACGACGTGGTGGTGGTGGGCGGCGGCGCGGCCGGGCTGAGCGGGGCGCTGGCCCTGACCCGGGCCCGCCGCTCGGTGCTGGTCGTGGACGCGGGCGAGCCGCGCAACGCGCCGGCCGGGCACGTGCACAACTACCTGGGCCGGGAGGGCACGCCACCGGGTGAGCTGCTGACGGCCGGCCGGGCCGAGGTGGCCCGCTACGGCGGGGAGTTCGTCCACGGCGCCGTCCGCTCGGCGGCGCCGCGCGACGGCGGCGGGTTCCGTGTGGCCCTCGCCGACGGCCGCACGGTCGACGCCCGGCGGCTGCTGGTGACCACCGGCCTGGTCGACGAACTGCCCGACGTGCCGGGGCTGGCCGAACGGTGGGGCCGCGACGTGCTGCACTGCCCGTACTGCCACGGGTGGGAGGCGCGCGACGAGCCGCTGGTGGTGTTGGCCACCGGTCCGCTGGCCGCGCACCAGGCGCTGCTGTGGCGGCACTGGAGCGCCGACGTGACGGTCGTGCGGCACGGCGGGTGCGCGTTCACCGCCGAGGAGGACGAGCAGCTCGCGGCCCGCGGCGTGCGGGTGGTCGACGGCCCGGTCGCCGCGCTGGAGGTCGCCGGTGACGCACTCACCGGTGTGCGGCTGGCCGGCGGCGAGGTGCTGCCGTGCGGGGCGGTGGTGGTGGCTCCCCGCTTCCACGCCCGCGCCGACGTGCTGACGTCGCTCGGCCTCGCGGCGGTGGAGCAGGAGATGGGCGGCCAGGTGATCGGCAGCGTCGTGCCGTCCGACCCGACGGGGGCGACCGCGGTCCCCGGCGTATGGGTGGCCGGCAACGTCACGGACCCGCGCGCCCAGGTGGTCACCTCCGCGTCCGCCGGTTCGGCGGCCGGCGCGGCGATCAACGCCGACCTGGTCGCCGAGGAGACCCGCGCGGCCGTCGCGGCCCGCCGGGTACCCGATGCCGGACGCCGGCCGGCGGAGGTCCGGGCGTAGGGTCGGCGGCAGCCGAGTGGGACGGGACGGGGGTCGACATGGTCGGTACGGGTGCGCTCGTGGGCATCGTGCTGGTGGCGTTGGGGCTGGTGCTGACCCCCGGCCCGAACATGGTCTACCTGGTCTCCCGGTCGGTGACCCAGGGCCGACGGGCCGGGCTGGTCTCGCTGCTCGGTGTCGCCGCCGGCTTCGGCGTCTACCTGGTCGCCGCGGTCGCCGGCATCGCCACGGTGTTCGTGCTGGTGCCCGCCCTTTACACGGCGGTCAAGCTGGCCGGGGCGGCGTACCTGCTGTGGCTGGCCTGGCAGGCGCTGCGCCCCGGCGGGCAGTCGCCGTTCACGCCGGCGCCGCTGCCGCCCGACCCGGCTCGGCGGCTGTTCGCCATGGGCCTGGTCACCAACCTGCTCAACCCGAAGATCGCGATCCTGTACGTGTCGCTGCTGCCGCAGTTCATCGACCCGGCCCGGGGCCACGTCGCGGCGCAGAGCCTGGTGCTGGGGCTGACCCAGATCGCGGTGGCGCTGACGGTGAACGCGCTGATCGTGCTCACCGCCGGCGCGCTCGCCGGGTTCTTCGCCCGCCGGCCGCTCTGGCTGAGGGTGCAGCGGCTGCTGACGGGAACGGTCCTGGCGGCGTTGGCGGTGCGGATCGCCGCCGACCGGTCCCGCGCCGCCGTCGCCATGCCCTGACGCCGCCGCCCGACATCGCCGTGCCCACCGCCGACGCGGTGGGCAGGTAGCCGGGGCGCTGACGGTCCGTTCAGAGCGCGTCGGGCTGGTCGAGCGCCGGGTGCCGCTCGCCGGGCGGGGCGTGCCAGGTGGGGGCGTCCTCGCGCAGGGTGGTGTCGATGCGCAGCCGCGCCCAGTCGTCGAGCTCGGGCAGGTCGGCCGGGTCGAACCAGCCCACCTCGAGGGACTCGTCGTCGTTGACCCGTGGTTCGCCGCCCACCGCGTGGCACCGGAACCACACGTTCAGGTACTCGCAGGCGTCGCCGTTGGGGTAGACGACCGGGTGCGTGGCGACGCCACCGACGCGGTCGATGCGTACGTGCACGCCGGTCTCCTCGTACACCTCCCGCAGGAGGGCGTCGGCCGGCTGCTCGCCGGGGTCGATGAGGCCGGCGGGCAGGGACCAGCGGCCGTTGTCGGCGCGCCGGGCCAGCAGCACCCGGCCGGCGTCGTCGCGCACGACGGCGCTGACCCCGGGCAGCAGGAGCAGGTCCGTGCCGACGTGGGCGCGCAGCTTCGCGACGTACGGGGAGACGGCCACACCGGACACGCTAGTCGGCGTCGGCGTCGGCGCGGTGCCGGCGGACCATCCCTCACCGGGCTCGGCCGCCGCGCCGGCGGGGCCGGGCAGCGCAGTAGACTCCGCCCTCGATGGACGCCCAGCCCGCCGCCGCCGACACCCGCCCCTGCGCCCACTGTGGTCGGGAGGTGCCGCAGCGCGTCGGCGCCGGCCGGCCGTTCCGCTACTGCCGCGACAACGACGGCGCCTGTCAGCGGGCCTCACGCAACAGCCGGATGCGGCACCGCAACGCCCCCGGCCTGCCCGGCCAGGTGGCCCGCACCTGGGAGGCCGTGGACCGCCTGGAGCAGGTCGCGGAGACCCTCGCCGAGGCGCTGCACGCCGAGCTGTCCCCGGTCGGCGTGGAACGCCAGCTGGCGCAGGCCCGCGCCGACGCGGCGACCCAGGTGGCGGCGGCGCAGACCGAGCGGGACGAGGCCCGTCGCGACGCCGAGGACGCCGCCGCGGCGGCCGTCCGGGCCCGCGAGGAGGCCCGCTCGGCCGCCGCCGAGCGGGACGCCGCCCGCGTGGAGGCCCGACGCGCCGCCGAGCAGGCCACGACGGCGGCCGAGCGCGCCGACCGGGCCGAGGCGGCCCGCGACGAGGCCCGCCGGCAGGCCAGCGCCGCGGAGGCGCTGCGGACGCAGGCCGAACGCGACCGCGACGCGGCCCGCCACGAGCTGCGTGCCCTGCGCGCCGACCTGGACGCGGAACGCCGCCGGGCCGCCGACCTGACGGGCGAGCGGGACGCCGCCCGCGGCGACGCCGACCGGGCGGCCCGCGCCGCCACCGAGGCGCTCGACCGGGCGCAGCGCCTGCACGCCGACGCCGACGCCGCCCGGGACCGGGCCGACCGGGCGCGTGAGCAGGCCGACCAGGCGCGGGCCGAGGCCGAGGCGGCCCGAACGGCGGCCGCCGAGGCGGCGCGGGCCCGGCAGGAGGCCGAGGCGGCCCGCGCGCAGGCCGGGGCGGAGGCCGACCGCGCCCGCGCGGAACTGGCCGCGCTCGCCGACCGCCACGACACGCTGGGCGCGGAGCTGGCCGCCGCGCGGGACGCCGCCACCGCCGCGCAGGGCCGGCTCGACGAGCTGGCGGTACGGCTGCGCGCCGCCGAGACCGACCGCGACGAGGCGCACCGGCGGGTGGCCCAGCTCGCCGAGCAGGTGGGCCACCTCGCCGCCGCGCTGGCCCACCTCGGCCCCCGCGACGCGGGCCCGCCGACCACCTGAACCGTCCCGGGGTTCCGGTAGTCCTGGCGGAAAAATCAACGGATATGGCTGGCCAGGACAAACGCGTTTAGCCGGTCGGCGTAGATCCGGTACGCCTTGCGGTCGGCGGAGGACGCGCCGTCGGTGTCGAGTGCGGCCGCGGCGGCCAGCAGCGTCTGGTGGACGTGGGGCGGTGCGGTGACGTGCAGGCTGTAGCCGTGGCCACGCCGGACCATGCGCCCGCGTCGCAGAGCGTGCCGCTCGGCCTCGCCGAGATCGGTGCGGTCGGCGAGGTGACCGGCGACCTTGCCGGGGACTTCCACCCGCACCGGCTGCGCCGTCGTGGTGGTGGTGGCGGGTCCGGGCTGGTTGGGTAGCAGATCGGCGATCGCGGTGCGGATCGCGCCGCGGCTGACGCCGTGCTCGCGGGCCAGGGCCGCGAGGCTGGCCCCGCCGCGGTAGCCGTGGCGGATCTGATCGGTCACGCCGAGTTGGGTGTGCCGGGGGCGCCGGCCGGAGGTGCTGCCCTTGGCCCAGGCGGCGGCCAGGCCTTCGCGGGTGAGCTCGTTTTGCAGGTCGCGCTGGAACTGACCGACCGAGACCAGCACGTTGACCAGCATGGTGGTGGTGGCGTCGGTGGCGGCCAAATCGGTGATGTTCGACAGCGCGCCGGACAGCACCCGCAGTTTCACCTGATGCTGCTGGCACCAGGCGCGTAGGGCGAGGATGTCGGTCAGGTCTCGGCACAGCCGGTACAGCTCGGAGACGGTGAGTCGGTCCCCGGGCCGGGCAAAGCGGGCCAGTTCCCGGAAGCCGACACGCTCCAGCGCCGGGATCTTCGAGGAGGTCGCCGGATCACTGAAGACCCGCACACCGTCGGCGCCGTCGGTGAGGCCGGCCTCGGCGAGCACGTGTGTCTGACGCTGGGTGCTTTGCTCGTCGGTGGAGACCCGCGTGTAGACAAGATCCGCCATGCCGCTGTCTCCTTCGTCCGTTTATTGTCGACACCCAAAGGGTCTACCTGTCAGTAAACCCTGTCGTCAAATCTGATTGGCCTGGATTGGATCGGCGGGCCGATTTCCGGTGCTCGCGGCGGTCCAATGGACGGATGAGACGCCTGTCATCAAAGGAGCATTTGACGACAGCAACGGAGCTGCCACTACGACAGTTTGTGCCCCGGAGTCGGGGCAGTGCCAGCAGATCGGTGCTGTCCGGGCAGGCCAGCCAGATTTTCACGGCCCCAGCGTCACGCGCCAGGACGGGTGCCGGGAGGGGTAATGGCGGCGACGGCCAGGTCGACGATGCCGTCGGCGTAGTCGTCGGTCAGTGGGCCGTTGCGGAGTAGCCAGCGGTGGTAAAGCGGGCCGAACAGCAGCTCCACCACTTGGTCCAAGGGGGCGTCGGGGCGGACCTGGCCGGCCTCGCGGGCGGCCTCCAGGCGGGTGCGGACCGCGTTCAGCTGGGGACGGAGCAGGCGGTCGCGCGCCTGGTCGGCCAACTCCTCGTCGGCGAGTGTCTCGATGGTGATGGCGCGGGTGGTGGCGGACAGCCGTGGATCGGCGAACTCGGCGACCGTGGCCCGGAGGACCTGGCCCAGATCAGCCCGCAGGTCGCCGGTGTTGGGCAGGGCGAGGACCTCCGGCATATTGTCGGCGAGCGCGTCCAGGATGACCGCGCCCTTGCCGCGCCACCAGCGGTAGATGGTCTGCTTGCCGACCCCGGCGCGGGCGGCGATCGCCTCGATGGTCACGGCCGAGTAACCGGTCTCGGTTAACAGCTCCAGGGCGGCGGCGAGGATCGCGCGGCGGGACTGCTCGTTGCGACGGGCGGGCTGTGGAGTCACACCAACAGCTTACAACGAGACGAAACGTTTCGTCTTGACGCGCCCGTGGCGCTGTGCTCTTCTTGTCGCGAGACGAAACGTCTCGGCTCTCTAAACCTCAGGAGATTCCGTGCCGCACATCGCTATGGTCAGCATTCCGTTCCACGGCCACGTCAACCCGAGCTTGGAGATCATCCGGACCCTCGTGCAGCGCGGTCACCGGGTCACCTACGCCAATGACCCCGCCTTCGCCGAGGTCATCGAGGGCACCGGCGCCGAGCTGAAACCGTATGAATCAACGCTGCCCAGCGACGGTGGCTCCGGAACCGACAATCCGATCGAGCAGCTTACGCTTTTCCTCGACGATGCCATCGCCATGCTGCCGCAGTTGCGGGCCGCCTATGCCGGCGATCGGCCGGATCTGTTCCTCTACGACATCGCCGGCGCGCCGGCTCGGCTACTCGGCGAGCAGTGGGGGATTCCGGCCATCCAGCTGTCCTCGACGTTCGTGGCCTGGGACGGCTACGAGCAGGAGATGGCGCCCGTCGTCGAGGCGATGCGGGCTGATCCGCGCGGGGCCGACTATTACCAGCGGTTCAAAAAGTGGCTGACCGCGGAGGGTTCGTCGGTCACCGACAGCATGGCGTTCCAAGGCCGGCCGGTGCGCAGCCTCGTTCTGCCGCCGGAGGCGCTCCAGCCGAACGCCGACCGGGTGGACCGGTCGGTCTACAGCTTCGTCGGCCCGGTTCTGGGCGACCGCTCCCACCAGGGTCCCTGGGTCCGTCCGGACGGCGTCGAGAAAGTGCTGCTTGTCTCCCTCGGCTCCGCCTTCACCCGGCAGCCCGAATTCTACCGCCGCTGCATCGTCGCGTTCGGTGACCTGCCCGGCTGGCACACCGTTCTGCAGATCGGCAGCCACGTCGATCCCGCCGAGCTCGGTCCCGTCCCGGACAGCGTCGAGGTCTGCCCATGGGTGCCGCAGCTGGCCGTGCTGGAGCAGGCAGACGCCTTCGTCACCCACGCCGGTATGGGCGGCAGCAGCGAAGGCCTTTACTGCGGGACCCCGATGATCGCCGTTCCGCAGGCGGCCGACCAATTCGCGAACGCCGAGCAACTGGCCTCCCTCGGCGTCGCCCGGGTCGTCGACTCGGCCACCGTCACCGCCGTGGAGCTCCGCGAGACGCTGCTCGCCCTCACCGCAGACCCCGCCGTGGTGGCCCGCAGCGCCGACCTGAAGCGGCAGGCCCGCGAGGCTGGGGGCGCCGACCGGGCCGCCGATCTGATCGAGGCCGAACTCACCGCGGCGCGCGGCCGTACCGGGCAGCGTTCCGCGAGCGGCGGGTAAACCGCCGTACCTCACGCCCCTGACCAGCCCCGCTGTCAGGGGCGTGAGGTGGCGCGGTTGCCGGGCGGCTCGGGTGCACGTGCGGCGACCAACCGGTCGATCGCCTCGACCATCGACCGCACGCTGCCCACCAGACCGCGATGTTGGCGGCGCGGGTCCTCGAACGTCGCGCTCGTCCGGTAGGTAAAACGGCCTTGCCCCGGCGGTCTTGCCGACCCTCAAGAGCCGCCGTCACGGCTGCTCGAAGCCGAACGGCCGCAGCGGGCGCAGGCCCTGCTCGTCGAGTTTGGCCAGCTCCGCCTCCACGTCGACGGTGATGGTGCCGAAGAAGTTGACGTTCTCGCTGTGCGCCGGCGAGATGTGCGCCAGCAACTCGTCGGGGATGTCGCGGCCGGCGGCACGCAGCCGGCCGACGGCTATCGCGTAGTACTCGGTGGTCCAGGTGATCACGGCGTTGGTCAGCACGGTCAGGCACCACGCCTGCTCGGTCTGTTGCTCCAGGTGCCGGCGGCGGACAGTGCCGTGGTTCGCGTAGTGCAGGTCACGGCGCAGCGCGTGCAGCGACTCGCCCTTGTTCAGCTGCCGGGAGATCTTGCGGCGGTACACCGGATCCGACAGGTATTTCGCCGAGTGGATCGTGCGTCGCAGCGTTCCCCACTCCTTCAGCGCGGTGGCCAGGGTGTTCTGCCTCGACGCCGCCGACCACTTTCCGACGATCAGGGAAGCGGTGGCTTGGCCGAACTTCAGCGATCCGGCCATGCGCAGCAGGTCCGGCCACACCTCGATGATCAGATCGGCGTCGAGGCGGTCGGTCAGCAGCGGCCCGGCGTGCGGAAAGCGGGCGTTGACCACCGACGGGGTGTCGTCACGGCACAGTGTGACCTTTCCCAGGTCCCGGATCCGCGGGGTGAGTGCCTTGCCAACCAGGTCGAACAACGCGAAGTTGATCAGCGTGACGCCGTGGGTGTCGGTGGCGTGCTCGGCGATCGGCAGATCGGTGGCGTTGCCGAGGAAGTCGTCGAGCACGTAGTGGGCCTCGCGGGTGGTCGGCACGATCACCTTCGTGCCGTACGTGGAGTGCTGATCCGACACGTGCGTGTAGGTCGACAGGCCCTCGTCGGCGAAGAACGTGTTCATCGCCCGTGCGGTCAGCGACTTGCCCCGGGTCGGGAACCGCTGCCCGTCCGACGACGACATCGTGCCCCCGCCGAACACCCTCGCGAACTCCAGCCCGTGATGGTGGTTGACGATCACCGTGTTGGCCTCCCGCAGCGTCTCCTCCCGCACATACCACTCCTGGGTCCAGGCGAGCACGTCGTAGGGCACCCCGCACGCTTCGGCCATCTTCACCAAACCGAGGTTGGTGGCGTTCGCGATCAGGACCGCCAGAATGTTGCGTTTGACCTCGGCCGACAGCGTCCGCTTACGGCCACCGGCGTGAGTGAAACAGCCCAGGAACCCGGTGCGGTGATCCAGCTCGATCAACAACGACGCGATCGGCGCGAACGGCAGCATCCCCGCCAGTTCCTCCTTCACCGCAGTCGCCTCGGCCGGCACGTCCTCGGCCCACAACGGCGGGATGACCAGATTGCCCTGCTCATCCAGACGCACCGACCCCACCTCATCCGGACCCGTCGACGCGAGCGCCCGCTCCAGCTCGCCCAGCGTGGTATGCAACTCATCCAAGCCCTGCTCCAGACCGGCCCGCCCGTCGGCGGGCTTGCCGACCAGCGCGCAGAAGTCGTCACGCCGCGGCTGCCACGCCTCGGGGGTGAACAGGTACGAGCCCGGGTCGGCGTACCGGCGGCTACCGGGCACGAACACATCACCCGAGCGCAGCCCGTCACGCACCCCGAGCAGCACACACAGCTCCCAGTAGTGCCGATAGGACACGTCGTCCTTCTGCCGCTGCGCCCGGTTCAGGTAGTCCCGGAAGCGGGCTGGCACGAACCCGTCCGGCGCCGACGCCGGCACCTTACGGGTCCCGGTCTGTGACAGCTCGGCCAGCACGGCCAGGGCCTGCATCAGCTCGTCGGCGCCCGGACCGCCGTGAAAGTCGATCGCGGCCAGCACGTGCGGCACGAACTGCCGCAGATAGTTGTAGGAGGCGTTCATCTCCGCCAGCCGGCCGTTGTCGCGCGGCAGCGCCGGCCAGCCCACCGCGGCGGCCTCCCGCAACCGCCCCATCCCGATCTGCCCCCGCAACAGCCCGCCGACCTGCTCGTCGGGGATACCCGGGTCGGCCAGCACCGGCAGGATCATGTCCAGCAGCGCCTGCCGCGACTCGCCGCGCTTGCCCCGCTCGGCCAGGGCCTTCTCGGTGCGCCCCTTCGCCCGCGCCGAGACCGCCTGGTCAAACAAACCCACCACCTCATCCAGCAGATCCGCCGCCGACTGCGCCACCAGGGTCAGCAGGATCGGATACCGCCGCTCAGGCTCGCGTCGTTCCAGGCCCTGCCCGGTCGACCGGCGCCCGATCGTGGCCAGGAACCGCCGCCGCTCCGCGGCCAGCATCGACAGGTCGATCAGGTGCCCGTCCATGGCCCGCACCCAGGTCAGCTTCTCGATCGACGTCTTGATCGACGTGGCCGTGGCGTCCACCGCGGGTTTGGTCAGCCACGCCAGCCGGGTCATCCCCAACCCCGCATCCACCTTCGGCAGCAGGTCCAGATCAGCGGTCATCTGCCCGGTCAGCAGCGGGGCGAGCAGATCATGGGTCACCGTCGTGGCCGTCGTCCGGGCGGTGGCCACCATCTCCAGCAGGCTGACCACCCCGGGCCGGACCGTCCGGTTCGCGATCAGATACTCGCAGGCCAGGTTGAACAGTGTCGTCGGCGAGTCGTGCTCCATCGCCCGCCCCAGCAGGAACTCCTCCAGCTCTTTCAGCGCGACGCCACCGGTCGGCGCGGTCCTCCACCCCAGGTAGTCGCAGACCAGCCGCAGATGATCCGTACGGGTCTGCGGACGCTCTCCGTAACGGGCCAGCACCACCGGATCGATACCGAGTCGTCCGGCCAGCCGCGCCACCGCCACCGGCGGCGCCGACCGCACCTCATCCGGCACGAACCCCAGCCACGGCAGCGTGCACAACTGCACAGCCAGCCCGAGCCGATCCGCCGGACCCCGGCCCCGGCCCGGGTCGACGAACGCCACATCCGCCGCAGTGAGCGTGAAGAACCGGATCAACTCGTCCATGCCGATGTCCGGGTACGACCTCAGCCGCTCCATCTGATCATCGGGAAACAACCGCGTCGCCATCGAACACTCCCTACAACCACCGGCCAGACGCGGTGAACATAGTGGAGATCATCACTGCGACGATCATCGACCCCTGCATTTTCGCAGGCCAGCCAAATCCGTTGATTTTCCGCGGTTGCTAGATCCGCAGGTCAGAGCCCTGCAACCCGGCTCCGCGCGGCCAGCGAGCTGCCACCGACGAATCCCCGGCGCCGAGTCCCGACGCGGGCCGTTTGCCCTGGTCAGCCATATCCGTTGATTCTTCCGCCAGGACTACCGGAACCCCGTCCCGACGGGCCGACGGTGTGGGGCCCGACCCGCCGACGATCTGGGCTGGCCCGGCCCGCCGACTATCTGGCCGGCCCGACTCCGGCGGGGCCGGCGGGCCGGCACGCCCTGCCCGGGGCGAAGGCCGCCCCCGTCGTCCGGGGTGTGGGACGCCACCGAGGGCGGGACGGCGGCGACAGTCGCGGCGGGACGATGATGGCCGGGTGGGAAAGACACACGAACGCATCGAGGGCCGGCTGCGCACGTTCATCGAGGAGCAGCCGCTGTTCTTCACCGCCACCGCGCCGCTCTCCGGCGACGGCACCATCAACCTGTCCCCCAAGGGCCTGCGTGGCTCCTGGGCGGTGCTCGACGCGCACACCGTGGCGTACCTGGACTTCGCCGGCAGCAACGCCGAGACGATCGCGCACCTGCGGGAGAACGGCCGGATCACGCTGATGTGGTGCGCGTTCCAGGGGCCGCCGAACATCGTCCGGGTGCACGGGCGCGGTGAGCCGGTGTTCCGCGACGACCCCCGCTGGGCCGAGCTGACGGGCCACTTCCCGGACGTCGACACCAGCGTGCACGGCCTGCGGGCGATCATCGTGGTGCGTGCCGAGCTGATCCGCGACACCTGCGGCTACGCGGTGCCGTTCATGACCTACGACGCCGACCGCGACCTGCACGGCAAGCGGTTCGCCCGCGAGGACGACGCCTCACTGAGCGACTACTTCGCCGGCAAGGAGCACATCGCCCGCAGCATCGACGGGCTGCCCGGCCTGCCGCTGCCGCTGCCCCCGACCCCGGCCACCTGACCCGGCCGCCGCACGCCCGGTCCCGGCCGCGCCGGGCCCCGGCGTGTGGCCTGGCCGTCCGGCGGCGCCCAGCCGGCCTGCCGCGGCGGCCCGGACATGGCCCGCCGCCCGGGTCAGTGGATGCCGGCCATCAGGCCCCGGATGTGCCGGGCGAACATCACCGCGCCGAGCCCGAGGGCCGCCGAGGCCAGGCCGAAGGTGAGGAAGTACGTCGGCTCGGGCCAGGTGTCGGCGAGCCGGGCCACCTGCCCGCCGATCGCGTCGCCGACGGCGGTGGCGAGGAACCACAGCCCCATCATCTGGCTGGCGTACTTGACCGGCGCCAGCTTGGTGGTGGCGGACAGGCCGACAGGGCTCAGCGACAGCTCGCCGGCGACCTGGATGGCGTACACGGCCACGAGCCACCACGGCGAGACCAGGTCGCCGCCGACGGCGGCCTGGGCGGCGGCGGCCATCAGCACGAACGACAGGCCGTTGAGCACCAGGCCCACGGCGAACTTCACCGGGGTGGAGACCCGGTGGCCCAGCCGCAGCCAGAGCAGCGCGAACAGCGGCGCCCCGATGATGATCAGGATCGGGTTGACCGACTGGAGCCACGACGCGGGGAAGGTGAACCCGGCGACGTCGCGGTCGGTGTTGTCGGCGGCGAAGATGTTCAGCACCGACCCGGCCTGGTCGTAGATCAGCCAGAACGCGGCGGCGAAGACGAACAGCCACACGTACGCCTTCATCCGGCTGCGTTCGGTGGCGCTCAACTCCCGGTCCACCATGATCCGCACGAAGTACCCGATGGTGATCAGTACGGTGGCGGCGGCGAGCAGGTTGACCACGGTGTCGACGGTGAACGCCCCGGCCACGGCGAGGACGACGACCGCGAGCACGACCAGGGCGGTGACCGCGCCGACGCGGGTCAGCGCGCGGCGGCGGTCGGCGCCCAGCAGCGGGTCGGCGGGCCGCGCGCCCGCGTCGCCGAGGTTGCGCCGGCCCAGCACGTACTGCAGCACGCCGAAGGTCATGCCGACCGCGGCGGCCCCGAAGCCCAGATGCCAGTTGACCTTCTCGCCGAGGAAGCCGGTGACCAGTGGGGCGGCGAACCCCCCGATGTTGATTCCCATGTAGAAGATCGAGAAGCCGGCGTCGCGGCGTGGGGAGTCCCGGTCGTAGAGGTCGCCGACCATCGTCGAGATGTTGGGCTTGAGCAGCCCCGTGCCGACGACGATCAGCGCCATGCCCGCGAAGACGCTCCACCGCGTCGGGATCGCCATCACGTAGTGCCCGGCGGCGATGACCACCCCGCCCCACAGGACGCTGCGGCGGGCGCCGATGAGCCGGTCGGCGACCCAGCCGCCCGGCAGCGCCATCAGGTAGACCATCGCGTTGTAGGTGCCGTAGACGGCACTGGCGCTGGCCTCGCCCATCGCCTGCCCGTCGTCGGCCACGGACGCGGTTAGGTACAGCACCAGGATCGCCCGCATGCCGTAGAAGCTGAACCGTTCCCACATCTCGGTGAGGAAGAGGGTGGACAGCGCCCGCGGGTGCCCGAAGAACGTCCGCCCGGAGGGCGGACGGGACTGCACCGGCGCGTCACCCACCATCGCAACCTCCGCTCCCCTCGGGCGGTTAACATCCCCGTTGGCAACGGAAACACTCCACCCAACCGACCCGGCCGGGGCCGACCCCGCCGGGCGGCTGGCATGGCCGGCTACCCTTGTTCAGGCTCGCCCGGCGGCGCGGCAGCGCCCGGGGCGGGAATGGCCCGGCGGGAACGGACCGTTACACCAAGAAGACCAGCACCACCAACGAGGGGAAGTCGATCATGGGCGAGCGTATGCTGCGCGGAAGCCGTCTGGGCGCGGTGAGCTACGAATCCGACCGCAACACGGAGCTCGCGCCGCGTCAGACCCGCGAGTACCTCTGCGCCAAGGGTCACCAGTTCGAGGTGCCGTTCGCCGTCGACGCCGAGGTCCCCACGACCTGGGAGTGCAAGTTCGACGGCAGCGTCGCCCGGCTGGTCGACGGCAGCGAGCCGGAGCAGAAGAAGGCCAAGCCGCCGCGTACCCACTGGGACATGCTGCTGGAGCGGCGCTCCATCGCCGAGTTGGAGGACATCCTCGCCGAGCGGTTGCAGGAGGTTCGCACCCGCCGCGGCCGCGCCTGACCCGCACCGCACACGCCACGGCGCCCCGGGAGCCACGCTCCCGGGGCGCCGTCGTGTCTGGGCCCGTTACGGCCGCCGTGTCCGCCTCCGGCCCGTTGCGGGCCGGGCGTCCCGGCGACGATGCCGCCGGCCGTCCTCAGGCCCGTTCCGGCCGTCGTGTCCGGGACAAGTCCGCTGCCCGGATCAGTTCCGGCCGGGCTCGACGATTTCGCCCTCGATGGCCCGGCCCCCGTCGACCACGGTCGGCGGCTCGGCCGTCGGGCGCGGCGCGGGCTGCGGGGCACCCCGGCGCACCCGCACCCGGCGGGGCCCGAACAGGTCACCGGCGACCATCGACGACACCCGGCGTTCCGCGGCACGCTGCACCCCGCCGCGGGCCAGCCGACGCAGCGGCGGCACCAGCAGCAACAGCCCCACCAGGCCACTGACCAGGCCGGGGGTCGCCAGCAGCAGCGCGCCGACCAGCCCGACGAGACCGTCGGTGACCTGCCGTCCCGGCGGCTGGCCGGCCTCCGCGGCGGCCCGGAAGCCACGCCAGGCGCGCATCCCCTCCCGGCGCAGCAGCACCAGCCCGAGCAGCGACACCGCGAACACCGCCAGCAGCGCCGAGCCGAACCCGATCGCCCGGCCCACCACGACGAACACCGCCAGCTCCAGCAGCACCGCCAGCAACAGGCCCAGCGGCACGTACCTCAGTCCTCGGCGCATCTCACCTCATCCGCCATCCGCGGCGCGGTCGGTCCGCGCAGGCACTGCGTCCAGCATGACACGCCGACGCTCAGGGCCACCGAACCTGACCGTCGGGGGTGCCGTGCAGGCCCCGCCGCACCGCCAGCCGCCGGTCCTGCAGACCCCACGCGGTGATCCGCCACAGCGCCTCCGCCACGATCAGCGGGCTCATCTTGCTGCTGCCGCGTTCCCGCTCGGCGAACGTGATCGGCACCTCGACGATGCGCGCCCCGGCCCGGTGCGCCAGCCGCGACAGCTCCACCTGGAACGAGTAGCCCTGCGAGCACACCGACCCCAGGTCGATCTCGTCCAGGGCGGACAGCCGGTACACCCGGTAGCCGCCGGTGGCGTCGGACACCGGCATACCCAGCGCCAGCCGCGCGTACAGGTTGCCGCAGCGCGACAGCAGCAGCCGCCGCAGCGGCCAGTTCACCACCCGCGCGCCGGTGGTCCACCGGGAGCCGATCACCACGTCGGCGTCGCGGGCGGCCGTCAGCAGCGTGGGCAGGTCCTCGGGGGCGTGCGAGCCGTCGGCGTCCATCTCCACCACGGCGTCGAAACCACGCTCGCGGGCCCACGCGAACCCCGCCAGGTACGCCGCGCCGAGGCCCTGCTTGCCCTCGCGGTGCAGCACGTGCACGTGCGGGTCGGCGGCGGCCAGGGCGTCGGCGACCGCCCCGGTGCCGTCGGGGCTGTTGTCGTCGGCGACGAGGATCTCCACGGCCGGGGCGGCGCGGCGCACACGCGCCACGATCGACGCCACGTTGTCGGCCTCGTCGTAGGTCGGGATCACCACGAGCACCCGACCCAGCCCGGGGTGGCCGGCGCGTGGCCCTCGGGTGTCGGTCGTCTCGCCCACCGTCGCTTCCCCTCCGCCGGATTGCCGGCTGGTGTCATCCGGCGCGGTGCCGGCGGCGCAGCACGGCCGCGCCGACCAGGGCCGCCACCGCCAGGGTGGCCAGCGCCGCCTCCGGCCACAGGCCGACCCGGGTGGCCAGGGTGCGCCCGTCGTCCAGGCGCAGCTGCCGCACCACGACCGCGCGGGTGTTGAACCCGGTGGCGTCGCTTACCCGCCCGTCGGGGGCAACGAACCCGGACACTCCGACCGTGGAGGCCATCAACGCCGGCCGGCCGTGCTCGATCGCCCGCAGCCGCACCATGGCCAGCTGCTGCCGCGCCTCCGCCACGTCGAAGGTGGCGTTGTTGGTCTGCACCACCAGCAACTGCGCCCCGCCGGTGACAGTGTCGCGGACCACCTCGTCGTAGGCGACCTCGAAGCAGATCACGTCGCCGAGCACGGCCGCGCCGGCACGCAGCACGCCCGGCTCGGTGCCGGGCACGAAGTCGGCCCGCACCCGGTCCACCTGCTTGCTGACCATCCGGGCGAGGTCGCGCATCGGCACGTACTCGGCGAACGGCACCGGGTGCCGCTTGACGTACACCTGCTCCAGGTCGGGGCCGGTGCCGGGCCGCCAGAGGATGCCGGCGTTGCGGACCTCGCCGTCGCCGGGGCCGCGCAGCACCGCGCCGACCAGGATCGGCGCGCCGATCGCGTCGGCGGCCCGGGAGATCAGGGCGCCGGCGTCGGCGTCGCGCAGCGGGTCGATGTCGCTGGCGTTCTCCGGCCACACCACCAGGTCGGGGCGGCGCTGGGCGCCGTCGGCGACCTGCTCGGCCAGCTCGACGGTGGCGTCGACGTGGTTGCCGAGCACCGCCTTGCGTTGGGCGTTGAAGTCCAGCCCCAGCCGGGGCACGTTGCCCTGCACGATCGCCACGGTGACGGTGTCGCCGCCCCCGGCGGCGGCCACCGGCACCAGCAGCCCGGCGACGGGCACCGCGACCGCGCCGGCGGTCAACCCGGCGATCGGCGCCCACCGCCGCCGCCCGTCCCACGGCCGCCACAGCGCCGCGACGAGCAGCCCCCCGGTCAGCGCCACCGCGAACGTCACCAGCGGCGCGCCGCCCAGCGCGGCCAGCCGCAGCAGCGGCGAGTCGTCCTGACTGAACGCCAGCCGCCCCCACGGGAACCCGCCGAACGGGGTACGGTCGCGCAGCGCCTCCTGCCCCACCCACAGCACGCCGGTCAGCGCCGGCCAGGCCCACCGGAGGCGGTCGGCCAGCGGGGAGGCGTACGCGCTCGCCGCGCCCAGCAGCGCCAGGTAGGCGGCCTGCAACAGCGACAGCAGCGTCCACGGCAGGTAACCGGTGTGCAGGTTCGTCCAGCTCAGCAGCGGCGCGAACAGCGCCACCCCGGTCAGGAAGCCCAGCCCGGCGCCGGCCCGGACGCGGCGGCGGTGCGTCGCCGCGGCCAGCAGCGCCACACCGACCGGCGCGAGCGGCCACACCCCGTACGGGGGGAACGCCGCCAGCAGCGCCAGCCCGGCGGCCACCGCCATCGGCGCGGCCACCCGCAGCGGCAGCGCCCGCGGCGCGACGTCGGGCACGCGCGGGGCGTCGGCGCGCGGCTGGCTGCTGTCCACGGTCGTCACGGGCATCTCCACCTCGATCACAGAGCGGAAGGCTACCCGGCGGCCGGCGCGGCACCGGCGTCGCCGGCGGTCACCGGGCGGGTGAAGCAGCCGAGGAATCGTTCGGCGACCCGCCGCTCACCGGTGACGCGCAGCGCGCCGTGGTGTTCCGCCTCGTCGCGGGGGCGGTAGCCGAACACGACCTCCAGCAGGGTGCGCGGGTCGGTGTCGACGACGGCGGCGCAGCGCTCGCCGCCGCCCCGGCTGATCCGCAGCCCGGCCCGGTCGGCCTCGGCGACGAACCGGTCGGCGCCCAACCGCAGCGCCACCGGCGCCGCCGGCCCGCCGGCGGGGCCCGGGTCGTACGTGGTGCGCAGGGCGAGCATCAGGGCGTCGACGCTCAACCGACCGGTGGCGGGCAGCGGCTGCCGGCTGCCCCACCGGCCCAGCGCCAGCAGGCTCTCCTCCAACTCCCGGCCCCGCGGGGTGAGCTCGTACACGCGGGCGCTGGCCGGGGGGCCCAGGGTGCGGCGGGTCACCACGCCGGCCCGTTCCAGCTCGCGCAGCCGCGCGGACAGCACGTTCTGACTCATGGTGGGCAGGCCACGGCTGAGGTCGGAGAAGCGTTTCGGGCCGAGCAGCAGCTCCCGGACGACCAGCAGCGCCCAGCGTTCGCCGACCACGGCCAGCGCGCGGGCCAGCCCGCACAGATCGTCGTAGGAACGCACCCGCCCAGCGTAGCCGTGGCGCTTGCCCAAACGAAGCGAGCACTCCTAATGTAGGAGCAAACGGTTCGAGGGAGGCCCCATGACCGCGACCACCGCCCTGCCGCAGGGCGACCTACGACTGCTCGACCATCCGGTGGCCCGGCGCCTGGGCGACGGCACCGCCGAGGACTTCGCCGCCCGGGGCCGGTCGTGACCTACGTGCTGATCCCCGGCGCGGGCGGCAGCGCCGACTACTGGCACCTGCTCGTCGACGAGCTGCGCCGCCGCGGCCGCGAGGCGATCGCCGTGGACCTGCCCGCCGCCGACGACACCGCCGCCCTGCCCGAGTACGCCGCCACCGTCCGCGCCGCCATCGGCGACCGGAACCGGGTGGTGCTGGTCGCACAGTCCCTCGGCGCGTTCACCGCCCCACTGGTCGCCGACGACCCGCGGGTGACGATGGTCGTCCTGGTCAACCCGATGATCCCCGCCCCCGGTGAGACGGCCGGGCAGTGGTGGGCGGCCACCGGCCACGCGCAGGCCCGCGCCGACCACGCCGTCGCGCAGGGCCGCACCCCCGACGACCACGTCGACCTGGCGGTGGACTTCTTCCACGACGTCCCCGAGCCGGTGGTGGCGCGCCTCACCGCCGCCGACGCGCCCGACGAGTCGCCGGCGGTGTTCACCCGCCCCAACCCGCTGCGCCGCTGGCCCGACGTGCCCACCCGCGTGGTCACCGGCCGCGACGACCGGTTCTTCCCCGCCGACTTCCAGCGCCGCCTGGCCCGCGAACGCCTCGGCGTCGACGTCGACGTGCTGCCCGGCGGGCACCTGATCGCGCTGAGCCAGCCGCGACGCCTCGCCGACCAACTCGACGCCTACCACACCCCGGCCCCACCCGCCGACCGCTGAGACGCGGCGGTCAGATCGAGCCGTTCGCCGTTTGTTCATCGCCCACGGGGAAGCCCGTCCCGGCCGGCAGGCGACACCGCGCCGGTGGAACACGCTCCGCCCGCTGAACGGAGCCTGGCCGCAGAGACGAAAATCGGGGCGCGGCTTGCGCCGCGCCCCGATGCTCCCAGGCCCTTCCCGGCCGGTGGGGCGAGAACGAGCTACGCCGACCTTCGGACCGACCCGACGCGGACTGGCTGCCCCCGCCTGGCCGTTGTCTACTGGCCGTGCACCTCACCCTGCCCGTACACCGGTAACCGCGGCCGGTTCGCGCCGCCCCGCCGACCCCCGCCCGCTGGACCTGGCCGCCGCGACGCACTGCACATGTCGCTCGGCCAGCGGACGAAGGGACGAAGCGAACAACAGCCGCTTCCCGTAGTAGGACTCAAAGACGGTACGGCGTGGACCCCCGCCGCTGTCAACCCACCCGGGCCTGTCGTGTGTTGCAACACGGCGTGTCGCGTCGGCGAGTCTCAATCCGTGGCCAGGTGGCGGCGCAGCAGCGCCCCCGCCGCCGCCGGATGCTCGGCGGCGAGCAACCCACCGGCGGCCAGCACGTAGTCCACGTCGACGACCGGCCGGGCGGCACGCGGCAGCGGCCACCCGCCCGCGTGGTCGGTCAACACCGCGGAGAGCACACCCGCCGCGTCGGCCGGCGCGGCGTGCCGCAGCACCCCACCGGAGCCGACGAGCAGCCGCACGTCCCGCAGGTCCCGGCCGGCCCGCTCACCCGTCGCCGCGCCCCGGGCGTGCCGCCGCAACGCCACCGTCGCCGCCAGGGCCGCGATCCGGGCGTCCACAGCCCGGTCGACGTCCCCCGCGGGCAGGAACCCCGGGTCGTCGGCACGCACCACCGCCGCGGCCGCCAGATCGTCGCCCTCGACGTCGCTCAGCAGCCGCTCCTCGACGGCGGCCCGCACCACCCCCGGCGCGCTCCACCGCATGCCCAGGTCCCCCTCCACGGTCCGGGCCCGCCACAGCGAACCCGCCACCTCCCGGCCCGGCCCCGTGGCCCGCTCGTCGGGCGTCAGCACCGAGTACACGTCGGTGGTGGCGCCACCGACATCCACCACCACCAGGTCACCGCCGAGGGCGTCGGCGAGCACCTCCACGCCGGTCAGCACCGCGTCGGGCGTGGCAGCCCGCACCAGCCGCGCGAACCGGGGCCCCCGCGACAGCCGCTTCCCGCCGATGACGTGCCGCAGGAACACCTCCCGGATCGCCGCCCGCGCCGACGCCGGCGCGAGGACCCCGATGCGGGGCAGCACGTTGTCGGCCACCGTCACCGGCACTCCCGCGCCGGCCAGCAGGGCGTACAGGTCGTCGCGGACGTCGACGTTGCCCGCGAGGACCACCGGCACCCGCCAGCGGGCCTTAGCCAGCCGGGTCGCGTTGTGCGTCAACGTCTCGGCGTCACCGCCGTCGGTGCCGCCCACCAGCAGCACCACGTCCGGGCGGGCCGCCCGCAGCCCCGCCAGCTCCGCCGCGCCGAGCCGCCCCGCCGCCACGTGCACCACGTTCGCGCCCGCCGACAGACCCACCCGCCGGCCCGCCTGCGCGGTCACCAGGTGCTCGTAGCCCACCACGGCCAGCCGCAACCCACCACCGGCCGACGAGCACACGTACCACGGCACGTCACCCACCGGCAGGCCCGCCGTGGCCGCCCCGACCGCGGCGTCCAGGCCGTGCAGCACGTCCGTGCCCACCGTCGTGGGCGCCGCCGCCGCCGCGACCAGCGCGCCGCCGTCGAGGTCCACCACCGCCACCTTCGTGTACGTGGACCCGACGTCGGCGCAGACCGCGTGCCTCACGCCGCCGGCGGGACGACCACCGTGCCGGTCGCGGTGACCGCCACGATCGGTTCGTCGAGGACCTCCGCCGCCGACTCGCCCCGGTCCGGGCGGCCCCGGCACACCACCCGCGCCTCGAAGTCGATGGTGCGGCTGCGGGTGCCCACCCGGGTCACCGTCGCCGTCACCTCCAACACGTCCCCGGCCCGCATGGCACCGCGGAACTGCACGTCCGAGTACGACGCGAACAACCCCTCGTCGCCGTCGGTGCGGATGCACACCTCCGTCGCCACATCCCCGAACAACCCCAACGCGTACGCCCCGTCGACCAGGTTGCCCGCGTAGTGCGCGTGCGAGTAGGGCACGTACCGCCGGTGGGTGACGGTCAGACCGACCCGGGAATCACTCATGCCTTCGCCTTCTTCTCCGTGATCAACGCGTGCACCAGATAGCTCGCCACCTCGCCCGGCGTGGTGCCCCGGCCGAAGATCCGGTCCACGCCCAACTCGCCGGCCATCGTCTCGTCGAACCGCGGCCCACCCACGATCAGCAGCGGCCGGCGTCCCGCCGGCATCGCCTCCCGGAACGCCGCCGACATCTCCCGCGTGTTGTGCAGGTGCGCGTCGCGCTGCGTCACCACCTGCGACACCAGCACCGCGTCGGCCTTCTCCACCCGGGCCGCCTCCACCAACTCCGGCACGCTCACCTGCGCACCCAGGTTCGTGACCTTCAACTCCCGGTAGTACTCCAGGCCCTTCTCCCCCGCGATGCCCTTGACGTTGAGGATCGCGTCGATGCCCACGGTGTGCGCGTCCGTGCCGATACACGCCCCCACCACCGACAACTTGCGCCGCAACCGCTGCTTCACCACCGCGTTGACCTCCTTGGCCGACAGCAGCGGGAAGTCACGCTCCACCACCTGCACCGCCGACAGGTCCACCAGGTGGTTCACCCGCCCGTACACCACGAAGAAGGTGAAACCGTCACTCATCGGCTTGGCGTGCACCAGCATCGCCGGGTCGATGCCCATCTTGTTCGCCAACTGCACCGCCGCGCCCTCGGCCCGCTTGTCGTGCGGCACCGGCAACGTGAACGACACCTGCACCATGCCGTCGCCCGTGGTGTCCCCGTACGGCCGCACGATCTTCTTCTCGGCGGCCCCGCCGCCCGGCGCCACCGCGCCGACCTCGACGGCGCTCACGCCGCATCCCCTTCCAGGATCTCCGTGGCCGGGTTGAAGTAGTCGGCCTCGTGCGCGGCCACCCCCGCCAGACCCTTGCCCCGGTCCGCCGGCCGCTTCATGATCCCGAACGTGCCCTCGGCGATCGCCGTCAACAGCGACTGCTCCCCGATGCGCTCCAGCAGATCCACCGCCTCACCGAGCACCCGGTTGGCCCGCTGCTGGATGAACCCGCCCGGCGCCGGCACGAAATCCTCGTGCAACCCACCGGCCGCACCCAGCACGTACCGCACGTTCTGCAGCGCGATGTCCCGGTCCGACAACCACGGCGTCACCACCGCCTCGGTCATCATCCCCACCAGCAGGATCCCCTGACCCGTCATCGTGCCCACCAGGTTGAAGAACCCGTCCAGCAGGTTCCCCCGGAACACGTCCCCCGTCATGTGCTTCGTCGGCGGCATCCACTTCAGCGGCGCGTCCGGGAACAACTCCCGCGCCAGCAGCGCGTGCGCCAACTCCAACCGGAACGACCCCGGCACATCCGGGTTGATCTCGAACGCGTGCCCCAGGCCCAACTGCCAGTCCTGCAGCCCCGCCTCGTGCGCGAAGAACTCGTTCAGCAACTGCGACACCGTCACCGTGTGCGCCTCGTCCACCGCGTCCGCGGTGGTCAGGTAGTTGTCCTCACCGGTGTTGATGATGATCCCCGCCCGCGCGTGCACCTGCCGCGAGAACCGCTGGTCCACGAACGTACGGATCGGGTTGATGTCGCGGAACAGGATCCCGTACATCGAGTCGTTCAACATCATGTCGAGCCGTTCCAGGCCGGCGAGGGTCGCCATCTCCGGCATGCACAGCCCCGACGCGTAGTTCGTCAGCCGCACGTACCGGCCCAACTCCTTCGACGACTCGTCCAACGCCGCCCGCATCAGCCGGAAGTTCTCCTGCGTCGCGTACGTGCCGGCGAACCCCTCCCGGGTCGCGCCCTCCGGCACATAGTCCAGCAGCGACTGCCCCGTCGACCGGATCACCGCGATGATGTCCGCACCCGCCCGCGCCGCCGCCTGCGCCTGCGGAATGTCCTCGTAGATGTCCCCCGTCGCCACGATCAGGTAGATCCACGGCCGCTGCTTCGGATCCCCGTACCGCTTGACCAGACGCTCCCGCTCGACACGGCGCCGGTCGACCAGCCGGATACCGGCCGCCACGGCCTTCCGCGCCGCCTTCCGCGCCACCGTGGCCGCCTTCCCCGACGGCACCTCGAACCGCACCGACCCCGCCGCCGCCTTCTGCGCCAGCAACGTCACATCGGCGATCTGCTCCCGCGCCATGGCGTCGAACACCGGCACCGCCACCCCGTGCCCCAACCCCACGTCCGCGACCACCGCGTCGACGAGCCGGTTCACCCACGGAATGCCATCCGGGTCGGCGCCGGTCACCCCCGCCAACCGCAGCACCGCCCGCTCCACCGACACCGTCGTGTGGCTGCGCGCCAGATCCACCACCGGCTGCCCGGCACGGCGCGCCAACTCCCGCGCCCGCGCCACCAACCGCGGATCCAGGTCAAGCTTGCCCGTCACACCGTCACCTCACTCCGGCCCGCGACGACGCGACCCGCGCCCCCACCGAACCACCCGCCACGCTCGCTCACGCCGACCCTTCCTCGTAGATCACGTCACCACGCAGCACCGTGCGCCGACACACCGGCAACGGCGTCGGATCCTCCGGACCCCGCGCCTCCAGGTCCTCGGCCAACAACACCGGCAGACCCCGCTCCACCCCCGCCGGCGTCGACCACACCGCGAACGTCGCCGGCGCCCCCAACGCCAGCACACCCTCGTTGTCCAGGTGCACCGCCCGCCACCCGCCACGCGTGTGCGCCGCGAACGCCGCCCGCACACTCATCCGCTGCGTCGGATTGTGGTGCCACACCGCCGCCCGCACCGAACCCCACGGATCCAACGGCGTCACCGGCGAATCCGACCCGAACGCCAACGCCACCCCGACCCCGTGCATCGCCCCCATCGGGTTCGACTCCAACGACCGGTCCAGACCCAACCGCGACTCGTACATCCGGCCCGCACCGCCCCACAACCGGTCGAACGCCGGCTGCATGCTCGCCACGATCCCGTACTCCACGAACCCGGCGATCAGCCGCTTGTTCATGATCTCCGCGTGCTCCACCCGGTGCCGCGCCGCCCGCACCCGATCCGTGCCCAGCTTCTCCGCCGCGCCCGCGAAACCCTCCAGCACCGTCGAGATCGCCGCATCACCGATCGCGTGGAACCCGCCCTGCATGCCGTGCGCCGCGCAGTCCAACAGATGGTCCCGCACCTGCTCCGCCGAGACGTACCCGTGCCCGCAGCCCCCGTCGCCGTCCAGGTAGTCCCGCGACACATGCGCCGTACGCGACCCCAACGCCCCGTCGGCGAACAGGTCACCCCCCGCCCCGACCGCGCCCAACTCCCGGGCCCGCGCCGCACCCAGCAGCTCACCCCAGTACCCGTACACCTCCGCCACGCCGTCGCCCGACAACGCCAGCAGGCCCGTGAAGTCCTCCTCGTCGGAGATCTCCGGACCACCGCACTCGTGCACCGCCGCGATGCCCAACGACGCCGCGTGCGCCAACGCCGCCCGCTGCGCCGCCACCCGCTGCGCCCGCGTCACCGACCCGAACGCCGCCGCCCGCACCACGTGGTGCGCGTCACGCCGCAACCAACCCGACGGGTCGAACCCCACCGCCGACGCCGCCTCCGGACACGCCGCCAGCAGCGCCGCCGACACCAACGCCGAATGGATCGACGCCTGCGACAGATAAACCCGCCGCCCCCCGGCCGCACGATCCAGCGTCGCCGCATCCGGCAGATCCGGCACCGGCCAACTCGACTCGTCCCACCCGTGCCCCAGCACCACCGCGTCCGACGGCAATCCCGCCACGAACGCCGCCACCGCGTCCAGCAACTCCCCCGCCGACCGCACCGCCGACAGGTCCAGCCCCGACAACGCCAACCCCGTGTCGGTCGCGTGCACGTGCGAATCCACGAACGCCGGCGTCACCAACGCCCCGTCCAGGTCCACCACCCGGTCGGCCGCCGGCGCGTCCGCGTCCGCCCCCAACCACGAGATCCTGCCGTCGGTCACCAACAGGGCCGTCGCGCTCGGATCGGCCGGACAGTGCAGCACGCCGCCGCGGTACAGAGTCGAGGGGTTCGTCATGACAATCAGTCTGCCGCCAGCCGCGACTCGAACAGCGCCCGGACCCCCGGCTCCGACCGCAACAACCCCAACGCCAACTCCGCGTGCCCCGGCACGTAGCCGTTGCCCACCAGCATCGTCACGTCCGCCGCCAGACCCTCCGCGCCCAACGCCGCCGCCGCGAAACTCGTCGCCATCGAGAAGAAGACCACCGTGCCGCCGTCCGCGGTCGCCAGCACCGCCCCGTGCTCACAACCCGGCACGTCCACGCAGACCACCGTCACGTCGGCCGGCGCACCCAGCGCCGTGGTCACCGCCGACGACAACGCCACCGGATCCCGCGCGTCCGCCAACGCCACCGCGTCCGCCAGACCCGCCGCCGTCAGCGCGTCCCGCTCCGCCGCCACCGGCACCACCCCGACCGTACGGCCGGCGCCCGCCCGCCGCGCCGCCGCGAGGGACAACGACCCGCTCTTGCCCGCGCCACCGATCACCGCCACCCGCACCGGCGACGCGTCCCCCGCCCGCTCCCGGTCCGCCACGTGCCGCGCCACCACCCGCGAGGTCAACGCCGGCGCCCCGCACACGTCCAGCACCGCCAGGGACAACTGCGGATCCAGGTCCGCCGGCAGCACCGCCGCGATCGACCGGGCGAACAGGATCGCGTACCCGTCGCACGGCACCTGCTCGCTGCGCCCGTCCCACCGCGCCAGCCCGTCGAGGATCGTCAGCGGCGTCAGCGTCAGCGACACCAGCGTCGCCACCCGCTCCCCCGCCTTCAACCCCAGCGGGGAACGCCGCCCCGCCTCCTCCACCGTGCCGATCAGCATCCCGCCGGAACCGGTCACCGGGTTCTGCATCTTCCCCCGGGTCGACACGATCTCCAGCACCTCGGCGCGGACCGCGTCGCCGTCACCGCCGTGCTTCTCCCACAGTTGCCGGAAGCTCGCCGCGTCCAGGTTCAACCGCTCCACCCGGATGCGGACCTCGTTCGCCGCGATCTCCGGGCTCGCGTCGAGCCGCCACGCCGCCTGCGGCAGCACCCCCGCCGGTTCGACAACGCGGTGCAGACCCACCGGTGACGTCACGCCGACCACCCCCTGTCAAGCCGCCCGAAGCCCCGGCCAGGGCTCGCGTAGCGGGAAAACTTCCGGCAGACTAATTTCTTCACCGGATATTTTCCAGTAGCCTTCGGAATCGCTGATCAACTGCACCACCCGAGGAGGGGCCGTGACCCAGACACAACCGGTGGAGACCATCCCAGCGTCCCGCCCCGCGCCGGTCGCGGTCCCCACCGCCGGACAGCCCTACGAATACCGCCGCGCACCCCTCGTCGAACCCGACTGGACCCGCTTCCCCGGCTGGCGCCACGTCACCCGCGACCAGTGGGAGAACGCGCAGTGGCAGCGCGTCAACTGCGTCAAGAACATCAAGCAGCTACGCACCGTGCTCGGTGACCTCGTCGACGAGACCTTCTACGCCGACCTCGAGGCCGACCAGAAGGCCCTGGCCACCATGTCCATGCTGGTGCCGCCGCAGATGCTCAACACCATGGTCCCGTTCGCCCCGATGACCACCGAGGCGCTCCTCGCCGACCCCATCCGGCGCTACATGATCCCCGTCGCCTCCGACCGGCGCACCGACTGGCCCTCCCACCCGTACGCCAGCCGCGACTCCCTGCACGAACACGACATGTGGGTCGCCGAAGGCCTCACCCACCGCTACCCCACCAAGGTCCTCGCCGAACTGCTCTCCACCTGCCCGCAGTACTGCGGCCACTGCACCCGCATGGACCTCGTCGGCAACTCCACCCCCACCGTCGACAAGCTCAAGCTCACCCTCAAGCCCGTCGACCGCTACGACGCCCACATCAGCTACCTCAAGGCCCACCCCGGCGTCCGCGACGTCGTCGTCTCCGGCGGCGACGTGGCCAACGTCCCCTGGAAGAACCTCGAGTCCTACCTGATGCGGCTGCTCGAGATCGAGACCATCCGCGACATCCGGCTCGCCACCAAGGCGCTCATGGGCCTGCCCCAGCACTGGCTCCAGCCCGACGTCGTCGAGGGCCTCGAACGCGTCGCCCGCACCGCCGCCCGCCGCGGCGTCAACCTGGCCATCCACACCCACGTCAACCACGCCCAGTCGCTCACCCCGCTGGTCGCCAGGGCCGCCCAGACCGCCCTCGACGTCGGCGTCCGCGACGTCCGCAACCAGGGCGTGCTCATGCGCGGCGTCAACGCCACCGCCCCCGACCTGCTCGACCTCTGCTTCGCCCTCCAGGGCGAGGCGGGCATCCTGCCGTACTACTTCTACATGTGCGACATGATCCCCAACGCCGAACACTGGCGCGTCCCGGTCTGGCACGCCCAGCAGCTCCAGCACGACATCATGGGCTACCTGCCCGGCTACGCCACGCCGCGCATCGTCTGCGACGTCCCCTTCGTCGGCAAGCGCTGGGTGCACATGCTCACCGAGTACGACCGCGAGCGCGGCATCTCCTACTGGACCAAGAACTACCGCACCTCGATCGAGTCCGCCGACACCGAGGCGCTCAACAAGCGCTACGCCTACTACGACCCGATCGACACCCTGCCCGAGACCGGGCAGAAGTGGTGGGCCGACCACCGCGTCGACGACTGACCCACCCGCACCCCACCACCCCCGGCGCCGACCACCGGCTCCGGGGGTGGCACGTCTCCGGCCCACGGCGACACGTCCGCACGACGGTTCACCCGGTTTGCCGTAGGCGGCGGCCACCTCGATCAGTACATCACTGGGTGTACTATCCGCAGCGTGGAGACGTTGACGCACGGGCAGGTGTTGGCCCGCTTCGGTCATGCCCTGTCGGACCCGACCCGGGCGCGGCTGCTGCTGGCGCTGCGCGACGGGCCGGGATACCCAGCGGAACTGGCCGAACTGCTGGGCACGACCCGGCAGAACCTGTCGAACCACCTGTCGTGTCTGCGCGGCTGCGGCCTGGTCGTCGCGGCGCCGCAGGGCCGCCGCACCCGGTACGAGCTGGCCGACGCCCGGCTGGCGCACGCCCTCGCGGACCTGCTCGGTCTCGTGCTGACCGTAGACCCGGCCGCCTGCCCGGATTCCGACGAGCAGGGCTGCTGCTGATCAACCTGACGCCGGTGGCGCCATCGACCGTCAGCAAACGGATGGCACGCTACGGGCCGGACACCACCCAGATCCAGGCCGCAGTCCTCAGGCCGCGTTCTGGGCTGGAAGCTGCGACCGGGCCCGTTCCCCGTGCGCGATGACGGACCCCGGCATGCGCGCCAGGGTCCGTCATCGCGCACGGGTCACCGGGTGAAGGCGTCCTTCGCGTCGCGGCCGGCTTCCTTCATGCGCTCGCCGGCCTGCCGGGCACGCGCGTCGCTCTGCTGCGTGGCGCCCTCGCCCCGCATCCGCTCATTGTCGGTGACGTCGCCGATCCGCTCCTTGGCCGCGCCGGTCAACTGCTCGACCTTGTTCTTCGCCTTGTCGGTGAAGCTCATGTCGCCTCCCCTGCCTCTGCGCCGGGCCGGCCCCTCCGTGCCCTCGTCCGACTGCGTGCCCGCACCCGGCAGCCGGAAACCTCGGCTGTGTCGGGTGGTGGGGCGCACACCCTTTATGGCGTCCTAGGAAGCTAGGTGAACGGGAGTGACGGGCTTCTGGTTGACTGGACGAATGGGAGAGATCCTGCTGATCCGGCATGGCGAGACCACCTGGAGCGCCAGCCGCCGGCACACCTCGTACACCGACCTGCCGCTCACCCCCGACGGCGAGCGGCAGGCCCGCGCCCTCGGCGGGTTCCTCGCCGGCCGGCACGTCGCCGCCGTCCTCACCAGCCCCCGGGCCCGGGCGCTGCGCACCGCCCAGCTCGCCGGCCTCCCCGTCACCGGCACCGACGACGACCTCGCCGAGTGGCACTACGGCGACTACGAGGGCCGCACCACCGCCGACATCCACGACGACCACCCGAGCTGGAACCTCTGGGCGGACGGCTGCCCCGGCGGGGAGTCCCCCAGCGAGGTCGGCGAGCGCGTCGACCGGGTGCTCGCCCGGGTCCACCCGCTGCTCGACCGGGGCACCGTGGCCCTCGTCGGGCACGGCCACAGCCTGCGGGTGCTCGGCGCCCGCTGGGTCGGCCTGCCGCCGTCGGCCGGCGGGCTGCTGCGGCTGGACACCGCCACCGTCAGCGTGCTCGGTCATGAGCACGGCCGGCGGGTCATCCAGCGGTGGAACCAGCCGGTTCCCCCGCCGAGCGGGAACGCGCCCGAGCCTGGAGCTCGGCACTGATCTTCGGCGGCCGGTTCTCGTACGGGGTCGACAGCACCACCGTCGTGCGGGTGGTCACGTTCGCCGCCGTCCGGATCTCCTGGAGCACCCGCTCCAGGTCGGTCGGGCTGGCCACCCGCACCAGCAGCAGGTAGAAGTCCTCCCCCGCCACGGAGTAGCACGAGTCGATCTCCGGCAGGTGGGCCAGCCGCTCCGGGGCGTCGTCCGGCTGGGACGGGTCGAACGGCCGGATCGCCACGAACGCGGTCAGCGGCAGGTCCAGAGCCTCGAAGGAGACCCGGGCGGCATACCCCTTGATCACGCCGCGCTGCTCCAGCCGGCGCACCCGCTGGTGCACCGCGGACACCGACAGGCCCACCTTCTCCGCCAGATCCGTGTACGACAGCCGACCGTCAGCGGTCAGTGCGGCGACGATGGCGCGGTCGATCTCCTCCACGGCGTGCAACCTACCGGGAAAACCGCCCGGCTGCGACGACGCGCCCCCGCCGGCACGACGCGGCGTACGCGTCGTGCCGGCCCGTCGGGGCACCGTCAGCCCTTCGCGAGCGCCCGGGAGATGACCAGCCGTTGGATCTGGTTGGTGCCCTCGACGATCTGCAGCACCTTGGCCTCACGCATGTAGCGCTCCACCGGGTGGTCGGTCACGTAGCCGGCGCCGCCGAGCACCTGCACCGCGTCGGTGGTGACCCGCATCGCCACGTCGGTGGCGAACAGCTTCGCCTTCGCCGCCTCGATCGAGTACGGCCGGCCGGCGTCGCGCAGCCGGGCCGCAGAGAGCATCAGCGCCCGGGCGGCGGAGATCTGGGTGGCCAGGTCGGCGAGGGTGAAGCCCAGCCCCTGGAAGTCGATGATCGCCCGACCGAACTGCTGCCGTTCCTTCGCGTAGCCCACCGCGTAGTCCAGTGCCGCCTGGGCCAGCCCCACCGCGCAGGCGGCGATGCCGAGACGCCCCGAGTCCAGGGCGGACATGGCGATGGTGAAGCCCATCCCCTCCCCGCCGATGAGCCGCTCGGTCGGCACCCGGGCGTCGTCGAAGGCGACCTGTGCCACCGGCGAGGCGTGCAGGCCCATCGTCCGCTCGGCGGCCTGCGGAGCGATGCCCGGCGTGCCCCGGTCGGCCAGCAGGCAGGAGATGCCCTTCGGGCCGGGCCCGCCGGTGCGGCAGAAGATGTTGTAGAAGTCCGCCACCCGGGCGTGGGTGATCCACGCCTTGGTGCCGGTGACCACGTAGGAATCGCCGTCCCGCACGGCCTTCGTGGTCAGGCTGGCCGCGTCCGACCCGCCCTGCGGCTCCGAGAGGCAGTACGCCCCGAGCAGTTCCCCGCCGACCATGTCCGGCAGCAGCTTGCGCTGCTCGTCGGTGCCGAACTGGGCGAGCGGGTAGCAGGACAGGGTGTGCACGCTGACCGCCTCGGCGACCGCGAGCCAGCGGCTGGCCAGGATCTCCAGCACCTGCAGGTAGACCTCGTACGGCTGGGCGGCGCCGCCGTGCTCCTCGGCGTACGGCAGGCCGAGCAGGCCCGCCCGGCCGAGGGTGCGCAGCACCTCGCGGGGGAACTCGGCGCGCTCCTCGAACCCGGCCGCCTTCGGGGCGAGCTCCCGGTCGGCGAGTTCGGTGGCGAGGTCGAGCAGGTCGTGGGCCTCGTCGGTGGGGAGGATCCGGTCGACAGTCATAGCGCGATGAGCTCCGTGGGGGTGGTGTTGAGCCGTTGCACGCCGTCCGTGGTGCAGACGACGATGTCCTCGATGCGGGCGCCGTGCCGGCCCGCCAGGTAGATGCCCGGTTCGACGGAGAACGCCATCCCCGCCTCCAGCGGGCGGGCGTTGCCGGCCACCACGTACGGCTCCTCGTGGCCGTCCAGACCGATGCCGTGGCCGGTGCGGTGCAGGAACGCCGCGCCGTGGCCGGCGGCGGCGATCGGCTCCCGCGCGGCGGCGTCGACGGCCTCGGCGGTCACTCCGGGGCGGACCGCGGCCACCGCCGCCGCCTGGGCGGCACGCAGCACCTCGTAGTACTCGGCGAACTCGGCCGGCGGCGGACCGCCGGCGACGTAGGTGCGGGTGCAGTCGGAGCGGTAGCCCGAGGGCATGGTGCCGCCGATGTCCACCACCACCGGCTCGCCGACGCCGATCGGCCGGTCGGAGGTGCCGTGGTGCGGGCTGGCGCCGTTCGGGCCGGCGGCGACGATCACGAAGTCGACGGTGACGTGGCCGGCGGCCCGGATCGCCGCGCCGATGTCTGCGGCGACCTCCGTCTCGGTGCGCCCCGGCCGCAGCCACTCCCCCATCCGGTCGTGCACCGCGTCGATCGCCGCGCCCGCCTCGGCCAGCGCCGCCACCTCCGCCGGGGACTTGCGGATGCGCAGCTCGCGCAGCGCCTCGGAGGCCAGCCGCTGGGTGGCGCCGGGCAGCGTGGCGCGCAGGGCGAGGACCTGCTCGGCCCACATCCGGTCGGCCAGCCCGACCGCCGCCACCGGCCCGCCGAGGGCGGCGGTGACGAGAGGGTACGGGTCCGTGCCGTCGGCGTGGTCGACGATCCGCACGCCGGTGGCCGGGGCCGGGGACGCCTCGGCGGCCGGCCGCTCCAGGGCGGGCACGACCAGCGTCGGCTCGCCCTCGGCGGGCAGCACCAGGCAGGTCAGGCGCTCGCCGGCGTGCGCGTCGTAGCCGGTCAGGTAGCGCAGGTCTGAGCCGGGGGTGAGCAGCAGCGCATCCAGCCCGGCGGCGGCGGTGGCGCGCTGCGCGGCGGCCAGCCGCTGCGGCGGGTACAGCTTCTCGGATCCCACACCGGTCAGCTTAACGGTCGTTCGGGCGCCGACCCAGCCCACCCGACGCTCCGGCGGGCGCTCCCGGACGAGGCGCGGGCGGCGGCCCGGCGCGCCGACGGGCGCTGCCCGGCCGGACGCTCAGAGGGCGGCCCGGCGGCGGACGAGGGCGAGCATCTCGTCGACGGAGCCGGCGGGGTCGGTCACCGGGAACTGCACCGCGCGGACGACGGCGTCGGAGCCGACCAGCAGGGTCAGGCGCTTGAACCGCTCGACGCCGCCGGCGCGGAAGGTGGGCAGCGACAGGCCCGCCGCGAGCCGGCCGTCCTGGTCGGACAGCAGCGGGAAGGGCAGCTCGGCGTGCGCCACGAAGTCGGCGAGCTGGTCGGGCCGCTGGGTGCTCACTCCGAGGACCCGCGCGCCGGCGGCCCGGAAGTCCGCGTGCCGGGCGGCGTAGCTGGTGGACTCCAACGTGCAGCCGGCCGCGCCGGGGATCTCCCCCCAGCCCGGCGGAAGGGCCCGTGCCCCGGGCGCGAACGCCCCGGGGAAGAAGTAGAGCACGTTCCAGCCCCGCGCGTCGGCCGGCGCGACCGGCCGGCCGTCGTGCCCGGGCAGGACGACGTCGGGCAGCCGCCGGCCGACCAGGTCGTGCACGCGGCGCGCCTCGGCGGAGGCGGCGTCGGCGGTCGCGGTGAGGTCGCCGTCGCCCATCACGTACCGGGTGCCCCAGTCCTGCAGGGCGATGAGCACCGGCAGCAGGCCCTCGCCCTTGGCGGTGAGCAGGTAGTCGAAGCGGGGCGGGTGCGCGGAGTAGGGCCGTCGCTCCAGCACGCCGTGCGTGACGAGCCCGGCCAGGCGTTCGGTCAGCGCCCGGCGACTGACGCCCAGCTCGCGGTGGAGCGCGTCGAAGCGGGTCGTCCCGCCGGCGACCTCGCGCACGATGAGGAACGTCCACCAGTCGCCGAGGACGCCCAGCGCCTGCGCGATGCCGCAGTCCGCGTCCGCCAGGTCGGCCCGCCGCACATCCCACCCCCGCCCGCTCCGTCGCCCTCGACTATAGTCCGTTTCAAATTGGAACTCACTGGCTCGCGGACGGGGGCGGACGACATGGGCGTCGGGCATGCAGCCGGGGTGTTCTGGCGGTGGTGGGCCGCCGGCACGACCAGCGCGGTCGGGTCGGCGGTCGGCGCCGTGGCGCTGCCGTTGACCGCGCTGACGGTGCTCGACGCCACCGCGTTCGAGATGGGCCTCATCGCGGCGGCCAGCTACGTCGCCTGGCTCGTGATCGGGCTGCCGGCCGGCGTCGTCACGCAGCGGCTGCCGCTGCGCGGGACGCAGGTGGGCGCCGACCTGGCCCGCGCGCTGGCCGTCGCGTCGGTGCCGGTCGCGTGGTGGTCCGACCGGTTGACCGTCGCCCACCTGGTGGTCACCGCGCTGGTGGTCAGCTTCGCCACGGTGCTCTTCGACGTGGCCAACTCGACCTTCCTGCCGAGCATCGTCGACCGGGACCAACTGCAGTCCCGCAACAGCCTGACCTCCGCCACGCACGCCACCACCCAGCTCGGCGGGCCGCCGCTCGGCGGCCTCGCGGTGCAGGCGCTCGGCGCGGTGCCGACCCTGCTCGTCGACGCCGCCGGCTATCTCGTCTCGGCGGCCCTGCTCCGTTCCCTGCCCGCCCGCCGCGTCGACGCGCCGGACCGCTGGCCGCCGGTCGGGGAGATGATCCGCGAGGGCTGGCGCTTCGTGGCGTACCACCCGGTGATGGGCCCCGGCATGTGGGCCGCGACGGCGGTGAACTTCGTCTGCGGCGCGCAGCTCGCGCTCTACCCGCTGCACCTGGTGCGCGAGCTGCACGCCCCGGCGGGCCTGGTCGGCCTGCTGCTCGCCGTCGAGGGCATCGGATCGCTCGTGGGGGCCGCGCTGACGTCCCGGATCACCGCCCGGATCGGGACCGCCCGGGCCCTGGTCGTCGCCGGCTTCGTGTCGGTCGGCGGGGCGTTCGTCGTCCCCTGGGGCACCGGCTGGCCGGCGTACGTCGCCTTCGCGGTCGGCAACGTCGTCTTCGCGGCCGGCATCGTGGTGCTCAGCGTGACCACCCGGACCTACCGGCAGATCGCCAGCCCGCCCGAGCTGCTCTCCCGGGTGATGGCGACCGTCCGGTTCGTCTCCTGGGGAGCCATCCCGGTTGGCGGCCTGCTCGCGGGCGCCCTCGCCGGCGTCGCCGGGACCCGCGCCACCCTGCTGGTCTTCGCGTTCGCGGCGGCCTGCGCGCCCCTGGCGCTGCTGCTGTCCCCCGTCCGGCGCCTGCGCGACCTCACCGACCACGACCGGGCGGCCGACGACCGCCGGGCGAGCCCCGTACCGGCGGGCCGCTGACGGCCCGACCCCGCGCTCAGCCCGGCCCGTCCGGCACGACGGGCAGCGCGCCGGCCAGCCGGCGGGCCCGGTCGGCGTGGGTCAGCAGGTCCACGCTGTCGACGAACTGGTCGACCGCACCGACCGGCGGCCGCCCGCGCAGGGCCGGGTCGGTGACGGCGGCGTGCAGCGCGGCGGCGACCCGGCCGGCGTCCAGGACCAGGAAGGGCCGGCGGTGGAAGGGGCGCGGCCGGGCGCCCACCGGCGCCGCCAGCCCGGTGTCGTCGGTCCAGGCCGCGACGGCCTCCAGCGCCCGGACCAGCCCGTCCTCCCGGCGCGGCCAGTCGCCCGGGCCCAGCGCGTCGGCCAGGGCCGCGACCACGGGCCCCGCGCCGGGCAGCCGGCCGAACACCGTGCCCAGCCACTTGTCGTACGGCGGCCAGCGGCGGCGCAGCAGCAGGCCGAGCCGCATCACGTCCCGGGCCAGCCCGGCGGTGACCATCCGGCTGCCGACGTCATCGCCGACCTCGGCACAGCGGCCGGGCAGGTGTTCCGCCTGGGCGACGCGGGTCCACCCGGCGGCGAGCACGTACCGCCACACGTCGTCCGGGTACCACCGCAGCGCCGCCCGCGCCCCGGTGAGCGCCCCGTCGAGGCCGTCGTGGAAGACCTCGCCGCCGGTCACCTCGGCCAGCCGCTGGGTCGGGATGGCCAGCCAGTCGGCTGTGGTGACCCCGGCGGCCGGGTCGAAGCCGAGCCGGTCGCGCCACCAGCCGACCAGCTCGTCGATCTTCACCCCGTGCCGGACGCCCGCCGGGTCGACCACGCCGAGGCGGCCGTGGCCGGCGAACCGGGTCGGCCAGCCGAGGAAGTCGGCCGGCAGGTCGGCGTCCAGCGCGGCGTGCAGCCGCGGGATCCGCCACGCGTCGGCAGCCGCCACGAAGAGCTGCGCCCGCGGCCCCCAGTCGTGGTCCGTGGAACGCGCGGTGTCCAGCCCGAGCAGCTCCGAGCCGCCGTCGAGCAGGCCGGCCGCGTAGCGCAGGCCGGGAAAGCGCCGGCGCAGGATCGGCGCGAGCACCTCGTCGTGGAACCGTCGGCCGAGCGTCAGGCCGGGAACGAACGTCACACCGGCCAGTCTGCGCCCCTCGTCGGGGCGCTCGCAGCACGGTTCCGGCACGACCGGCCGGTCGCGCCGATAGCCTGGAGCCGCGAGCGCCCCGCCGGCGGAGAGGAGCGACAGCCGTGGCACCGAACGACCCGGCCCGCGCCGCGGCGCGCCGCCGCCGCCTGCTCTGGTCCGGGATCCTCGCGGTCGCCGGCCTGGTGCTGCTGATCGTCGGCCTGACGATCGCCGACGGTACGGCGGCCTGGATCGAGATGGCGCTCGCGGTCGCCCTGCTGGTCACGAGCTACGCGGTGCAGTACCTGGCCCGCCGCGAGACGCTCTACTCCGGTGACGAGCGCCCCTGACCGCCGGGCTGTCCCCGCCGTGCCGTACCCCCCGAACGTCGGTGCGGTGTGCCAGGCTGTCGGGCGTGGCACAGCGACCCCCGATCATGCTCATCGACGCGCCCAGCCTCTACTTCCGGGCCTTCTTCGGCATCCCCGAGTCCGCGGCCCGCGCCGCCGACGGCAGCCCGGTCAACGCGGTGCGCGGCTTCCTCGACATGCTGGCGGCCCTGATCCGCACCCGCCGGCCCGACCGGATGGTCTGCGCCATGGACCACGACTGGCGACCCGAGTGGCGCGTCGCGCTGCTGCCGTCGTACAAGGCGCACCGGCTGGCTCCCGAGGGCGGCGAGGTGGTGCCCGACACGCTCAGCCCACAGGTGCCGCTGATCCTGGAGGTGCTCGACGCCGTCGGCATCACCCACGTCGGCGCGGCCGGCTACGAGGCCGACGACGTGCTCGGCACCCTGTCGGTGACCCAGCCGGCGCCGGTCGAGGTGGTCTCCGGCGACCGGGACCTGTTCCAGCTCGTCGACGACGCCCGCCCGGTGCGACTGCTCTACGTCGGGCGGGGCGTGGCCAAGTTGGAGGACTGCGACGACGCCGCCGTGCGGTCCCGCTACGGGGTGCCGGCCGCCCGGTATGCCGACTTCGCCGCCCTGCGCGGAGACCCGAGCGACGGGCTGCCCGGGGTGCCGGGCGTGGGCGAGAAGACGGCCGCCCGGCTCGTGGAACGCTACGGCGACATCGCGGGCATCCTGGCCGCCCTGGACGAGCCGGGTTCCGGCTTCGCCCCCGGGCTGCGCACCAAGCTCGCCGCCGCGCGGGACTACCTGGCCGTGGCGCCGAAGGTGGTCCGGGTCGCCCTCGACGTGCCGCTGCCCGAGCTGGCCACCGCGCTGCCCAGCGCCCCGGCCAACCCGGACCGGCTGCTGGAGCTGGCCGGCGAGTGGAACCTGGCCGGCTCGGCACGCCGTCTGGTCGACGCCCTCGCCCAGCGCGCCTGACCACGTCCGCGAGGGTCGGGGTCTCCACGCCGGGGATGTACGCCTCAGCAGGCGTTCGTTCATCGCCATCTCGGTCTTGACCATCCCCGGGTTGACGGGGTTCACCCGGATGTCCTCAGTTCGTTCGCGAGGGCGGCGACAGCCGCGGCGGCGCTTGCCGAGAGAGGGGGCCCTACGGATCGGGCACCACCTCGATGCGCTCACGCGTCACCGAGCCGATCAGGACCACCGCCAAGGCCGATCGGAAACGGCGGTCGGTGCGACCGTTGCCGGCGCCCCCGGTGTCGCCAATCCGTCGGTGTCTATGCGGCGTGCGGCACGTAGCGTCGTGGCAACCGATCGGATGCGTGGAAGGGGTTCTCGTGACTGAGCTCACCGCACCGCAGCTCGTGGTGAACAGCCGGATGATCTATTTCGGTTGGGTTCCGGCCGACCCCGACGCGGTTGCCGCGTTGGTGCCGGAGGGCCTCAAGCCCGCCCCGAACCGGCAGGTCTTCATGAACCAGTACGTCGTTGACGACGCCGCGCAGACGTCCGGCTTCGGCGCATACTCGCTGACGTATCTCGGTCCGGACCTGTCTGGAGTCGACGCCCCGGACGGGGTGACCCCCGGCCGCTGGTGGACGCACTACTTCAACTCCAGCCCGGTGGTACGCGACTACGCCGCCGCCCGGGGCGCGCCGGCGAGCGCGGGCACCACCACGATCGAGGTGAGGGGGCACCGGCTGGTCGCCACCACGGAGGCGGACGGCGTACCGGTGATCCGCACGACGGCCCGGGTCGGCCGCACCGGTGATGCCGTGAACCGGGGACAGCTCCGCTACCTCACTCAACTCGGCGGCAGGCTGGTGAGCGGGAACTACCCCTTCGTGGCGGAGCCGGTCGACCCCTTCGAGATCGAGTCGGTGGAGTTCCTGGCACCCGGCCACTCGGTCTACGCCCTGCGCCCCGCTGAGCCGCTCGAAATCGTCTGGGGCTTCTATTCACCACGCTCGTCCTTCGCCTACCCTGGCGGTGAGTCGGCGCTCGACTGAGCGGGACCCGCGCTGCGACGGCGAGGGCCTGCGGATCGGCAGCCAGTGTGGCGGCGCCGGGTGGTCGAGGTGGTCCGACGTCACCTCCTCCAGCTCCGGCAACAAATCAGTGACCTGCCGAGCGCGATGATCAGCACCATGCCGTGGCCGAACCACCTCGCATCGGGTGTCATCATGGCCGCAAAGATCCTCGGTCACGTCGGAAACATCAGGCGTTCCCCGACATAGCGGCCACCGCACTAGCGGGCGGCCTTGTCACGGATGGATCGCGCGTGCTGAAAGGCACCCAGCAGGGCGGTGACGAGGCCAGCCACCAGCAGGATCCTTACCACGTTGAACAGCACCGCGTCGGCCGTGGAGTGGGGCGGGAAGATGTCCTTGACGAGCCAGCCGACGCCCACCCCCAGCCCCAGGCAGGCGTGCATCGTGGCCCGCAGGCGCGGGAAGGGCTGCGGGCGGCCGAAGATCCGGGGCACCGCCGTGCCGCCACGGCTCCTGGCGAGCAGCACGGCGGCGACGGCCAGGTTGGCCACGGCGGCCACGACGGCCAAGACCAGGTCCACGGATCCCATGGGGCCGCACGCTATCGTACGGATGCTCGCGGCTGGGATCAGCGGAAGTCGAACTCCTCGTGGTGGATCGACGTGGCCGGCACACCCATCCGACGGAAGGCGCGGGACAACGCCCGCGTCATGCGCGGCGGGCCAGCCGCCACCGCCGCGCGGACAGCTCGTCCATCAACCGGCATCTACATAACGAACCCGGGCGGTCATATTAGACTCCGCAGGTGGGTGTCGATGTTGAACTGATCCGAGTCGAACAGCAGGGCACGAGCCCGCGAAGACGTCGCGAGTCGCGGGTAGCACTGATCGGCGACGTTCAGTTTCGCCTCGCATCGGCGCTGGAGCGGGTCCAGCATCGCGGGAGGACGCCGATGCTGGACCGGATCGACCCGTACGGTCTGCTGGAACTCACGTCGGTCGAGATGCCTCAGTTCCTCAGCGAGTTGGATTTCCTTGCCGAGCGGGCAGAAGGTGCGGGCGAGGAGCAGATCCTGAGTGAGGTACGACGCGTGGCCGAAACATGTCGGGACAGCGAGGCCCTGTGCCTCCGCTTCCTCGGTGATTAGGATCGACATCGACCCAGGTCCGCCGTGCCGGCCAATGCCAGCCGAAGGCCGCCAGCAGGCCGAGTGTGGCGGATCTGCGCAGCGCAGATCCTAGAGGGATTTTCCGGCAGCGCCGGGCGTAGACCCTGTGCCATGACCTGCGCCGTTACGAGTCGCTCCCCCGGCACTGGTCATTGGCCTGGTCCGCGTTGCCGGCACGGTGTCCCGGTCCGCGACCTGTCGCACATGCTCGCCGACTGGCTGCTAGTTTGGCCGCTGCCCTGTCTCTCGCTGGGATCATTCGGGTTGCTGCGACAGGGATGGCTGGCTATGACGGACGAGATGGTCTCCACCGGGACGGCCATAACTGGCCCCACCCACGGGCTGACTGTCGCTGTTCCCGGTTAACGAACGTAGTCGGCGCTGGTGCTTACCGAGCGGCGATTGGCGCCGACCCGCGCGTTGTCTGCGGCAGATCCGGTAAACGACAGATCGAGAACGGTTCGGGAGGCGAACACGCTGTAGTCCGTCCGCGGGGCTCGTCGCCGCGGTCCAGCAAGGTCTCGGGGCATCTTGGTCATCAGCAGGACAGGGACGTGGCAAATGTCCTTCACCCGTTGGGGTAGGTGACAACCGGCTCCGCTTCCGGATCGGAATACGCCCAATGGGCGCCCGGCTGAGCCTGACGGGTGAGGACCGCAACTGACGGCTCCGACAGCGGCCGGTAGGGCAACTCATGAAGCAAGCGGCTTGCTTCTTCGACGGGGAACCAGCGGGCCTCCTGAACCAGACCATCTGGGTCGCGGACGTGCAGGGTCGGATCCACCACGTCGACGGTGAAGTTCCACACCCGGCTGACGGTGACTGCTCCGGTCACCGCCGCCGTGCCATGAAGAACGAGGTCCGCGGTTGCGACGACCAGACCTGTCTCCTCGGCCAACTCTCGACAGGCGCCCTCAAACGGCGTCTCGTGGTCCTCGATCCGCCCGCTCGGGATGTTCCAGTAGGGGCCGCCCCACCGTGGGTACTCCTCGTACACGAGAACGACTTTGTCGTCGTGATGTGCGAGAACGCCGGCGTACCGGGACCGACTCATGCTTGGCACGGGGGCCATTCAACCTCACCTCAGCACCGCGCACGGGCACGGGCACGGGCACGGGCACGGGCACGTCACAGCTTTCACTATCTGCGGCATTTCAGTGCGTTCCACCGCACCAGTCCCTGGCGCTGATCGCGAACCGTCGGTAGTGGGTCGGCTGGCCGAGGAAAGTACCCTCGTCGCCTCTGCCGGTTTCGACCAGACCGAGGCGCTGAAGGATGCGGACGGAACGCTGGTTGGCATCCATGGCCTCAGCCCAGACCAGCTGCAGCCCTAGGTGGTCGAACGCGTAGTCGAGAGCTGCAGCCCCGGCGAGGCGCCCAAGCCCCTGACCCCAGCGACCTCGCTCGCCGATTACGAACCCCAGTTCACGTCGGTGGGGCTCGTCGCCGTGGAGATCGACATAGCCGACGAGGAGGCCTCCGTGGATCGCCCCCAGTCTGATCAGGCCGGGGGGAGGTGACTCGATGAGAGTCTGGTGAAAGCGCTGGCGCTCGGTGAAGGGCAGGTCGGCAGTCCAGTCAGCAGTTCGACAGAACTCGGGGTCTGCTGCCCACTCTGCGATCACATCGGCGTCCTGCAGTTCCAAGGGGCGCAGGGTCACGGGATCTTCTGATTCATCCACATCGCGGAGCCTAAGGGACGTCTCGTAACTGGGTCTCGCGTCCATCGTGGATCATGGTGGGGTGCAGGTGATCTCGGCAGGCCGCCCGGAGTGGATCTTCCCGTTCACCGGGCTGCAGCCCGCCCAGTTCCGCAGGCTGGTCCGGCTGGTCGCCGAGCGCGGCGGTGACGGCATCGCCGACGGCCGGCCGGGCCGGCAGTGGGCCCTCGACCTCCCGGATCGGGTGTTGCTGGTCGCCGCCTACTGGCGTACGAACCTGACGATGCGCCAGATCGGCCCGCTGTTCGGGGTGTCGCACTCCGCAGCGCACCGGGTCATCGACACCCTCGCGCCGCTACTGGCCCTGGCGCCAGTGCGTAAGCGGCCGGTCGAGCAGATCGCCATCGTCGACGGGACTCTGATCCCCACCCGCGATCA